>NZ_JBFUEH010000004.1:0-683627 GCF_056404295.1 Pedococcus sp. P2_D7
CTTGAACCCGTGGTGGGTGGCGCACAGGGTCTGCAGGTTGGTGACGGTGGTCGGCCCGTCGGGATGTCGGACCACGTGGTCGAGCTGGCAGCGTCTGGCGGCGGTGGCGCAGCCGGGGAACCGGCAGGTGCCGTCCCGGGATCGGACGGCTCGCGCGGTGGCGGCGCCGGGGCGGTAGGTGCGCGGGTCCTGCCAGCGGGTCGCGCCGGTGACCGAGTCGCTGCGGGCGAGCCGGACGGTGACGTCGGGGTCGGAGAGGAGGGCGACGACGTCGGCGGGGAGCAGCGAGCCGAGCAGCGGCACCTCGGTGTGCGAGGACACGAACCAGAGGTCGCCACCGTGGTCGTGGAGGACGCCGTCATCGAGCTCTTCGCAGCCGCCGAGGTCGACGTATCCACCGCCTGGCTCGGACGATGCTGACTCCGAGGGCTCGTCGAGGCACGTGGCTGAGACCCCGAGGGCCGGCCGGGTGTGGTGGCCGGTGTCAATCGGCGCCACGAGCTCGATCGTCGTGCTGATCGTCGCGTTGGCCGCGATGAGGTCGGCCAGCGCATCGGCCCTCGCTGCTCCCATCCGAAGCCCGGGCTGGGAGCGGGCGTACTCGGCGGCGAGCCCGTCCACGGCACCCCAGACGCGCATCGCCACGGGTGTCGGCAGGTCGGCCACGAGCCGGGTCATGCCGGTGCACTCGCCGGGCCGCACCGAGACGTCAGCGCGAGTCCGGGCCAGCTGGGCGAGGAGGTCGGCGTCGTCCGTTGCGCACCGGTCGGCCGCCCGACGGGCGCGCCGTCGAAGTGCGGCGCAGCTCATCTCGGTGACGCCGCCGTCGAGGACGCGGGCCTCGAACTCGTGCAGCCGTGCCCAGGGCGCAGCCGCCGACTCCGCGACCACGGCATCCACGCGGTAGGGCTCGAGGTCGCCCGACCAAGCCAGCGCCTGGACCTGCGGCAGGGCGCACACGACCCGACGGGCGTGGTCGATGCGGGTGGACATGGTGCGGGGTGAGACGTGCAGGAGGGCGGCGAGCGACCCCGCAGCGAGGGCCTGGCCGGAAAGCTGAGGGCGCCGGGTGCCGGCCTGAGCCGCGTCGGCCGCCTCGCAGTCGACGCGCTCGTCGCAACGCCGGGCCACCGTCTCCATCGCCGAGCGCTGCCGCGCTGTCGCGGCACTGACCACCCGCTGCGTCGCGACGACCAGGGCCTCGGCCTGCTCGGCTGACAGGTCCGCAATAGCCTCGTCGGTCAGCGCGAAGACGGCACCGACGAGGTCAGCCGGGTCGGCTCCCCGCACGGTCTCCACGTCGTCGAACATGTGTCCATCGTAGAGCCAGGCGCTGACAGCCGAAGGTGCGTCGTCCACAGGCACAGTCCGCGAAAAGCATTGGGACGAAACAGAATGACGAGCTACGTTCGAGACATGGATCGCCCCGCTCTTGACGACGCCCTCGCCGACCGGGAGGCCGTGCTGCGTGCCTTCGTCCGGCCCGACGGCAGGCTCTCGGCCATCCCGACCCGCGTCCGCAAGCGCCTCGTCGTCCTCAACGAGATGGCCCAGTCGTTCGAGGTCGGGGAGACCTACGACGAGACCCAGGTCAACACCAGCCTCCGCGTCTGGCACGACGACGTCGCCGCCCTGCGCCGCTACCTCGTCGAAGAGGGCTTCCTCGAGCGCCGCGACGGCCGCTACTGGCGCGCCGGCGGCACGCTGGGCACGCCCGGCGCCTAGGTCGCCAGCTCTGCCCGGCGCCTAGGTCGCCAGCTCTGCCCGGCTCCTAGGTCGCCAGCTCGAAGTCCTCGAAGTCGAACCCCGGTGACACGAGGCAGCTCACCAGCGCGTCCTGGTCGGTGACCACGGTGCGCTGCCAGTGCCCGGCGGGCACGAGCACCTGAGCTTCGCCGGTGGCCCCGACCGAGCGGCGTGCACAGTCCTCGGAGGCGGCGGGACGCGAGTCCGAGCCCCCGAGCTCGAGGGTGACGACGCCCGTGTGGGCCAGCTAGATCTCGTCCGAGGCAACCCGGTGCCAGGCGGACGCCTCGCCGGCCGGGAGCAGGAAGTAGATCAACGTCGCCGCCGAGCGGGTGCGACCGTCGGGGAGCTCGACGGTGGCCGGCGACACCCACGTCTGCCGGTACCAGCCACCCTCCGGGTGCGGCTCGAGGTCGAGGGCTTCCGCGAGTGCAGGCTTCATTCCTGCAGTGTCCCCGACGCAGGGCGACGTCGGCGCCAAGGCGACCCGTTCCACGATGCGGTTCGGCAGGTGAGCAGCCCTACCTGCTGCCAGACTCTGCTCATGCTGAGGCTGGATGACCTCTGGGTCTGGGACTCCTGGGTGGCCGACGACGGCGACCTCTACCACCTGTTCTTCCTCCAGGCGCCGCGGGCGCTCGGCGACCCCGGCAAGCGGCACACCGCCGCGACGGTGGGCCACGCCACCTCGCCCGACCTCGTCGACTGGACCTACCTCGGCGAGTGCCTCGGGCCCGACCGCAGTGGCAGTGCACGGTTCGACGACCTGGCGATCTGGACGGGGTCGGTCGTCCGCGACGGCGAGCGGTGGCGGATGTACTACACCGCCGTCTCCAACCGCGGCCACCACGTCTACGACCAGCGCGTGGGCGAGGCCTACTCCGCCGACCTGCAGCACTGGGAGCGCGGCGGCCCGGAGCCGGTCGTCGGCGTGGACGGGCGCTGGTACAAGAACCTCCAGAACACCCCGGCCCCCACCGAGGGCCCGGACCTCGAAGGGTCCAGCGAGACCTGGCGCGACCCCCTCGTCTTCCGCGACCCGAGCGGGGACGGCTGGCACATGTTCGTCAGCGCCCGCGCCCGCGACGCGGCGCGCAACGACGACGGCGTGGTCGCGCACGCCACGAGCCCCGACCTCGAGACCTGGACGCTCGGCCCGCCGCTGTGTGCACCGGGCGCTGGGTTCGGACAGCTCGAAGTGCTGCAGAACAAGGAGATCGACGGTCGCTGGGTCCTCGTCTTCACCTGCCACCCGCAGGAGATGACGGCCGAGCGCATCGCCCGCACCGGTGAGTACTGCACGTGGTCGGTGCCCGGAGCGGGACCCCTGGGTCCGTGGGACATCGACGCCGCCCGGCCCTTCACCAGCGAGCCGCACCTCTTCGCCGCGCCGCTCGTGCAGCAGCGTGACGGGTCGTGGGTGCTCGTCGGCTTCCGCAACCTCGAACCCCAGGGCCTCGACGGCTTCGAGATCATCGACCCCATCCCCGTGACCCTCGACGCCGACGGCTACCTCGTCGCCCGCTGACGTCGCTGGCTGACGTCGCCCACGGCGTCGCGCTCCGCGTCGCGCTCCGCGTCGCCTGAGACGCGTGAGGTATGCCGCGTGGCTGAGCCGGCCACGCGGCATACCTCACGCGCGTGGCGCGGGAAATGGGCAGGCGACGCGCACCGCCTCCTGTCTAGGGTCGCCAGCATGTTCATCCGCCAGGAGCAGCCGTCCGACGCCGACGAGATCCGTGAGCTGCACCGCCGTGCGTTCGCCAGGCCGGCCACGCAGGACGCCCCCGCCACCGATGGTGCCCTCGAGGCCAACCTCGTCGACGAGCTCCGGACCGACGGTGACCTGCTGGCACCGCTGTGCCTCGTCGCGGTGGAGGACGGAGCCGTGGTCGGCCACGTCGCGATGAGCCGGGCGCTCCTCGACGACCGCCCTGCACCCCTTGCGGCACTGGGGCCGCTCGGGGTGCTGCCTGAGCGGCAGGGTGCGGGGGTCGGATCGGCCCTGATGCATGCCACGCTCGCGGCCGCGGATGCCGTGGGCCTGCGCGGGGTCGTGCTGCTCGGGCACGCCACGTACTACCCGCGGTTCGGCTTCGGGCCGGCCGTCGACCACGGCATCACCCCACCGCAGGACTGGGGTCCGGCGTACTTCCTGCTCCGGACCCTTGGCGCCTGGGGAGACGGCCGCACCGGGGCATTCCGCTACTCGCCGGCCTTCGAGCGCCTCGAGGGCCGTGGCCAGGGCTGGGGCTGGGGCTGGGGCTGGGGCTGGCGAGGGGCGGTCACCAACCGACCCAGCACGTCCTCGAGGTCGGTGAGGTCGCGCGCCTGCTCGGGCGTCAAGGCCGCGAGCGGGGTCCTGGCCAACCGGGCGTAGACCGCAGCCATGGCGGTGAACAGCTCGGGACTGGCGCCGGCCGCGCCCTGGGTCTGCGCGATCTGCTCCATCTCGTCGACGAACCGCGCGCTCTTGCTCGCCGCCACCGCGATGCGGCGACCGGCTGTGGCGGCCGCGCCGGGGAACTCCTCGGCCAGGTCGGCCAGCACGACGTCCAGCACGCCGTGGGCCTGCGCCGTCTGAAGCGCCTGGGCCCACAGGGCGGTGGTGCCCTTGTAGACCGAGGCGGTGCACATCTTCACGGCTGAGGCCGCCCCGGGTTCACCGCCCACCACCCGCGTTCGTAGCCCGTCCGTCGCGAGGTCCGCCAGGGCGGCCGCCGCGTCGCCGGACAGGTAGAGCGTCGTGTCGCCCCCGGGGGTCGGGGGTCCGCCGCTGATGGCCCCGTCGACGAAGTCGAGGGCCTGCGCCCGGGCCAGGGCCGCCAGCTCGCGGACCGTCGCGGGCGAGACCGCATTGAGGTCGGCCACGAGCGGTCTCGCCCCGGTGCGGCGGCAGGCGTCGAGGAGGGCGCCCATGGTGGCCACCGCACCGCCGGGCGGCACCACGCTGACGACCACGTCGCTGCCGCCTACCACTGCGTCGAGGTCGGCGACCAGCTCCAGCCCCTCGGCCAGGCTCCGCGTGCGTTCGCTGCGTCCGGCCAGCGTCACCAGCACGCGCACCCCGACCGCCTGCCACCTGTGAGCGAGGGCCGAGCCCATGGCGCCGGGCGACACGACCCCGATCGTGAGGAGGCGGTCGCCGCCCCCGGGCTCGGACTGGACGGACACGCTCAGTCGCCGGTCTTGCCGTCGGCGAGCTCGCGCAGGATGTCGAGGTGCCCGTTGTGGCGCGAGTTCTCCTCGATCAGGTGGAGGATCACCCAGCGCAGCGTCGGGTGCTCACCGGACCGGAACGGAGTCGCCGACCGGTCGTCGAGGTCCAGCCCAGCGATGATGGCGTCGGTGCGCCCGGCCTGCTCGACGTACTCCGCCAAGGTCTGCGCCAGGGGAGTCGTGGCGCCGAGGCTGAACTCGCGGTCGGGCTCCTCGTCGGTCCACGGGCCGAGGTCGGGACCCCCGACGAACCGGTTCTCGATCCACGAGTGCTCGACCCAGCGCAGGTGGTTGACCACCCCGCCCAGGCTCATCAGTGGCGACCCCGGCAGGGGCGCCGAACCCACGTGCTCGTCGGCGAGGTCGCGGCACTTCTCGGCTGCCGTGTCTCGCGTGTACTGGAGCATGGTGAGGAGCGTCGTGCGCTCGTCCCAGGCCTCGGGGGTGTCGGTGCGCGTCATGGGCCGAGCCTGTCGCACCGACCGGCGCAGCGCCACCGGATTGTCCGGCGCGACCCGATCGTCGGGCGGGCGGGCCAGCGGCTCAGTTGGGGTTGAACCCGTGCTCGGGGGTCGGCGGCACCACGCCCAGCGTGGCGGCCAGCTGTCGCTCCCGCCGCACCAGCGTGACCCCGAGCCGCAGCCGGGTCTCGGTGTCGGCAGCGGCGAGCAGCCGCTGTCGGTCGCCGAGGTCGAGGCCCACGGCCGTGCCCACGGCATACGAGAGCTCGTCGGCATCGGTCGGCCACTGCGGCTCCTCGGCCCCGAGGGTGGTGGCGTAGTCGTGCAGGGCGCCCCTCAGGCGGTCGGCCAGATCGGCCACCGCGTCGGCGTCGCCGGTGCGCTCCTCGAGGAGGGTCACCTCCCCGGTCAGGTATGCCGTGCCGGCACCGGCCACGAGCGCGTCCAGCCGGAACCGGCGCACCCCCGTGGAGACCACCAGGTAGCGACCGTCACCGACCGGGGCGGCCTGCAGCACCCGAGCCACGCAGCCGACCTCGTGCAGGTCCCGGACGGCGTCAGGACCGACCTCGTGGCCCTGCCGGATCGCGACGACGCCGAACTCGGGGACGTCCATCGCGGTGACGAGGTCGCTGAGCAGCTCGAGGTAGCGCGGCTCGAAGAGCTGCAGCGGCAGCGTCGCGCCCGGCACGAGCACGGTGCCGAGCGGGAACAGCGGGAGCTGGGCCATGCCCCTCACGCTAGGTGTCCCCCCGTCGGCGCAACACCCCTGCGCGGTGCAGTCCCACTAGGCTGCCAACCGTGTCGCCCTACGTCGTCATCGCCGCGGTGGTCGCAGTCGGCCTGCTGCTCTTCGTGGCCGCGATGGGCGCCCGAGCGCTGCTCGCCCCGAGGGCACCGACCCGCGCCAAGCTGACGACCTACGAGTCCGGCGTCGACCCCGTCGGACGCGACTGGGCGCAGACCCAGGTCCGCTACTTCGTCTACGCGTTCCTCTACGTCATCTTCGCCGTCGACGCGGTCTACCTGTTCCCCTGGGCGCTCGTGGTCAGGAGCAACCTGGGTGCGGCGTCGCTGGTCGAGATCGCGGTCTTCGTGGGCATCCTGCTGGTCGGACTGGTGCACGCCGCACGCCGCGGTCTGCTGAGGTGGCTCTGATGACAACGACCCAGCCGACGACCCAGCCGACGCCCGAGTCGACGAGCCGACCCACGCCACTGCCGATGCCCAGGGTCGGGCCCGCCACGGACCTGGCTCCCCAGCCGATCCGCGTCGTCCTCAACTGGGGCCGCCGCTACTCGCTGTGGGTCTTCAACTTCGGGCTCGCCTGCTGCGCGATCGAGTTCATCGCGGCGTCGATGGCGCGCCACGACTTCATCCGGCTCGGCGTCATCCCGTTCGCGCCCGGCCCCCGCCAGGCTGACCTGATGGTCGTGTCCGGCACGGTCACCGACAAGATGGCGCCGGCGGTGCGGCGGCTCTACGACCAGATGCCCGAGCCCAAGTACGTGATCTCCTTCGGCGCCTGCTCGAACTCGGGTGGCCCCTACTGGGACTCCTACTCCGTCACCAAGGGCGTCGACACCATCATCCCCGTCGACGTCTACGTGCCGGGATGCCCGCCGCGTCCCGAGTCACTCCTCCAGGGCATCCTCAAGCTCCAGGAGAAGATCGCCGCCGAGACGTTGAGCACCAAGGGGATTCGCGCGAAGTACGCCGGCCACCGCATCGCGTCGGCGGGCGAGGTCAACCGCCCGCTCGTGCAGCCGCCGGTCAAGGACACCCCGTGAGCGACCCCAGCGCGCTGACCCGCGCCGAGGTCGACCCCGCCGACTGGGTGGCGACGATCTCCGCTGCTCGGGGTGAGGGCTACACCTTCTTCGACTGGCTGACCGCGGTCGACCAGCTCGACGACGAGCAGGCTCCGGGGCTCGACGTCGTGTGCCACCTCATGGACGGCTCCACGCCGACTGCCTTGCGCCGCAAGCTCTTTCGCACACGCGTCCCGGCCGGCGCCAGCCTCGCCAGCCTGACCGCAGTGTTCCGAGGCGTGGCCTGGCACGAGCGCGAGACCCACGAGATGTTCGGTCTCGACTTCGATGGCTTCGACGACGGCACCGGCCTCGGCCTGCGCCCGCTGCTCCTGCCCGACGGGTTCGAGGGCACGCCGCTGCGCAAGTCGTTCGTCCTCGCGGCGCGCGCCTCCAAGCCGTGGCCGGGCGCCAAGGAGCCGGGCGAGTCCGAGCACGCCAAGCCCACCGGTCGGCGCCGCGTCTCCGCGCCGGGTGTGCCAGACCCCGAGTGGGGGCCGCGGTGAACGACGCCGTCGAGGTGACGCTGCGCGCCGTCGGCGTGCTGGCGGCCTTCCTCGTCCTCCCGCTGCTCGTGGGCCAGACCGAGCACAAGGTGATGGCCCACATGCAAGGACGCCTGGGTCCCATGTATGCCGGTGGGTTCCACGGGTGGGCGCAGCTCGTCGCCGACGGGGTCAAGTTCGTGCAGAAGGAGGACATCACCCCGGCGGCAGCCGACCAGCGGGTCTTCCGGTTCGCCCCGGCGGTCGCGCTCGTGCCCTACCTCGTCGCGATGGCCGCCATCCCGCTCTCGCCGGACGTCGTCGCGGCCGACCTGCCGGCATCGGCGGTCTTCGTCCTCGCGGTGACCGCGGTCGGCATCCTCGGCACCCTGATGGCCGGGTGGGCGAGCGCCAACAAGTACTCGCTGCTGGGCGCCATGCGCGCCGCGGCCCAGCTGCTCTCCTACGAGCTGCCGATGGTGCTCGCGGTCGCGAGCGTCTGCCTCGCCGCAGGCTCCCTCTCCCTGTCCGGCATCGTCGCAGCGTGGTCGCCGTGGTGGCTGGTCCTCCAGCTACCGGGGGCGATCGTGTTCCTGGTGTCCGCGGTGGCCGAGCTCCAACGACCGCCGTTCGACATGCCGGTCGCCGACTCAGAGATCGTGTTCGGCGCCTACACCGAGTACACCGGGCTGCGGTTCGCGTTCTTCCTCCTGGGCGAGTACGCCGGGATCGTCGTCATGTCCCTGCTCTTCGCCGTCCTCTACCTCGGCGGCTGGCACGGCCTCGCCAGCGACCAGCTCGGCTGGCTGTGGACCCTGCTCAAGGGCTTCTGCATCGCCGTCGTCGTGATCTGGCTGCGGGTGGCCTGGCCGCGGCTGCGCGAGGACCAGCTGCAACGACTGGCCTGGCTCGTCCTCGTGCCCCTCGCGCTGGCCCAGCTGGCCCTGACCGGGGTCTGGGTGGTGGTGAGCGCATGAGCGAGCAGCCGAAGAAGCCGGGATCGATCGGCATACCCGGGATCCTCAAGGGGCTGGCCACCACGGCGCGGACCATGGCCAAGCCGACCCACACCGCGGAGTACCCCGACGCCCAGCCACACCTGCCGCCGCGCAGCCGTGGCGTCATCGCGCTCCTGGAGGAGAACTGCACCTCGTGCATGCTCTGCGCCCGCGAGTGCCCCGACTGGTGCATCTACATCGACTCCCACAAGGAGACGATCCCGGCCACCACCCCGGGTGGGCGCGAGCGGCAGCGCAACGTCCTCGACCGCTTCGCGATCGACTTCAGCCTCTGCATGTACTGCGGCATCTGCATCGAGGTCTGCCCGTTCGACGCGCTGCACTGGAGCCCGGAGTTCGAGTACTCCGAGCTCGACATCCGCGACCTCCTGCACGAGAAGGACCGGCTCGGCCAGTGGATGCCCACCGTGCCGCCGCCCTCCGCGCTCGACGAGCACTCCGCCGAGCCCGCCGAGATCGGCGCGACCACCCGGCCCGGTCGGCTGGTCCGCACCACCCCGACCCGCCCGGCACCGACCCGTGCGACCCCGTCCGACCAGGAGCCACAGCCGGCCACCGCCCCGACGTCGGAGACGCCGGCCGCCGGGACCCCGGCTGCGGAGACGCCGGCCGCGGAGACCCCGGCCGCGGAGACCCCGGCCGCGGAGACCCCGGCCACGGACGCACCGGCCACGGCCGCGGAGGAAGAGAAGTCGGAGCCCGGGGAATGACGGCACTCGACGTGGCCTTCGCCGCGGTCGGCGTCGTCACCGCGGCCAGTGGGCTGCTCGCCGTGACGACCCGCCACGTGGTGCACGCCGCGCTGTGGCTGGTGGTCTGCCTCGGCGCGGTCGCCGGCTGCTACCTGGTGCTCGGGGCGGAGTTCGTCGCCCTCGTGCAGCTGCTCGTCTACGTCGGCGCCATCGTCGTGCTCGTCCTCTTCGCCCTCATGCTGACGCGCGCCCCGATCGGCGCGAACCCCGACATCAGCACCGGCCGGCTGCACCGCGTCCTCGCCGGCGTCCTCGGGGCGGGCGTGACGGCGCTGCTCGCCGCCGCGCTGCTGCCGCTGGCGGGCCCGGCCGTCCAGCGTCGGGACACCTCCACCACCGCGCTCGCCGAACAGCTGTTCGGCACCTGGGTCTGGCCGTTCGAGGTCCTGTCCGTCCTCCTGCTCGTCGCGCTGGTGGCGGCGATGGCGGTGTCGCGCATGACCCGTCCGCCGGTCGCCGCCCGGCCCGCCGAGGCCGTGACCGCCGAGGACGGCGCCGCATGATCCACCTCGCTGGTCCCTACCTGCTCGCCGCCGTCCTCGCGGGACTCGGCACCTACGGCGTGCTCGCCCGGCGCAACGCCGTGCTCGTGCTCATCGGTGTCGAGCTGGTCCTCAACGCCGGCAACCTCCTGCTCGTCTCGGTGGGTGCAGCCGGAGGCGACCGCTGGGCGGCGGGCAACGTCCTCACGCTCTTCGTCATCACCATCGCCGCCGCCGAGGTCGTGGTCGCGCTGGCCGTCGTGCTGGCCGTCTTCCGGCTGCGCGGCGACGTCGACCTCAGCGAGGCGCTCACCAGCGAGGCGCTCGGCAGCGAGGCGCTCGGCAGCGCGCCGGCCAGCAGCACAGTGCCGGCCAGCAGCGACGTGGAAGGGGGGCGGTCGTGAGCGGCACGGCCACCCGCCTCGTCGTCCTCGTCCCCGCCGTCGCCGCCCTCCTCGGGCTGCTGGTGGCCCGTCGGTCAGAAGCCCGCCCGGCCCGAGTGCTGGCCGTCGCCGCGTCCGTCCTCGCCGTGGTCTTCGCCGTGGCAGAGGTCGTGGCAGTCCACGGCTCGTCCGGCGCGGGCACGGTCTCGTCGATTCCCGCCCTCGCGGCTGGGGAGCTGCGGATCCCGTTGCAGCTGCAGGCGACCACGGCCACCGCCACCATCGCCCTGGTGGTCGCCGTCGTCGGCTGGGCGGTGCAGGTCTTCGCCGGCTGGTACCTGCGCGACGACGACCGCTACGGCATCTTCGCCGCCACCGTCTCGCTCTTCACCGCCGCGATGCTCCTCGTGGTCCAGTCCGCCGACCTCGTCCTCACCCTCGTCGGCTGGGAGGTGATGGGCTGGTGCTCCTACCTCCTGATCGGCCACTGGAGCCGCAAGGAGACCGCCCGCCGCGCCGCGCTCAAGGCCTTCCTCGTCACCCGGCTCGCGGACGTCGGATTCGTCCTCGGGGTGGTGATCCTCGCCGCGGGAGCCGGCTCCACGGCATACCGACGGGTGGTGCAGTCCTGGGCCGGCGCCGGCTGCAACGACGCCGGGCTCTGCATCGGCCCCAGCAGCACCCTCCTCAACGCGGCCATGGTGCTGCTCGTCATCGGCATCCTCGGCAAGTCGGGCATGGTGCCGTTCCACGACTGGCTCCCCGACGCCATGGAGGGCCCGACGCCCGCGTCCGCGCTGATCCACGCCGCGACGATGGTCGCGGCCGGCACCTTCGTGCTCGCCCAGCTCTTCGACGTGCTCGCCGCTGCCGACGGCGCGCGCTGGCTGCTCGCGCTGAGCACCGCCGTGACCATGGTGTATGCCGCCGCGCTGGCCTTCGGGCAGAGCGACCTCAAGCGGCTGCTCGCCTACTCGACCCTGAGCCAGGTCGCCCTCATGCTGTCCGCGCTCGCGGTGGCTCCGGCCGACGAAGGGCCCGGCGCGGGTGTCCTCCACCTCTACTCCCACGCGTTCTTCAAGGCGTTGCTGTTCCTCGCGATCGGCTGGCTCAGCGTGACCGTCGGCGGCACCGCCGCGACGACGATGCGCGGCGGGGTGCGTGGCCACCTGTTCATCCGGCCGGCCATGTTCGTCGGACTGCTGTCGCTCGCGGGCGTCCCGCCGCTGGTCGGGTTCGTCTCCAAGGAGCACGTGCTCTCCGCAGCAGAGGCAGGCATCGGCGACGGCCAGGCCCGCGCCTGGGTCGTGTTGCTGGCCGGGCTGCTGACCGTCGTCCTCACCGCGGCCTACTGCATGCGCGCGTGGATCGTGCTCGACGACCTGCGCGCCGCCGACATCGAGCGCCACGAGGCCGACACCGCGACCGTCGGCGTCCGCGCGGCCGTCACGGTCCTGGCCGTCCTCACGGTGGTCGGCGGCCTCGTCGTGGTCACTCCGTTGCTCGACCCCGGTGGTCACATCGGCTGGCTGGTCGCCCTGCTGAGCGTCCTGCTCATCGTCGGGGCGGGCCTGGCCGTGCGGTCGGTGGCTGCCGGCAAGGACCCCGCCATCCGGGTCGTCGGCGCGCGGATCCCGTCGTTCGACGCGGGGCTCGGGGTCGACCGCCTGTATGTCGCCCTGGTCGCGCGACCCGTGCTCGCCCTGGCCCACCTCGTCGTGTTCCTCGACCGGGAGGTCGTCGACGCCTACGTCCGGGGGGCTGCGGCCGCGACCCGGTTCGGAGGGGCCGGCGGCCAGCGGGCCCACCGACGCGAGGTGGCCGCCTCAGGGCTGGCCTGGGTGGTGGCCGGAGTCGTCGCGGTTGCGCTCGCAGGGGTGGCGCTGTGGTGATCCTCGCCAGCCTCGTGGTCCCTGCCGCCGTCGCCGTCTGGCTGCTCACCGGTGGCCGCGGCGTCTCCCACCGCACCGCCAACCTGCTCGCGAGCGCGGCCAGCGTGGTGACCCTCGCCGGCGTCCTCTTCGCCGTGATCACCCGCCCCATCGTCGACCGGGCCTGGGTGCCGTCGCTGGGCCTGCGCTGGCAGCTGGCCGTCGACGGGATCAGCGCGCCCCTCCTGCTGCTCACCGCGATCCTCGGTGTCGGGGTGGTCCTGCACACCCTCGACCGGCCCCCGCAGGGTGGCACCACGGCCGCCTTCCACGCCTGCCTGCTGCTGGTCGAGTTCGGCGCCCTGGCCACCTTCTACGCGCGCGACGCTGTGCTCTTCTTCGTCGCGTTCGAGCTGGTGCTCGTGCCGATGTGGGTGCTCATCACCCGCTTCGGCGACCCCCACGACCGGGCCGCGCGAGCCGATGCCGGGGGGCGGTTCGTCCTCTACACCGCGTTCGGCTCGACCCTCATGCTCGTCGGCATCCTCGCCCTCGTCGCCAAGGCCGGCACGTCCGACCTCGACGTCCTCGCCCAGGGCGGTGGACACGGCATACCCGTCGGCACCCAGACCCTCATCGCGGCGCTGCTCGTCGCCGGGCTCGCGGTCAAGGTGCCGGTCTTCCCGGTGCACACCTGGCTCCCACCCGCCCACACCACCGCGCCCACCGCGGGCTCGGTGCTGTTGGCTGCCGTACTCCTCAAGATGGGCACCTACGGCCTCGTCCGGCTGCCGCTGGCCTCCCTGCCGGAGGGCTTCGCGAAGGTCGCACCGGTCCTCGCGGTGCTCGGCGTGGTCGGCATCGTCTGGGGAGGCCTGGCCTGCCTCGTCGAGCGCGACCTGAAGCGGCTGATCGCCTACTCGTCGGTGGCCCACATGGGCTTTGTCATTCTCGGGCTGTCCTGCGGCACCCGCACCGGCCTGCAGGCAGCCTTGTTCGCGAACGTCGCCCACGGAGTGGTCTCCGCGCTCCTGTTCGTCGTCGTGGGTGGGCTCAAGGAGCGCTGGGGGAGTGCCGACCTGGCGACGGCACGGGCCGCGCTCCGCGAGGTCACCCCACGCCTCGGGTTCGCCCTCGTCGTCGGCCTCGCCGCGTCACTGGGGCTGCCCGGTCTGGCCGGGTTCTGGGGTGAGTTCCTCAGTGTGTATGCCGCGTGGTCACCGGCCGCCGACCGTCCCGAGGGCCTCTTCCGAGCCCTGGCCGTCGTCGGCGCGCTCGGCACCGTGCTGGCCGCCGCGTACGCGCTGCGGGTCCTGCGGACGGTCTGGGCGGGCGAACGCACCGAACCCCGGATCGAGGACAGCCGCGACAGCGAGTGGGACGTCATCGCCGTGCTCGTCCTGGCCGTCCTGCTGCTCGGCATCGCCCCCGGGCCCCTGCTCGCCCTCACCGACGACACGGTGACCACCCTCATCGGAGCCGCGCCATGACCGCGCCCGCGGCCACCAGCCTGGTGAGCTTCGACTGGCTGGCCCTGGGCCCCGTCGCGGTCCCGGCGTTGGGCGCCGTGCTCGTCCTCGTCGTCGACGTCCTCGCCCCGCGGCTGGTCCGGCTGCACGCCGCGGTCGGACTGCTCGCGTTGGCGGCCGGCGTCGCCCTCGCGGTGCCCGGGGCGCTGCGGTCGGCCGACGACCCGCTGCGCACGCTCTGCCTCCCGGCCCCCGACGGCGCGTGCCTCTACGAAGCGGGTCCGCTCGCGAGCGCCCTGCAGCTCGGCGCCCTCGCATCGGCGCTGGTCGTCCTGCTGTTGAGCTGGCCCGGGGCCGACCCTCGCGACCACCTGCGCGGCGGTCCCGCAGTCATCGTGTCGCTCGTGCTCGCCGCGACGGCGGGGGCCGCGGGGGTCGCGGCTGCCCACGACCTCGGGTCGTGGCTGGTCTGCCTCGAGCTGGCGACCCTGCCCGCCATCGCGCTGGTCGCCCTCCGCGGCGACGGGCCGGCCGGCCGGGGCGCCCTCGCCCTCCTGACCACCTCGCTCGTGTCGTTCGCGATGGTCGTGCTGGGTGCGGCCCTGTGGCTGCTGTCCACCGGCGAGGCGGTCTTCGCCCCCGGCGGGGTGCAGGACGCCCTCGCCGACCCGGAGCGCCGGGTCGTGCTCCTGCTCGGCGCACTGCTCCTGCTCGCCGGGCTGGGGTTCAAGCTCAGCCTCGTCCCGTTCCACCTCTGGACGCCGCAGGCGTATGCCGGCGCCACCGAACCGGTCGCTGCCTTCCTCGCCGCGACCTCCAAGGTGGCCGCGCTCGCCGCCCTGCTCGTGGTGGTCCAGCCGCTCATCGGGGCGGGCGCCCCGGTCCTCGTCGGCATCGGCATCCTGGCTGCCGTGTCGATGACGCTCGGCAACGTCCTGGCGCTGGTGCAGGACGACCCGGTGCGGCTCCTCGCGTGGTCCACCGTCGCCCAGGCCGGGTGGGTGGTCCTGCCGCTCTCCGCACTCGACGACGACTCCGCCGCGGCCTCGGGCGGATACCTGCTCGCCTACGTCGTCGCGACGCTGGTCGCGTTCACGGTGGTGCACGTGGTCACGGCCACGCCACGGCGCCGGGGCGTCGTCGACCAGGGACGCACGCTCGCGGCATACACCGGCCTGTTGCGTGCCCATCCGCTGCTCGGAGGCGCGCTGGGCCTGGCACTCCTGTCGCTCGCCGGGCTGCCGCCGGGGGTCATCGGCCTGGTCGCCAAGGTCGTGGCGCTGCGTCCGGTCGTCGGCGCGGGCCAGTGGCTGCTCGTGGGGGTGGCGGTGCTCAACGCCGTGATCGGGGTGGCGGTCTACCTGCGGTGGTTCGCCGTGCTGCTCCGGGACCCCGACGAGGGGCCGGCCCGCGCCGTCATCCGCCGGATCCCCCGGTCGGCGCTGGCCGCGCTGGTCCTCGGCGGGACGGCCCTCGTGGCCACCAGTGTCATGCCGCAGCTGCTGCTCGGGCTGCTCGGCTGAGCCGCGCGGCAGGGCCGGCTCGCGGGGAACGCCAGCACGGAAGGGAGCGTTGAGGCAGACATGCACAACCATTTCAACGGGCTCAAGACCGCAGCCCTCTTCGGCGGAATCTTCGCCCTCCTGCTCGCCATCGGTGGGGTCATCTCGGCCTCGACGGGCAGCTCGGCGTTCATCTGGCTCTTCGCCCTCTTCGGCGTCGGCATGACCGCCTACGGCTACTGGAACTCCGACAAGCTCGCCATCAAGGCGATGCACGCCTACCCGGTCAGCGAGGCGCAGGCCCCGGCGATGTACCGGATCGTCCGTGAGCTCTCGACGGCTGCCGGCAAGCCGATGCCCAAGCTCTTCATCAGCCCCACGGCCGCGCCCAACGCGTTTGCGACCGGCCGCAACCCCGAGAACGCCGCCGTCTGCTGCACCGAGGGCATCCTCGGGCTGCTCGACGAGCGTGAGCTGCGCGGGGTCCTCGGCCACGAGCTGATGCACGTCTACAACCGCGACATCCTCACCGGTTCGGTGGCCGCGGCAGTGGCCGGCGTGATCACGTCGGTGGCCCAGATGCTCATGTTCGCGGGCATCTTCGGCGGTGGCGGGAACGACGAGGACCGCCCCAACCCGATCGCGATGCTGGCGATGGCGCTCCTTGCGCCGTTCGCCGCGATGATGATCCAGATGGCGATCAGCCGCACCCGCGAGTACGACGCGGACGAGGACGGCGCCAAGCTCACCGGCGACCCGCTGGCGCTCGCATCGGCCCTGCGCAAGCTCGAGGTCGGGGTGGCCCAGGCGCCCCTGCAGCCGACACCGGCCATCCAGAACTCCAGCCACATGATGATCGCCAACCCGTTCCGGCCGCAGGACGTGTCGCGGTTCTTCTCGACGCACCCCCCGATGACCGAGCGGATCGCCCGTCTCGAGCAGCAGGCCTACGGCTTCCGCCAGCGCTGATCCGACGCGATTTCGGGTCCGGTGAGACCTCTGCGGGCAACTCACCGGGGCCCGGGAATGAAAGTCTGGCGGATTCACGTTACAGTTGGCGCAGTTGCAGTTCCTCGTGTGAGTGGGCCCGCCAGTGTGCGGGCCTTTTCCGTAAGCGGTGTATTCCGTGTCGTGGTGATTTCGCAGCTGGTGGTCCGCATCCGCGGCCACATCGGCCAATTAGGAAAAGAGTTATCCCATGGCACAGGGAACAGTGAAGTGGTTCAACGCTGAGAAGGGCTTCGGCTTCATCGAGCAGGACGGCGGCGGCGCCGACGTCTTCGTGCACTACTCCGCGATCGAGTCCGGCGGCTACCGCTCGCTCGACGAGGCGCAGCGCGTCGAGTTCGACATCACGCAGGGCCCGAAGGGTCCCCAGGCGGAGAAGGTCACGGTCATCTGACCTGCCCCACCCTCTGAACTTCAGACCGAAGCCCCCGGCCGTCTCGGCCGGGGGCTTCGGCCTTCCCCCAGCATCGGCTGGTTGAATCGGTCCCATGCCTTCCCTCACCCGGTCCGAAGCACATCGTCGTTCCGAGCTCCTGACCGTGACGAGCATGGAGGTGGACCTCGACCTCAACCAGGGCGAGGAGACCTTCGGCTCCCGTTCGAGGATCTCCTTCGCGTGCACGCAGCCCGGTGCCACCACGTTCGTCGACGTCCTGCCGGTCGAGCTGGCCTCCGTCGTCCTCAACGGTCGAGCGCTCGACGCCACCGCCCTCGCGGACGGCCGGGTGGAGCTGGTCGGGCTCGAGGCCCAGAACGTCCTCGAGGTCGAGGCGACGATGGCCTACAGCCGCGACGGGCAGGGTCTGCACCGGGCGGTCGACCCGGCAGACGGCGAGCACTACGTCTACGGCCACCTGTTCCTCGACGCGGCCCCACGGGTCTACGCGTGCTTCGACCAGCCCGACCTCAAGGCGCCCTACACGGTGACCGTCGCAGCCCCCGAGGACTGGCTCGTCCTCGGCAACGGCGCGGCCACCCGGGTCTCGCCCGGTCGCTGGGAGCTCGCCCGGACCCGGCCCCTGGCCACCTACTTCGTCACCGTCTGCGCCGGTCCCTACGCGTCCGTGCTCGACGAGCACGACGGCATACCCCTCGGCATCCATGCGCGCGCGTCGCTGCGGACCCACCTCGAGCGCGAGGCCGGCCAGATGCTCGAGGTGACCCGCGCGTGCTTCGACTACTACCACTCGCTCTTCGGGATCCGGTACCCGTTCGGGGAGTACCACCAGGTGTTCGTGCCCGAGTTCAACGCCGGCGCGATGGAGAACCCCGGCTGCGTGACCTTCCGCGACACCATGGTCTTCCGGGGTGCCGCTGCCCGCGACGAGGTGCTCTCGCGCACCAACACGATCGCCCACGAGATGGCGCACATGTGGTTCGGCGACCTGGTCACGATGCAGTGGTGGGACGACCTGTGGCTCAACGAGTCCTTCGCCGAGTACATGGCCCACCGCACCTGCGTCGCGGCGACCGAGTTCACCGACGCATGGGTCGACTCGACCGTGGCCCGCAAGGCGTGGGGGTATGCCGCGGAGCGCACCCCTTCGACGCACCCCGTGGCCGGTTCGGCGGCGCCCGACGCCCAGGCGGCGCTCCAGGACTTCGACGGCATCTCCTACGCCAAGGGAGCCGCCACCTTGCGCCAGCTGATCGCGCACATCGGTGACGACGCCTTCATCGCCGGGGTCGGCGACTACCTGCGCCGGCACTCCTACGGCAACGGCACGCTCGCTGACTTCATGGGCTTCATGGAGAGCGCGAGCGGTCAGTCGCTGACCGACTGGAGCAGGGCCTGGCTGCTGACCGCCGGGGTGGACGTGATCTCCGTCGACCGCGCCGAGGGTGCGGTGGAGCGCACCGTGCCGACCAGGTACCCGGCCGACCGGCCGCACACGATGGACGTCGCCGGGTTCACCGGCGGCAACCAGGTGTTCCGCGTGCCGGTGACGATCACGCAGGACCGCACGGTCGTCGAGGCGCTGCGGGACGCCCCCGCCGCCGACCTCGTCGTGCCGAACGCGGCCGACCTCACCTGGGCGACCGTGAGCCTCGACCCCGAGTCGGTCGCGGCCGTCCCGACCTCGTTAGCCAGCGTCCCCGACGTGCAGGCGCGGGCCGTGGTGTGGATCGCGCTGATCGACGGTGCCTGCCTCGGCACGGTGGACCCGAGCGTGCTGGTCCGGACCTTCGGTGAGGCCTGGCCGGTGGAGGACAACGACTCGATTCTGAGTCGCACCTCGATGTCGTTGCTGGGCCGGATCATCCCGACCTTCCTGCCGCCGGCCGAGCACGAGTGGGCCGAGCGGGTCGTGGCCGCGTCGGCCGAGCAGGTCCTCGCCGCTGCCCGGCCCGGCTCGACCCGTGCCCTCGTCGCGGCCAGGACGGTCGCCCGCTCCTCGGGCGACGAGACGCTCCTGCGGGCGTGGGCCGCGGCCAAGGACCGCCCGGCCGGCCTCGAGGAGGACTCGGACTTCGGCTGGATCGCGGTGCGCAACCTGGCCGCGCGCGGACTGGTCGACGAGGACTTCGTGGAGGGTCGCCGGTCCCACGACGACACGCTCCAGGGCCGGCTCAACGCCCTCATGGCGCGGGCCGCGATGCCCGGTGCCGACGCGAAGGCGTGGGCCTGGACGGAGCTCACCGCCAACCGGTCCCGCTCCAACTACGAGCTCAACGCCCTGGCCCAGGGATTCTGGCTGGCCGAGGACCTCGACGTCGTGCGCCCGTACGCCGAGCGCTACTTCGCCGATGTACCGGCCATGAGCCAGTGGGTGGGTGAGGACGCCATCGCCCGTGTCGCGACCCTGGCCTACCCCGGTCGGGTGGTCGAGGCGGCGACGGTCGAGCGCAGCGAGGCCGCGCTCGGCGGCGGCGGGCTCACCGCCGGGGTGCGCCGGTCGATGGTCGACGCGGAGTCCCAGCTGCGCGAGGCGCTGCGCTCGCGAGCCACCTTCGGCTGAGGCCCGGGACTCCGCTCCGGACCCGGCACTGCGCTCGTTCGGGCACGTCCGTGCAGGTCAGAAGGCCAGTCCGGGCGGGTCAGCAGGCCAGACGGAGAGGTCCTACGGCTCGTCTGCGACCGTTTTGGGGGTATCGTTGCCAGCGGCGAGGCCCCCGGGATGTCAGTTGACGTTCAGCTCCGTCTACGGAGGTCTGGGTGGATATCCCCCGATGAATCGACTGACTGAAGGCATGCTCCTCGGCGAGCGCTACGTGCTCGGAGCGCGGATCGCGTCGGGAGGGATGGCCGACGTCTGGGCCGGCACCGACGAGGTGCTGCAGCGCTCGGTGGCCATCAAGGTGATGCGGCCCGACACCGGCCACGAGGAGCTCTTCGCCCTTCGGTTCCGCGACGAGGCGGTGCACTCGGCCGCCCTCCTGCACACGAACATCGCCACGGTGTTCGACTACGGCGAGGACGACGGCCTGGCCTACCTCGTGATGGAACTGGTCAAGGGCGAGCCCTTGTCCCTGCTGCTCAAGCGCCGCGGGCCACTGGACCCGGCGGAGGTGCGCTCGCTGGTCGGGCAGGCCGCCCTGGCGCTGGGGGTCGCGCACGAGGCCCGCGTGATCCACCGTGACATCAAGCCCGCCAACATCCTCGTCCGACCCGACGGCCTGGTGAAGCTCACCGACTTCGGGATCGCCCGCGCCCTCGACGCCGCCGGTCACACGCGAGCGGGCGAGATGCTGGGCACCCCCGACTACATCAGCCCGGAACAAGCCATGGGCGAGGTGGCGACCGGCGCGAGCGACCTCTACTCGCTCGGTGTCGTCGCGCACGAGATGCTCTCGGGTCGCAAGCCGTTCGACCGGGGCACCCCGATCGCGACGGCCCTGAGCCACCTCACCGAAGCGCCGCCGCCGTTGCCGGACGGCGTCCCCGAGGACCTGGCGGCCCTCATCACCGACTGCCTCTCGAAGGACCCCGCGCACCGCCCCGCGAACGCCCGCGAGGTCGCGGCCCGCGTGGGCATCGGCGAGCACGAGATGGCCGGGCTCGCGCTGGGTCTGGCCAGTGCCCTCGACAGCTGGGTCGACGACGACTCACCCGACACCGACGGTTCGGTCATCCGTTTCCCCGACCTGGGTGGGCCGACGATGGCGATGGAGACCGGGACGGACGCGGTTCAGCCCGGCAGCGCCTGACGCACCGCCTTCTCGGCGACCACCGCAGACAGGTATGCCGCCGTCCCCGACTGGGGGACGGCGGCATACCTGTGCGTCGCGGCTCGTGGCGGGCGCAAACCGGCAGAACTCCCGGCAGGTCTTGCGGCGGCGGGTAAGGAGTGGGTCAGGATTGCCCCGAGTGCCCTCGCACCCCTGCTACGTTCCGCCCGGTTCATCAATCACACCGGGCAGAAGGCAGGCGGCACATGCGCGCAGCTATCGGGCGGGTCGGGGGGATCGTGCTGGCGGCTGCGCTGGCCACCGGGGTCCTTGCCGCACCTGCACAGGCAGAACCATCGACCATCACGGGCACCCTCACCGCGGCCGCCACCGGCGAGCCGGTGCAGGGCTGCGTGAGCGTCTACGACCTCGGGTACGTCTACGTCGCCTCGGGCTGCACCGACGACGCCGGGCAGTGGACGGCCGAGGGGGTCGAGACGGGGGTCGACTACAAGGTCGAGGCCTCCGCGTTCGACTCGCTCTACAAAGGACAGTGGAGTGGCGGCGGCGCCACCTTCGAGGACGCGGGAGTCGTCAACGCGCCCGGTCACCTCGACTTCGCGCTCGACTACGCGCGGGAGATCGGCGACGCGACCCTCACCGGCAGGCTCACGGCGGACGACACGGGTGAGCCGTTGCAGGGGTGTGTCAGCGTCTACACGCAGGACCAGACGTTCGTCGACTCGGCCTGCGCAGCTGAGGACGGCACCTGGAGCGTCGGGCGACTGGTCGACGGCGCCGGCTACAAGGTCGAGGCATCGGTCTACGACGACGCGCACGTGGGCGAGTGGGCCCAGGACGCCCAGAGCTTCGAGGACGCCGCGCTGGTGACCGCACCCGGCACCCTCGACGTCTCCCTCGCCCTGGGTGGGCACCTCCAGGGCACGCTCACCCGCGCCGACGGCCAGCCGGCCGAGTGGGCGGGCGTCTCGATCGAGACGACCGGTGAGAGCCCCCGGGTCGTCACCTTCGCTAACAGCGACCAGACCGGTCACTGGACCGCCCTGGTCGCGCCGGGGGAGTACGTCGTGGGCTTCGAGTCCTGGCCCACCAGGCAGTACGCCTTCGGACAGGTCAACGTAGAGACGGCCCACCACTTCGTCCTGGGGGCCGGCGAAACCCTCCAGGCGGATGACCAGTTCCTCGCTGCCGCAACGGTGCAGGGCACGCTGACCAGCGACGCGACCGGCGCACCGATCGAGGGTGCCTGCGTCGACGTGCTCATCCCCACCGACAACCTCGACGACAGGCAGTCGGTCGGCCAGGGATGCACCGGGGCAGACGGCACCTACTCCATCGACGTCTCGGAGGCAGGTCGCTACATCGCCGAGTTCACCGACCCGCAGGGCCGCTACGTCGGTGAGTTCAGTGGCAACACGTCCACCATCGGGGCCGCTGCGCAGTTCTCGGTGGCGCGGAGTGCGCCGACGACCGTCAACGCGTCGCTGGCCACGGCTGCCGTCATCACCGCACTGGCCGTGGACGCCAAGTCGGGCGCGCCCATCGCGGGTGCCTGCCCGAACGCCTACCTCGGCCATGCCGGCGGGTACGTCCAGGGCTCGGTCTCCGAGTGCAGCGGGGCGGACGGCCGCTGGACGGTCCGCGGGCTGCCGGCCGGCCAGTTCGCCATCTCGATCGACGTCTACACCGACCCGCGGATGTACACCGAGACCTGGGCCTACAAGGCCACCTCGCAGGCCACCGCAGACCTGATCTCGGTGACGGCCGGCGCGACGAACTCGGTGCGCGCCGTCCACGTGGCGGTCGGGGGCACGGTCTCCGGCGTGGTCACCGGGCCCGACGGCCAACCGGTCGCCGATGCCTGGGTCAGGGTCGGGGGCGGCTTCCCCGGCCGGGCCGGCCCGGGTGAGGGTCGCTGGACGGCCCGGACCGACGAGCAGGGCAGGTACACCGTCCACGGCGTCCCCGCCGGCACGTACAAGGCGTTCGTCTACCTGAACGACTACTGGGGCGAGCTGGCCCCGGAGTGGTCCGGCGACGCGACGACCGCGGCGACCGCCACGACGTTCAAGGTCAAGTCGCTGAAGACGACCCGGTTCGACGCCCAGCTGGCCCCGGCCTCGGGGATCAGCGGGTCGGTCGTGGACGCAGCCGGCAACCCAGTGACGACCTACCTCGTGGGGCAGGTGTTCGCCAGCGACGGCAGCCCGATCGGTGACTTCGACGTCTACGGGGACAACACGTTCCGGACCTCGGCCCTGCCGACCGGCGACTTCACCCTCAAGCTCACGGAGTACACCGACGAGGGTGAGGGCCGGGTCTACTGGTACGACTCGGCCACCGACCAGGGCGACGCCAGCCGCGTGCACCTCGCCGTGGGCGAACACCGCGAGATCACCATCCACCTGCCCTGACCGGCCCCCGAGAGCGAGGTATGCCGCCGTCCCCGGCCGGGGACGGCGGCATACCTATGTGTCTGGCGTGTCTTCCGTGTTTTGTGGGCCCTGTGTGCCCCGCCGGGCTCCGGTCGGGTCAGCGGTAGTTGGTGAACTGGATCGCGAAGTCGAAGTCGTCCTTGCTCTTCAGGAGCGCCTGCACGGCCTGGAGGTCGTCGCGCGACTTGCTGGTCACGCGCAGCTCGTCACCCTGGATCTGCGACTTCACCGACTTGGGGCCCTCGTCACGGATGATCTTGCCGACCTTCTTGGCGTTCTCCTGCGAGATGCCTTCCTGCAGCCCGACCTCGAGGCGGTACTCCTTGCCGGACAGCTGCGGACCGCGCTCGGGCACGTCGAGGTGCTTGAGCGAGACCTTGCGCTTGACCAGCCAGGTCTGGAACACGTCGAGCACGGCGTTGGCACGCTCCTCGGTGTTCGCCTTGATGACGACCTTGTCCTCGCCACTGGCCTCGATGGACGCGCCGACGTTCTTGAAGTCGTAGCGGGTGGCCACCTCGCGCGCTGCGCTGTTGAGGGCGTTTGCGACCTCCTGGTGGTCGATCTTGCTGACGATGTCGAACGAGCTGTCGGCCATGGTGGCGTGTCCTTCCTGGGCGTCAGCCGGCAGTCACCCGGTGGGGTGGATACCGGTTTCGGCATTCGTGGTTGTCCTTGCTATCCTTCCACGCGCACCAAGGCAGGTTGCCCGAGCGGCCAATGGGAGTGGACTGTAAATCCATCGCGAAAGCTTCGAAGGTTCGAATCCTTCACCTGCCACCACGTGCACTAGAGGGCGCCTGACCTGCGGAAACGCGGGTCAGACGCCCTCTGTCGTTACCCGGGAGGGGTATGTGGAGCAGGAAAATTTGCGGCCGAAGCGCCAGGCCTCTGACCTGCGGAAACGCGGCGCCTGTTTGGGCGCGCGGGGAATGAGCGGGGAAATGTGGGGTCCGGAGGCCGTGACAGTCGGACTTACGCGCCGCGTGACCTGCGCGGACACGCGGGGTGGGGGTATGTAATCGCGATGGAGTTTCGCACCCTCCCGATTCCGCGCCGATGGGGCGCTTGGCACGCCCCGGGTCCTGCAGTACCCACACCTGCGGAGTGAGGACGAAACCGTGTGCCAACGCCTCGTCCACGCCGAGCGCGTCCACGAGTAGACGTATCGCTGGGTCGGCCGCGAGCCCTCCGACAACTCATTCTCAGACGTGGGCGGACGCAGGTCGGGACCTCCTTCGGAGGTGCGTGCGGCTTCACGTGCTATAGCTCGCCAACCGAGGATCACATGGACTCCCTGCGCTCCTGTCGGCGTCATTGGCCCCTCATCAGCCGTCCAGAGAGGTTGGCTGGGTGGCATCGCCGGTCGTGTTCTCAGCCCTCGACGACGCGGCGGGCGAGGTCCTGCCAGCCCGCGACGAATCGGTCCACGGAGAAACCTTCCAGGTGCACGGCCTCCTCGACGATGACGGATTCCAGGGGTGCCAGTAGCGCCTTCGCGAGGAACTGCACATCTCCGCGCAGGTCCAGCTCGCGCAACAGATGTATGACGTGCAGGGTGGTGAACGACTTGGCGGCGACGGAGCGGCGGCCAGGCTGCCCCGCCGCCTCGATAAGGCGGGCCGCCTGGAGGTTGTACTCAAGGCGAGTACGGCCAAATGCGACCAGTCGCTCCCAGGGCTCGACGCCCGGGCCCAGGGGCGGCGGACCGCTCATGACCAGGGTCTGAAACTGTGCCTCTCCATGGTTGAGAAGTGCCGCCATGAGACCAGCCCTGCTGATGAACCGTCGGAAGACAGTCCCCTTGCCGACGCCCGCCTCCCGGGCAAGCGCATCCATGGTCACCGACTCCACGCCGTTCTCCGCGACCATCCGGCGGGCGGCGGCCAGCAATGCCTCGCGGTTGCGCGCCGCATCAGAGCGCTCGGGTCGGGGGCCCTCGAGCAGCGGTAGTGGGTGGCCACTCATGACGGAAGTGTAGGGGTGGGAATATAAACGGACCACGGTCCGCTTATGCTCCTACAGCCAAACCCTCACGCACCCTTCAGGAGCCCACTATGACCACTCCCGCCCCCACCCGCCTCGTCGTACTTGTCGGGAGCCTGCGGAAGGACTCGTTCAATCGCCGTGTCGCCGAGGCGGTCGTCGAGCGCGCACCCAGAGGCGTTGAGGTCGTGATCGCTGACGGGCTAGGCGAGATCCCGTTCTACAACCAGGACCTCGACGCCGCGTCCGTCCCGCCTTCCGCCCAGCGGCTGCGGGAGCTGGTGGCTGGTGCCGACGGGGTGCTGGCCGTAACGGCGGAGTACAACGGCACCATGCCAGCGGTATTGAACAACGCCATCGACTGGCTGTCTCGGCCCCACGGGGGCGGCGCAATCACCGGCAAACCGTTCGCGGCGGTAGGCACGACGTCGAGCCAGTACGGCGGTAGGTGGGCGCACGATCACGCTCGTCGGTCAGCAGCCATCGCGGGTGCGGTTGTGCCGGACCACATCGAGTTCTCGCAAACCACCACGGACGTCGATGTGCTGGGCGATGAGCAGGTCGTCAGCCGCCTGATCGCGGCAGTGGAGGCCCTAGTGGCGGTCGAGCCTCGGGCTCGCGCCGTCGCCTAGCCCTGCACGGTCGCCTCAAGGCTCGACGCATCGACCTGTTGACGACCGGTTGCCGGGAACGCCAGGGCACTCGTTCAGGCGCAGTACGCATTATCCAGCAGCCGGCTCCATAGAGGGATCATCAACGGCCGTCTGCCACGCCTCGAGCTGTTCGCCGGAAAGTAGCCCCCGGATCACCGTGTCGGCGCAACCAGCGACGCCAGCGATGTTTGCGTTCTGTGAACTCTCGATCTGCAGACTCTCCGTCGCGAGCGGAAAAGAGCGCTTGTCGACAGATCGACGGACCGGCTCTGTCAGCAGGTGTCCCGCCTTGCCTCCTACGCGGCCCCCGATGACGATCAAGGCCGGGTTGATCAAGTTAGTTGCCCCGGCGACAGCAAGGCCAAGGGCTTCACCTGCCCGCGCCATGATCTGGGCGCATGCCTCATCACCGGCGTGCGCGCCGGCAACGACGTGCTCGTCCCGGATCTGACGCGGAGGCATCCCCTCAAGGAATGGGCTGTCTCCTTTGCGCATCGCGGCGATACCGAACTTGGTGATCGCTCGCCCGCTTGCCAGGGTGCCCAAGCACCCGGAGTTGCCGCACCAGCACACCAAGGACCGATCGTTGGAAATCGTCATGTGGCCGATCTCGCCGGCCACGCCTGAGGCGCCACGGTAGAGGACTCCGTCGCTGATCAGTCCCGCACCGATTCCGGTACCCATCTTCACGTACAGCATGTTCCGACACCCCTCGGTGGAACGCTCGCGCGCCTCGCCTGCGGCCATCATGTTGACCTCGTTGTCGACCCACACGGGCACGTTGTACTTAGAGCTGAACCAGTCGGCCACAGAGAAGCCAGCCCAGCCCCCGTCGCGCGTCGTATCCATGGTCAGACCGTCGGGTCCGACCGGGCCGAGCACGCCGACTCCGATTCCCCGCAGGGGGCCACGAGCCTTTGTCGGGCGGTCCTCAAGCAACCGCGTGAAGACCGCCTCTGCGGCTGCCAGCGCCACGTCCGGACGTGCTCCCAACGGCAACCGGCGATGACGCGTCGCCAAGACATGGCCAGAAAGGTCGGTGATAGCGGCCGTCAGGCCAGTGGCTCCAAGCGAGACCGCGAGCACGCTGCCAGCGTCCGCGACGAAGTCAAGCCGACCAGGCGGTCGTCCCCCAGTGGAAGCGACAGTCGGACCCTCGCGGACCAGGCTCATCGCGATGAGCTGATCAACCCGCTGAATGACGATCTTTCGGCTGAGGCCGGTCACCCGGACGAGGTCGGGTCGGGTATTCGCGCTGCCCTCGAGGATCAGCCGGAGCACCTGCTCGAGGTGGGTATCGCTGGACGCAACAGGTGGGGTACTGGCGAGCCGTTTTGACACGTTTCCTCCGAAGGGTGGTCGGGCGCAGCCAAGGTTACATCCCTCGGGGTTACATCCCTTGCGGGCAAAACCTTGACTTTTGGCTCTCAGGTCCATATGTTCGGCGTCACACCGCGGAACCGCTACCCACACCGGATCGCGCGAATGGAAGTGCCGAGGCCAACCCCGCCTCGCCGACTCGCACCCCCGCTGGCGCAAGGACAAGGACACCGATGTCTGGTCAGACGATGAAGGTCGCCGTCAACCCGCTGCCGTGGGTGCTCAGCGACGGCCGGTTCCAGCTGAGCCGCACAGTCCTGGTCGACGCTTTGGCTGACCTGCGTGAGGTGGGGTTCCGCGCGCTACACGCTCAGGTGCCTGACGACATGACGGTCGTCGGTTACCGCCAGACGCTCGCGGACTACGGGTTCGTGCCGGCCCCCGGGTACTTCTCCGAGCACTTTGCCGACGTGGGTTCCGGGGCCGAGGTCCTCGAGCGGGCCCGCCGCGCCGCCGAAGTACACCTCGAGCTCGGCCTCTCTGAGATGTTCATCGCGTCCGAGATGGCGACCGAGCGAGTGGCTCGTCCGGCTGTCGGGCACCTCCCAGACCACGGACGACTGAGGCGGCTCACTGACGGCATGGTGGCGGCCGCTGAGGTCATGCAGTCGGAAGGAGTCACCGCCGCGTTGCACTCGCACGTCGGCTCGTGGGTGGAGACCGAGGAAGAGATCCGGGCCGTGCTGGACTGGTCCGAGGGTTCGGCCTTGGCGTTCGGTCCCGACACGGGGCATCTGTTCTGGGGCGGCGCCGACCCGGGGCGCCTGATCAAGGCCTACGCGACTCGCGTGGCCTGCGTTCACATCAAGGATGTCGACGCAGCCGCAGCCGCAACCGCCCGCGAACGAAGGGACAACTACCAAGATGCGACCTCTGTGCGCCACGTGTGGACCGAGCCCGGACGTGGCGACGTCGACCTCGACGCGGTGATCGCTGCCCTGGAAGGCTTCGACGGGTGGGCGGTCCTTGAGGTAGATGTACCGAACCTGCCGTCGCGGGTTGAGAGCGCCCGTGCTGGCCTGAGCTACTTCGAGGCCAACCCAGCTTTCGACGTGATCGCGTCATGACGGCCTCCTCCACGCTCGGTGTCGGCTTTCTGGGAAGCGGCCCGGTGACGCAGGCCATCCACCTACCTGCGTTGGCGCGACTGACCGACCTCTTCACCGTGCGCGCGGTGATGGACGTCAGTGAGGCAACCGCCGACGAGGTCGCCGCGCGAGTCGGCGCTCGAGGAACCACGTCGGTCGACGAAGTGTTGGAAGACACCGAGGTAGACGTCGTCGCGGTATGCAGCCCCCACCAGTTCCACGCCGAGCAGGTCATCGCCGCCTGCCGGGCGGGTAAGCGAGCGGTGTTGTGCGAAAAGCCGTTTGCGACCACCTCCGACGAAGCGTCACGGATCGCGCAAGTCTCACAGGAGACCGGTGTGCCCATCATCGTCGGCGCGATGCACACCTACGACCCCGGTTGGGTCTCGTTCACCAAGGCCTGGGGGCCAGCTCGAGGGAGCGCATCTCACATCCGCTGCTCTGTGGTTCTGCCGCCCAACACTCGCTTTGAGGACTTCGCCACGGAAGTGGCCCACCGCCAACCGCCACAGGAGCCCTCCCCCCCGAACTCGGTCGACGACCGCGCAAACCGGCTTCGTGGCGGGATCTTGGGCCTCGCCATCCACGACCTTCCTTTGATCCGTGCCTTCCTGAGCACAACAGACGGCATCATCGTGCACACGGCGCAGGCGCTGAACCCGTTCGGATATCTGGTCGTGTTCTCCAGTGGCGACCAGGTCGTTGAGCTGCACGCACACATGTCTGACAACTGGAGCCCAAACTGGTTGTTGGAGGTATACGCAGACGACCGCGTCGGCTCAATCAAGTTCACGCCCTCCTATGTTCAAGCCGGCTCCGCCGAGGCAGCCATCAGCTCAGCCGGCAAGCAGGTGCATTTCGCGCCGAGCGGGCGGAACGGGTACGTCGAGCAGTGGCAGCACCTGTACGACATCGCTCACGGCCAGCCGGCCCGCTTTTCTCCGACGGATCTGATTGCAGATCTGACGTTCGCCCTCGACCTCTCCGCAAAGGCATCCAGCGCCCTAGCGAGCAGCCCCGAACCAGCTGGTGTCCGATGACCGCCCTAAGGGTCAGCGCCGGACCTGACGAAGCCGTCGCCGGCGACGTCCTTCCCGTGATCGCATCCCTACCGATCTCGTTGGTGGCCACAGCATCCGAGAACGCGGCCGATCTCTTCGTCGTCCACGGGGGGCCCGACTGGCCGCAGCGAACCGCCGAATGCCTTCTCCACGACCTCCGTGGCCTGCTGATTGTCGAACCGACTCCCGTCCCGGCGAACCAGGTACCCGACGAACTCTCGGTTCCGGTGGTCGTCGACTACCGGTACGCGGGTAACCCTGCCCTGGCCGCGGCGGCTGAGGCGTTCGTCGGCTGGCCCGCCGAAGGGATGATCGAGATCGCGGCCACGGATCAACAAGAGTCGAATCTGGGCGCCACCCTCCTCGACCAGCTGGCCACGCTGCGCCGCCTCGGTCAGCCCGTGGTCGACCTCCACCGACTGAGCTGGAACGGCAGCGGCTACTACCTCCGCGCTTCGACGACCGCAGGATCGTTCGTACTTCTCAGTGCCCACGTCACCTCAGGCGCTCCGCCCTCGCTTCGAGTTCGGGGACTGGCCGCCAACGCCTCGGTGGAGCTTGTCCTGCCGGACCCCGCCACCGCCCGCCCTGCTGTGCTGGTCCGCACCACGCCGAGCGGAGCCACCATGATGCCGACCCTCTGGGAGACCTCACACCGTGCGGGTTGGCGCCGACTACATGCCGCCGTTACCGGGGCCACGCTGACCACGGACCTAGTCGAGCTGAGAGCGGAGCTGACCTTGGTCAACAACGTCCTTCCAACGCAATAGCCCCTCTACCCCGACCCAACTGGCTCGACATCCATGCACATCCACGAGAGGAACCATCATGAGCAACCTGAGCATCCCCGACTTCTCCCGACGCGGCTTTCTCAAGGTCACAGGCGCGGCTGCCGGCCTGGCCCTCATCCCAGGGCTGGCGGCCTGCGCCGAGTCGAAAACCCAGACCGGCTCCGGTGGCGCCGCCGGGACGTTGAAGTTCTGGGACATGCCATGGTCCACAGGCACGTACGACAAGGCCTCGCAGGCCCTGGTCGCTGCATACAAGCCGGCGAAGGGGCTGCCGGGGGCGGCGTTGCAACGAATCCAGTGGAACAACTTCACGACCACGTTCTCCTCGGCACTGGCATCCAAGACCGGTCCCGCGGCGAGCTCCGGCGGCGGGTTCCAGGCGTTCCAGTTCGCGGACCAGGGCTACATAGCCATGGCCGACAACCTCATCTCGACCTGGGAAAAGGAAGGCTTCAAGAAGGACTTCCTCCCCGGCACGATCGAGGCGATGAAGACCGACAAGGGATACGTCGGCGTCCCCTGGCAGTCCGACTACCGGGTCTGGTGGTACCGCAAGTCCCTGTTCGATGACGCCGGCGCGAAGATCCCCACAACATGGGATGAGCTGATGACCGCCGGGGCCGCACTGAAGAAGAAGGGCTACTTCGGCTTCGGTTTGGGGGCGGGGGCAGGCAACAGCTTCGGTGTCCAGGGGATCGTCATGATGATGATCAACAACGGCGGCGGCATCTTCTCGCCCGACGGCAAGCTCGACCTGCTCAACGAGCGCAACGTCGAGGCCATCGACTTCGTCATCGAGCTGGTCAAGGCCGGCATCAGCGACCGTGCCTCAGTCAGCTACTCCGCGGACAATCTCCTTGCCCAATGGAAGAACAAGAAGAACGCGTTCGGCATTCACACTGCGGGCCTCAACGACTCGATCGGAGACACCACCGGAGACTTGGTGGTTGCCAGCCCGTTGACAGGTCCGCACGGCGACAAGGCAATCCTGGCGTACGTCAACAGCATCATGATGTACACCAACACTCCGTCCCAGCAGGCGACTGAGGCGTTCGTGTCCTACTACATCAAGAACATGAAGTCGTACTGGCAGCAGGGCGTCATCAGCGCTCTCCCCGTGCTGCAGTCCATCGTCGACCTGCCCGAGTTCCAGAAGGACGAGGCCAAGGCGAAGGTGGTCAAGGAGTACCAGCCGGTTGCCAAGACCTTTGGCGCACGTTCGGACAAGCTGTTCGGCGCGATCGGCCAGGTCGACGGCAGCCAGCCGCTGAACCAGTTCGCCCAAGCGGTCCTCGGCGGGCGAACCGACGCCAAGTCGGCGCTGACGACCCTGCAGCAGGGCCTATCCAGCATCGTGAAGTCGTGACATGACGTCCACGACCACGGCCGCGTCGACCCGGGAGAGGCGTGCCCCCGGGACGCCCGGCGGGCCACGGTTCAAGCCCGGTACGTGGACCATGTTCTTCCTGGCTCTGCCGTCCATCGTGCTGCTGCTGCTGATCCATGGGTGGCCGCTCATCCAGGCGTTCCGGCAATCGCTGCACGATGGCACCCTGATCGACCCGGGGCAGTTCGTGGGGCTGCAGAACTACATCGACAACCTGAACAGCCCCACGTTCTGGAAGGCCGCCGGCTTCACCGTGGTCTTCACCGTGGTCGGTGTCTTCGGCAGCTGGATCATCGGGCTTGCGCTGGCGCTCCTACTGCGCACCCGGATACCGGCGGGCGGCATCTTCAAGGTGCTGCTGCTGCTGCCCTGGGTCGTGCCCATCGTCGTCTCCTCCACCGCGATCAACTGGCTGGTCGCTACCAGCTCCAGTCCAATTCCCACGCTGTTCGAAAACCTCGGACTCGCCCCGCCGCTGTTCCTCGCCGACCCGACCTGGGCCCGAATTCTCGTCTGCGTGTTCAAGGTGTGGGTCAGCTTCCCGTTCATGATGTTGATGTCCAGCGCAGCCCTGGCCAGCGTCGACGAGACCGTCTACGAGGCGGCCCGAATGGACGGCGCGAGCAGCCCACAGCAGCTGCGCTGGATCACCCTGCCAATGATCGCCCGGTCCACATACATCTCGTGGATCCTCATGACGATCTTCTGCGTCAACGACTTCCCCACCATTTTCCTGCTCACCGGCGGTGGTCCGATCGACGCCACCAACTCCCTGGTCGTGCTCGCCTACAGAACCGTCTTCCAGAACCAGCAAGTCGGCCTCGGAGTCGCGGTCGCCTTCATGATGACCGTCGTGCTGGTGTTCATCGCCACCCTCCTCTACCGGCAGATCCGAAAGGCAGCGATCTGATGGCTATCGTCCACCAAACGGCCAAGGTCGGCCAGGTCGCCGGCAAGCAACTGCTGACATCACAGGAGAAGGGCACCCGCGGGCAGTGGTGGCGCTTCGTCCTCGTCCTGTTCATCGTGGTCGTCACGTTGATACCCATTGCCGTCGTGCTGTTTCTGGCGTTCACCCCCACGGTGACCTCGAGTAGCAGCGGGTTCACCCTCGAGAACTTCAGCAACGTCTTCGCCAACAGCGATGTCATTCTCTGGCTTCAGAACAGCCTGCTCGTCACCCTCGGCACCGTCGTGGTCTCGCTCGCGGTCGCGGCGCCAGCCGGCTACGTCCTCTCCAGGGGCCGGAGTAGGGCCGTGTCCGGCTATTCACTTCTGCTGTTCGTCTTCCAGAGCCTGCCCGTGGTCACCTCGGTCATCCCTCTGTTCATCCTGTTTGCCAAACTCGGCCTGATCGACAACCTGTTCGGCGTCACGATCGTCTACGTCGCCTCCGCCATGTCGGTCGCCACCTGGATGATGGCCGCCTACATGGACTCCATCCCCATCTCCCTCGAGGAAGCCGCCTGGATCGACGGCGCATCACTCTTCCGAGGCTTCGCCCAGGTCGTGCTGCGCAACTCCCTGCCCGGCGTCCTGTCGACCGCCATCTTCACGTTCCTCGTCGCCTGGAACGACTACCTCGTCGCCATCGTCTTTCTGCGCTCAGCCGTCGCGTTCACGCTGCCTCTGGGCGTGCAGTCCTTCTTCCAGCAGAACACGACCGACTGGGGCGGAGTCATGGCCATCGCCGTCGTCATGATGATCCCGCCTGTCGTCATCTTCGTGCTGCTCAACAAGTACTTCAGCGTGGGTGGAATCGGCGGCTCGCTCGCCGGCCAGTAGTTCGCCCCCACCTCACCAGCACCGAAGCGTTACGAATAGGAGAACGCCATGCGGCGACCCCTGACTCTGTTCACCGGCCAATGGGCGGACCTGCCATTCGAGGAAGTATGCCGGCTGGCCTCCTCATGGGGGTACGACGGACTGGAGATCGCCTGCTCCGGCGACCACCTCGACGTCGAACGCGGCGCCGTCGACGACGCCTACATCGCCGAGCGGCGGAAGACCCTCGACAGCTTTGGCCTGCGCGTGTACGCGATCTCCGCGCACCTGCAAGGTCAGGCCGTCTGCGACGACCCGATAGACCAACGCCATCAAGGCATCCTGGCTCCCTCGGTCTGGGGTGACGGCGACCCGGAGGGAGTTCGTCGTCGGGCGGCTGAGGCGGTCAAGAACGCGGCACGCACAGCCGCGCGGCTTGGCGTGACCACCGTCGTCGGGTTCACCGGCTCGTCGATCTGGAAGTACGTCGCGATGTTCCCGCCGGCTTCCGCCGCCATGGTCGAGGCGGGCTACCGAGACTTCGCCGCGAGGTGGAACCCGATACTCGACGTGTTCGACGAGGTCGGCGTCCGCTTCGCGCACGAGGTCCACCCCTCCGAGATCGCCTACGACTACTACTCCACACAGCTGGCCATGGAGGCGGTCGACCACCGACCCGCTTTCGGTCTCAACTGGGACCCCTCGCACATGGTGTGGCAGGGCATCGACCCGGTGAACTTCATCTGGGACTTCCGCGACCGGATCTACCACGTCGACTGCAAAGACACCAAGATGCGGACCCCCGACGGTCGCCGCGGCATCCTCGGATCCCACCTGCCTTGGGCCGACCCGCGACGCCGTTGGGATTTCGTGTCGACCGGGCGCGGCGACGTGGACTGGGCCGAGTGCTTCCGCATGCTCACGACCATCGGATACGACGGACCCATCTCCGTCGAGTGGGAAGACGCCGGCATGGACCGGCTGCAGGGCGCAGCCGAGGCTGTGACGTACCTGCGCAGCCAACTGTTTGAACCGCCTGAAATGTCGTTCGACTCCGCGTTCGCAACCGCCCCGGGTCTGACGTCATGAGCCCTACCGCCATCCCGTCAGCCATTCGGTCTGTGATCGTGGGGACGGGATTCATGGGTGACGTTCATGCTCGGGCGGTACGCGCCTCTGGGGGCACCGTCGCGGCCGTCGTCTCGCGCAGCGCCGACCAAGCGGCCGCCGCTGCGACACGGTTCGGGGCGGAGTCCGCATACACCGCCCTGGAGCAGGCACTGAACGGGGGCCAGGTCGATGTTGTCCACATCTGCACCCCCAACCACACCCACCTAGAGCTCGCGCACGAAGCGATCGCCGCAGGCGTGCACGTGATCTGTGAGAAGCCGCTGGCCACGAGCACTTCGGATGCCGAGGACATCGAGGCGGCAGCAACCGCGGCTGGAGTGGTCCACGCGATCCCATTCGCGTACCGCTTCTACGGCTCGGTTCGCGAAGCCCGGGCACGTGTCCTCGCCTCCCCGAAGAGCAGCGTCCGGATCATCCACGGCAGCTACCTTCAAGACTGGTTGTCACGTCCCGACGACACGAACTGGCGGGTCGACCCCGCCCTCGGAGGACACTCGCGAGCCTTCGGCGACATCGGCGTCCACTGGTGTGACCTGGTCGAGTTCGTGACCGGCCACCGCATCGCGCGGGTCAGTGCGCAACTGTTGGCGTTACCGCGAACAGGAGCCGGGGGATCGGGCACCGAGGACGCCGCAGTCATACAGTTCGTCACCGACCACGGGGCGATCGGTTCGAGCGTCATCAGCCAGATCTCTCCCGGTCGCAAGAACAGGCTGTGGTTCTCCATCGACACCGCCGACGCCTCGTACCAGTTCGACCAGGAAGACCCGGACTCCCTCTGGATCGGCGGTCGGGGCCACAACGTGGAACTGCCGCGTGCCGCGGAGGACCAAGTCATCGGCCCCCATTACGACCTGGTCCCTGCAGGGCACCCCCAGGGATACCAAGACTGCTTCACCAACTTCGTCAGAGACGTCCATCGGGCGGTGCGCGGCGAGCGACCGGATGGCCTACCCACCTTCGCGGACGGGCTTCGCGCAGCCGCACTGACCGACGCCGTTCTGGAGTCAGCGCGCACCGGCGCGTGGGTCGAGCCGACGACGCCCCGGCAGGGGGTCGTCAGTGCCGCGGCCCGGCGTTGATCTTCAGTCCCCATCGAGCCCAAAGGCCGTCCTCGGACGCCTTCGGAATGTCCCATCCGTCAGTGCCGACCGGAAGCGAGTCAAGTCATGAAAGATCCAACCTTCTCCAGAAGCCGGAGCGCCCGCAGGCGCCGGGCGGCCCTTGCCGTCGCAGTCGGCATAGCCGCCACGGGCATCGCACCAGCCCTAGCGTCGGTGCCGCTGGCGCCAGCCGCGCAACCGGCGCGACACACTGCCCTTGGCGACGCCGCATACCAGCGACCCCTCGGAGTCATTGGAAGCGTCCCATGCAGCGTTCACGACTGGCAGCGGTGCGCGGGGGATGCCTCCGCACCTGACACCGTTCCCTTCGCGCTCGGCAACCCGATGGCGCAGCCCGGCCTCGGCATCCCGCTCGGTGGCCTTGGAGCGGGTTCCTTCATGATCAACCAAGCTGGGACCTTCGGTCCGTGGAGCATGGGCGGAGCCACAAACTCCAACTACGAGAAGCGCATCCTTCCTCAGGCTGCCATCCACATCCGCGAACAGCAGCAGGGCCGAACCGCCTCGACGAGGACGCTCGCCGTCAACAGCTCCGAGTTCGGTTCCGTCCTTCCTGCCTGGTCGACCCTGGATGCTGGCAAGGGGACGTACAGCGCGCTCTACCCCTTCGGCCGTATTGACTACACCGACCCCGTGCCCTCCACCTCTGTGTCGACCACATTCTGGTCTCCCATCGTGGCCGGCAACGACGAGTCCTCGTCCCAGCCGGTGGCCTACTTCGACGTGCAACTCACGAACAAGACGAGCAAGGCGACGAAGGTGTCGACGATGTTCACCTTCCCGAACGCGCCAACCCACGTGGCCAGCACTGTGCAGAACACCCCGAGCCCCGTGTCCAGTGTCCGCACGGGCTACACCAGCCACAAGACGGTCGATCACCGCAACAAGATCACCGGCATCACGCTGGGGGCGTCCAGCCCCGCCAACACCGCAGACTCGCAGAACAGCGAGTGGACCACTGCCGTTCGCAGTGAACCCGGACAGCGAGTCACCTACGCAACCTCCTGGGACGCCGACGGCGACGGCTCCGACATCTACACCCCCTTCAAGGCAACCGGTGCCCTGCCCAACGCTGCCCTCGACGACAGCAGCTCCGCCAGCGCCCTCGCAGTCTCGATGAACCTGCCTGCTCATCAGACGCAAACCGTTCACTTCGTCCTGGCCTGGGACTTCCCGCAAATCACTTTCGGTACTGCGGGCGACACAGTCTGGATGCGGCGCTACACCTCCTACTACGGAGCCCGGGAAGACGCACGAAACAACTACATCCCGGGCAGCTATGCCGGCAACCAGGGCTTCGCCATCGCGGCGCGGAACCTCGCACGCGAAGACAAGGCAGCGAAAGCGGTGGCACGCTGGTGGAAGCCGGTGGCATTGGACAACACGGTGTCGCCCGCAATCCGCATGGCCGCTCTGAACGAACTCGGACAGCTCCCGTTCAACGGCTCCTTCTGGGAATCTGGCCTCGTTTCCAGTCCACACCTGACCGGCGCACCCCGGATAGGCTCCGCGGTCCCTGGCACCCACCTGTTCCACACGGTCACGGGTGGTGGTTGGGCCGACGCCGGGGAGACCGACGTCCAGGGGCAGATGGCGATCGCTCTGCGCGAGTTGTTCCCCTCCACCGAAGCCGCCTGGGTACGCGCGACCTCCGAGATGGTCACCCAAGACCCGAACGGCCGAGTACCCGGCAGCCCGGGCTTCAACGGCCCGGTCGGCAGCTATATCTGGTGGCACCTGACCGCACCGTGGCTGCTCTGGGAGAACTCCACCAGCCCAGCCGTACCCGAGACCACCTTCTTCGACCGTCCGGCCAAGTACCTGATCCGTTCGTACGGCGCCTATCACAGCTCCGGCAACGACGCACTGTTGCGCGACATCTACCCTGCGATGCTCCGCGCCTGGACGCACGACGTGCAATCTCGGATACCGCAGGGCGACACACTGCCCACGGAGCCGGCCGCCTTCGCCAGCACCTACGACATCATGGGGCAGTCCGGCGGAGTGCATGGTGTCTACAACTCCGGCCTGTACGTCTTGGCCGCAGACATCATGGCAGCCGCTACAAAGGACGCAAAGCGGCTCGGGATCCCTGCAGCCTCGACGGTGGATCTCGCCGCCCTCGACCACACGCGGGCCACTTCCCGTTCTGCGTATGAGGCGGCCTTTTGGACCGGGAGCTACTACAAGTTCACTGATGCAGGAGCCCGGTCCACGGATGCCTTCGTCGACGTGCTGTGGCCTCAGCACGTGGCAGAACAGCTCGGTCTGCCGGACATCAATCCGCCTGCACATGTGGCCGCCCACCTGACCAACACCTTCGACCTCATGACGCAGCTGAAGGACTCCACGGGGCACATGCTAGGGGCGCCGAATCTCGTCCCCTACGGTGGCAAGCCGTACCCGTTCCTGCTCAACCGGCCCCTGGAACTCGGGTTCCAGGCCGCGGAGGTGTGGACCGGGACGAACTTCGAGTTCGCCGGGACGCTCATTCGGGAAGGCCGACGGCTCGGACGACCCGACCTGGTCGCCGACGGCAACGAGCTCGCGGAGGGTCTGGTGCACCAGATCTACAGCCCGAGCGCAGCCGCAGGTGGTGCTTTCGCCTTCAACACCCCCGAGGCGTGGAACGGCTACGACCCCACTACCTACCGGGCGGCCTACTACGTGCGAGCCCTAGCCGCCTGGGACACGTACGCATCGGCCCGCCGCCAGTGACAGCGCAGACCTAACGCTCGTGCACCAAGTGAGGACGCAGGGTCAGCCCGTGACCCTGCGTCCTCATCACGTGCGTAAGTCAGCGTCCGTCGACCCCTCTGAAGCAGCGTGGATCCTCCATCCTCGCCAGCCCCGAAAGGCCCACGCCATGCCTTGGTTTGACCTACCCGAGGACCAACTGCGCACGTACCGCACGACCACGGTTGAGCCTGAGGGACTCGACGAGTTCTGGGTCGCCCGGATCGACGAGGCGCGGGCAGCGGCCCGGCCGACGACGATGACGCGTCACCGCCCCGAGGTCTATGGAGACCTGCCAGTCTGGGACGTCGAGTTCTCCGGCGCTCGCGGTGACCGCGTACGCGGTTGGTACCTGCGCCCAGCAGGGTCGGGCGACACCCAGCTGCCGCTGGTCATCACCTACATCGGCTACGGAGGCGGGCGCAGCGTCCCGAGCGACCACCTCGCGCTCGCTGCCGTCGGCTTCGCCAACCTCGTCATGGACACGCGTGGGCAAGGCGGTCGCTGGTCAACCGGAGCGACGCCGGACGGGACAGGGACCTTCGCGGAACGAGCCGAGGTCATGACGAGAGGCATCACCCACCCCGAGGACTACTACTACACCCGGCTCTATGTCGACGCCGTTCGTGCAGTAGAGGTCGCCGCTCAGCTACCCGGCGTAGACCCTGATCGCATCGGCGTCACCGGCAGCAGCCAGGGCGGCGCGCTCGCCCTCGCGGCGGCAGCACTTCTGCCGCCAGCAGTGCGAGTCTGCACGGCAGACGTTCCCTTCCTGTGCGACATCCAACGAGCCATCACGCTCTCGGACGAATACCCGTACGCCGAGATCGCCGACTTCCTCGCCACCCACTTCGACCTGGTCCACGCCGCCCGCGACACGCTGCGCTACATAGACAACGCTCTACTCGCACGCCGCATCACGGCAGACACCTCGATAGTTGTGGGCCTGATGGATCGAGTGTGCCCGCCATCAACCGTCTTCGCTGCCTATAACGCCATCACCGCGCGAAAGCGCATAGAGGTCAATCCATTCGGCGTGCACTCTCACAGCAGGCAGCACGACGAAAGCAAGGTTCAATTCCTCCGCGAGCGTCTGGTGGCACCCCAATGAGCGACCAGCCAGATGTCGCCCTTGGCATCGACATCGGGGGCACCGGAACCAAAGGCGGTTTGGTCGACATCTCATCAGGCTCCCTGGTCAGTCAGCGGTACCGGCTTGATACCCCACAACCAGCAACGCCGACCGACGTGTCCGACGTCGTTGCCGCCGTTGCCGCCCGCTTCGACTTCGCCGGCCCTGTAGGCGTCGCTTTCCCCGGCGTCGTCCTCGACGGCGTAGCTCACACCGCCGCCAACCTGGACGACAGCTGGATCGGTTCCTCCTTGCACCAGCTCATCGGTCTCCGGCTGGATGGACCATCGACCTTTCTGAACGACGCCGACGCCGCCGGGCTCGCCGAAGCTCACTACGGCGCAGCCCGGGGCCAGCAAGGCGTTGTCGTTGTCGTCACTTTCGGCACCGGCATCGGTGTCGCCGTGATCAACAACGGCGAGCTGGTCGCCAACTCCGAACTCGGCCACATCGAGATCGACAACGTTGAGGCCGAACGCCGCGCGGCCGCGTCAGCCCGCGAACGCGACCAGCTGACCTGGGCCGAGTGGGGCGCTCGGGCCGACACCTATCTGAAGGCCCTGGAAAACCTGGTCTGGCCCAACCTGATCATCCTGGGCGGCGGCATCTCCAAGAACCCCGAAAAGTGGCTTCAGCACCTCAACCCGCGAACCCCGGTCCGGCTCGCGCAGTCGACCAACAACGCCGGCATCATCGGTGCAGCCGACGCGGCGTGGATGCAGCACCGCGCCGACGCCACGCAGCTGATCCAACACCGCGCCGGGCGCGCCATCCAACCGCCAGCAGAACCATTCCCGTCATGAGCGGGAGGTCTTTGAATGCGGGCTGGAACCCGCCGACCACCGCCTGGGCCGAGATCGGTGACCCCGGCCGACCAGACCCCGGCGGCGCGACTGCTCATAGGACTGCGTGTCGGGTCGCCCGCCCCCACCACATCGTGGCGGATTCCTGGGCCTTCGTGAATGGAGGGCAACCCTCATGACGGACGCCTCAGCCGCGCGCCGAAATTCCCGTGTGTCGAATGTCGAGGTTGAGGGCACCCATGCCAACGGGACTGCGGACCGAAGTGACGCTCCCAGGCCCCCGACCATCAAAGACGTCGCTCGCATGGCGGGGGTGAGTTTCGCGACGGTGTCCCGGGTCTTGAATGCCGAACCGCATGTCCGCGAGGAGACCCGGCTGCGGGTGAAGCGCGCCGTCGCGCTGCTCGGCTACGAGAGGAACGAGGCAGCTGCCCAACTTCGTCGCGGCGCCGGGTCATAGGGCTGGCAACAGACTTGGAACCGGGCAACGAACCCGCGTCGATGGCGGCCGTGTGCGACACCAATCGTGGGCGGAGCGCCTCATGCTCAGGGCATGACCTAGGGGCCGGGTGTGGTCGAAAGTCGACGTCTGATGTCGAGTGTCTGTGGGGAAACCGCGGCGAAATTCGCTGGCGAGCCGAGAAGGTCCAGGCGAGCGGGCGGCATACGTCGGTCTGTAAATCCATCGCGAAAGCTTCGAAGGTTCGAATCCTTCACCTGCCACCCAGTGCACGAAAGGGCCCCTGACCAGCGGAATGCATGCTAGGGGGCCCTTTGCCTTGCCCCCGACGATGTCCGGCTGTAACTGGCCGGTGCAGCTCCTGCAGCTGCACCGGCCGCCTTCGGCCCGGTCAGGGACGGATGGGTGTCACCTTGATGTCGACCGTCTTGGCAGTCCCGCCCACCGCGTAGGCGGCGACACCCGTCGCCGCCGTCGGCGGGTAGATGAGGTCGGTGACAGAGACCTGACCGCTCTCGGCCAGCACCTCGACCGAGCTGCGGTCGAGGTATGCCGTGAAGGTCACCTCACCGTCGCGCACCGTCACGGGCGCCTCCTCGATGCTCGGGAAGAGGGGGTTGAACGCGACGTTGCCGCTGCGGGTCCGATCGACGACCAGCGTGCCGTCGCGACGGACCCCGATCCTGGTGCCCACGGCGCCGTCGGCGCTGCGCCTCAGCACGACGCCGGCCTCGGACGCCGAGCCCAGGGCGACGCGGACCTCGACCCGTGCCACGGTCGCGGCGAGCCCGGTCGGCGTCACCCCGGCCGCGACCGAACGCTCCTTGGCCTGCTGCTTGTCACTGTTCACGGTGACCGCATCGATTCCGGGGACCGGGGTCTGGCGGAGGCGCGGTCCCGCCTCGGTCGTGACCAGGGACAGCCTGCGGGGCATCGTCATCTGGCCGCGCCACGGGTCGGTGGGCACGTCGCCGGCATACTGCCAGTTGTTCATCCAGCTGATGGTGGTGCGCTGGTTGTCGGGCAGCCCGTTGAAGGTGACGCCGGCGTAGTTGTCGCGTCCGAAGTCGACCCAGCTGGCACGCTCGGTCCCGCTCTTGGCCGGTGCCGATGCGAGCATGAACTGGTCGGCGAGGATGTGGCCCCACCCACCGGAGCTGTGGTCGACCACCGTGATCTGCGCGGTCCTGCCCTGCAGGTCATTGAGGTCCCACGAGGCCCAGTCGAGGGCCTCGCTGTCCGATCCCGTGCTGGACCGCACGACCTCGCCGCCGACGACGAGGTTGACGGTGGTCTGGGTGTCGCGCGGGCCGGCTGCCGAGTCGGACAACCGGATGTCGTCCACCATGAGGTGTCCCCAGTCGCCGCCACTGTGGTCGTCCCGGATCACGATCCGGGCCTGCTTGCCCACCACTGCCCGGGCGTCGATGTGGCGCCAGTCCATCTCACCGGAGTTGTTTCCGGTCACCGACCCGACGACCGCTCCGCCCGAGACGAGCTCGACGACGGTCGGGCCACTCGTCCCGACCGGGTGCGTGCCGCCTGCGATGAGGAGGTTGACGTAACCCTTGGTCACGGTGAACTCGGGCGACACGAAGGTGCCCACGGCGAGGTCGCACTTGTCGGGCACGACGCACGTGTCGAGCACCTTGTCACCCTGGTGGTAGGGCAGTCCCGAGCTGGTCGCGCTGTAGCCGACGAAGTCCCCTGTAGCACTCCACCCGGCGGGCAGGTGCGTCACCGGGTCGAGGTCCTCGAAGTCGGTGAAGACCTCACCGCCAGGGTCGCCCTGGGTCGCGCCGGCGACCGCGTCGTGGTGGCCACCGCCGATGAGGAAGTTGAGGTACCTCTGGTCGATGGTGAACGCCGGGGAGGTCAGCTCGCCCTGGGCGCCGTCGAAGTCGATGAAGCTGTTGACGAGGTGCTCGCCCACGTAACCGGTGACGGGCTGCTGGCCCGGCAGCGAACCGGATACCGGCTCAGACCCGAAGGCGGTCCCGGTCGGGGTCCACCCGGCATACCCGTTCTCGAATCCCTGCAGCAGCGTCCCGGTGGGAGGCTGGTAGCTCGCGGGCCCGTCCGGCGTGAAGGTCGTACCGTCGAAGTCACCGACGAAGTACTGGGTGCCCGAGCCGCCCGCGACCCCGCCGGGGTTGAGGCTGACGATCATGACCCACTTGACGTTCCCCGGGTCGCCGTCGACTGCCAGCGGGAAGAGGTCCGGGCACTCCCACGCGCCGCCGATGGCGTCGCGGGGGCCGAACTCGGAGAGCCGCGTCCAGTGCTTGAGGTCGGCAGAGCGCCAGATCAGGACCTTGTGCTCGTTGGCGATCACCGACACCATCCGCCACTCCCTGGCGGTCTCGTACCAGAAGACCTTGGGGTCGCGGAACTCGCGCGATCCGATGTCGATGACCGGGTTGCCCGAGTACTTGGTCCACGTCTGACCGTCGTCGGTCGAGTACGCCAATGACTGTGCCTGGATGCCATCGCGGCCACTGGCGGCCGTGTAGGCGCTGGTGTACATCGCCACGAGTGGGGGGTCCGTCACCGTGCCGAAGCCGGAACTGTTGGTCTTGTCGATGACGACCGAGCCGGAGAACACTCCCTCGTTGGCGTCGAACGGGATGGCGACCGGTTGCTCTTTCCAGTGGACGAGGTCGGTGCTCGTCGCGTGCCCCCAGGACATGTTGCCCCAGACGTTGCCGAGCGGGTTGTGCTGGAAGAAGAGGTGGTAGACGCCCTTGGAGAAGACGAGCCCATTGGGGTCGTTGATCCAGTTCTTCGAGGGGCTGAAGTGGTAGGCGGGGCGGTGTTGCGGTGTGTCCGCCGCCGCGGGCGCCACGCCGAGTGCGGCAAGGACCGCGAGGACCAGCAGGACGACGGCGAGCGGCCGGCGCAAAGGGGAACGAGTGCTGACAGACATGGACGAACCTCCGGTATGACAACGTTGTCATTAGCGATAGTGACGGTGACCGTCGAGTAGGTCAAGAAGGTGGTGTCGCATCGTGGGACGCATGCAGATGCGTCAGGGGCCTATATCAGGCCGAGTCGGATGGACCGCATTTCGGCAAACTTGCCACCGCGATGCCGGGCTTCGTGGGGAAGTCAACTGAGGTGCCACCAGGCGACGCGGCCCGGATCGCCAGTGTGCGGCTGGAGTCCAGTCTCGGAGGCCGGAAGGGGCAATCCGACCAGGCCGCCGTCGGCGACGACCTCGAGGACCTGGGCGTCGGCAATGATCCGCAGGCACTCGCTGTGGTGGCTGACCGTGACCGAGGCGGCGTCGCGAACGGCGACCGTGACAGTCCACCCTTCGACGTGGACCGATGCCTGCACCTCGCCTTCGGGCGTGACCAGTTGCAGCCTGTCCTCCTGGCGGGGCCGCCATTCCACGTCGATGGCTCGGCCGGCGCCGACGTGGCCGGCGTCAGGGGGGAGGCGCGCCGCCGCGACCGCAGGGTGCGGCTCCAGACGGACGTCGTCGCCGTCTGTCGTGACGACGTACGGCAGGCTCAAGGCACCGGCCCACCGACCGGGGTCGGTGATGCCTCGTATCCAGAAGATCAGGCAGGACCGTCCCTCGGTGTCCGTGAACGCCGAGGCCGCGAAGTGCCCAGCACCGGCCGAGAGCAAACGCCAGTGACGCGCGGCGAACCGGCCGTCGGCGTAGGTCCCGGTCGCCGCTGCCACGTCGTGCGGCGTGTGGTCGTCCCAGATCGACACCACGAGCAAGTCGGGTGCATCACTGGCGCCGCTGATCACCTGCGGGCACTCCCATGCAGCGCCCGTCCAGGGGTGCTGTGAACGGGTGCTTCGCGAAGCCAGGATCCCGACGGGCGTCCAGCTCTCGAGGTCCGAGGACGAGAACACCTCGGCACACGCGGTGCCGTCGGACCGGCCGCTGCCAACGACCATGGTCCAGTGGTCGCCGTCGCGGAACACTGTCGGGTCCCGAAACACGCGCGTCGCTGTGTCCACAGCCTCAACCAGGACCGGACCCTTGACCCACTGATCGCCGGCCTGTGACAGCCGCGCGGAGCGGATCCTTCCGAGGTCCACGTCCTCGCCGCCGGCCGAGGTGTAGAAGAGCACCGGCCGGCCGTCGTCATCGATCACGGCGCTGCCTGACCAGATGCCCTCGTCGCCCTCGCCGGGTGCAAGGACTGGGGCCGCTGGGCGCCAGTGGACGAGATCCTTACTGGTGGCATGCCCCCAGGAAATCCCGGTCTGCCACTCCACCGCGTCCGGCACATGCTGGAAGTACAGGTGGTAGACACCGTCGAGCCAGTAGATCCCGTGGGGGTCGTTCATCCACCCCGCCGGTGGGGTGAAGTGGACGATCGGCCGGGTTTCGGTCGCCCGGGGCGCTGTCGAGGTCATCCCTTCACGCCGCTCGCGGCAATGCTGCCGATGAAGTTTCGCTGGAAGGCCAGGAAGAGCGCGAGGACGGGGATCGTGATCATGCTGGAGTAGGCCATCATCGGGCCCCACTCGACGTTGAGCTGGAAGAAGTAGCTGACACCGAGCATGACGGGCCGCAGTTCCTCGGTCTGCACCACCATGAGGGGCCACAGGTAGGAGTTCCAGGCGGGGAGGAACGTCAGGATCGAGACCGTGGCGATAGCGGGTCCGGAGAGCGGCATGATGATGCTGCGGTAGATGCGGAACCATCCGGCCCCGTCAACGATGGCTGCCTCGTCGAGCTCCTTGGGGATGCTCTGGAAGTAGGAGTAGAAGAGGTAGATCGAGAACGCGTTGGCAACGAATGGCAGGATCTGCACTCGGTAGGTATCCAGCCAGCCCTCGGTCCACAGCAGGGTGAAGCCGTCGTGCGTGAGCCAGGGCAGGTGGTTGACCCACCAAAGCAGGGGCAGCGCGAAGGTCTCGAACGGCACGACCAGGGTTGCGAGCACCAGGGCGAGCACGATCTTGCGGCCCTTCCACTGCAGCCGCGACACGCCGAAGGCAGCCAGGCTGTTGATGAACAACCCGAGGGCAACCGTCACTCCCGAGACCACGATCGAGTTCAGCAGGAACCGAACGGCCGGGACCGTGTCCAGGGTCGTGCGGTAGTTGTCGAGAGACAGGTGTCCGACGGGGAGGAACGCCTTGAGGGAGCCGAGATCGCCGAAGATCTGCTCGTCCGGCTTGAGCGAGGACACCAGCATGAAGACGATCGGGAATGCGAAGAACAGTCCGAGAACGAGGCGAGCGAGGTTCAGGCCGACCGTGCCTCGGGTGATCTTGCGGGGCGGCTTCGAGGCTCGGCGGGAGGCGGCCCTGTGAGTGAGCGTGGTCATCAGGCGTCCTTGTCTCGGGTGACGAACTGTTGGATGAGCGAGACGGTCAACACCAGTGCGAAGAAGACCAGCGAGATCGCGGATGCGTAGCCGGTGGCCTGCTGCGTGTAGCCGGCGCGGACAGCTTGGTAGACGACGGTCGAGGTCGAGTCGAGCGGGCCACCGCTGGTCATGACCTGGACCTGGGCGAAGAGGCTGAGCGCAGCAATGGTGATGGTGACGAGAATGAACGTGCGGGTGTTCTTGAGGCCCGGCCAGGTGACGAAGCGGAACTGGTCCCACCGGCCGGCACCGTCGAGCGAGGCCGCTTCGTACAGGTCCATCGGGATGGTCTGTAGGCCGGCAAGCCAGATCACCATGTGGAATCCGACGGCCTGCCAGATCGACATCAGGATGACCGCCGGCATGGCGGTCGAGGTGTTGCTCAGCCAGTCGGTGCCCTGCAGCGCGTTGAATGTCACCAGCTGCAGCATGCTGTTGATGAGGCCGTCGCTCGCGTACATGAAGCGCCACAGGATCGACACGACGACGATCGATGTCACCACAGGCACGAAGTACAGGGTGCGGAAGAAGTTCTTGGCCCGTCCTTGACCGTTCACCAGGATCGCGAGCAGCAGTGCCAGGGCGGACTGCAGCGGCACGACGACCACCGCGAAGTAGGCCGTGTTGCGCAGTGACTTCCAGAACAGAGGGTCGGAGAAGAGTCGTTGGAAGTTGTCCAGCCCCGTGATCCTGGTGGGCTCACCGGAGATGAGCCGGGCGTTGGTGAAGGCGAGCACGAAGCACAGGATCAGCGGCACGAAGAAGAACACGAGCAGCATGACGATGGCCGGGACAGTGAAGCTGAATCCGACCCAGGAGTGCGTGTGCGCCTTGGATGGTGGCCGGGTCCTCGTACGTGACGTGGTGCGCGGGGCGACTGTGGTGGTCATCAGAACTCCAGGGTGAGGGGGCCGATGGGGCGGGCAGCTGTGGTTGCCGCCCGTCCCATCGAGGTCAGTTGCCGTAGTAGTCGTTCGCCTTCAGGTCGGCGTCGATGTCGGCAGCCGCCTTGTCGAGGATGGCGTTGGCGTTACCACCAGCGATGATGTCCTGCGCCGCCTTGGCGAAGGTCGTGGTCAGGAACGGGTAGCCCGGCGTCGGGGGACGAAGCTCGGCGAAGGCCGCAGACTCGTCGAGGAAGAAGCGCTTCGGGCCTCCTTCCTGCCACCCTGGCGACAGCTGGGCCGCCTCGTCCGTTGCCGGGACGTTGCCGGAGTCGGTCACGATCTTCGAGAGGTACTTCGGCTTGAGCGAGTACGCGAGGTAGTCCATGGCAGCGGCCTTGTTCGCGCAGTTGGAGCTCACGCCCCACTGCCAGGAACCGCCGCCGATCTTGGGCCCCTTGCCGAAGTCCGGGGGCGGCAGCGCGACGCCGTCCTTGACCTTGTCGAGACCCGTGGAGTTCCAGATACCGGTCCACACCATCGCCGACTTGCCGTTGGAGAAGTCGGCAAACGCATCGACCCCGGACTTGGCAGGGGTGTAGCCCTGGTCCACCAGACCGCGGAACCACGCGGCCCACTTCTTGGCAGCGTCGCCGTTGATCGCGCCCTGCGCGGTCTTGTAGCTGGAGCGATCGATGAGGTCGCCGCCGAAGCTCTGCAGGAAGGGCGAATAGCCGTAGGTCCACCACTCGGTTCCCGAGTCACCGGTACCGAGGTCGAACGTGGTCTTGAACTTGCCGGTCGCCTTGATCTTCGGCAATGCGTCGGCGAACTCAGCGGCGGTCCACGGCTGCTTCACGGTGGGGATGCGCACGCCAGCCTGAACCAGGGCGTCCTTGTGGGCGAAGATCGCCAGTGCCGCCTCGAAGTAGCCGATCGAGTAGAGCTTGTCGTTGTAGATGCCCTTGGTGCTGTCGAGGTTCTTGGCGACCAGGTCCGCCGGCAGGTCGAGCGGGGCCAGGAAGCCGGCCTTCGCCCACGCCGGCACGTTCGGCGCGTCGATGTCGAGGATGCAGGGGAGCTTCTTCGACGTGGCGGCAGCAGTGACTGCGCCGTTGTACGCCTCTTGCGGGAACGACTTGAGCTCGACCTTGTACTTCTGCTGGCTCGAGTCGTAGTCGGCGATGGCCGTCTTGAGGAGCGCGATCTCCTTGGGGGCGCCACCCGCGTGGGTCCACAGGGTCAGGGTGCCCCCGTCTCCGCCGCTGGCGTTGGTGGTGGCCTTCGCGCAGCCCGTCATCATCAGAGCAGTGGTTGCCAAGAGCGCGCCAGCACTCACAACCCTGCGTCGCATGTCTCGATTCACGGTGGTTCTCCTTGGGGTGAGGTACTGTCGCGGTGAGTGAAGAAACGTTTCCGCAATAGTGATACAACGTTTCTTCACTGTCAATACCCAACCTGGGCCCAGTTTCCGACGTTGCTGAGGAGAATCCTGTGCCGCCCTCTCGCCCCACCTTGAAGGACGTTGCCGTGCGCGCCGGCGTCTCGATCACGACGGTTTCGGTGGTGCTCAATGGGAAGCGAGACGGTGTCCGAGTCCCGGAAGGAACACGAGAGCGCGTGCAGAAGGCGGCCGACGAGCTCGGCTACCGGCCCAACGAGATGGCCCGAGGGCTGCGACAACGAAGCAGCCAGGCGATCGGTTTTCTGTCCGATGAGGTGACCACCACCCCGTTCGCTGTGGCGATGTTGGCGGCCGCGCAGACCGAGGCTGCGCGCAGCGGCTATCTGCTCATCACCGTGAACATCGGTCGCTCACCCAACGACGCCGACATGGAACGCGCGCTCGACTCCTTGCTGCAACATCAGGTGTCCTCACTGGTGGTCGCACACATGTTCCACCAGGAGGTCGAACCCCTCCCGGGACTTCCCGAGACGACGATCTTCCTCAACTGCCGCGCAACCAGCGGATCCTTTCGCTCGATCGTTCCGTCCGAGACGTCCGCTGCGTACGACGCGACACGGGAGCTTCTTGGGCACGGACACAGGCGAATTGCCTACCTCGAGGGTGACACCGGGCTGGTTGCGTCCGGCCTTCGCTACGACGGCTACCGGCAAGCTCTCGAAGAGGCCGGAATCGGACCGGACCCGCGTCTGCGCCTTGGTGTCTTGCCGAGGGTCAGCGGCGGCGTGCGCGGCGGCGAACTGCTCGACCTCCCTGACGATGTGCGCCCGACCGGGGTGTTCTGCTTCAACGACCAGGTCGCGATGGGCTTCTACCGCGCCGCGCGACAGCGAGGGCTTTCGATCCCCCACGACATCTCAGTGATCGGCTTCGACGACCAAGAGTTCATCGCCTCAGAACTCGATCCGCCCCTGACGACGATGCGGCTGCCTCATGCCGAGATGGGAAAGCTGGCAATCCAAACGTTGCTCGGCCACGACACCTCGTCCGCCTCCTGGCAGCCCAACGGCACCGGTGAGGTCGCCCGACTGGAGTGCCCTCTCGTGCGCCGCGCCTCCGTGACCGCTGTCGGAGCTGCCCGACTCCCGGCGTGAATATCGTGGCCCTGCGTCACTACTGGCGGAGTGCTACACGCGCCGATCGGGGCGTCGGGCGGTCCCGGTGTGCTCGAAAGACGACGTCTGGCGTCAGTGTCTGTGGGGAAATCGCGGCGAAATGCGTTGGTGCGCCAAGGAGCCGCCGGTGAGCGGGCGGCATACGTCGGTCTGCAAATCCATCGCGAAAGCTTCGAAGGTTCGAATCCTTCACCTGCCACCATGTGCACAAGAGGGTCCCGGACCAGCGGAAACGCAGGTCAGGGGCTCTCTGTCCATACCCGCTAGGGGTATCTGGGGCAGGAAGATTTGCGGGTACATCGTCAGGCCGGTGACCTGCGGAAACGCTGCGCCGGTTCTGTCCCGCGGGAAATGCGCTGGGAATGTAGGTGCCGAACGCCGTGAAGTCGGACTCCTGAGCCGGTGACCTGCACGGACCCGTCGGGTGGGGGTATGCAATCGCGGTGGAGTCTCGCACCGTCCCGCTTCCGATGGGCCACGTGGCGCGTACCGCGGCTGCGGACTGAACCCAACACTCCCGGCGGCGAAGTCGGGGCGGGTGACCGGACCCGCTCCTGGGCCGTAGTACGCGACCTGAAGCGACCCTGTCGCAGAGCGGCGGTTAGGTCACCCGGGTAGGAGAACTCGGACGTGGTCTCTTATCTCCTGGACGACGTCGGCGACCGGGTTTGCGATGTTGATCGTCGCAGCCATGCTGACGAACATGATCGCAGAGACGATGTGGGCGAGTTTCGCGACGTCGCGGGAGGGGATGCGCTCGTCTCGCGCCAGTACGTCGGCGATCGCCTTTTCGGTCTGCACCGTCAGGGCGAGCGCGTCGCGGTGGTGGGGCTCTTCGGGGTCGCCGAAAACGATCTCGCGCAGGTACGTCCGCCCGTTGTCGACCTGCTTGCGGTTGCATTCCACGACGGGTCGGACCACTGCCATCACCGCGTCGAGGACGTCGGGGATGCTCTCGGCGGCGGTCCTGCCCCGGGCGAGGGCGTCAGCGTAGGAGGAGTTCTGCACGAGGAGGAGGAGCTCGCCCTTGTTCTTGGCGTAGAGGAACAACGTGCCCGCACCGATGTCGGCCTTGTCGGCGATCTCCTGTGCGGTGACCTCGTCCACGCCGCGCTCTGCGAAGAGCTCTCGGGCGGCGGCGGTGATGCGGTCGAGCTTCTGCTGTTTGTTCCGCTCGCGCCGTCCGACTGGTGGGGAGGTGAGTGGCATGACTGCCGCCCTTCTCTGCGGTGTGGGTTCCTGCTGTGTGGGCTCGGATGCTCGGCGCTCATTCTTCCACGGCGTAGAAGGGAGCCCTGGTGTCTCGGAGCTCCGGATAGAGGGCCTCGACCGGACCGCTGAGAGCCGCCTTGACGTGGACGGTCAGGTCATCGGCGATGACCTCGTAGTCGCCGGCCTCGACACCGTCGTAGACCTTGGTCACGAGTTCCGCCGGTTGCATCTTGGGGCCATCCGCGTGCGCGGCCATGCGGGTCTCGACGTAGCCCATGTGCACACCCGTCACGTGGACGCCCTCGGGTGCGAGCTCGAGCCGCAGTGAGTTGGTCGCTGACCAGAGCGCGGCCTTCGCGGCGCTGTAGATGCCGCCGAACGCGTACCAGCTGGCCACCGAGTGCACGTCCACGAGAACGGACTGGGTCTGTGCGGCGAGCGTAGGCGCGAAGGCACGGGCGAGGAGGACGGGTCCGAAGAAGTTGGTTTCCATGTTTGCCCGGATGTCCGCCTCGGTCACCTGTAGCAGGCTGGCGCTTGGCGGGTTGGCGCCGGCGTTGTTGATGAGCGCTGTCACGTCTGGCGCGGCGGCCACGGCCGCCTCGATGGACGCGGCGTCGGTGATGTCGAGGATGAGGGGGACGATGCGCTCGTCGCCCCACGTGCGAGGAGTACGGGCGGTGGCGTAGACCTTGGCCGCGCCGCGCGCGAGAGCTTGGTGGACGAAGTGGGTTCCGATGCCGCCGTTGGCCCCCGTGACCAGGACCACTCCACCTTTGAGGGAAGGCATCAGCGGGCGAGGAAGTCGACGGCGGCCGGAGCGAACGCGTCGTGGAACTGGAAGATGCCGCCGTGGCCGGAGTCGGGGTAGATGACCAGCTCGGACCCCTTGATGCGGCGGTGCAGGTCTTCGGAGAGCACCGAAGGCACCATCCGGTCGTTGTCGCCGTTGGCGATCAGGGTCGGCTGGGTGATCCTCGACAGGTCGCCGGGGATCGAGCGTCCCCACTTCTTGATCGCCTTGAGCTGTGTTTGGAGCGCCCTCACCGACACCGGCGCGTCGCGGTCCGCGGCCCGCTCCTTGAGGCGCTCCACGAACGCGAGGGCAGCAGCCTTGCCTGTGGCGTTGCGGTTGAAGAAGAGGAACTCCTTGGGGTCCGACCGGGTCAGGGTCGCCCGCAGGATGTCGTAGTAGGTGACGCCGGCAACCTTGTCCATGTCCTTGCCGCCAGCAGGACCGGTGCCGGTGAGGACGAGTTTGCGGACCAGCCCGGGGTGCTTGACCACGAGTGCTTGGGCAACCATGCCCCCGAGGGAGAAGGAGAAGATGTCGACCTGGTCGAAGCCGAGAGCCTCGATGAAGGTCACCGCGTCGTCGGCCATCGCCTCGATGCTGTCGGGAACGGCGCCGCTGGATGCTCCGACGCCGCGGTTGTCGAAGGTGATCACATGGTGCTCGGCGGCGATGGGGTCGACGATCCGGGGGTCCCAGTTGTCGAGGTTCGCAGCGAGGTGGACGAAGAAGACGACGGGGGTCCCGCCTTTCGGGCCCAGCTCGCGGTAGGCGTAGGTCACGCCGCCGGCGTGGACGGTTTGGGTCGGCGCGTCCTTGTAGGCCGTGATGACGTTGTCCTGTCCTTGCGGGTTCGTGCTCATGATGTTCTCGTGCTTTCTGGTTTGTGGATGCGGGTTTCTGGTTGGGGGTTGCTGGTTGGGGGTTGTTCGTGGTGCGCGCAGGGTTTGTCAGGCGTGGCTGATGAGGGCCTTGCCGCGGATGCGGCCCTTCCCGAGGGACTGCACCGCCTGCACGGTGTGGTCGAAGTCGAAGACCCGGCCGACGACGGGGCGCACCGCGCCGGCGTCCACCAGGTCTGTGATCTGGCGGAGCTGGTCACCGCTGGCGCGCATGAACAGGAACTCGTACGTCACGCCGAGGTGGCGGGCTTGGCGGCGTACGCCGCTGCTGAGGGCGGTCATCACAAGCCGGAGGAGCGGGTTCGCGCCGAGCTCGCGGGCGAACGCCGAGTCTGGCGGCCCAGCGATCCCGATCACTTTGCCCCCTGGTCGCAACACATGCAGCGACTTCTGCAGAGTCTCTCCACCGACGGTGTCCAGCACGAGGTCGTACCCGTCAAGGAGCTGTTCGAAGTCCTGGCTGCGGTAGTCGATGACCACATCCGCCCCGAGTGCGCACAGGAAGTCGGCGTCGCTCCTGCTGGACGTGGTGGCGACCATGGCGCCGAGGTGCTTGGCGAGTTGGATTGCGATCGTTCCGACTCCGCCGGCGCCCCCGTGGATGAGAACCCGTTGACCCGGCTGGAGGTTGCCCCGTTCGACGAGCGCCTGCCATGCGGTCAACGCCACTAGCGGCAGGGAGGCCGCTTCCTCGAGGCTGACGGACGCGGGCTTGAGCGCCAGGTCGGCTTCGGCAATCGCGATGCGCTCTGCGAACGTTCCGATGCGATCCTTGGCGGGCCGGGCGTAGACCTTGTCGCCAAGCTTGAATCCGTGCACCATCGCGCCGACGCCGATCACCGTTCCCGCGACGTCGTTGCCGAGGATCTGCGGCAGCTCGTACCGGAGGATCTGCTTGAACTCGCCAGTCCGGATCTTCTCGTCGAGCAGGTTGAGCCCGGCAGCCTGGACCTGGACGAGCACGTCCTGCTCTCCGACCACCGGCTCGGGAACGTCCGCTTCCTCCAACGGTCCCTTGTACTGCTTCACAACGAACGCTCGCATGTCGCTTGTCCTTCCTACCCTGCCTCATTATGAGGTCACTCAATAATGAGTATACTCAGGCAATCTGTCAAGTGACCCCCCGCGGGCAGCCGCGGTGACTGGGAATGGCGCACCCATGGCGAACTGAGCAGTCGAGGGGTGGGCGCGGTCGTGGGTGACTACGCATCGGTCTGGGTGATGCCTCGCATTGGCATTCAGGCGTTCGTTCGCCGGACGATCAGGGATTCAATGTTGTTGTCGCGAGGCGGATGAACCGTCACTCAAGTTTGCGCGGGCCACTGTGCCCTGAGTGCAAACACGAAGGAAGTGAGCAGGATGAGCGCGAGGGTGCGTTGGGGCATCGTCGGGACTGGCGGGATAGCGCGGCGAACGGTTGGCGATCTGCAGCTGTGCGACAACGTCGAGCTTGTCGGCATCTGCTCGCGTGACAAGGACCGGGCCGAGAGTTTCGCCTCCGAGCACGCGATCCCGTTCGCGTCCACCGACTTCGACGAGTTCTGCGCATCCGGGCAGGTGGATGCGGTGTACATCGGCATCCCACACGGGCTGCACTTCGACTACGCCGCACGCGCCTTGCGGACGGGTACGCACGTGGTGTGTGAAAAGCCCCTGACGATGACCTCCGCTGAAGCCGAGGAGCTGCAAGGTCTCTCGCGCGAGAACGGCGCATTTCTCATGGAGGCCATGTGGATGAAGTTCACCCCGGCGTTTCGAGCCGTGACCGAACTCTTGCGGTCGGGCAAGATCGGGGTACCGCGACTGATTCAAGCCGGTGCCGGATTCCCAGTCCCCCCGGATGGCCCGGCCAGGTACTGGGTCGCGGAGCTGGGCGGGGGCGCCCTGTACGACCTGGGCGTGTACACGATCGCCGTCGCGCACGCTGTCCTCGGAACCCCGGACCAGGTGATCGCGGTGGGAGAGATCCGCGACGACGGTGTCGACGAACAAGAGGCGTACACCTTGATGTACACCTCTGGTGCGCTTGCACAGCTGACGAACTCGCTCACCACCTTCATTCCCCCGGGCGGTTGGATCGGCGGAACGCGAGGAAGCATCACCTTGGGCGAGCCGCTCTTCGCTCCACGCTCCCTTCGCGTGGTGACGGGACAGCCTCCGGCCCCACCGACAGTGGAGGAACTCACCTTCGAACAGGAGGGTGCCGGCTACGTCCCGATGTTCCGCGCCGCATCCGAGGCCATCCTCCGGGGCGACCTCGAGCATCCCATCCATCCGGTCTCCCACACGGTTGAAGTTCTTCGAATCCTGGAGAGGGTTCGAGCCCAACTTCGGGTGGTGAGTGAGCGCGCCAGCGAGGGTGGTCAGCTCGGCGCGTTGGGCCGACACGGGTCATGACGCCGACGCCATGGGCACAGCTCTCCCTCTCGGGCCGCACCGTGGTCGTCACCGGAGCGGCCTCTGGGATCGGCGCAGCCGTGGCGGCGGGCGCAACAGCCGCCGGCGCGACCGTCATCGCAGTCGACCAGCGCTCAACGGATGGCGTGCGCGCGCTCGACGTTCGCGACGAGTCGCAATGGGACACCTTGGCCGCAGAGCTCTCAGACACCGGTCAGACGATCCACGGCCTGGTGAACTGCGCAGGGACGACCTGGCGTGCGCGAGTCGGTGACGCCACACGGGATGACTTCGTCGAGGTACAGGACGTCAATGTCGTTGGCCCGCTGCTCGGGATCAAGACTCTCGTTCCCCTCATGCGTCCCGGCGCGTCGATCGTCAACATCGGCTCGCTCGCCGCACTCCAGGGCCACTACGCCGTCGCGTACACGGCCAGCAAGTGGGCGCTCCGCGGGCTGACCCATGCGGCGTGCCTGGAACTCGGTCCGCTGGGAATCCGCGTCAACATCGTCCACCCCGGATTCATCGACACCCCGATGACGGCGTCGGCGCCGGCGGAGTTCCGAGCCGCCTCTGTCGACGCCGCGCCACTGGGCCGAGCGGGGGCCAGCAACGAGATCGCGAGCGTCGTGACGTTCCTGCTCGGCGACGCCGCCTCGTACGTGAGCGGAGCCGAGATCCCCGTGGACGGTGGCACCAGCTCCCACGGCGGGGCAAAGGCAGTCTCCGACATCCTGCGGCCCCAGTACCTCCCGCCCATGCGCGAGGGAACCTAGGCCCGCGCCACCACCGCACTACGAATGGACACAACCATGACGCCTGACGAGCTTGACGCGACCGACCCTGCAGGCGCGATCGCGGCAGCAGCGAAGCGGGTCTCGAACTGGGGGCGGTGGGGGCCCGACGACGTTCGCGGCACCATGAACTTCCTGAGCCAGGAGAAGCGACGCTCGGCCGCCGCCCTCGTCGTCACCGGTCGAAGCTTCTCGCTGTCGCAGTCCTTCGACATGGACGGGCCACAGAAGGGGTGGCGCAGGCGGACCAACCCGATCCACGTCATGCTCGACACTGGTTCCGACGCTGTGGCGGGCGTACAGGGTTTCCCCCACGGTCTTGGCGGTGCGGACGATGTGGTGACGATGCCGCTCCAGTGCTCGACCCAATGGGATGGGTTGGGCCACATCTTCGACCACGGCAAGGCCTGGAACGGGCGTCCGGCCGACCAGGTGGTGACAAGCCTCGGCGACAGCGTCACGGGCATCGAGACGGTGGCGGACGTCGTCGCCGGGCGCGGGGTGCTCCTCGACGTCGCTCGTCAGTTCGGGACCGACGGTGAGCTGCCCGACGGGTTCGCGATCACCGAGCAGCACCTCGAGGCCACGATCGTCGCGCAGGGGCCCAGCTCCATCGTCGGTCGTGGAGACGTCGTCGTGGTCCGCACGGGACGGCTCACGCGCGCCAGACGCGAAGGTTGGAAGGACTACGCCGGGGGGGACTCGCCGGGTCTGTCTTTCACCACGCTCGACTGGCTACACCGGTCCGAAATCGCGGCCATCGCCACGGACACCTGGGGCCTGGAGGTGCGGCCCAACGAGTTCGACGACGCGTTCCAGCCGCTGCACCAGGTGGCGATCCCACACATCGGGCTTTTCCTCGGTGAGATGTGGGATCTCGAGGCTCTCAGCGAGGACTGCGTCACGGACGGGGTCTACGAGTTCTGGCTCACGGCAGCGCCCATCCCGTTCACGGGTGCCGTTGGCGCACCGGTGAATCCAGTCGCGGTCAAGTGACACGGCGACTGGAGGGCAAGGTCGCCCTGATCACGGGCACGGCTGGTGGTCAGGGCCGCGAAGCAGCGCTGCTCTTCGCGGCCGAGGGCGCCATCGTGGTGGGCTGCGACCTCCAGGCAGACGCCGCGGCTGAGACTGTCGAGCTGGTCCGCGCCACTGGAGGAGTGATGACCAGCACGCACCCTGTGGACCTCACCGACGAGGCGAGCGTGCGCGCGTGCGTGGACGAAGCCGCGGAGCGATATGGCGGTATCGACATCGTGTATGCCAACGCGGGAGCAACGCGCTTCAGCCCCGTCGAGCAGGTCACTATCGAGGAGTGGCACTTCGTGCTGGCTCACGAGCTGGATGTGGCGTTCCTGCCGATCAGAACCGCGTGGAAACACCTCAAGGTCTCGCCCTCAGGGGCGATCGTGCTCGTCGGTTCCACCGCCGGGATCAGTGGGTCAATGACGAATACCCGGGTGGCCCACACCGTCACCAAGGGTGGCATCGTGGCTCTGACCAAGCAGCTCGCCGCCGAAGGTGCTCCGCACGGCATACGAGTGAACTGCGTGAGCCCCGGCATGGTCGCCACTCCAGCCACGCAAGCGGACCTGCTCGCGCCCGGCCATCCCATGCGGGACATCGCCCGGCACATCCCACTGGGCCGAGTCGGAAGCCCTCGGGAGGTAGTGCAGTGTGCGCTGTTCCTCGCCTCCGATGAGGCGTCCTACGTCACGGGGGCGAACCTCGTGGTCGACGGGGGCTGGTCGGCCGTGCTACCGGGTCAGTGGACCTCGGCCCCACCCGCAGCAAGTATGTGAGCTTGGCGAAGGTGGGCGACTGAGAGCGATCTCGACGTTCTCCTCCAACGGGATTCAGCGGAGGTAGCGGTGGATGAAACGGTTGCCGAACTTCCGGTCCGGATCGGTTTGATTCATCAGCCTGCTGAAGTCCTCAGACCGTGGGAAGGCCGCAGACACATGGGACCGGTCGAGCTCGAAGAGCTTCCCCCAGTGCGGCCGAGCACCCAGAGGTACCAGGGCGGCTTCGATCTCTCGGAGGGCAGCACGGACGGCTGGCTCGTCCTTCACCCAGGTGAAGTGGAAGGCGACAGTCTCGCGTTCGTAGGCGCCACTCAGCCACAGGGAATCCGAGGCGACGGTGCGTACCTCGGCCACCTGCAGGAGGTGTCGGAAATTGGGGGAGAGGCGGCGCAGGGCGGCGAGCCCGGGAAGCGCATGCTCTCGCGGCAGAAAGTACTCACTTTGGAGCTCGTCACCTCGGCTTGGGGTGAAGTCGAGGCGGAAGTGTGGCAGTCGGTGCAGCCACGGACCTGCGACGCCCCCTTGGTCCGTGAGCGCTTCGGTTGCGCCTCCAGGGAGCATGTGGGTGAGAGCTTGTGCGGCGGTCGTGCCAAAGGGTTCTGAGGCTGTCAACTGTTCGCCCCGGGCCTTGACCCACAGTTGGTTCTCGGTCTCGTCACCAAAGTAGGTGAAGATGCTGACGCTGTACCCGGCCCCTGTGAGGTCTTCGAAACGGTCTTCGATGGTTGACCAGCTCAGACCGAGCCGCACGGCTTGATGGACGAGGTAGCTGGGCTCGATGTCCAGGACCAGGCGCGTGACAATGCCAAGCGCCCCCAAGGCCACGACGGATCCGTTGAAGTCGGGGTCGGCCCGGTCGAGGCGCCGCACGCAGCCGTTCGCTCCGAGAATCTCGAGGGCACGTACGGCCCCGGCGAGAGACTGGTTCCGGTCGCCGGAGCCGTGCGTCCCGGTTGCCACGGCCCCGCCGACAGAGATGTGGGGAAGGGATGCCATGTTGGCCAAGGCGTGTCCGCTGGCCTCCAATGCCGTCGCCAGGTCGCCGTAGCGCGTTCCTGCCGAGACAGAGACCGACCACGACTCCTCGTCGATCCGGATGTCGTGCGGCAGCCCTGCCAGGTCCACGAGGATCCCGACGGTGTCGGTGAGGTCGGTAAACGAGTGACGAGAGCCGAGCGCTCGTATTCGTGGTGACCCCGCGACAAGTTCTTGCAACTCGTCGACACTTGATGGCCTCGCCAATGCGACGGCGGTGTAGGAGTAGTTGCCAGCCCAATTGGTGCCGATGGCGGACGCCACAACAGACCTTCTTCCTTCAAACTCGCGGTGACGTTCGTACGGTGGCGTGGCGGTGGCGTGGCGGTGGCGTGGCGGTGGCGTGGCGGTGGCGTGGCGGTGGCGTGGGGGGGCTTACGCGGGATCGCCGGCCAGGTGAACGACGGTCGCCACGCTCGCTCGTGCAACTCGACCAGCGGCCCTGTCGTAGGCGGCTTGCACGTCGGGCTGGGCCTCAGGTGTGTACTCGGTCGTCGTGCGGAAGTGCCATGACGGTGGCTCGGGGCTGCCCAGCAAGACCCATGCCGCTTGGCGGGCGGCTCCGTCGGCGACGTCCTCTCCGACATCCGGCACGATCACCGGTAGCCCCCAGGTCCTTGACCCGACGACGCGGAATGCCTCTGACCGTGCGCCACCGCCGACGAGTGTCACGGTATTGATGGTGACGCCCTGATCCCGCATCCCGGCCATCGCGGCTCCGAGGAGCCCCGCGAGGCCCTCGAAGGAGGCCAGAGACAGGTTGGCGGCAGTCAGACCCTCCAGAGTGACTCCATGCAGTTCACCGGTGGCCAAGGGCAGGTTCGGTGTCCTCTCGCCCTCGAGGTAGGGAACGAGGACGAGTCCTCCTGACCCCGGAGGTGCGCCGAGCGCAAGCTGCGCAAGGGCCTCGTGGTCGACGCCGAGCAGCTGCGCGGTTGCATCGAGGACCCGGGCGCCGTTGAGGGTGCAGGCGAGGGGGAGGAACCGGCCCGTCGCGTCCGCGAACCCCGCAACGGTTCCGGTCCGGTCGGCTGTCGGGGTGTCTGAGACCGAGGCGACGACGCCCGAGGTGCCGAGCGATACCAGCGTGTCCCCGGCCCCCAAGCCCAGACCCAGTGCAGCGCCGGCGTTGTCGCCGCATCCGGGGCCTACGACCAGATGTGAGAGCCCCAGGTCCGCTGATCCTTGGCCCGCTGGGTCGTGGGGTCCCAGGACGCGCGGAAGTCGGATGGTGGCTACGGCCGACTCGTCGCGACGAAGGGCCAAGGCCAGTAGGTCCCGCCGGTAGGTCCCTGAGACGGCGTCGAAATAGCCTGTGCCGGAGGCGTCGGAGCGGTCGGTTACCAGGGTGTCGAGGGACTCGGCGCCGGTGAGCCGCCAGGTCAGCCAGTCGTGCGGAAGGGATACGGCGGCTGTTGCGGCGGCGTTGTCGGGCTCGTGGTCGGCGAGCCACCGCAGCTTGGTCACGGTGAGCGAAGCGACCGGGACTGTTCCGACGGCCTCTGCCCATCTCGTGGCACCGAGGGTCTCCTCACCCTCGCCGAGCTCGCGAATCAGGTCCGAGGCGGCCGACGCAGAGCGTGTGTCGTTCCACAACAGAGCGGGACGGATCACGTGACCCTGCGCGTCCAGACACACCATGCCGTGTTGCTGACCTGCGACGGAGATCGCAGCGACGTCCGACAGGCCGCCGGCAGTCTCGATCGCGGTCTTGAGGGCCTCCCACCAAGCCTCAGGGTCGACCTCCGTGCCTGGAGGATGTTGGGCGCTACCGCGGCGCTCCAGCTGCCCAGACTCGGCGTCCCGGATCACGACTTTGCACGACTGGGTTGATGAGTCAATGCCCGCGACGAGGGTCACCCGTCAGCCAACCAGGTGCTCGATGGCGAGCTGGTTGAGCCGGACGAAGCCGTAGTCGCGCTCCGCTGCCTCCTCCACGTCGAAGCCGTCATCCCCGGCGAGGAAGTCGGTGACCGACTCGTTCGGGTCGAGGGTAGGCGTGGCCAGTGACGTGACACCGGAGTACTCGAGCGCCTCCGTGACCCGTGGGTCCGCGCGAAATGACTTCGCCTTCTCGGCCAGGTGCAGGTAGGTGGACATGCACGCCTTGGCGGACTCCCACACTCCGGTGAGGTGCTCGGTGCGAGACGGCTTGTAGTCGAAGTGTCTTGGCCCATCAAAGCGCGGGGCGTCTGGCCTGCCGACGAAGCCGTTCTCAAGCAGGTCAACGGTAAAGAAGGCGGACAACAGATCGCCGTGCCCGAAGACGAGATCCTGGTCGTACTTCAGGCCGCGCTGACCGTTCAGGTCGATGTGGAACAGCTTGTCGCTCCAGAGCGCCTGGGCGAGCTGGTGCGTGTAGTTGAGGTTGGCCATCTGCTCGTGACCCGTCTCCGGGTTCACGCCCACGATGTCACCATGCTCGAGTTCCGCGATCAGCGCCAGAGCGTGCCCGACCGTAGGCAGGAAGATGTCTCCACGGGGCTCGTTCGGCTTGGGTTCGAGCGCGATTCGCAGGTCGTAGTCCTTGTCCTTGATGTATGCCGCAACGGTGTCCAGACCCTCCTTGTAACGGTCCAAGGCCGAGTACAGGTCCTTGGATCCGTCGTACTCGGCGCCCTCGCGGCCGCCCCACATGACGAAGGTCGTGGCACCCATCTCGGCGGCGATGTCAACGGCGCCGAGAACCTTGCGCAGCCCGAACCGCCGGACCGACCGGTCGTTTGACGTCAGTCCGCCATCCTTGAAGACCGGGTGCGAGAAGGTGTTGGTGGTGACCATCTCGATGACCAACCCGGAGGCATCCGTGGCGGCCTTCAATCGGCCAAGGCGGTCCTGTTTGGTTGCGTCGTCGGCGTCGAAGGCAAAGACGTCGTTGTCGTGGAAGGTGATGCCCCAGGCGCCGATCTCGGCGAGCTTCTCGGCATACTCCCACGGGTCCAGCGCGGGGCGGCTGGCCGTTCCGAAGGGGTCGGCGCCGGTCCAGCCGACGGTCCAGAGACCGAACGAGAATCTGTCTTCAGGCTGAGGCTGACGATCCACGGTGCACTCACTTCCGGAAGGGGACTGTCGCGTCGCAAACGGGTGTCGCGAGCGGTTGCCAGCATCGCCCATCCCAAATCGGAATGACAGTTCTAGTTCGTGATGGAGACCATCGGCGCGAGCGATGCCGGGATCAGGGTGAGGGCTCGGTGACGAACTCACGGTGCGGCAGAAAGAGCGCCACCACCGCGCCAAGGGCGAGGACTCCCGCAAGCGCGAGGAACAGCCCGCCCTCATCGGACTGAGTGGCAAGCGCACCCCCTATCGAGGCGGCCCCGATGGTGACTCCGAGTTCACGCCCGAGTGAGACGGTGGACGTTGCGGATCCCACGTGCTCTCTGGGCGCCGCGTCCTGCGCCATCGTGGTGACGAGCTGCATGTAGCAACCGGTGCCCATGCCAAGCACGGACACCCACGCAGCGGTGTGCAGCACGCTCCAGGACGCGTCCAGACCCGACAGTGCAGTCATCGCGCCCGCACCGACCGCGCACCCAAGGACGGGCAGTCGCCGATACTTCCCGGTCCGAGAGATCAAGGCGGACGTCCCGAAGATCGAGGCCATCATTCCGACGATGAGTGCCAAGAGGAGGGCTCCGGAAGCTGTGGCAGGGACGGCCAGGACAGTCTGGACGATGGTCGGGAGGTAGCCGACGAGCGCAAAGACGGCGACCCCGATCGTCAAGCCCAACCATGTGCTGACGGTGATCGTGCGATCCTTCAACACGCCCACGGGAATGAGCGGGTCCACGTGACGGAGCATCCGCCTCACGAAGACGCCGGTCGCCAACACCGTCACAACCAGAAGGGCCGCGCCAGCAGCAGGCTTCCCCCAAGGGCCGCCCTGTCCGACCGTGCCGGTCAGGGAGACGAGCGCTGTCACGGCGACCGCGTAGACGATGGCCCCTGGAACGTCCAGCTTTCCACTGGGGCTTGGGGACTCGGTCCGGGGGACGGACTTGAACGCCATCGCAAGCGCCATGACCCCAAGGGGCAGGTTCACCCAGAACACCCACCGCCATCCCACGGTGTCGGTGAGGACGCCTCCGACAAGGGGAGCCACCACGCTGGCGGTCGCGAATACGAGTCCCACCGGGGCCATGAACTGGCCGCGGTGACGAGCTGGCACAGCGTCCGCGACAACGGCCTGGGAAAGGACGAGGACACCACCCCCGGCCAGCCCTTGAATCGCGCGGAGTGCAACGAGCTGCAGCATGGTGCTTGCGAGCCCGCAGGCGACGGATGAGATGACGAATCCGGCAAGGCACAGGAGGAAGACCGATCGGCGGCCACGCAGGTCGCCCAGACGCCCATAGACGGGCATGGAGATGGTCATCGCCAGCGTGTAGCTGGCAAAGACCCAACCCATCGCGGAGCGGCCGCCGACATCGCGAACTATGGCGGGCAGTGCGGTCGCGACGATCGTCTGGTCCATGGCCGTGAGCAACGTGACGACAAGGAGCGCAGCTTGGAGACGGCGGTGTCGCGTGGATGGGTATGCGGGAGCAAACAGAGTGGCACTGGGCACGGGGGCAGTCCTGCCTGAGTAGGACGCGGCGATGTGCGCGTAGCCCGCCAATGACGGGCCCGACGGGCGGTCGCAGCCGTGCGATTGCCACCCCGGCATCCGTCTTCATCGTATCCGACCTCGGCGGGCGGAAGCCGGCCTCACGTCCTTCGAATAGTTGAAGGTGGGCATCGCTTCTGGTGATGTCTCGCATCGGCATTCACGCCTTCGTCGATCGTCAGATCACCGCTTCAATGACGCTGTCTTGGAACGGACGACCTAGCAAGGGAGTGTTGATGATCGCCGACCGGATTCTGGAGGAGGGGACCCTCAGGGCGGAAGGACGGCGCGCCTCCGTTGAGGTTCGCATCCCTTGGTACCGGGCGTTGCCCGCGTCATGCATCGCTGACGTCGAGCTGCGCATTGACGGCCACGTCGCACCCAAGGACAGCCTGCTGTGGAACATGAATGGTAGGGATTTCCGACTGGACCAACTCGCGGACACGGTCGATGAGTGGTGGTTCACCACCGACTCCGCCGTCCTGTCGGGGGACCTCGCAGTCGAAGACGGCCAGACGCACGAAGTCGAGGTCGACCTCCACCTCTACATCCCCTACATCGTGACCGCCCACGGCGTGCTGCTCATCGAGGAGCACGGCCGCAAGACCATGGAGGTTGCTGCACATGTCTGACGGCCTCGGCACCCCGATCCAGGGCGTGACCCTCTACAGCTTCACTCGCGCGTTCCACGCGCGGCAGTACGATCTCGAAGGCCTCATCCGCCGGGTGTCCGCCGACGGGTACGGGCCCGGCTTGGAGATCATCGGCTTCTCGGCTTTCCGCGGCTTCCCGGACGTGACCGACGAGTATGCCGAGTGGTTCCGTGGCGTGGTGAGTGATGCTGGGCTGGTCCAGACCTCCCTGGCCATCAACACGGACGTCGGCATCCGGCGCGACCGCCTGATGACGGACGCCGAGCTGGTGGAGTACATGCGTCGCCAGATCGAGTCCGCGGCGAAGCTCGGTTTCCCGTTGGCGCGCGTCCAGATCTCCCTGACCCCGGACTCGATGGAGGCGCTGCTCCCCATCGCCGAGCGGTACGGGGTGACGCTGGCGATCGAGGTCCACGCTCACCACCACGGGCAGCACGAGCTGGTCCTGGCCCTTCGCGATCGGTACGAGAAGCTGGGGTCGCCCCTGCTTGGCTTCGTGGCCGACTGGGGTTCCACCGTCTCCGACTTCGCGCCGTCTGCGATCGAGGCATACCGGCGACGTGGTGCGAGCGAGGACCTCATCTCGGCCGCGGTCTCGCTGTGGCGCGACTACTACCGACAGGGTCCGCCGAACACCGACGCCGAGCACGGTGAGCGGTTCGGTTCCTTCATTGGGCTGGCGGCACGTCACGGCCGGCCGGAGCTCGGCGTCGACCTTGCGATCAACGGGACCGGTCTGTTCGGACCGGCCAGGGTGGACTCGTGGCACGAGATCCTGCCCTGGATCCGTCACGTCCACGGCAAGTTCTTCGGCATCGACGAGAACGGTGAGGAGCCGTCCGTTCCCGTCCGTGACCTCATCACGCTCCTCGTCAACGCCGGGTACAAGGGCGCCGTCTCGACGGAGTACGAAGGATGGCACTGGAACTACTGGGACGACGCGTTCCCGATCGTGGCGGGTGAGCAGGCTGTCCAGCGATCGGCGGCCGAGCTCGCGGGGTCGCGCATGATCACGTCGGCCGCGGAGGCTCGTCAGCAACTGGCGGCTCACCATGGGTCGGTGCGCCGGGCCGTTTCGTAGGCTCTGCGCATGACGCCCCCGAGCAGCGAGCTGGTCAAGCAGCCGAAGCAAGAGCGCAGCCGTCAGTCCTTCGACCGCGCGGTCGAGGCCGCCATGTCCCTGATGGTCGAGCGACGCTCAGGTGCCATCACGGTCGCCGAGGTGGCAGCGCGCTCAGGGGTCTCAACCGGGTCCATCTACGCGCGGGTCGCCAGCAAGGAGGATCTCATCCGTGTTGCGCATGTGCGCCTCATGGATCGTCTGGCGATCGAGACCCGTCAGGCACTGAGTCTGGAGGTCGCGCCCCACGAGTCCCTGGTGGATCTGGTGGGGCGCGCCGTGCGTGCCCTCGCGGAGCTGTTGCGCCGGCATGCCGAGGAGCTGGCTCCGTTCATGCGGCTCGCCCACCGGGACCCAGTGATCGCCGCGGGCGGCAAGAGGGCGCACGAAGAGATGGTGTCGGCCTTCGCCAGCACCCTCCTGTCGGCCGATGGTGGCATCACTCGCCCGGATCCACAGGCCGCGGTCACGTGGTCCTGCACGGTGGTCTACAGCGTCCTCGCCCGCCAGCTGGGCCTGGGGAGCGACCCTGAGGCTGCGATGGACCAGCCCTGGGACGAACTGCTCGCAGTGCTCGTCGAGATGGTCGCCGCATATCTCGCACCGGTCTGACCTGCCGGGCATCGCTGATGACGATGCACGGCATCATGAACTAGAACTGTTGTTTTAGTTCCGCACGATGAAGACTCTCCGCAGCGCCCGCCACAGCGGTGGGACGTCGAGAGGAGACACGGTGCCCGACACGACCACGAACGTTCGCCGCAGGACGGTCGGAGACGATGCTCCGGACATCACCCTCCCGGACGTCGATGGCACCACGGTCAGCACGAAGTACTCCGCCAACGTGGCCACCGTTGTCGTCTTCACCTCGAACGGGTGTCCCTACGCCCTCGCGTGGCACGACCGCATCCAGCAGGTCGGTGCCGACTACGGGACCCGCGGAGTTCAGGTCGTCCAGGTCGTGAGCAACGACGACCAGCTCCAGCCCAAGGACTCCATCGAGGGTATGCGCCACCGCATCGAGGCCGGCGAGGTCACCGGCGTCTACCTCAAGGACGTGCAGCAGTCGGTCACGGCTTCCTTCGGCGCCACGGCAACGCCCGAGGTGTTCGTCGTCGACAGCGATGGGCTCATCCGCTACCACGGCGCGCCCGACGCAGACCACGATGACCCGACCCAGAATGCCCAGTTCGTGCGGGATGCCCTCGAGAACGTGCTGGCCAGCGAGCCTGTCCAGCGACCCTCCACCTCGCCGGCGGGCTGCTCGGTCAAGTGGCGCGTCGACCTGCTCTGGTACGACGGCTGTCCCAGTCACGGCGCCGCCGAGATCCTCCTGACCGAGTGCCTCGCCGAGATCGGTCGCACCGACGTCCGCCTGGAGCGGGTCCAGGTCACCTCTCCCGAACAGGCAACCAGCCGATCCTTTCCCGGGTCTCCCACGTTCCAGGTGGGCGGCACCGATCTGTTCGCCGTCGATGCTCCGTCGGCCCTCGCCTGCCGGACCTACCAGCGATCAGATGGCCGCGTCTCCCCGCTCCCGGCCAAGGACGACCTCGTCGCACAGCTTCGCGAAGCGCTCGCCCGACCGTGGGACCTGCCCGGCTGGCGCGACTTCCGCAAGGCCTCCAGCGGCAACGCTGGCGCCTGAGACCACATCCCCGAGGAGTCCTCAATGTCGCGGAACTTCCCCTCACGCGTCGACATCGCCATCGTCGGAAGCGGGCCGTCCGGTGCGGCCTACGCGCGCGTCCTGAGCGAACTGCGTCCGGACCTCGATCTCGTCACCTTCGAAGTGGGACCCCTTCTGGCGGACACGCCCGGGCTCCATGTCAAGAACATCGTCGACGCCGAGGAAAGGACGGCCGCGCAGCGTCGCTCAGAAGGCCTGGTCGACCCGGACGCCGAGGACCGGCGGCTTCGTCGAGCCGGCACCTATCTGCTTCCCGACGGCTTCCAACAGCCGGGCGAGCACGGCATACCTTCGTTGGCGATGTCGAGCAATGTCGGGGGGATGGGGGCGCACTGGACCGCAGCGTGCCCGAGGCCCGGCGACAGTGAGGTCATCGGGTTCATCGACAACCTCGACGAGCTCCTCGATGAAGCAGAGCGCCTCCTCGGGGTGTCCGCCCACGCCTTCGACGGCGCTCCCTTCGCCAACGAAGTGCGAGCACGGCTTGGCAGCATCTTCGACGATTCGCGCCCGACGGGTCGCAAGGTCCAGCCCATGCCATTGGCGGTGCAGACCCACGGTGACGGCCGGGTGACCTGGTCGGGATCTGACGTTGTCTACGGCGACGCCACGCGGTCCAACCCGCGACACAGCCTCTTCCCCGAAGCGCAGGTTCGTGTGCTTCGGCTGGAGGACGGTTCCGTGTCAGGTGTCGTGGTCCGCGACCTCCAGGACGATGCCGAACACTACGTGGCGGCCGGTCAGGTCGTCGTGGCCGCTGATGCGGTCCGAACCCCACAGCTCCTGTGGGCGTCGGGAATCCGCCCTCGCGCGCTGGGTCGCTACCTGAACGACCAGTCCCAGGTCATCTTCGCGGCACGGCTGCGTGACGTCGGCGCGGGTCGGGGTGAGCAGGGCGCGGAGCCCGGGAAGCCCTCGATCGCCCGCCAGAGCGGGGTGAGCTGGGTTCCGTTCACCGACGCTGAACCCTTCCACGGCCAGGTCATGCAGCTGGACGCGTCGCCGGTGCCCCTGGCCACCGATGACGCTGTGGAGCCGGGCAGTATCGTCGGCCTCGGCTGGTTCTGTGCCAAGGAGCTCCAGGAGACCGATCGCCTCGAGTTCGACGACGACCGGACCGACGCGTACGGGATGCCGGCGATCAGGGTCCACTACACGCTGACGGACGGCGACCGCGCGGCTCTGGACCGTGCGCGCGAGACGGTCAAGCGAGCGGCGGCGGCCCTTGGCGACCCTCTCGACGCCGAACCGATCACCCTGCCGGCGGGGGCGTCCCTCCACTACCAGGGCACCGTGCGGATGGGCTTGGCCGATGACGGCACCTCGGTGTGCGACTCATTGTCGAGAGTCTGGGGTGTCGAGGGTCTGAGGGTCGCCGGCAACGGTGTCATCCCCACGTCCACCGCATGCAACCCGACGCTGACGTCCGTTGCCCTGGCCGTGGCCGGCGCACGCGACATCGCGACGACCTACCCGAAGCAGGAAGGCCAACTGCAATGACCGACAACCAGGATCGGCCAGCACTGCGCGTGGCCATGGTGGGATACGCCTTCATGGGCGCTGCCCATTCCCAGGCGTGGCGAACGGCCCCCCGTGTGTTCGATCTCCCCCTCGCCCCTGAGATGACCGTGCTCGTCGGTCGCGACGAGGGCCGGCTCAGCGCGGCCGCCGAGAGGATGGGCTGGTCGTCGACCGAGACCGACTGGCGACGCGTCCTTGACCGCGACGACATCGATCTGGTCGACATCTGCACGCCGGGCGACACCCACGCGGAGATCGCCATCGCCGCGCTGCGGGCCGGCAAGCACGTGCTGTGCGAGAAGCCGATGGCCAACTCCGTCGACGAGGCCGAGCGGATGGCCGTCTCGGCGCGCGAGGCTCGCGAGCGCGGAGTGCGGTCCATGGTCGGCTTCACCTACCGCCGGGTGCCGGCGATCGCCCTGGCCAAGCGGCTCGTCGAGCAGGGACGCATCGGCGAGGTTCGTCACGTGCGAGCCCAGTACCTGCAGGACTGGATCGCCGACCCGGAGGCCCCGTTGTCCTGGCGACTGGACAAGGAGAAGGCCGGTTCCGGAGCGCTTGGTGACATCGGCGCTCACGCGCTCGACCTGGCGCAGTACCTGACCGGCGACACGGTCGTCGAGGTCTCGGGAAACCTTCGAACCTTCGTGGCCGAGCGCCCGGTCGCGAGCGAGCACGCCGGACTGTCCGGCACCGCATCGACGGAGCGCGGACCGGTGACCGTCGACGACGCAGCGAGCTTCCTGGCCACGTTCTCCAACGGCGCCATGGGCGTGTTCGAAGCCACCCGCTTCGCCTACGGGCGCAAGAACGCCCTGCGGATCGAGGTCAACGGGTCCAAGGGAAGTCTCGCCTTCGACTTCGAGGACATGAACGTCCTGGAGTTCTTCGATGCGGGCGAGCCGTCCGACACCGCCGGCTTCCGCCGGATCCTCGCCACCGAGCCGGACCATCCCTACCTCGCGGCCTGGTGGCCACCGGGGCACGGCCTCGGCTATGAGCACGGCTTCAGCCACCAGGTCGTCGACCTGGTGTCCGCCATCGCCGCAGGGAGTGACCCCACACCCTCGTTCGACGAGGGCCTCCAAGTGCAGCGTGTCCTCGACGCCGTCGAGACCAGCTCCGCCTCGCGGACCTGGCAGACCGTCCCCGCCTGAGATCGGAAGGAACCACCATGCCTCGCCCCGTCACCCTCTTCACCGGCCAGTGGGCCGACCTGCCCTTCGAAGAGGTCGCGCGCCTAGCCTCCGAATGGGGCTACGACGGCCTCGAGATCGCCTGCTGGGGGGACCACCTCGACCCTTGGAGGGCCGCAGACGACGACGACTACGTCCAGGCCAAGCTCGACCTCCTGGCCAAGTACAACCTCAAGGTGTTTGCGATCTCCAACCACCTCACAGGGCAAGCCGTGTGCGACGACCCGATCGACGCCCGGCACCAGGGCATTCTCTCGTCCCGGGTCTGGGGCGATGGTGACGCCGAGGGTGTGCGACAGCGCGCTGCCGAGGAGATGAAGATGACGGCCCGCGCGGCTCAGCGGCTGGGGGTCTCCACTGTCATCGGGTTCACCGGTTCGGCGATCTGGAAGTACGTCGCGATGTTCCCGCCCGCGTCGGCCGAGATGGTGGACGCCGGCTACCAGGACTTCGCCGACCGGTGGAACCCGATCCTCGACGTCTTCGACGAGTGTGGGGTCCGGTTTGCGCACGAGGTGCACCCCTCGGAGATCGCCTACGACTACTGGACGACGGTCCGCACCCTCGAGGCCATCGGCCACCGTGAGGCATTCGGTCTCAACTGGGACCCGAGCCACTTCGTCTGGCAGGACCTCGACCCGGTGGGCTTCCTGTGGGACTTCAAGGACCGGATCTACCACGTCGACTGCAAGGACGCCAAGCGCCTGGTGGGCAACGGCCGCAACGGACGTCTCGGGTCCCACCTCCCTTGGGCAGACCCCCGTCGCGGCTGGGACTTCGTGTCCACGGGTCACGGTGACGTGCCGTGGGAGCAGTGCTTCCGGATGCTCAACACCATCGGCTACGACGGACCCATCTCCGTCGAGTGGGAGGACGCAGGGATGGATCGCCTCGTCGGTGCTCCCGAGGCGCTGGAATTTGTGCGCCGACTCGCCTTCGACGCGCCCTCAGCCTCGTTCGACGCAGCCTTCTCGTCGGGGGAGTGACCATGATCTCCACCATCCGGCAGGCAGTCCTGACCGCAGAGTTCGACGAGCGCCAGCTCACCTCGCTGCTCGTCAACGCCGGCCCGTCCGCGGGACCTGCCGCGCTCGGAGTCGTCATCGGCAACATCGTCAGCTCCATCCGCCGTGATCGCAAGGAGCTCCGCCACTGGCTGGCGGGCGCGGGGGAGATTCCCGCATGAGCAGCGGCCAGCGCAAGGTCATCGTCATCGGATCGGGACCGACGGGAGCGGTGTACGCCCGTCGTCTGCTGGAGCGAAACGAGTCGGTCTCGGTGTTGATGGTCGAGGCCGGTCCGGCCCTGACCGAGCCCCTCGGCATGAACGTGCGCAACATTGCGGACAAGGCGGAGCAGACGGCAGCCAAGCTTGCTTCGCAAGGGCCTGCGTCCGGTCGCGCGGGGATGGCCGGTATCCCGACGGGCGGAATGGAGGGCACGGTCACCGCTCGGCAGGGGACACACCTGGTTGGTCGCGCGGCTGGAGGCAGCGCAGGTATGCCGGCTGCTGCGGCTGCGACGTGTGTGGGAGGTCAAGGGGCCCACTGGACGTGCGCAACCCCACGGCCGGTAGGCACCGAGCGCATCGACTTCCTCGAAGGGGAGCTGGACGGCCTGCTCGACGAGGCGGAGCGTCTCCTGCACACCACCCACGAGGCCTTCAGCGGTGCGCCGCAGGCCACAGCACTCCTGGACCTGGTCACGGGCGAGTTCGCCGAGGACGGTCTGCTCGTCCAACCGCTGCCCGTTGCCGGCGACCCTCGCGCCGACGGTTCGATGCGCTGGTCTGGCACGGATGTGGTGCTGGGGGAGCTCGCAACACCAGGTGCGAAAAGGGATCGCTTCGAACTCCGGACAGGGACCCTTGCCGTACGCCTCGTTGTCGAGGACGGTGCGGTCGTGGGCGCCATCCTGCGCGACCTCGCCACCGGAGCGGAATCCGAGGAACGGGCCGACGAGGTCGTCGTTGCCGCGGACGCGCTGCGCACCCCTCAGTTGCTGTGGGCGTCGGGGATCAGGCCCGAGGCCCTCGGTCGGTACCTGACCGAGCACCCGCTCATCTTCGGTGTCGTGGCCGTCAAGGAAGGGCTGCTCCCGCCGGTCGGTGCAACTGCTGTTCCGGTGGACCCGGTTCGAGTGGTGGTGGGGATTCGCTTTGACCAGGAGCTCCACCCCTTCCACGCACAACTCATCTACAGCCCGGTCTGCCCCATTCCGCTCCCGCCGGACAGCCCGTTCACCGGCAACTCAGGAGGCTATGTCGGCATGGGCTGGGGGGTCCGGAAATGGCCGCGGGCAGAGGACCGACTTCTGTTCGTCGACGATGAGCCCGACGAGTTCCAGCTGCCGGGTATCAGGATCGCCTACGAGGTCACTCAACGCGAAGAGGCGGAACTCGACCACGCGCGGGAGTTCCTCGCCCGCGCGGCAGGCGCCTTGGGAACCTTCATCGACGGGATGCCCGTCGTGATGCCACCAGGAAGCTCCCTGCACTACATGGGCACGGTTCGCATGGGGGCGCACGACGACGGCACCAGCGTTTGTGACCCCGATTCGCGGGTCTGGGGCGTGCCCGGGCTCGTCCTGGCGGGCAACGGCCTGATTCCGACCGCGAACTCCTGCAACCCGACGCTGACCAGCGTCGCGCTCGCCGTGCGCGGAGCCGACGCCCTGGCCGATCGGCTCGCAAGCACCCAAACCCCAGCACAGAGGGAAGAGGCACGATGACCACCATTGACGACACCACCCTGCTCCAGCGCCTGACGGAGCTGGAGGCCCGAGTGGGGGGCGCCGAGCTCGAAGCCGTGCGCGCTGCTGACCGCGGTGCGGTGGAGAACGTGTTCAACCGCTACATGCACTTCCACAATGCGTACGAGGACGAGCGGATCATCGACGAGCTCTGGGCCAAACCGGGGACCGAAGGGATCCGGTCCCGCTACAACAATGTCGGGGAGTACTCGACGTACGAGTCGGTCACGGCCTACCACCGCGGACGTCCACGGCCGGTCGGCAAGCTCTTGTTCCACTACACGACTACCCCCGTGGTCGAGGTCTCCTCCGACGGCACCACCGCCAAGGGCATCTGGATCATGGCCGGCCTGGAGTCCGGGCTGATGGACCCCGAGATCGCCAAGGAAGCCCCGCCGTACGTGTTCTCCGGCGGCGAGGTCGACGGTAAGCCAGTCTGGGCCCACTGGGTGTGGTGCAAGTACGGCGTCGACTTCATCAAGCAGGACGGCGAGTGGCGGATCTGGCACTTCCGTTGCTACGAGGTGGCGAGAGCGCCGTTCAACCGCGACTGGATCAGCTTCGCGAAGGACAACCAGCACAGCCACGACTCGCAGCTCGCCTGGTTCGGGGACGACGGCAAGCCGGTCTTCCTCCCCGCGGTCGACGGCCCGATCGTGACGCAGAAGTACGAGCCGTACGCGAACGACACCGCCCAGAAGCTCGACCCGGAGCCGCCACGCCCGTACGGCACGTTCGAGGACACGTTCCGGTGAACCGCCTCGACTCCCTCTCGGTCAACCTGGAGTACATGTTCCACGAGGCCGGAGAAGACCTTGCCTCCAGGGTGCGGGCTGCATCCCGGGCCGGGTTCACCAAGGCCGAGATCTTCTGGACCCACGACAAGGACCTCGACGCCCTGGAGGCTGCCCTGGACGAGACCGGGGTCCAGCTGTGGACGGTGCTCGTCGACCCGCGGACCACTCGGCTCGTCCTCGAGGACACCCACGAGGGCTTCCTCGACGACGTCCGACGCACTGTCGCGGACGCGGTCAGGCTCAATTGTCCGCACGTCGTCGTGGGGTCGGGCCCTGCCGTTCCCTACCTCAAGCGACCCGTCCAGATCGGGATCATGACGGAGGCCGTCGCCCGCGCCGCAGAGATCGCGGCCGATGCCGACGTCACGCTCCTCGTGGAGGCCGTCAACACCCGGATGGACCACCCGGGCGTGCTGACCAGCATGACGTCCGACTCCGTGGCCGTCGTCCGTGGGGTCGACTCGCCGCATGCCCGTGTCCTCTACGACCTCTACCACTCGGTCGTCGAAGGCGAGGACCCGAACGTCGTGCTTCCTGAGGTCATCGACGTGGTCGCCCACGTGCAGATCGCGGATGCCCCCGGTAGGGGGGAGCCGGGAAGCGGCGCCATCGACTGGCCGGCTGCCTTCGCGCTGCTCGACCAGGTCGGGTATGCCGGCGCGGTCGGAGTCGAGTGCTACCCGACCATCGCGTCGACGGCCGATGCGCTCAGCTACCTGCGACAGGTAGCCGAAGGCGAACAGGTCCCAGCGCGATGACGCAACAGGATGGCGCGGGCGGGCGACGCATCAAGTGGAGCTACATGGACCACTGGCGCAGCAACGGTCCGTCCGGACCGGTGGACCAGTGGCATTCGGCAAAGACCATGTCTGCGTTCCTCAGGCAGGTCAAGGCAACCGGCTTCGACGCGATCGACACGTTCGACTTCCGCATCTGGCAGATGTATGGCGACTACGGCGGTCCCGCGAAGTACCAGGAGATGGTCCAGGACCACGGCCTCGAGCGCATCGTCAACACCTTCCACGCGGCTGACTACGACACCCGCAACTACGCTCCCCACCTGGCGGAGACACACGAGCACATCCTCGAGGACTTCCGCGTCACGATGGGGCGCTGGTCGGAGATCCAGCTCGACAACATCATCGTCATGCCCGCAACGCTGTACTACGACATGGAGCCGATCACCGAGGACAAGCTGAAGACCACTGCGGAGCTGTGGAACAAGGTCGGCGAGATCACCGCCAGCCACGGTGTGCGCCTCACCTGCCACCACGAGTTCTTCTGCGGGATCCAGAGCGAGTCGGACATCGACACCTTCTACTCGTACACGGACCCGCAACACGTCTCCCTCTTCGTCGACACCGCCCAGCACTGCATTGCCGGCGTCGACCCGGTCGCCCTCTACAACAGGCACGCAGACCGGGTCAGCGGCTTCCACTTCAAGGACACCCACCACGTTGCGGTGGGCGACGACCATCGACACCGGCCGGACTCCGAGATCATGGCGCCGACGACGTCGAAGTGGTTCTACGAGATGGGCACGCCGCAGGGCAGGGTGGACTTCGAGTCGATGATGACTGCAGTCAGGGACAACGAGTACGAGGGCTGGATCTCGGTCGAGCACGACAAGGCCAACAAGCAAGGCGGCGACTACTCCGAGAGCACCGCCGTCTCCCGCTGGTACGCACGCAATGTCCTGGAACGGATCTACTCATGAGTGGGATCAGGTGGGCCTACGCCATCAACCAGTGGAAGCCGCAGTTCGACGACTTCGTCCGCCGCGAGGAGCACGAGCGCGCTCTCAAGACCATCTCCATCGCCGGCTTCGAAGGGGTCGAGCTCACGGCCGGCACCGGGCGCTGGGAACCGCTGGGCAACCCCCAGCAGCTCACTGCCAACTTCGGGTCCGTGGCTGGTCTCCGGGACTTCCTGGACGACTGTGCCATCGACGCCGTCTCCAGCTGGTACTGGGATCCACAGGAACGCTCTATGGAGCACCTGACCGGCCCTTTGTCACCCCTCGTCGACGCGGACGTTCCCGTCATCGTCGAACGAGCGGAGTGGTTCGCAGAGGCGTTGGCCGAGCTCGGCGGATCGATCCTGCTGGTGCGGCCCGTCCCGGGCGCCGGCGACACCGACCCTCTCGACGACGCCGCGCTCACCCGGCTGGCGCAGTGCTGGGAAGCGGTCGGCGCCGCCACGGCGAGGCACGGCATACGGACGGCGCTGCACGTCGACTTCCTGTCCGCCCTCCGTCGGGGAGATGCGCTCGACAGGCTGCTGGAGCTCACCGACGCCGAGCTCGTCGGGCTCGTCGTCGACACCGGCGAGCTCACCGTCGCGGGCCTGGATCCCATCGCGGTCATCGAGAAGCACCAGGGGCGTGTCGTCCACGTGCAGTTCAAGGACGCCCTGGCTGTCGACGAGGACGAGGAGTACCTGGCGCCCCACGCGCACTGGACGGTCCGGGTGCGAGGTGGCGAACGCGAGGTTCCGCGATGGTTCGCCGAGCCCGGGGCCGACGGTGGCCTGGTCGACTTCGCGGCAGTCACGCGAGCCCTGATCCACACCGGGTACTCGGGCTGGGTCGTCGTCGAGAGTGACCAGAGCCCGCACCCGGCCGCCAGCACCCTGCTGGCCGGGTACCTCGTGCAGCGTGAGCTGCGGCCGATGGTCGAGGGGAAGCGAGCCGCCGATGCCTGAGCGACCCGACGGCATACCCAGCCGTGCCGCCACTGACACGTCGCGCGTTCGCGCGTCCAACGAAAGGCTCAACCATGTACCAGCTGTCTCCTAACATCGAACTGCTCTTCACCGAAGCGGGTGAGCACCCTGACCGGGTGCGCGCCGCGGCGGCAGCCGGCTTCGACGCCGTGGAGATGTGGGGCACGTCCACCGTCGACGTCGATGCGCTCGGCAAGGCGCTGACCGAGACCGGCCTCAGCCTCACCTCGGTGCTCGCCGAGCCGCGCACGAACTTCGCGTTGCCCTGGGAGACGCTTGACGCGTTCTTCGAAGGGCTGGACAGGGGAGTCGAGCACGCCCGCGCGCTCGGGTGCCCCCGGATCGTCCTCGGGTCGGGGGTGGGGTTCCCGGGCCAGAAGCGGGTGCAGAACCTGGCCCGCCTCGTCGAGGTCTTCTCCCAGGCCGTCGAACGGACCAACGGCTCAGGGGTGAAGCTGGTTCTCGAGCCGGTGAACACCCGTGTCGACCACCCGGGGGCACTGACCGACCGAACGGCGGATGCCATCACCGTCGCCCGCGGGGTGGACTCCGACTCGTTCGGGATCTTGTACGACATGTACCACTCGATCACCGAAGGCGAGGACCCCGCGGTCGAGCTCGCCAACGCTGGCCGCCTCGTGGACTACGTGCAGATCGCGGACGCTCCCGGTCGAGGAGAGCCCGGAAGCGGCGAGGTCGACTGGGCAGCGCAGCTGGCCGTGCTCCGTAGCTCCGGATATGGCGGACCCATCGGACTCGAGTACTTCCCGACCGTGGCCTCCGAGGAATCGGTCAGGCACATCAAGTCCATCGCTGCAGACGCGTGACGACGCCAGCCCCATCAAGGAGGTACGCATGACGCTCGAAGCCAGTGTGCTCCGACCCGATGCCGTCCGGGCCACCCCTGACGGCGTTGAGGTCGATGTCCATCTCCCGTGGTACCGATCCCTCCCGTTGTCCTGTCTCGAGGACATCAGCCTGCGGCTCGGGGATGACGACGTCGACCGGGCGGATCTCAGGATCCGCCATGACGGGCGGGACCTCACCCTCGACGAGCTCGCAGAGCTCGTGGACGAGCAGTGGTTCGTCCAGGACGCCTTGCAGGTCCTGGTCGGCAACCGGTCTGGCGTCGCCGGCGAGACGCTCGACGTCGAGATAACCCTCGCCACCCGTATCCCGTACATCGTCATCGGCCCGCAGACTGCGCTCGTGCAGCGAACCCGTGTCGGGCGAAAGGTCGTGGTCCAATGAGCATCGTTCTCGGAGTCACCCTCTACTCGATGACCAACGAGTGGCTGGCGGGGCGCTTCACCCTGCCGGAGCTGGTCGACGAGGTGGGCAGGCGCGGACTGGGTCCAGGCTTGGAGCTGATCGGTTTCCAGAGCCTGCGTGGCTTTCCCGGCAAGGTCGACAAGGCTGACCTGAAGGCGCTCAGGGACGCCCTCGATCGCAACCAGCTGAGGCCCACCTCCTTGGCATCGAATGCCGATGTGGCCCGTCGTGGCTCGGCCTGGATGGACACCGACGAGAGTGTCGAGTACATGCGGCCGCAGATCGAGCTCGCCGGAGAGCTCGGGTTCCCCGTCGTCCGGACGCAGGTCGGTCTCACCCCACAGGTCCTGGAACGGCTCGAACCCATCGCTGCCAAGGCGAATGTCCATCTGGGCATGGAGGTGCACGCGCCCGAGGGACCGAACACCCCGAAGGTCTTGGCCACGCGCGAGGCGTACGACCGGATCGGCTCGGAGCATCTTGGATTCGTGCCCGACTTCAGCTCGTGCATGCGCGCCATCCCGCCAGGCATGCTCGACAAGCTTCGTGGAGCAGGTCTGTCAGACGAAGGTGTCGACGCCCTGGTCCGCGCGTGGGAGTCCCCGGGGCCGCCATTCCAGCGGTACGGCGCCTTTGCCGAGGAGGCAAAGGGGCTTGGGGAGCCCGAACTGCCCGTGGGGCAGGCGAGGCTCGTCTTCACGATGTTCGGGCGAGAGAACCTTCAGGACTGGCGGGAGGTACTGCCTCAGGTCAGGCACGTCCATGGCAAGTTCTACGACGTGGATGACGACCTCACATCGCCGTCGATCGACTACCAGGCAATCCTCGACGTCTTCGCCGAAGCTGACCGTGAGATCACGATGTCGAGTGAGTGGGAGGGGCACGCGTACCTCGACCTGGAGGACCAGGACGCCTTCGACATGGTCGCCCGGCACCACGCCATGTGTCGTCGCATGATGGGTGGCTCGTAGGTGCGTCGCCGGATGTCGTGTTGATTTGAAAACCCCTGTAGGACAACGCGATTCGCTTCGCTTTGAAATCGATTGCGACATCAGTGTCAGTGATGTGGATGATCGCAAGTCCGGAGTTCCCAGCGCCGCCCCTGTTCTGTGACAGTGGCCACAACCACCCACATGTCTGGCCGCATCGAAGCGGCTGGCAGCTAGCCAGGAAGACCCTCATGACACCTCCGAACTCACGACGCGTCATCGCCGCCGCGCTCCCGGTCCTCCTCGGGGCCTTCGTGGCTGGCTGCAGCTCCTCGAACGGCTCGTCCGCCAACGCAGCTGAACCACAGTCGATCACCTTCTCGTACCAGATCGCCAACCCCAACGCCAAGAGCGTCTACCAGACCCTCGCGGAGCAGTACGTCGCTTCGCACAAGGGCGTCACGATCAAGACGAACCCGATCAACCTCGCGTCGTACAACCAGACGCTCACCACGCAGCTCACGGCCGGAAGCGGACCGGACGTCTTCTTCATCAACGCCGGCAGTGGTCAGACCGCCTCCGTCGAGCCGCTGAAGAAGGCCAACAAGCTCCTGGACATCTCGGCCAACATCGACTCGAAGTTCATCCCGGAGAACGCCAAGAGCCTCTTCGTCTTCGATGGCAAGACGTATGCGGTCCCGGTCTACCTGGCGCCGGCCGGGCTCATCTACAACGACGTGGCCGCCAAGGAGGCCGGCGTCGTGCTGACCGGGACCTCGACGATGGACGACCTGATCGCACAGTGCGGCAAGGCACGTGACAAGGGCAAGGCGCTGCTCGCCGTCGCCGGCGCCATGTCGCCCAACACCGGCATCTTCACCACGGCAGTTGCGGCGTCGACGGTCTACGGCGTCGACCCTGAGTGGAACAACAAGCGAAAGGCCGGCCAGGTCAAGTTCGCCACCAGCGACGGCTGGCGCACTGCCCTCGAGACCGTCAAGAAGCTGTACGACCAGAAGTGCTTCCAGGACGGTGCTGCTGGTGCCGGGTTCGACGCGCTGACCAACGGCATGGGTCAGGGGAAAGTGTTTGGCTTTGCTGCCCCCGGTGGTGCCGCGAAGGACATCATGGACTCTACCCACGGAGCCGTGAAGCTGGTGGTCCTCCCGATGCCCGGCGCGGGGGTCGACACCTACCTGATGGCCGGCACGCCGGATGCTGTCGCCGGAAACGCCAAGACGAAGAGCCCCAAGCTGGTCAAGGACTTCCTCGCGTGGATGACGCAGCCCGCCCAGGCCAAGACAGCCGCAGAGGCTGCTGGTGACCTTCCGGTGGGCGACATCGACACGTCGGCCGTCCTGCCCCAGTACGACGGGATCAAGAGCATCCTCGACGCCAAGCACATCGCCAACTACCCGCAGCTCGACTGGCCCAACGGCGAGGTCTACGACGCGCTCGGGTCCGGAGTGACCGGCCTGCTCACGGGACAGAAGTCCGTGGACGACGTCCTGAAGGACCTCGACAAGGCCTGGGGCTGAGTCGAACCGCTGGCAGCAACCAACCGAGCCGGTGGGACAGTGACCTGTCCCACCGGCTCGTTGCTGTTCAGGTGATCTCGATGCCGGCAGTGATGAAGAGATCGCGGAACCACTTGTGCGCCGCGTCGTTGTCGTAGGTCGGGTGCCACCACATGGTCTCCACGAGCGGGTCCGCGGCGAAAGGTGGCGGCAGGACCCGTACCTCGCCCTTGCGCTCCAGGATCCGACCGAGTCGTTCCTGCACCACGGCGATCCGGTTGGTGCCGGCCACGAGACTGCCGAGAGTCAGGTAGTTCTCCGTCACCACCTCCACGTTCGGCTCGACGCCCTGCATCCTGAGCTGTTGGACCGAGGTCGTGAAGGCGGTGCGCTGGTGGAAGGTGACCGCCCAGGGGCGGTTGGCCAGGTCGTCCATCGTCAACTGCCTCGAGGCGGACTCGTCGTCGGCCGAGACGATGCAGACCCAGTCATCCTCATAGAGATCACGATGCGAAAGGCCCGTGAGGAAACCGTGTGGCATGACGATCAGGTCACGGGTGCGCATGGAGTCAGGCGCCGTGTCGACGATCTGAGGAGTGATCGAGTTGATGTGCAACCGGGAAGCAGGCGAGGCCGCGCGCAGCAATCGGGAAACGGTCGGCGCCAAGGCCTCCGTCGCATAGTCGGACATGACGACGGTGAACTCGCGATCGGCCGTGGCCGGGTCGAACTCGCCTTCGTTCGCGAAGAGGCGACCCACGGCACGAATCGCCGTGTGGGTCGGCTCGATCAGCTGCTGAGCCAGAGGGGTCAGCTCGTAGACGTTGCCGTTGCGGGTCAGCAGTTCGTCACGGAAGTGACGACGCAGCTTTCCCAGACTTGCGCTCATGGCCGGCTGGCTGAGACCCAGCCGGGCCGCTCCCCGGGTGACGCTTTGTTCTTCCAGGATGGCCTGCAGGGCCGGGAGCAGGTTGAGATCGACGTTGCGTGGCAAGGGTCAACACTCCAAGTTTGCTTGGCCGCAGTCGACGTTCACAAGTCGCACGGTACAGGCAGCATCTGGCCGTGCGCACCGAACACCGGCGACGAGCATGTCCGGCGCGGTACGCGCCCCGCCGGCTCAGTCCTGCAGGGTGAGGCGCTTGCGGTCACGACCCCCGCCGGGGACAGGCATGTACGAGATGCGCAGGCGGATTGCCACGTCGATGTCGTGAACTCCGGATGCGAGAGGCCGGTCGAGCGGGAAGGCAACGGTGGCGCGCTCGCCCATCTCCCAGCGGTCGTCCAGGACCGCCCCCAGGTCGGCGAACGGGTAGGTCTGGCCGTGGACAGTCAAGGTGGTGACCTGGGGGTCGACTGCTTCTCCGTCCACGCTCACGTCCACCGCCTCAACCATCGACAGGCCCAGCCCGCGGTAGTAGGGGAGGCGAACCTCGACCTGCGCACCTGGCTGGGGTGTCTTGGTGGGGCGAAGGCTGTCCTCGCAGATGATGTACTTGTCGAACATGGTGCCTACCTCCTGGTGTCAGTCGTTCTCGCCGAGCAGCTGCGCAAACATCGCGTGCTGCCGTCGAACCTGCTCGCGGCTGTCGACCTCAAAGGCATCCTGGATGTGGCGGTTGCCTTCGTACTCGCTGGACAGGTAGCCGTCGTAGGCGCCCTCGACAAGCACGGGGATGATCCGGTCGTAGGGGATGCTGTACTCGGTGGCGTCGTCGGTCATCTCGTAGAACTTCGCCTGGATGTGACCGATGAGCGGCATGTGGGGAAGCAGCTCTCGCGGGTCGCGGAAGATGAAGTGGGTGGCCTGCCGGGCCAGACCCATCTCCACCGGACCGCCGCCCCGGTAGTGAACGATGTCCATCAACGCGTGGGTGTCGCCGTGGTTGTCGTAGAGGTCGACGATGTACTGGACGAGGTCTGGTCGCGCTCCGTCGCGGAGCGCGCGCTCAGAGACGACTCGGGGGAACCGCTCGACGAACGTCCCCATGTCCGGCATCAGGCCGAGGGCCTGACCTCCTTCAGCATGCATCACCTCGAGGTGCTCCAGGATCCACGGGTGCTCATAGTGGAACGGCGCGTGAACCTCGAGCAGGAGCCGGACCCCATGGTCCGCGGCGTACGAGGCCGCGTCGCGCATCACCTCCGGCGGGGTGTTGATGATCGCGCGGATGACTGGGGCTCCGAGGGCGACGGCGATGTCGACGTCCTGGCGCACCGAAGCGACCTGCTCCTCGTGTGAGAGCCACTGGCCGGCGACGCGCTTGGTGTCGAGGAACAGGTCGGTCGCGCTCGTCTCGACTCGGTAGCGTTCCAGCCAGCCATGCCACTGCTCCAGGAACTCCGGGCTGAGCCGCGGGTAACCGACGATCGACTGTTCCGGGATGATCTCGACGCCCGTTCCGCCGACCGCGGCGACGTGAGCCACGCAGTCCTGGAGCGACATCTGCCTCAGGAAGAACTCCTCCTGGTAGCTGTACAGGCTGACGCCCCGCTTGATCGTGGTGGGCATCGAGCTCCTCCTTGTTTCACCGGCTGCGAACGCCCCGACTGTGCCGCCCCCGGGCACCGGAGGGAAGGCCGGACGGCCGATCAACGGCATCAGTGCAGCGGATGCCGGTCCTCGTATCAGCCGTGGTGATGTGCTAGATCGCAGGTCTGGCCTTTCCGGAACACAGTGGCTGGGTCACAGTGAATCGAGTCGCACCTTCATTCCCGTACGGCGGCGCCGGCAGATGCCGCGCCGAGCTGACCTTCCGTCGAGGAGTTCCGAGAGCATGACGATGTCCACCAGCACCCCTGCACGGACGGCGCCCAAGCCGTCCCGCAGGCAAACCCGTCAGAGGCAAGGCAACCAGGGCCTGACGTTCGGCCGCTGGTGGTGGGCCGCCCCCGGGGTGGGTCTGCTGATCGCGACGATCTACCTCACCACCCTCAGCGGGGCGTTCTTCGCTTTCACCGACTGGTCGGGCGTCGGGTCGTTCAACTTCATCGGTCTCGACAACTTCCGCGAGATCTTCCAGCGGACCGAGCTCCTTTCGTCGCTGGCCAACACGCTGATCTTCGCCTTCGGGTTCCTCGTCATCTCAAATGTGCTCGGTCTGGCCTTTGCGCTGGCCCTCAACCGCAACCTCAAGACCCGCTACCTCCTCCGAACCCTGCTCTTCATGCCGGTCGTCCTGGCGCCCATCTCGGTCTCGTACGTCTGGGGATTCATCTTTGCGTTCGACGGCCCTCTCAACCAGCTGCTCGGGTCCATCGGCCTCACCTCGTTGCAGCACCAATGGCTCGCGGAGCCACTCCTTGCCAAGGGCGCGATCCTGACCGTGATGATCTGGCAGAACATCGGGTTCGTCATGGTCGTGTACCTGGCCGGTCTGGCAACGGTGCCGATCGAGATAGAGGAGGCGGCAGCGCTCGATGGTGCCACCCGTTGGCAGCGTCTACGGCACGTCGTGCTGCCCACGATCCGGCCGGCTGTCGGCATCGCGACGACCCTCACCCTGATCCAGGGCCTGCGTGTCTTCGACCAGGTCATGGCCCTCACCGGCGGCGGGCCTGCCGGGGCGACGGAGACCTTGGCAACCCAGGTCTACAAGCAGACGTTTGCCTTCGGGAAGTTCGGCTTCGGGGCTGCACTTGCGCTCCTGCTCAGTCTGCTGATCCTCGTGTTCTCGGTCCTGCAGCAGTTCGCCACTCGTGAGAGGGCGTGAGCAGCAGACATGTTCCGGTACACCAAACGCACGCTGCTCCTTGAGATCGTGGTCGTGCTGGCTGCCCTGGCGTTGCTGATGCCGTTCTGGATCCTGGTCACGACGTCCTTGAAGCCCGGCGAGGAGATCCTCACCTCGGCTGCGATCGCACCCCCCAAGTCTCCGACGCTGGAGAACTTCCGAACTCTGCTGTCGCCCTCCAGCACCGCATCTGGCCAGATTCTCAAGGGACTTCTCAGCAGCCTGATCATCACCGCGGGAAGCATCGCCGGCCTGGTGGGCCTGGGGTCGATCACTGCCTACGTCCTCATCCGGAGTACGAGCCGCTGGAGCAGGCGAGCCTTCTACCTCTTCCTGGTGGCCATCGTCCTGCCGACCCAGCTCGGGGTGTTGCCGCTGTACGTCGGCGCGCAACAGGTCGGCCTTGTTGGTTCACGGATCGGGATGATCCTCATCTACTGGGGGGTTCTGCTCCCGCTTGCGGTCTTCCTGTATGCCGGGTTCTTCCGTGAGCTACCCAGGGACTATGAGGAATCCGCGATGCTCGACGGCGCATCTTCCTTCCAGGTCTTCACCAAGGTGGTCTTCCCCCTGATGGGACCTGCCACCGGGACCGTTGCGATCCTGGCTGGTCTGATCGTGTGGAACGACTTCTTCACGCCGTTGATCTTCCTCAACGGGTCCGACGCACAGACCCTGCCGGTTGTCATGTACAACTTCGTCGGCTCACTGGTCTCCCAGTGGAACCTCATCTTCGCCGTCGTGCTGATCTCCATGGTTCCGATCCTGATCTTCTACGTGTTCGCCCAGAAGAAGTTCATCCAGGGCTTCAGCGGCGGCATCAAGAGCTGATCGACGCGCCCAGCGAGTGACCCTCGATCAGTGGGACGAATGACCCGCATCGCAACCATCCTCTTCCTCCAAGTTCTGATCGGCCCGAGGCTGGTTTGCGAGCCCACACCCTTACGAAGGAGAAGAACATGCCTGCCGTTTCCAACGTGCTGGTCATCGGAGCAGGCGCTGCCGGAACGGCAGTCTCCATCCTCCTTGCGGAGGGGGGCGTGTCGGTCGACCTGGTGGACGTCAAGCCAGACGTCAGCGCTCTCGGGTCCGGCATCACCCTCCAAGGCAACGCCCTTCGCGTGCTGCGCGAACTCGGCGTGTGGGACGAGGTCGGCAAGCACGGCTACGCGTTCGACACCCTGGGCCTCCGGGCACCGGATCCGAACGGCACCCTGGTCGCGGAGCTAGAGGATGTTCGCACCGGGGGACCCGACCTTCCGGCAACCGTCGGCATGTACCGGCCCGAGCTCGCGAAGATCTTGGTAGACAGGGCAACCGACGTGGGGGTCAACGTTCGCTTCGGCGCGACCTTCACCGAGCTGGTGGACGACGGAGCTGGCGTGAACGTCACCTTCTCGGACGGGTCAGCCGAAAGGTACGACGTCGTCGTGGGGGCCGATGGCGTCCGGTCGGCCACTCGCAAGGCACTCGGGATCGAGCTGGAGCCCCGAGGCACGGGGATGGGTATCTGGCGGGTCTTTGCTCCGCGACCCCCCTCAGTGACCCGGACCGACCTCGTCTACGGAGGCCCGTGCTACATCGCCGGCTACTGCCCCACGGGTGAAGGGACGCTGTACGCCTACCTGGTGGAGGACTGGCAGGACCGCTCGGGTTTGACCGCTGAGGAGTCCCTTGAGGTGATGCGCGGGCTGTCCGAGGCGTACCACGGCCCGTGGGACGACATCCGCGCCGGAATGACTGATCCGTCTCGGGTCAACTACACGGCATTCGAGACCCATGTCCTGGACGCTCCCTGGAACCGGGGGCGCGTCGTCCTCATCGGGGATGCGGTGCACACGTGCCCTCCCACGCTCGCGCAAGGCGCCGCCCAGGCGCTCGAGGACGCGGCCGTACTGGCCGAGCTACTGCTGGCTTCTGAAGCCGTCACGGATGAGCTCTGGAACCAGTTCGTCGAGCGTCGACTGCCTCGCGCGAGAACGATCGTGGAGGCGTCTCTGCAACTGTCCCAGTGGCTCTTGAACCATGAGCGCGGTGATGTGCCCGGCCTGATGGCGCAGGTCGCCCACTTGCTCAGCAGCCCTGCTTGACGATGAAACGCGCACAACCCCAACGACAAACTGCTTCCGAACCCGTCCGCACCGTGGTGGAACCGAGGCACGACATGAAGAGCCGAAGCCGTGAAACTTGCTGCGTTTAGATATGTCGAGGACGCCGAGACGACTCGTCGCGTCGGGCTCGTCGTCGGCGACGGTCGACAGTGGTGGCTTCATCCGTTCCCCGAAGGGGTGGAGCTCGTTCCCCTGTTGGCTGCCGACCTGGAGGAGCGCGAGTCGGCTGCCGATGAGGCCGCCCAGGCTGACGGGTTGCGCCCTGATGAGGTCGTGCTGCTGCCGCCGGTCTACCCGACCGCCATGCGAGGCTTCCTGACCTTCGAGTCACACGTCGAGGGCATGCAGCTCGCCCTGGGAACACCTGGGGTCCCCGAAGAGTGGTATGCCGCACCGGTCTTCCAGTTCATGGCACCCCACTCAGTGGTTGGGCCATACGACGATGTCCCATATCCGCCCGGGACCGAGCTCCTGGACTTCGGCTTGTCGCTCGGCGCCATCGTGTGCCGCGACGTCCGTAACGAAACGCCCGACAGAGCGCGAAGCGCAATCGGGGGCTACTGCGTGGTCAACGACTGGTCGGCTCGGGACGTACAGAGATCCGAGATGCAGGTGAACTTTGGCCCCAGCAAGGGAAAGGACTTCGCGACCACTGTGGGCCCCTGGGTGGTCACGGCGGACGAGCTCGAGCGTCACGTAGACGATGAGGGTTTCCTGGACCTCGCCATGTCGGTCAGCGTCAACGGAAAGCGGGTGGGGGCGGACGTGTCCGGGCACATGAGCTGGACATTCGAACAACTGGTCTCCCACGCTTCTCGAGCGTCCTGGGTCAAGACGGGAGAGGTGCTGACGTCCGGCACCTGCTTCTCTGGATCCTTGGCCGAGGCCTGGGCCAGGGCGGGCCACATCGAACCGCCCGCATTGAGGATCGGCGACGTCGTCGAGATGACCATTGAAGGCATAGGCAGCATCCAGAACCGTGTCGTTCGCCGATACGGGTCGGTTCCTCCCGTCCAAGGCGTACGGCGTCGGGTCCCCCGAGACCTCCGAGTCCCGCGTCAGGCTGCCCGAGCAGCCGATCTCGCCGGCCTTTCGCCGGCGTCCAAGCCACGCCGGCCCGCGAGCGCCACCCCCCGTCCCGCAACGATCGAGAAGGATCCCCAGCCATGAGCGGAAACGTCAACGAGTTCGGCATCACCCACCTCCGCCACGTCGACCTGGCGGTGCCGGACTACGACACCCAGCGCGCCTTCTACCGCGACACGTGGGGCCTCAGCGAGGTCGGCAGCGATGGGGACCTCTCGTACCTGGCTGCCGAAGGCTCGCCCGAGCAGTACGTCGTGCGGCTTCGCCGTTCAACGGACAAGCGCCTGGATCTGATGGCGTTCGGGGCCGAGTCCCGTGAGGCCGTTGACGCGCTCGCCGCGAAGCTCGGGTCCGGGGGCGTCCAGCTGGTGGGTGAGCCGGGCGAACTGCAGACCGCTGGCTCGGGGTACGGGGTTCGCTTCTTCGACGGGGACGGCCGTACGGTCGAGATCTCGACCGACGTCGAGACGCGGCAGCACCGGGCGATCGAGGAAGGCGAGGCCATTCCGGTCCGCCTCTCCCACTTCGTCGTCAACAGCAATGACATCGAAGCCACCAAGTCCTGGTACGAAACGCATCTCGGCTTCAAGCACAGTGACAGCCTGTCGAGTCCCCACATGGGGGAGATGATGCACTTCATGCGGTGCAACGACTGGCACCACTCGCTGGCGATCGCTCGCGGTCCGCACACCTCCGTCCACCATGTCTCCTTCGAGATGCGAGGCCTGGACGAGTACATGCGTGGCACAGGCCGTGTCATGCGAGCAGGCATCAAGAAGGTCTGGGGTCCGGGTCGCCACCTCGCCGGGAACAACACGTTCTCCTACTTCCTGGATCCCAGTGGCAACACCATGGAATACACCACTGAGCTCGAGAGACTGGAGACGGATGAGTGGCACCCCAGCGTCTACGACATCTCAGACCCGAAGAACCAGGACCAGTGGGGCACCGCTGACCCGATGAGCGAGCTGATCGCCCGAGAGTCGTTCAACGATCCCGACCGTGGCGTCTTCGTCCCCCCGCCGGTCTGACGCATGAAACTGGCCAGTGTCCGGCTGCCGCACGGGGCGACCGTGGGGGCGGTCGTCGACGAAGACATGGTGTTCCCCCTCCCTGACGGCGCGTCCATGACCGCCCTCATTGCCGGAGGGCTGGAGCCCGCGTTGGCGATCGGTGCCGAGGCGCGGCGCAGGGCTGGCGTGCGCCTCGACGCGGTGACCCTGCAGCTCCCCTATCGCCCACCGAGCATCCGGGACTTCGTCACCTTCGAGGCCCACGTGGAGGGCGTTCGCAAGAGCGTCGACGGCGCATCGGGGGTCCCGGACGCGTGGTACGACGCGCCGACGTTCTACTTCACGAACCCGCACGCTCTGTATGGGCCCGGTGCAGCCATCCCCAGGCCGAAGGAGTGCAAGGCCTTGGACTTCGAGCTGGAGGTGGCGTGCGTCCTTGGCCGAGGAGGGACCGATCTGGACGAGAAGCAGGCGCATGAGTCGATCTTCGGATACACGATCATGAACGACTGGTCTGCGCGCGACATCCAGTCCCGGGAGATGAAGGTCGGACTCGGGCCGGCCAAGGGCAAGGACTTCGCAACCTCCATCGGGCCGTGGGTCGTCACCGCCGATGAGGTCGACGACCTGCACACGGTGGACGGGTTCCTGGACCTCGACTGCAGCGTCACGGTTAACGGCATACCGGTAGGGCACGACCGGCTGTCGAACATGAACTGGACCTTCGCCCAGATGGTCGCCTACGCCTCACGCGACTCGCTGGTCGTACCCGGCGACCTCTTGGCCTCCGGGACCACGGGTGGTGGTGGTTGCCTCGCGGAGCTGTGGGGCCGCCGCGGCCGCCAGGACCCGCCTCCGCTTGAGCCCGCCGATGAGGTTCGTATCGACGTCGAACGCCTTGGCGTCCTCGTGGGCAGCGTCGCACAGACAGCCTAGAACGCCCTTCAGGAAACGTCGCGGAATGTGCCCGGGTGTGTGCCGTCGCCCACCCGGAGTCGTCTGCGCAGATGGAATGGGAGCACCGCAGCCTTCCCCGGGCCCGCGCTCAGGTACGGCAGCAGGAGCTCCATCGAGACCTCGACGTCGTACTCGTGCCCGCGCTGTACCTCCACCGGCCCGGTGATCACGAGTCGGTCCTGGAGGAACCACCACTGGTCCGAGCGTGTCAGGTCGACCAGGTCTTGGTCCTGCCCTCCGATGCGAACCTGCAAGTCCTCAACCCTCAGGGGCTGCGCGGCGATCGTCACGGCGAGCTGCAGCACACAGGACACCGGAAGAGACCTCATCCAGGGAAGGCCGACTCGCAGCGCGAACCCGCTGGGGTCGACGCCGAGTGCGTCTTCGCGAAGCTCCCAACCCATCTCAGACCCGCTCCTGGTGCGGACGATGTCCTGGTGCTGGCGTGGGTAGGTCCAGGACATCGGCGACGAGGTCCAGGTGTTTCAGGGTCATCTCGGTTGCGCCTCCGGGTCCGTCCCACCAGTCGTGCCCACCCCACTCACTGCACAACGTGCCGGAGAAACCGTGCCGGTCCAGGGCGACGCCGAGCTCGGCAATGGGACGCGTCACCCTGCCGTCGGCGTCGTCCAGGTCCCAGAACTTCAGCTGGACAGCGCCGACGTGGGGCAGGAAGGGTTCGAGCTCCGCGACTGTCCAGGTGCCGAAGCGGAAGACCATGGTCATGTAGAGCGCCATCGCGGTGGGTGGCACCTGTCCCGCGTCGAGGCAGTTCCGGATCGCGGCCATGGTTGCGGGGTTCCCCCAGTCGGCGGTGACTCGGTCGAGCAACCCGACAGGTACGCCTGCCTGACTCAGGGCCTCCAGATAGCTGACCGGTAGCTGCGGTGTCACCATGCTGGAATCGAGGACGATGCTGAGCCGCGGATCGCCCAACCCCTCGAGGGCCTCCATGGCCTCGTCGTAGCCGGCCGTGCCGGGACCCTGCGTTCCTTGGATCTCCTGGTACAGCACCAGATCCAGCTCGTGCAGGAGGGGGAGCAGCTCGCTGAGGAGCGAGCGGTCAGGCTGACCAAACGGGAGCCGGACGCCGACGGCTCCGAGCTGCTTCGCCGCCCGGAGCTGAGGCGTCAGGAACGCGGCCCGTTCGCGCTCGCTGCGTCGATGCGTCGGCGTCACCCAGTCGTCGAGACCGACCCCCACGATGCTGATCCGGGCGCCGGCGGCTTCCACGGAGTCCCGCATCCGGTGCACCTCGTCCGGCTCCATCGACGGGAATGACCGGAAGCACTGGCCGGCCTCGATCTCCAGGACCGGGCAGACGTGTGGGGCCACGACCCCCGCAACAATGTCCAAAGGGGACTGGGAGGCACGAAGAATGTCCCGGGTCCAGTTGAAGGAGCTGGCAGAGAGAACCCAGTCGCCCGCACGAGGTGGCACTGGGTTCCTCAGGCCGCCGACGTGAGAGCTGCCGGATCGATCGTCTTCTCGACCACGACCCGGTTGGGGACGTAGCGACCGGGCGCAATCTGCATGTAGAGGAGTCGCAGCTCCAGAGTGAGCTCGAGGGAGAAGGGCCCAGTTGTCGGCTCCCAGGGAATCACCACATCGACGCGGTCCTGCAAGAACCACAGGGTGTCCCACTGATCGGGGAGTTCCTCGACCCGGTAGGCCTTGTCGCGAAGGACGAACTGAAGGTCCTCTCGGGGAACTTCCTGCCCGTCGACTCGAACGGCGACGTCCTTGACGGCGGACAGCCACAGGCTGCGGTACCACGGAAGCTGTACCGAGATCGCGAGGCCGCCTGGGCGCAGGCTGACGTCCTTGGGCTGGAAGAGAGTGTTGTGAGTGGCCACGGTTCACCTCGGGGTTTCGTTGGTGTTGCGGTCGGCGACGGCCTGTTCGATCGACCGCCGGATCAGGTGGTGCTGCTTCGTGACCAGGTCGATGGGGTCCGACTCGCCGAGGTCGGCGAACGCGTGGCCCTCCCATTCGCTCGAGAGGTAGCCCTTGAAGCCGCCGTCGACGAACTGCTTGATGATTCGCGGGAGATCCATCGCGGGCTCATTGCCGTGTTCGTCGATGTCGAAGAACTTGGTGTGCACGTGGAAGATGATCGGCATGATGTCCTGCCACTCTTCCGGTGCCACCAAGCCGTGCATGTTGAATGCGAGCCGAGAGAACGGACCTAGGCTCTTGGGGTCGACGCCCTGCGACCGCAGGTACTCCTCGAAGGCCTCGTTTCGCTCGTGCATCGGAAGCGGCGCCCGCCAGAACTCCTGCATGGCCTGAAGGTGCTCGTCCTGGAGACCCATCGTGCGCAGGGTCCTGAACAGGGTGGGGGACAAGCTGTGCATGGTCGAGCTGAAGTCGGCAGTGAAGCCGAGCCTGTCCGAACCGAGCTCCTCGTAGGTCTCTCGGATGGCCAGGATCTTGGGGTCGTTGGGGCCTGCGGGGGCGTGGAGCTCATACCCCAGTCGCTGGTCGTACTTCTCAGCGAGGGGGAGCAGTCGCCGCAGGAGCTCTCGACCTGCGTTTCGGATCACCACGCGGTTGAAACCGAGGCGATGCGCGCTCTTGAGCTGGATGGCCAGGAAGTCGTACTCCTCGTCCGGCGTCATATCGCGGTCTGGGCGTCGTCCCATGTCGAGGTTGGTGCCCATGGCGCTGGGTTCGAGCTCAAGGCGTTCCATCGTGGAGTGCCAGAGCGTGACGAACTCCTCGTCGACATCTGGGTACGTGCGCAGCATCTGCGCGGCGTTGAACTCAACGCCGGGGCCGAGCCCCTTGCGTGAGACCTCCTCGAGGAGAGACTCAAACGTGTACTGACCTGCGGCCCACTCTGAGGTCAATGAATACAGCGTGATGCCAAGCGAAATGCCCGTGCCGGCCACGTTGGAGTTGCTGATGGCTGACTGGGAGGAGGTCAGGATCTCGGTCATGTCCTCAGCCAAGCTGAGGTCCGCCCCCTCGGGAACCACCAGTCGCCGATGCCGGCCATCAGCAACAATTGGTTCCGGTTCGAGCCATCGCGTGAGCACCAAACACCGAAGGGTTGCGGACCAGTCGCTTCGTGGATGCGCGGCATCAGCAATGCAGGGTTTGCGCAGCCGCGTGGCACCGGCAGAGTCGGCGTAAGACATCGACCGACCTAGCCGAGGACACCCGTGTTCGAGTACTTCCCTGGAAACTACATCTGGAACCTCGGCGTCGTCGCCACGCTCAACTCTGGCGGGATGATCGACGAGGTGGACCGCGCGTGCCGTCCCATCCGCGACCTGGCCGATAAGGGTGCGGACGTCGGGACCCAGCAGTTCATGGCGTCATGGCGTGATGTGGCCGACCAGCTCGAGTCACAGGCGAAGGCGGCCGAGGCAGCCGGGCACGAGCGTACGGCCGGCCAGAAATACTTCCGCTCGGCGGCATACCTGTGCCAGGCCGAGCGAATGCTGTCGAACTCGTCCCCAGATCGAATCCCCACCTACAAGCACCTCCTCGAGGTGATGGAGCGCTCCTTCGAGCTGGTCGACCCCGCCACCACACGCGTGGAGGTGCCGTTCGAGCGGACCACACTGCCGGCATACTTCACCAACGCCAGCACCGACGGTTCACCGGTGCCCACGGTGATCATGTGGAACGGGCTGGACTCGACCAAGGAACACATGTACTGCTCTGGGTGGCCCTCCGAGATGGCTGCCCGAGGTATTTCGGTACTCCAGGTGGACTGTCCTGGATCAGGGGAAGCGCTGCGCCTCCAAGGCCTCACGGCGCGCATCGAAACCGAGGGGTGGGCTGCTGCGTGCGTCGACTACCTTGATGCCCGCGCCGACGTGCGCTCGGACCGAATCGGACTCGTCGGCTGGTCCTTGGGTGGGTACTACGTTCCGAGGGCCGCAGCCTTCGAGGACCGCCTGGCCTTCGCCGTGGCCTGGGGGGCCAACCACAACTGGGGTGGCGTACAGAAGCGCCGGCTGGAGCGCGAAGGGGAGAACCCCGTGCCCCACTACTGGGAGCACGTGCTGTGGGTCTGGGGACACTCGGACATCCCGACGTTCATCGACTACGCAGAAGGAGTCACCCTCGAGGGCGTGGTCGAACGGATCCGCTGCCACCTGTTGATCACCCACGGGGAGAACGATCGACAGATCCCCGTCGAGCTGGCGTATCGCTCCTACGACCAGGCCACCAGTGCGGCGTCACGCACACTCCGTGTATTCACCCCGGATGAAGGCGCGACGGAGCACATCGGTTTGGACCACCTCCCCCACGTCGGCGCCTATACGGCCGACTGGATCCAGGACACCCTCGAAACGCTGGACTCTGACTCGCAGAGCTGACGAGGGGGCGCATCGTGCTGACCGCGCCTTGTCGTCAGTCGGGGCTACGCCACCATCAACACGGTTGCTGAAACAAGGGTTGCCACGAGCACGGCCCGGTCAACGTGGGCTTGACTCAGGCGCCGGGCGGTCCGAAGCCCGACCCAGGTGCCGAGCAGAACCGCCGGAGCAAGCACGAGGACCGCACCAGGGTTGCCCGGAAAGCAGGCCAAGACCGGCGCTGAGCGGCACCTTGCACAGGTGATCCCGAGGAAGAGCACGGCGTTGGTGCCCAACAAGCGTCGCTTGTCGACCCCTCTCGCCACCAGGTAGAGCGTCATCACCGTTCCTGCAGCGTTCGCGGTCATCGTCGTGAAACCCGCAGCCAGACCGGTCGACAGGCTGGCCCACCCGGACGAGGCGTGGGTTGCTATCTCCCGTTCGGCGCGCTGGATCATCAGCTGAACCAGCCCGAGAACAAACAGCATTGCCGCTAGGGCGGCCAGGTGGCCGAGGCCGAGGCGTTGACCCAACCTCCGTTGCGGTAGGTCGCCTCGACCTCGGCGGTGACCGTGCCGGACGCGTCGTCGCCCCACTCCGTGACGATGGTGCCCACCCAGCGCCCTGACGTCGACGTGGCCGTGCACGAGATCAGGTCGCCGTCCTGGTCGCACGAGCTCCAGTCGCCGGACGCGCTGCGGAGGACGACGCCGGACGGCACCCTCAGGAGGAGCCGCACGGCACCGGTGGTGCCCTGCGCGTGGGCGTCCACCTCGATCGTCGTCGCGTCGGCGGGGCCCGAGATCCCCATCCAGACCCGCAGTGGCCTCGTGGCAACCGTCGTCGACGGCGTTGCCCTCGGTGTCGTCGGAGTGGACGACGGTGCGGGGGTGCGAGGTGACGAGGCGGACGGTCGCGGCGCGCTCGCGGAGGTCTTCGCGTGTGGCGGAGGGGTGGAGGTCCGCGTCCCCGCGGTCTCGCGGGGCGTGGGCGGTGTCGCCGTCTCGGTCGGGGACGGGCTCGGGGGCTCCTGTGGCGGAGCCGGTGGCGTCGTGGTCGAGATCCCCTGAGCCGAGGGTGGTTTGGGTGGCGGGTCGTCGGGCGGGATCAGCAAGGCAGCCGACACCGCCGCAGCGGCGCCCATGGCGGTGGCGACGACCTTGCCGGCACTCAGCTTGGCGACCAGGGACGAGGTGGTGGCGCTCGCCCCCGACCCGCTCGCGGCGGACGCGCCGACCCCTCCCGCACCCGCGGCGGATGCGCCGACCCCTCCCGCGCCCGCGCCGACCCCTCCGGCGGCGGTGGCGCCGGCCGCACTCGCCAACGCATGGGTCAGGAACCCCGGCGCGGTCAGCAGCACCGCTGGCCCCAGCATCGATCCGAGCTGCTGCTCCACGCGCTGCAGCTCGGCGAGTCGTCCGGGGCAGGTGACGCAGGTCGTCAGGTGGTGGGCCAGGTCGTCGGCGGCGACGGACCCGTCGACGGCGAGCATGGGCAGCCGGCGCACGAAGGGCTCGCAGCCGGGCTCCAGGCCGTTGGTGCTCAGGTGGGTCTGGAGATAGGCCTGCCGCAGCCCTCGCCTGGCCCGCTTGGCGAGGGCAGCGACGGCGTTCGGGGAGATCCCGAGGTCCTGACCGATCTCGATGTTGCGGTCACGGTCGACCGCCGTGCGCCAGAGGATCACCTGCCAGCGACGTGGCAGAGCCGCGAAGGCCTGGCGCATCATCGAGATCTCGGTCTGCCGGGACATCGGGTCGGCGGGGCCGCGCGAGCCGTCCTCGAAGCTGGCCACGTCGTCGGTGAGGACCTCGGAGGAGGATGCGCGGCGCGAGCGGGTGGCCGCGAGGTTGCGCACGGAGGTGAGCAGGTAGGCGCGGACCGAACCGGTGGGGCCCCCACCGGAGGCGAAGGCGCCCAACATGTTGGAGAAGGCGTCGGAGGCGAGCTCCTCCGCGTCGCGGGGTTGCCGGGACGTCCGGCGCGCTGCCGCGAGGGCGGCCGGGTAGTGACGCACCCACAGCTCGACGATGGCTTCCTGCGACCCATCGCGCGCCTGCTCGACGAGGTCGAGGTCGGTGGCCAGCGGGTCTGCGCTCACCGGGCCTCGCGTCCGAGGAGGTGGCGGTAGCGCGCCGCGCGCCCACGCCGCGGCCAGCCGTCACTCACCCCGGACGCAGCGGCTGCCGCGGTGACGGCGACGGTGCCGACCGTGAGCCGTGGGCGGCGCCGGATGGTGCGCTCCGCCACTGTCGCCAGCACCGAGAGGACCTGCGCCAGGGGCCGCGCGTCGGGACGAGCCCCGGCGACGCCCGTGTCGGCCTCGTCGAAGGGCCGGTCGCCTTCGTCGCAGGGCAGGTCGGCGTCGTCGCAGCCGACCGGGGTGTGCAGCGTGGCCACGTGGAAGGTGCGCTCGCCCCTTCCGCCCTGGTCCCGGTCCACCTGGTACTCGACATCCGCCGCGCACAGGGCACCGATGGCCGTGCGGTAGGGGCCGGAGAAGGTCGCTCCACCGGTGCGGGTGTCGAGTGTCACGACGACGTGAGGTCGTTCGACCTCCTCGGCCTCCAGGCCGAACGGCCACCGGCCGATCGCGCCGGCCCGATCCGGCTCGGGGCAGTCACTGGGTTCGGGAAAGTCGCTGCCGGTCGAGGTCATTCGGAGGTCCCCCTCTTCGGTCGGTGGTCGACTGGACGGTGGTCGACTGGACGAGGGGCGCACGGGTCAGGTCGGCCAGCGCCGGCCCCCCGGTCACGCCTTCAGCTGGAGGACGCGGCTCCAACTGGAGGACGCGGCTTCAACTGGAGGACGAACGGCGACGCCTTTGGTGACGCAGACCTGCCGCGTGCGGGGCTCGACGATGTCCGTGATCTGTAGCCAGGGCCCCCACAGGCCCCTCGTCTCGTCCCCGAACCAGAGACGGCGACGGCGCCGAACAGTGACGCGCCAACGGCGCCGGCCCCTGCCAGGTGTCATTGCGCGACCGACCGCGTCACGCAACGGGGAGATACGCGTCTCGCATCAAAAGGGGCCGCGCGAGCGTGCCATTCGACGACCGATGCTTTTGGGGTGGGACATGACGAACTTTCACGCTGGACACCAGGCCCGAGGGGCCACTCTCGTACGACGTCTGCAGGCCACCAGGTGGCTCGCGGCACTGGCCGCGTGCGCTGTGGTCCTGGCCTGTGCGACCCTGCTGAGTGCCCGGACGGCACGGGCCGCCACCATCGACGGGGCCATCACCTCCATCACGACCACGGCGACCGGCACGGCGCAGTGGGACACGGTGGACTTCGCCTGCACCTGGGCCGTGCCCGACGGCTCGGCGCCCGGTGACACCTTCAGCCTCGACCTGCCATCGGAGCTGCGGTGGTTCGGCGCGACGGACTTCGTCCTCGCCGGGCGGGACGGGCTCCCCGTGGCCTCGGCCCATGCCGACGCCAGCGGCCACGTCGTGTTCACGCTGACCGACTACGTGCTCACCCACGTCGACGTCCACGGCAGCTGTCACTTCTCGACCCAGTACGTCGCGGAGACGACCGACGAGACCGTCGACCTGGACTTCCAGGTGGGCGACGAGGTCGTCAGGGTCGACCTCCCCACCGTGGGACCGTGTGCCGGGCCCTGCACCGAGGACCGCACCGTGCCGAGCAAGTACATGTGGTGGAGCGACGCTGCCCAGACCACGACCCGGTCGGCGGTCCGGGCCCCGGCCACCACCTCCGACAGCAGTGACGTCACCATCGCGGACACGCCCGGCCCCGGTCTGGCTCTCGACTGCGCCACCGTCGCCGTGACCATCGGCACCGTCCTCGACGCCGCAGGAGACGTGACCGACCCCCGCGACGACGGCACCTACGTGCCGAAGATCTCCTGCACCCCGCAAGGGGTTTCCGTCACCTGGTCCCAGGTCCCTGCCGGGGAGTACACCGAGCTCCGGGTGCTGGCCACCGTGGTGGACCCCACGGCCACGACCTACACCAACGGGGCCGTGGTCAGCGTGAACGGTCAGGACACTCCGGTCCACGACGAGGTCCGCCGCAGCGACGCCGGAGGCGATGGCACCGGATCGGCGACCACGACGACGACGAGCTCGACCACCGCGAGCTCGACCACCGCAAGCTCGACCACCGCGACCTCGACCTCGACGACCTCGACCACCGCGACCTCGACCACCGCGACGACGGCGTCGAGCACAACGGCCACGGGGTCCGGCACGATCACGTCGCCCGCCAGCACCGACCACGACGTCGTGGCCACCGGTGGGGGCGGTGCCGCGGGAGCGCTGGTCACCCCGGACGACTCGTCGCTCGCGTTCACCGGCATCGATGTCCTCGAGCTGGTGGCGGTCGGCTCCCTGCTGCTCGGGTCGGGCGCTGTCCTCTCCGGACTCGCACGCCGCCGTCGACGGCACTAGGTGGGCGCGGACCGGCTCGACCGCGTCGGACGCGACCGACGAGCCGGCGACCGGGTGGCGCGCGACCGGGCGGCGCGCCACCCGGTCGCGCGTCATGGGAACGGGCCTGCGGACTCCTTGATGGCAGGCGCCGGGTTGGCGCCCCGACCACGGCTGGGCGACGACCCGGCCCCGCCCCGGAAGAAGGCACGACCATGGACACACCTCGAGGTCAGGGGACGGAACGGCTCGTCCTCGCGATCGGTGAGATCTCGGCGAGCCATCGCACCGTGCTGACCCCGGCCGGCAGTGCCCCGGTGAATGCCGTCGCCTGGGCGATCAGGGAGGACACCGCGCCTCGGGGTCGCGGCTGGCGGCGTGCCGTGCCCGGCGCTGGCGCACCCGACACCGTGGCTCTCGGGGTGACGCTCAGCGTGACGGTCAGCGGCCCGGGCTGGCGGCACACCGAGAGGGTCGGGCCGGCCGGTCCGGAGGAGGTGGCTGCCGTGCGGGGCAAGGTCACGCAGGCGCGCATGCTCGCCCTGCGGTCCGTCGTGTGGTCGCCCGCCGCCGCGGCGCCGGTCCCGGCGCCCCCGGCCCACGAGGAGGCCGGCGAACCCGCGAGGTAGGTTCGACCCATTCGTGGGTGCTGCCAGCGGCCACGGCCGAACCCCGGGAGTCGTTGGTGCGAGTCGTCGTCATGGGCGCGGGTGGCTACGTCGGAAGTCGCCTGGTGCCGGCCCTGCTCGCGGCCGGCCACGACGTGACGGCCACCTTCACCAGAGCGGCGTCGGCCGGGCGGTTCTGGTGGGCCGAGCAGGTCGACGTGGTCGAGGTCGACGTCCTCGACCGCCCCACGGCGCGGTTGGCCGTGACCGGCGCCGAGGTGCTCTACTACCTCGTCCACGGACTCGGTGGTGACGACTTCGCGACCAGCGACCGCGAGGGCGCCTACAACGCCGCCCACGCCGCGGTCCGGGCCGGCCTGGGCCGCATCGTCTACCTCGGCGGTCTGGTCCCTGACGTCCCGGACGACGACCTGTCTGCCCACCTGAGGTCGCGGCTCGAGGTCGAACAGGTGCTCACCGACTCCGGCATCCCGACCCTGGCCCTGCGCGCGGCGATGGTGGTGGGCAGCGGGTCGACCTCGTTCGAGATCATGCGCCAGCTGAGCGAGCGGCTGCCCGTCCAGGTGCTGCCCCGCTGGATGGACAGCCGGGTCGAGCCGGTCGCCATCACGGACGTGGTCACCGCGCTGGTCGGCGCCCTGACCGCCCCAGCCGTGAGCCGGCACTTCGACCTCGGCAGCGGGGAGCGGATGCCCTATGCCGCGTTGCTGCGGCTCTACGCGGACCGCGCCGGGCTGCGCAGGGTGCAGGTGAGCGTGCCGGGCCTGCCGACCGCCCTGGTGTCGCGTCTCGCCCCCGCGCTCACCCGCGCACCGGCCTCCACCGTGCAGTCGCTGGTCGAGAGCCTGCACCACGACATGGTGTGCGGCCGACAGGACTTCGTGGTCCAGCTGATGCCGCCGGGCCATGCCCTCACGCCGGTCGCCGAGGCGCTCGACCGGGCGCTCGCCGTCCCGGACGCGTCGGTCCCGGACTCCGAGCGCGACGTCATCGGCCCGCTCAGCTCCGACGCAGCCTGGACCGGATCAGTGGCTCCCTGACCTCTGCTGACTGCGCTCGCGACGAGCCAGCTCGCGTTCGAGGTTGCGCGCGAACCCGACTCCCATGGCCGCGATGACAGCCTGCATCGAGGCCTGGACCGCGGGCTTGGCGAGCCGCGGGAACGGCAGGTCGACGTCGACCCCGAGCTCGATCGTCAGGCGGGTCCCGGCGCCGCTGTCGGCCAGCTGGTAGATGCCCTCGACCCCGGCGCGCTCGTCACCCTTCGGCGCGTGGGTGTAGACGATCCGCTCCTTGGGCGTGAACTCCATGCGCTCGGTGAACGAGAGCCCGATGCTCTTGCCGAGCACCTCGATCGGTGCGAGCTTCCAGAGCCAGGTGCTGCCGTGGTCCTCGATCGACCGCACCATCGGGGTCAGCTTGCCGACCAGCGTCGCGTCACTCAGGACGTCCCAGACCGAGTCGCGGGGGTGCGGCACCACGGCGGTTGAGCGCTTGGCTGCCGAGAAGATCGTCATGGCTCGAGTCTCGTCCATGGCCGACCAGCCCGCGCGGCGCCCCCTGGACAGCGCCCCACCGGGGCTCGCTGTGAGAGTCTGGCCGACGTGAGCGAACCAGCACCTGCGACCTCGGGTTCACCGCGGCGCGGGCGTCCGGGGTACGACCAGGAGACCGTGCTGCGCAGGGCCATCGAGCTCTTCAACGAGCAGGGGTACGACGGCACGAGCATGGGTGACCTGGCCCGGGAGCTCGGGTTCAGCAAGTCGGCGATCTACCACCACGTGCCGAGCAAGACCCACCTGCTCTCGCTGGCCCTCGACGAGGCCCTCGACGGGCTCACCCGCGTCATCGAGGAGGCGAGCCACGACGCTGCCGGCCACACGGCATACGAACGGCTGCGGCAGGCGGTGCACCGCAGCGTCGAGGTGCTGGTCGAGCACCAGCCGGCGGTCACGCTGCTCCTGCGGGTGCGCGGCAACAGCGAGGTGGAGCGAGCCGCCCTGCGGCGACGTCGCGACATCGACGCGCGGCTCGCCGCGCTCGTCAAGGAGGCCATCGACGAGGGGTCGCTGCGCACCGACGTGCCCCCGGCCCTGGTGAGCCGGTTGCTCTTCGGCATGGTCAACTCACTCGTCGAGTGGCACCGCGCCGGTGGTGGGGTCGACGGCGAGCAGCTCTCCGAGGCGATCACGACCATCGTCTTCGACGGGTTGGCGCTGGACCGGCCTCACCAGTCGTAGAAACCCCGTCCGGTCTTGCGACCCAGCTCGCCGGCGGCCACCTTGTCGCGCAACAGCTGCGGCGGTTCGAACCGCGGACCCAGCTCGCGCGCGAGGTGCTCCGCGATGGCGAGGCGGACGTCGAGGCCCACGATGTCGGTGGTGCGCAGTGGTCCCACCGGGTGGCGGTAGCCGAGGGTCATCGCGGTGTCGATGTCCGCCGCGGACGCGACGCCCTCCTGCACCATGCGCATCGCCTCCAGGGCGATGGCCACGCCCAAGCGACTGCTCGCGAACCCTGGGGAGTCCTTGACGACGATGGCGGTCTTGCCCAGGGCGGAGACCCAGCCACGGGCGTCCTCGGCGAGGCCCGCGGACGTCTGCGTGCCCAGCACGATCTCGACGAGGTCGCTGGTGGGCACCGGGTTGAAGAAGTGCAGACCGATGAACCGTTCGGGGGCGCTCAGCCCGGAGGCGATGGCGTCGATCGACAGCGAGCTGGTGTTGGTGGCCAGCACGGCGTGTGGCAGCGCCTGCTCGAGCCGCTGGAACACCGACTGCTTGAGCTCGAGGTCCTCCGGGACGGCCTCGATGGCCAGCTCGACGTCCCCGTAGTCAGGGTACGGTCCAGTGCTCACCGTGACGCGTTGCAGGACGACCTCGAGGTCCTCGGTCAGCGCTCCCTTGTCGACTGCCTTGCGCAGGCTGCTTCCCACCCGCTCGACTGCGGCTCGCGCGGACGATGTGTCGGTCTCGATGACCCGGACCGAAGACCCGGCCGCGACAAAGGCGTGCGCGATGCCGGCGCCCATCCGCCCTCCTCCGTAGACGAGGACGCGCTCGGGCAGGGCAGTGGAGTCGGTCATGGATGCTCCGTTCTGGAAATCCGGAAGAGCGTGAATGGCTGGAAACGGTTGCGGGTCAAGGGCGTTCGAGGAGCAGGGCGCTGCCCTGGCCGACCCCGACGCACATCGTCGCGAGACCGCGGTGCGCACCAGCCCGCTCGAGCCGTCCGAGGAGGGTCACGACGATGCGGGTGCCGGAGCACCCGAGGGGGTGGCCGAGGGCGATCGCGCCGCCGTCGGCGTTGACGAGGTCGGGGTCGAGCCCCAGGTCGCGGATGCAGGCGATCGACTGGGACGCGAAGGCCTCGTTGAGCTCCACGGCGTCGAGGTCGTCGACGCTCCACCCGACCCGGGCCAGGGCCTTGCGCGTCGCAGGGACGGGGCCGATCCCCATGACCTCCGGGGCCACGCCGGCGCTGGCGGCCGCGACGACCCGGGCCCGCGGGGTGAGGCCGTGCGCCTCGATGAACCGTTCGCTCGCGACGACGACGGCGGCCGCGCCGTCGTTGAGGGCGCTGGAGTTGCCGGCCGTGATGACCCCGTCGGGTCCGTGCAGGGGTCGCAGCGCGGCCAGGCGTTCGAGGCTGGTGTCCGCGCGCGGCCCCTCGTCGACCGCGAACTCGCCGTCCCGCAGCGGCACGGCGACCGTCTCCGCCTCGAACCGGCCGTTCTTGATCGCGTCGAGGGCGCGTTCGTGCGAGCGCAGGGCGAAGGCGTCGAGCTCGTCGCGCGTCAGGTGCCAGTGCTGCGCAACGCGTTCCGCGGTCTGCGGCATGGTCAGTGTGGTGTCGGCGTCGAACCGTGGGTTCGCGAACCGCCACCCGATCGAGGTGTCGAAGGTCGCCCCCGGTCGGGCGAACGCCTTGGTCGGCTTCTCGGTCACCCACGGCGCGCGCGTCATGGACTCGACCCCACCGGCGATCACGACATCGGCGTCGCCGGCCGCGATCATCTGGCGAGCGGTGGCGATGGCGGTCAGGCCTGAGGCGCAGAGCCGGTTCACGGTGAAGCCGGGCACCGACTGGGGGAGCCCGGCCAGCAGCAGGGCCATCCGGGCGACGTTGCGGTTGTCCTCGCCGGCCTGGTTGGCCGCGCCGAGGACCACCTCGTCGACCAGCTCGGGGTCGATGCCGGACCGGGCCACCACCTCGCGCACGACGAGCGCGGCGAGGTCGTCGGGGCGCACCGAAGCCAGCCCACCGGCATACCGGCCGATGGGGGTGCGGACACCGTCGACGATGAAGGCCTCGGTCACGTTCGTCTCCTCGATCTCGGGGAAGGTCAGGCGTCGAAGTCGACTGTGACGGTGTCGCTGACGGGGTAGGACTGACAGGTGAGGACGAAGCCCTGCTCGACCTCACCCTTCTCGAGCGCGTAGTTGCGGCGCATGTCGACCTCGCCGTCGCGGACGAGGGCTCGGCAGGTGCCGCAGACCCCGCCCTTGCAGGCGAACGGCAGGTCGGTGCGCGTCGCCTGCGCTGCGTCGAGGATCGACTGGCCGCGCGGCATGGGGGCGGTGGAGCTCGACCCGTCGAGCACGACGGTGACGTCGCTGGTCTCGCCCTCGACCACAGCGTCGGCGCGGTGCAGCTCCGGCGGCGGCTCGTCGACGTAGAAGAGCTCGAAGTGGATGCGCTCCTGGGCCACCCCGACCTCCGCCAGCACCTCACGGGCTGCGCCGATCATGGCGAACGGCCCGCACAGCCACACGTCGTCGACGTCCTGCACGGGCACGAGCAGGTCGAGCAGCCGACGCAGTCGCTCGGCGTCGATCCGTCCGGAGAAGAGCTCTACGTCGCGGGGCTCCCGCGACAGCACGTGGATCAGCTGCAGGCGCGACCCGTGGCGGTTCTTGAGGTCGGCCAGCTCCTCGGCGAACATCACCGACCCCGTGGTGCGGTTGCCGTAGATCAGCGTCACCTCGGCGTCGGGGTTGCTGAGCATCGTGGTGGCGATGGACAGCATCGGCGTGATGCCCGAGCCGGCCGCGACGCACAGGTGCCGACCACCGGTCGCGGGATCGGCGCGGAAGCTGCCTGACGGCGTCTGCACCTCGATCTCCGTGCCCGGCGTGACGTCGTGGACCAGCCAGTGCGAGAAGAGACCGTCCGGGATCTCGCGGACGCCGATGCGCGGTCGCTCACCGACCGCGGCGCAGATCGAGTACGTGCGGCGGTGCTCCTGGCCGTCGATGCGCCGCCGGAGCGTCAGTGACTGTCCCGCAGCGAAGTCGTATGCCGCGGCGAGCTCGGCCGGGACGTCGAAGCTCACCGCGACGGCGTCGTCAGTCAGCTGCTCGACCGAGTGCACGGTGAGCGTGTGGAAGACCGGGGCGGTCCGGGTCGTCTTCGGGAGCAGCAGCGAGCCGGTTGACACTCAGATCTCCTTGACGTGCTCGAACGGCTCGAGGCAGCTCGTGCAGCGGTAGAGGGCCTTGCACGACGTCGCCCCGAACTCGGACGTGAGCTTGACATCACTCGAACCACAACGGGGACAGTCGATCTCGCGACGCCGCGGATGGAGGGCGAGGGGTACCGGACCGGCGCGGCGTGGTGCCGGTCCGGGCGCGGACAGCCCGTGCGCGCGCAGTGCGGCCCGACCCGCGTCAGTGATCCAGTCGCTCGACCAGGCCGGGCTGAGGCAGACCCGGACGGTGGCCTGCAGGCCTGCCTCGCCGAGGGTGCGCACGAGGTCGTCGCGCATCGTTGCCATGGCGGGGCAGCCGGAGTAGGTCGGCGTGATCGTCACGGTGACGGACCCCGACGGTCCGACTGCCACCTCGCGCAGGACGCCGAGGTCCTCGAGCGTGAGCATCGGCATCTCCGGGTCGGTGACGCGCCGAGCTACGGCACACGCCCGCTCGCGCAGCTCCCCGTGCGAGGTGGCCACGCCGGGCGAACCCGGCGCGACCACCTCGAACCGGCGGGAGGTCTGGGTCGCCGGGGCCATGGTCACCACTGACCCATCGGGTGCGCGCGGGCCACGACCTGCAGCTCGCCGAGGATCCGGCTGAGCGCCTCGGTGTGCATGCCGTCGCGACCCTGGCGACCCTGGACTGCGGCCATCGGTGCGACCGTCGGCGGCTCCACACCACTGAGGGCGAAGACCTGGGCGAGGACGACCGCGACCGCGTCAGCGACCGTCGCGGGGTCGACCCCGACCCCGGCCCGGGCGACGCGGGCCTCGACCTCGTGGGTCGCGAACTGCTCGGCCTGGAGGGGCCAGACCTTCGCCAGGGCGGCCTCGATGCGGCGCCGCGACTCGTCGGTGCCACGAGCCAGGGTGAGGAACCAGCGCCCTGCGTAGTCGCGGTGGTAGGTCAGCTCCTTGACGCCCTTGGCGGCCACGGCGGAGAGCACGTGGTCGCGGCTGTCGACGAGCTTCTCGAAGACCGCGATCCGTGCGCTGGAGAAGAGCAGCAGCTTGACGATGGTCACCGCGAAGTCGCCGTTGTCGAGCTCGACGAGCCGCACGTTGCGGAAGTCGCCGTCACCGCGGAAGAACGCGAGGGCGTCCTCGGGCGGCACCGGGGAGCCCTCGGGCAGCGCCGGGACCAGCGACGGGTCGGCCGCCGCGGCTCGGGCGAGCAGCAGCCGGGCCTGGCCGAGGAGGTCGAGCGCGATGTTGGACAGCGCGATGTCGTCCTCGAGGTCGGGCGCGCGGCTGGTCCACTCCGAGAGCCGTTGCGACGCCACCAGGGCGTCGTCGGCCAGCATCAGGCAGTAGGTGCCGAGGTCGCTCGCGTCGACCCCGTCGGGGATCGTCGTGTCGACGCCGGCCAGCGGGTCCTCGAAGTCCGTGCCGAAGGCCCAGTGCGAGGGGTCGCCACCCAGCAGCCCGTCATAGACGGAGCCGTGGGCGTCGTTGGGGTCGGGGGCAGGGTGCGACGGCTGGTGGGCGACGTCGTCGGCGACCGACTGGATCGCGTCGAGCCCGTCGGGCTGCGGTGATTCAGGCATGGTCAGCAGCTCACATGTGGGGGACGTTGTCGGGGATCTCGTAGAACGTGGGGTGCCGGTAGACCTTGTCCCCGCTCGGGGCGAACATCGGGTCCTTCTCGTCCGGGCTCGACGCCGCGATGTCCTTGGACTGCACCACCCAGATGCTGACGCCCTCGTTGCGGCGGGTGTAGACGTCGCGGGCATGGCGCAGCGCCATGTCGTCATCCGCGGCGTGCAGCGAACCGACGTGCACGTGGTTGAGCCCGCGCTTGCCGCGGACGAACACCTCGTAGAGCGGCCACTCGGCGCGCACCCGCTCATCGGGTGATGTCTGGTCGCTCATGCGGTGCCCTTCCCGTCGACGTCGGAGGGCGAGGCCTCCAACGACAGCTGCTGCGCGGCATACGCGGTCGCGGCCTCGCGCACCCACGCGCCGTCCTCGTGCGCGGCACGGCGGTGTGCGATGCGCTGGGTGTTGCACGGGCCGTTGCCCTTGACGACCTGCATGAACTCGTCCCAGTCGGGCTGGCCGAAGTCGTGCGCCTGGCGCTCCTCGTTCCACCGCAGGTCGGGGTCGGGGAACGTGACGCCGAGTGCCTCGGCCTGGGGCACGGACATGTCGACGAACCGCTGGCGCAGGTCGTCGTTGGTGTTGCGCTTGATGCCCCACGCCATCGACTGGGCCGAGTTCGGGGACTCGTCGTCGGGCGGGCCGAACATCATCAGCGCCGGCCACCAGAACCGGTTGACCGACTCCTGCACCATCGCGCGCTGCTCGTCGGTGCCCCGCATCATCGTCATCAGCAGCTCGTAGCCCTGCCGCTGGTGGAAGGACTCCTCCTTGCAGATGCGGATCATCGCGCGGCCGTAGGGCCCGAACGAGGTGCGGCACAACGGCACCTGGTTGCAGATCGCCGCTCCGTCGACGAGCCAGCCGATGGTGCCGACGTCGGTGTAGGAGAGGGTCGGGTAGTTGAAGATCGAGGAGTACTTCTGGCGGCCCTCGATGAGCATCTCGGTGAGCTGGCCGCGGCTGACCCCGAGGGTCTCGCACGCGGAGTAGAGGTAGAGCCCGTGGCCGGCTTCGTCCTGCACCTTGGCCAGCAGGATCGCCTTGCGGCGCAGCGACGGGGCGCGCCCGATCCAGTTGCCCTCCGGCTGCATGCCGATGATCTCGGAGTGCGCGTGCTGGGCGACCTGGCGCACCAGCGTCTTGCGGTAGCCGTCGGGCATCCAGTCGCGGGGTTCGATGCGGTCGTTGCGGGCGATGGTGGCCTCGAACCCGGCCAGCAGGTCGCCCTCGTCGGTCCCGGGCGGGGCCGTGGTGGTGTCCGTCATGCAACCCTCCGCGGTGAGGTGATTAACTGACCGAACGGTCTGTAATAGTGTCGCAGGTGCCGTCGGATGTTGGCAAGCACGCAGGTGCCATCCACGGTATGCCGCGTCGCGGACGAGCGCCTGCGGCGCCAGTCAGGGGTGGCATTACTCGCGAGTCACCCGTGATCGGTGGCAGGCTCGGCAGCGTTCCGCTGTCCGTCGTCGCTGGGAGGCCCACCGGATGTTCTCGCGCATCGCCATCGTCAACCGCGGCGAGGCCGCCATGCGGCTCATCCACGCGGTGCGCGACCTCAACGCGCAGGCGGGGGTCGACGGGCACCGCATCGAGACCGTCGCGCTGCACACCGAGGGCGAGAAGCGGGCCATGTTCGTCCGCGAGGCCGACCACGCGTACAACCTGGGTCCGGCGGCGAACCGTCCCTACCTCGACTACGCCGTGCTCGAGAAGGCTCTGCGCGAGACGGGTGCCGACGCCGCCTGGGTCGGCTGGGGGTTCGTCGCCGAGGACCCGAACTTCGCCGAGGTCTGCGCCCGGATCGGGGTCACCTTCATCGGCCCCAGCCCCGAGGCCATGCGCAGGCTGGGCGACAAGATCGGGTCCAAGATCATCGCCGAGGAGGTCGGGGTCCCCGTGGCGCCGTGGAGCGGTGGCGGAGTCGACACCCTCGAGGACGCCAAGACCGCGGCGGCGCGCATCGGCTACCCGCTGATGCTGAAGGCGACCGCCGGCGGCGGCGGTCGCGGCATCCGCATGGTCGCGAGCGACGCCGACCTCACCGACGCCTACGAGCGCACCCGTGACGAGGCGCAGCGTGCCTTCGGCTCCGGTGTCGTCTTCCTCGAGCGGCTGGTGACCGGTGCCCGGCACGTCGAGGTGCAGGTCATCGCTGACGGACAGGGCACGGCGTGGGCCATCGGCGTGCGCGACTGCTCCATCCAGCGGCGCAACCAGAAGGTCATCGAGGAGTCCGCCTCACCCGTCCTCGCGCCGGAGCAGGTGGCCGAGGTCAAGGCCAGTGCCGAGCGGCTCGCCGTCGCGGTCGGGTATGCCGGTGCCGGCACCGTCGAGTTCCTCTACCACCCGGGCGAGAAGTTCTTCGCGTTCCTGGAGGTCAACACCCGCCTCCAGGTCGAGCACCCCATCACCGAGGTCACCACCGACACCGACCTGGTCAAGCTGCAGATCCACGTGGCCGGCGGCGGTCGTCTCGAGGGGGAGCGGCCCACCGAGGAGGGGCACGCCGTCGAGGCCCGGCTCAACGCCGAGGACCCCGACCGCGACTTCGCGCCGTCGCCCGGACGCATCAGCCTCCTCAACCTGCCGTCTGGTCCCGGGATCCGGGTCGACACCGGCGTGGGCGAGGGCGACTCGATCCCCGCCGACTTCGACTCGATGATCGCCAAGATCATCGCCGTCGGGCGCGACCGCGACGAGGCGCTGGCCCGCCTGCGCCGCGCGATGGGCGAGACGACCGTGGTGATCGAGGGTGGGGCCACCAACAAGAGCTTCATCCTCGACCTGCTCGACCAGCCCGAGGTCATCGACGGCAGCGCCGACACCGGCTGGATCGACCGCGTCCGCGCCGAGGGCCGACTGGTGTCCCACCGCCACTCGGGTGTGGCGCTCGTCGCGGCAGGCATCGAGGGCTACGAGGACGAGGAGGCGCTCGAGCGCACCCGCCTGCTCGAGACCTCCCGAGGAGGCCGACCCCAGGTGCAGCACCGCACCGGTCGCGCCATCGACCTCAAGCTCCGCGGCACGGCATACAAGGTCACGGTGTGGCGGATCGGACCGCACCGGTTCCGCGTGCTGATCGCCGCAGGGGCGACCGAACAGACCGTCGACGCAGACCTCGACCGCCTCGACGAGTACACGAGCCGGATCACCATCGCCGGCCGCACGCACCGACTCATCACGGCCACCCACGGGCCGATCCAGCTCGTCGAGGTCGACGGGGTGACCCACCGCGTGAGCCGCGACGAGGGTGGTGTGCTGCGTTCTCCCGCACCGGCCCTCGTCGTCGCGACCCCTGTCGCGGTCGGCGCGGAGGTCGCCGCGGGCGCGCCGGTCCTCGTGCTCGAGTCGATGAAGATGGAGACCGTCCTGCCCGCTCCCTTCGCCGGTCGGGTCAAGGAGCTGCTGGTCTCCGCGGGCAGCCAGGTCGAGACCGGCACCCCGTTGGTGCGGCTCGAGCCCGTGGGCGACGCCGACGAAGCCCCGGCGGAGGGGGTCGACGACGATCCGATCGACCTCGACCTCCCCGAGGGCGCCCGGTCGGGTGACGCGGCGGCCGCCACGGCCGACCACGCTCGCGACGCGCTCGCGGCGATGCTGCTCGGCTACGACCTCGACCAGCGCGACGAGGGCAGCACCCTCACGAGCTACCTGTCTGCCCGCGACGAGCTGACTGCCCAGGGCGTCTCGCAGATCCGCGCCGAGGTGGATGTCCTCGAGGTGTTCGCCGACTTCGCCGAGCTGAGCCGCAACCGTCCGGCGGGGGAGGAAGCCCACGTCGAGCACCGGGTGCACAGCCCCCGCGAGCACTTCCACACCTACCTCCAGAGCCTCGACCCCGACCGTGGCGCGCTGCCCGAGCAGTTCCGCAGCAAGCTCGCCAACGTCCTGCGCCACTACGACCTCGACAGCCTCGACCGCACCCCGGAGCTCGAGCAGGCGGTGTTCCGGGTCTTCCTGTCGCAGCAGCGCTCGGCCCCCGACGTCGCGCTGGCCACCTCCCTGCTGCAGCGCTGGATGGTCGAGCCGTGCCCCGAGCCGCCGCTCGACGCGGCCGCCCGCGAGGTCCTCGACCGCCTCGTGGTCGCCACCCAGCTGCGCTTCCCCGTCGTCGGCGACCTCGCCCGGAGCGTGCGGTTCCGCTGGTTCGACCAGCCGTTGGTCGACGCCGACCGCGCGAGCGTCCTCGGTGGCGTGAGTGACGAGCTCACCGCCCTGGAGGGTATGCCGGGTGGCGAGGACCGCGCCCGCCGCATCGACGCGCTGGCCGCGATCCCCGAGCAGATCGTGCAGTTCCTCGCCGAACGCCTCGAGGGCGGTGTGCCGCAGCGCGAGCCGATGCTCGCCGTCCTCATCAAGCGGCACTACCGCGAGCACGACCTCACCGGCCTGCGGGAGCTCGCGGTCGGTGCCCGTCCCTTCGCGGTGGCCGACTACACGCTCGACGGGCGCGCGACGCACCTCGTGACCAGTGTCGGCCGGGTCGACGAGCTCGTCCCCGGCGGTGAGCTCGAGCAGGCGGTCTCGGGTCAGCTCGAGGAGGCGACAGAGGGCTCGGAAGGGGTCGTCGACCTCTACCTGTCCTGGCCCGATGAGCCCTCGTCGCCCGAAGACGCCTCGGCGCGGCTCGGCGAGCTGCTCGCCGCCATGCCGTTTGCGCACCGACTCCGTCGCGTCGCGATCGCCGTCTGCCCGGGCGGCGGTCGGCCGGTGGCCTACTTCACCTTCCGCCCGGACGGGGCCGGCGGCATGGTCGAGGACCGGCTGGTGCGAGGTGTGCACCCCATGGTCGGGCGGCGGCTCAACCTCTGGCGGCTGCGCGACTTCGAGGTCACCCGTCTCGACGCTCCCGAGGACGTGCTGCTCTACCTCTGCACCGCACCCGGCAACGAGGCGGACCAGCGCCTCGTGGCGCTCGCCCAGGTGCGCCAGCTCGTCGTCGTCCGCGACGAGCGCGGCCGGGTCACCGCCCTGCCGCACGCGGAGCGGGCCATCGCCAACTGCCTCGAGGCCATCCGCCGGGCCCGCGCGGCGCGCGGAGCAGCGGGCGCCCGGCTCGACATGAACCACGTGTGGGTGCACATCTGGCCCCCGATCGAGGCCGACCTCGACCAGCTGACGGCCCTCCAGGCCAAGATCGCACCGCTCACCGCGGGCGCGGGCATCGAGGAGGTGCTCGTGCAGGGCCGGATCGCCGGGCCGGACGGGGCCATCGCGCCCTTGGCCGCCCGGTTCCACTTCCAGCCCGGCTCCGGCGTCGTCACGTCGGTGGAGGAGCCCCCGACCACCCGGCTGAAGCCGCTCGACGACTACGCCCAGAAGGTCGTCCGGGCCCGGCGTCGGGGCGTCGTCTACCCCTACGAGCTGCAGGCCATGATCGCCGGGCCGGGTGGCACCGCGACCGAGTACGACCTCGACGACACGGGCGCACTGGCTCCCGTCGACCGTCCCTACGGCCTCAACAAGGCCGGGATCATCGCCGGGCTCATCACGACGCCCACCGAGCGCTACCCCGAGGGCATGACGCGGGTGCTTCTGTGCGGCGACCCGCTCAAGGCCCTCGGTGCCGTGTCCGAGGCCGAGTGCACGCGGATCATCGCCGCCCTCGACCTGGCCGAGAAGATGCACGTGCCGGTCGAGTGGTTCGCGCTGTCCGCCGGTGCGCGGATCTCGATGGACTCGGGCACCGAGAACATGGACTGGGTCGCGAAGGCCCTCAAGCGGATCATCGAGTTCACCCAGTCCGGTGGTGAGATCAACATCGTGGTGGCAGGGATCAACGTCGGCGCCCAGCCCTACTGGAACGCCGAGGCCACGATGCTCATGCACACCAAGGGAATCCTCGTCATGACACCGGACAGCGCGATGGTGCTGACCGGCAAGCAGTCGCTGGACTTCTCCGGTGGCGTCTCCGCCGAGGACAACTTCGGGATCGGGGGCTACGACCGCGTGATGGGCCCGAACGGGCAGGCGCAGTACTGGGCACCTGACCTCGCCGGCGCGCGTGACGTGCTGATGGCGCACTACGACCACACGTACGTCCACCCGGGTGAGCCCGGCCCGCGCCGCGCGACGACCACGGACGCCGCAGACCGCGACGTCACGGCATACCCGCACGTCATCCCTGACTCGGGGTTCACGACAGTCGGCGACATCTTCTCGCCCGCCACGAACCCCGACCGCAAGAAGGCGTTCGACATCCGCATCCTCATGGCAGCGGTCGCCGACCAGGACCACCCCACCCTCGAGCGCTGGGCCGGCATGGCCGACGCCGAGACCGCGGTGGTCCAGGACGCCCATCTGGGCGGCATCCCGGTCTGCCTGCTCGGGATCGAGTCGAAGACCGTCGCGCGGCGCGGGTTCCCGCCCACCGACGGCCCGGACACCTACACGGCCGGCACCCTCTTCCCGCGGTCGTCGAAGAAGGCCGCCCGTGCGATCAACGCCGCCAGTGGCAACCGGCCCCTCGTGGTGCTGGCCAACCTGTCCGGCTTCGACGGGTCCCCGGAGTCGATGCGCAGCCTGCAGCTCGAGTACGGCGCCGAGATCGGCCGGGCCATCGTCAACTTCAACGGCCCGATCGTCTTCTGTGTCGTCAGCCGCTACCACGGTGGCGCGTTCGTGGTGTTCTCCAAGGCCCTCAACCCCGAGATGACGGTGCTCGCCGTCGAGGGGTCGTTCGCCTCGGTGATCGGTGGCGCCCCGGCCGCCGCGGTCGTGTTCTCCCGCGACGTCGACGCACGCACCGCTGCCGACCCGAGGGTCACGGAGGCCGAGTCCCGCCTGGGCGAGGCCACCGGTGCCGAGCGGGCGCTGATCGCGACCGAGCTGGCCGACCTGCGCACCGCAGTGCGCAGTGAGAAGCTCGGTGAGGTCGCGTCCGAGTTCGACAGCGTGCACAGCATCCACCGGGCCGTCAGCGTCGGCTCGGTCGACGCCGTGATCGACCCGCACGAGCTGCGGCCGAGGATCATCGCGGCCATCGAAGCCGGCCTGGCCCGCCGGAGCTGACTGCGGCGCCAGGCTGACGACGGCGCATGGCTGACGGCGGTGCGGGTAGGACAAGGGCGACCGAGTCCCCGACCGGAGGAGGAACCATGAGCGAGCAGGACCGCAACCTGGCGGAGATGGACGACGACGATGTCGACCGCCACCGGGTCGTCCAGTCCGTCATCCAGGACGTCATCGACGGCCTCGGGCGTGACGCGGAGGGGCGCGACCCCGCTGACCTGCGCGCCGACCTGACGGCGGCGCTGGCCGCGAGAGGGATCGGCGAGCAGCCACCGCGCTGGCTCGATGCCGTGTCCGTGGCGCTGTCCAACGGCCACCGCTACGTGGAGGACGCGCACCGGGCCGAGCCGCCCGCCTGACCCGACGGTCCCCCGACCCGCCTCATCCCCAGCCTCGGGCAGCGCGTGGGAGGGTGTCCCGGTGAAACCAGCCGGGCTGCTCCTCGCCGCCGGGGGAGGCCGACGCATGGGCACCCCGAAGGCGCTGGTCGACGACCCTGCCGGTGGGTCGTTCGTCGAGCGCGGTGTGCGGGTGCTGCGTGACGGCGGCTGCTCGCCCGTCATCGTCGTGGTCGGCGCCGAGTCGTCGCGGGCCAAGGAGCTGGCGAGGGCGGCGGGAGCCGACCTCGTCGTAGAGGCCCCGGACTGGGCGCAGGGACAGAGCGCCTCGCTGAGCGCCGGCGTTGGCGCGCTCCAGTCCACCGACGCAGAGGTCGCGTGCATCCTGCTCGTCGACCTGCCCGACGTCGACGCGGCCGTCGTGGAGCGGGTGACGGCGGCGGGTGCCGGACCCGCGGTGCTGGCGCGCGCGGCATACCAAGGCGTGCCGGGGCACCCAGTCGTCATGGGCCGCGAACACTGGCAAGGCGTCATCGACGTCGCCGCCGGGGACAGGGGCGCTCGCGACTACCTCGCCACCCACGACCATGTTGTGGTCGAGTGCGGTGACCTTGCCACGGGACGCGACGTCGACACCCCCGCGGGCCTCTGAGCGCAACGGACAACCGTTCGACGCCGCACCGAGATCTTGCCCCTTCAATTAGTCGTCCCGATGAGTGATGCTGTGGACATGGAGCCACGCGAGGCGTTCTCGTCCGCGGGGGCACTGACGCAGGGGCTTGCCGACACGGGTTACCTCGCCGACGACGCCCTCGCCACGGTTGCCTGGCTCGCGCTCCGGCTGGAGCGGCCCCTGTTGCTCGAAGGGGAGCCCGGCACCGGCAAGACCGCGCTCGCCGAAGCCATCGCCGCGGCCCTCGACCTGCCCCTCATCCGGCTCCAGTGCTACGAGGGCATCGACGCGACCCAGGCCCTCTACGACTGGGACTTCCCTCGGCAGATCCTGCACCTGCGCGCCGTGGAGGCGGTGGCGTCCGACGGCCGGGACCTCGCGGACGTGGAGGACCAGCTGTTCGACCAGCGCTTCCTGCTCGCCCGTCCGGTGCTGCGGGCGCTGCGCGAGTCGCCGGTCGTCCTGCTCGTCGACGAGATCGACCGCGCCGACGACGAGTTCGAGGCGTTCCTGCTCGAGGTGCTCTCGACCTGGCAGGTGACCATCCCCGAGCTGGGCACGGTCACGGCGGCGACGCCTCCGATCGTGGTGCTGACCTCCAACCGCACCCGCGAGCTCCACGACGCGCTCAAGCGCCGGTGCCTCTACCACTGGATCGACCACCCCAGCCTCGAACGCGAGCTCCAGATCGTCCGGTCCAGGGCGCCGCACGTCTCCGAATCCCTTGCTGCCCAAGTCGTCTCGACGGTGCAACGCCTGCGCAACGAGCACGACCTCATCAAGCCACCCGGTGTAGCCGAGACGCTCGACTGGGCCCGCGCCCTCGACGAGCTCGGCGCCACCGACCTCGACCTCGACACGGCGGCCGCGAGCCTGGGCGTCGCCGTGAAGTACCGCGAGGACGCGGAGCGCGTCAGGGCCGCCCTCGACCGGATCCTGACCCGATGACCCCCGAGACGACGAAGGCAGTGCCGGCGCACGCGGCGGACGAGATCCTCCTCGGGTTCGCGCGGGCCCTGCGGGCCGCCGGCGTCAATGTCACGGCCGACCGCGAGCGCACCTACCTCGAGGCCGTGGAGGCCGTCGGCGCCCACGACCAGTCCGCGGCCTACTGGGCCGGCCGGGCCACGCTCTGCGCGTCGCCGGCCGATCTCGAGCGCTACGACCAGGTGTATGCCGCGTGGTTCGGTCTCGAGCGCGCCGGCACCCGCCGGCGCCGCGACTCGACCCACACGGTCGCCCAGGCCCCGCTCGACCTCGGGCAGGGGTCGTCCGGCGAGGGGGAGTCCCCCGAGGACGTGGTCCGCGCCCAGGCGAGTGCGGCCGAGGTGCTCCGGCACCGCGACGTCGCGTCGCTCAGCAGCGCCGAGCGGGCCCGGCTCGCGGCGATGTTCGCGGCTCTGCGCCCACGGGCCCCACGCCGGCCGGCGCACCGCCAGACCCCCTCCCGCCGCGGAGCGGTCGACGCCCGGGAGACCCTGCGGGAGCAGCTGCGCAGGATGGGTGAGCCCGGCCCGATCGCCTGGCGCCGCAAGGGCACCCGCGCCCGCCGGGTCGTCCTGCTGGTCGACGTCTCCGGGTCGATGAGCGCCTACGCCGACGCCCTCCTGCGCCTGGCCCACACCTACGCGGCCAGCGGCCTGCCAGTCGAGGTCTTCACCCTCGGCACCCGGCTGACCCACGTGACCCGGCCCCTGCGGCAGCGCGACCCCGAACGCGCTCTGGTCGCCTGCGGTGCGAGCGTCCCCGACTGGTCGGGCGGCACCCGGCTCGCCGAGGGGGTGCGCGCCTTCCTCGACAGGTGGGGTCGGCGGGGGATGGCCCGTGGTGCCGTGGTGGTGCTCTTCAGTGACGGGTGGGAGCGCGACGAGCCCGAGGCGCTCGGTGAGCAGATGCGTCGCCTGCAGGCACTGGCGCACCGGGTCGTCTGGGTCAACCCGCACCGTGGCAAGCCCGGCTACCAGCCGGTGCAGCAGGGGATCGTGGCGGCCCTGCCGCACGTTGACGACTTCGTGGCGGGTCACTCGATGGCCGCCTTCGAGGAGCTGGTGGAGGTGGTCGGCCGTGCGTGAGGTGCTCCCCGAGCTGCTCCGCTGGTGGCGGGCCGGCGCCACGGTGGGCGTTGGCACCGTCGTGGGCACGTGGCGCTCAGCGCCCAGACCGGCCGGCGCGGCGATGCTCGTCGGTCCCGGGGGAGAGGCGGTCGGCTCGGTCAGCGGCGGTTGCGTCGAGGGAGCCGTCTACGAGCTCGCCCAGTCCGTCGTGTCCGACGGTGTGCCGGTCCTGCAGCGCTACGGCGTCAGTGACGACGACGCCTATGCCGTGGGCCTCACCTGTGGGGGCATCCTCGACGTCTTCGTCGAGCCGGTGAGCCGGCAGACCTTCCCCGAGCTCGAGGAAGTGGCCCAGGACATCGAGGCAGGGCGGCCGGTCGCCCTGGCCACCGTCATCGAGCACCCCGACCCGGCCTGGCTGGGTCGTCGGCTGGTGGTGCGACCCGAGCAGGACAGCAGCTCCGGTGCGTCGACCGGCTCGCTCGGCTCGCCCCGGGCTGACGACGCCGTCACCGACGATGCGCGCGGCATGCTCGCCTCGGGGCGGACGGAGACCTTGACCTACGGCCCGGACGGTGAGCGCCGTGGTGAGGGCATGCGGGTCTTCGTCTCGTCGTTCGCCCCCAAGCCGCGCATGCTCGTCTTCGGTGCCATCGACTTCGCCGCTGCGGTCGCCCACCAGGGGCATTTCCTCGGCTTCCACGTGACGGTGTGCGACGCACGACCCGTCTTCGCGACCAGCTCCCGCTTCCCCTCCGCCGACGAGGTCGTCGTCACGTGGCCACACCGCTACCTCGAGGCCGAGCGCGACGCCGGCCGGATCGACTCGCGGACGGTCATCTGTGTGCTGACCCACGACCCCAAGTTCGACGTGCCGGTCCTGGAGGTGGCGCTGCGGCTGCCCGAGGTGGCCTATGTCGGCGCGATGGGCTCGCGCCGCACCCACGACGACCGGATGGCGCGGCTGCGCGAGGCGGGCCTCACCGAGGCAGAGCTGGCGCGCCTGTCGAGCCCGGTCGGGCTGGACCTCGGCGCCCGCACACCGGAGGAGACCGCCGTGAGCATCGCGGCGGAGATCATCGCCCTCCAGTGGGGTGGTCGCGGGGAGCGCCTCGGTCACCGCGACGGCCCGATCCACCACCATGCGCCAGGCCTCGTGGCCGCGACGTCCGGACCCGAGGAGGCCACCGGAAACCACCCGGATTGACAGTTGTCCTCACCCCGAGGACGGAGAAGTATCCGAATTGGGCCGGGTCTGCCCAGCCAGTCTGTCCAGCCAGCCTGTCCAGCCAGCCTGTAGTCAGCCAGCACTGTGTCATAGAGAGGTGATCGAATGACCCGCATCAGCGTCACGGTCGACGGCGTCGACTACTCCGACGAGGTGGAGCCGAGAACGCTCCTGGTCCACTACCTGAGGGAGCAGCTGGGCAAGACAGGCACGGTCGTCGGGTGCGACACGAGCAACTGTGGTGCGTGCACGGTGCACCTCGACGGTCGCAGCGTGAAGTCCTGCAACGTGCTCGCGGTCCAGGCGGACGGCCACGACGTGACCACGATCGAGGGCCTGGCCCAAGGCGGCGAGCTGCACCCGATGCAGCAGGCCTTCCACGACTGCCATGCCCTCCAGTGCGGCTACTGCACGCCGGGCATGATCATGCAGGCCATCGACGTCCTCAACGAGAACCCGAGCCCCACCGAGGACGAGATCCGGGTCGGGCTCGAGGGCAACCTCTGTCGCTGCACCGGCTACCACAACATCGTCAAGGCCGTGCAGCAGGCGGCCGGTGCGGGCGCGGGCGCCTCGGAAGGAGCCGGGTCATGACCGCCGTCGAGGACCGCCCGAGGACCGAGGTCGGCGCGCCGCGCAAGCGCAAGGAGGACCAGCGCCTCATCACCGGCCGCACCAAGTGGACCGACAACCTCCAGCTCACGGGGATGCAGCACCTGGCCATGGTCCGCAGCCCGTTCGCGCACGCCAGGATCACCGGCATCGACACCGCGGCGGCGAAGCAGGCGCCTGGGGTGGTCGCCGTCCTGACGGGTGCCGACATCAAGGACACCCAAGGGGCAGTCGCCAACGCCTGGCCGATCACCACCGACCAGAAGGCGCCCGCCCACCTGCCCGTCGCCGTCGACCACGTCGCCTGCGCCGGGGAGATCGTCGCCCTCGTGGTGGCTCGGACCGCGGCGCAGGCGCGCGACGCCGCCGAGCTCGTGGACGTCGACTACGACCAGCTGCCCGCCGTGCTGGATGCCAAGGAGGCCGTCACGGACGCCGTCCTGGCTCATCCCGACCTGGGCACCAACACGTCGGCCCTGTGGCGGCTCGACTCCGGGGAGCAGGGCAGCGGTGGCGATGTCGACGAGGAGATCGCCAAGGCTCGGGTGGACGGCATCGTCATCGAGCGCGAGTACCGCCAGCAACGCCTCATCCCGGCCTTCATGGAGCCGCGCTCGACGGTCGTCGACCCCACGGGTGAGCAGATCACGGTGTGGACATCCACCCAGGTCCCCCACATCCTGCGGTTCCTCATCGCCGCAACCACCGGCCTGCCCGAGTCCAAGGTCAGGGTCATCGCCCCCGACGTGGGTGGTGGCTTCGGCGGCAAGCTGCAGACCACCGCTGAGGAGTTCGCGACCCTGGCCGCCGCGCGGCACATCGGCAAGCCGGTGAAGTACACCGAGACCCGCTCGGAGTCGCTCGTCTCCGGGCACCACGGGCGAGACCAGTACCAGACGCTGACCCTGGCCGCGACGAAGGACGGCACCGTCACCGCCCTCAAGGTCGACCTCATCGCCAACCTGGGCGCCTACGTCGGCCTCGTCGGCGGAGGCGTGCCCGTCCTCGGGGCCTGGATGTTCAACGCCATCTACAAGTTCCGCGCGTACCGGTTCACGGTCCAGACCGTCCTGACCAACACCACGTGGGTGGACGCCTACCGTGGCGCCGGTCGACCGGAGGCGACCTACGCCGTCGAGCGGCTGATGGACGAGCTCGCGGTCGAGGTGGGGGTCGACCCGCTGGAGATCCGCGAGAAGAACTGGATCAAGCACGAGGAGTTCCCGTTCACCTCGGTCGCGGGCATGACCTACGACTCGGGGAACTACGAGGCCGCCACGGCGCGCGCCAAGGAGCTGTTCGACTACGAGGGGCTGCGGCGCGAGCAGCAGGAGCGCCGCGCCGGCAAGGACCCCGTCCAGCTGGGCATCGGGGTCTCCACGTTCACGGAGATGTGCGGCCTGGCTCCCTCGCGCGTCCTGGGCAGCCTCAACTACGGCGCCGGCGGGTGGGAGCACGCCTCGATCCGGATGCTGCCCACCGGCAAGGTCGAGGTGATCACCGGCACCTCACCCCACGGCCAGGGCCATGAGACGGCCTGGAGCCAGATCGCGGCCGACCGGCTGGGTGTCCCGTTCGAGGACATCGAGGTGCTCCACGGCGACACGCAGATCTCGCCCCGTGGCCTCGACACCTACGGGTCGCGCTCGCTGGTCGTCGGCGGCGAAGCCGTCGTGCGGGCTGCCGACAAGGTGGTCGAGAAGGCCAAGGTGGTCGCTGCGCACCTCCTGGAGGCGAGCATCGACGACGTGGAGTTCGCGCAGGGCCGGTTCAGCGTGCGGGGCACCGACAACGGGATCGGCATCACCGAGATCGCCACGGCGCAGTTCACCTCGCACAACCTCCCGGACGGGTTCGAGCCGGGCATCGACGCCGAGGCGACCTTCGACCCCGACAACTTCTCCTTCCCCCACGGGACGCACCTGTGTGCCATGGAGGTCGACACCGAGACCGGCCAGCTGACGATGCGAAAGTACGTCTGCGTCGACGACGTCGGCCAGATCATCAACCCGCTCATCGTCGAGGGTCAGGTGCACGGCGGCGTCGTCCAGGGCATCGCGCAGGCCCTGTGGGAGGAGGCCGTCTTCGACGATCAGGGCACCTTGGTGACCGGCTCGTTCGTCGACTACACGCTGCCGACCGCCGCCGACACGATCAGCCTCGTGACGGAGAACACCACGTCCCCGTCGACGAGCAACACCCTGGGGACCAAGGGAGTCGGCGAGGCGGGTGCGATCGCCTCCACGCCGGCCGTCGTCAACGCAGTGGTGGACGCCCTGCGGCCGTTGGGCGTCAACGACATCCAGATGCCGTGCACCCCCGAACGCGTCTGGAAGGCCATCCAGTCCGCGGGCGCGAACCAGGCCGACGCCACCACCGGTGAGGCCCAGCCGCACTTCGACGCCGGGGCGCCCAACCAGGACGCGCCCGACCACCACCCGGAACAGCCGAACGCCTCGACGGACGGAGCAGGCCAGTGATCCCCGCATCGTTCGACTACGTCGCCCCCACCTCGGTCGCCGACGCCCTCGCGGCGCTGGCCGAGGCGGGCGACGACGCCAAGGTGCTGGCCGGCGGCCAGAGCCTGCTGCCCATCCTGAGGATGCGGCTCAACGCGCCGGAGAAGGTCATCGACCTCGGCCGGATCGAGGAGCTCAAGGGCGTGTCCGAGGACGGCGACCACATCGTCATCGGTGCGATGACCACGTATGCCGATGTGCTGGCCAGCGACCTCGTCCGCCAGCACGCGGGGCTGCTCACCGACGCGATCACCGAGGTGGCCGATCCGCAGATCAGGCACCGTGGGACGGTCGGTGGCGCGCTGGTGCACGCCGACCCGGCCGGCGACGTGGGTGCGCCGGCCCTCGCCCTCGACACCGAGTTCGTCATCACCGGAAGTGGTGGCGAGCGCACTGTCGCGGCGACCGACTTCTTCCAGGACCTGTTCGAGACGGCGGTGGGGGAGGGCGAGCTGCTCACCGCCATCCGCATCCCGAAGCACACCGGCTGGGGCCACCGCTACGAGAAGTTCGTGCGGGTCTCCCACCAGTGGTCGATCGTCGCCGTCGCGGCGACGGTCCGGGTCGACGGCGGCACGATCGCCGAGGCCAGGGTCGGGCTGACCAACATGGGCTCCACCCCACTGCGGGCCACCGCCGTGGAGCAGGCGCTCGTGGGCCGCGCCGCCACCGACGAGGCGGTGCGCGACGCCTGCGCCGCGGCCGCGGACGGGACCAACCCGCCGTCTGACCTCAACGGCGACAGCGACTACCGCAAGCACCTCGCCACGGTCCTGGCCCGACGGGCCGTGCTGGCCGCGGCAGGAGCGTGAGCCCGTGGAGCTGAGCCACACCTTCACCGTGCCCGCCACGGTCGACCAGACCTGGGCGACCTTCATGGACCTGCCCCTGGTCGGGGGATGCTTCCCCGGGGCCACCGTCACCGAGGTGACGGACGAGGGTTTCGCGGGCACGGTGAAGGTCAAGCTCGGCCCCATCGCGCTGATGTACTCCGGCACGGGCGCCTTCGTCGAGCGTGACGACGCCGCCCACCGGGCGGTGATCGAGGCCAAGGGCAAGGACAAGCGGGGCAACGGCACGGCGGGCGCCACCGTGACGATCCAGCTCACCGACGCGGGCGACGGGTCGACCCGCGCCGACGTGCAGACCGACCTGGCCGTGACCGGCAAGCCGGCGCAGTTCGGGCGGGGCGTCATGCAGGACGTGTCCGACAAGCTGCTCGGCCAGTTCATCGCCTGCATCGAGGGCAAGATCGGCGACGCCAACCCAGCGGGGGCCGAGCCCGCAGCCGGCGCAGCCGAGCCGGCCGCGGCCACCGCCTCGACGGCCGAGGTACCGACCCCGGCGGCCGAGGTGCCGACCCCGGCGGCCGAGGTGCCGACCCCGGCGGCCGAGGTCCCGGCCCCGGTCACGCTGGCTCCGGTGGCCCCGTCCCCGCGGTCGGCCCCGGCGAAGGAGCAGGACGACGCGCTCGACCTGGGTTCCACCGTGCTCCCGATCCTGCTCAGGTCCTACGGCAAGCAGCTCGTCATCGGCGTCGTGGTCGTGGTCGCCGTCATCGTCATCTGGCGGGCGATGAGCGGCTAGCTCCCCCACGGCATACCCACCGCGACTGCCCGCGCCGCCTCCGGACGGCGCGGGCCGTCGCGCGTCGGCGGGCCACAGCCAATGGCCGCCGACCCGCCCAAACGGGTGAGGACGGGGTCATCCGGACATGTGGACCTGCGGTGACCTACCCTGAAAGTGGTCGGGTGCGTGGAAGGGTGACCCCAGCCACCAGCTCCACTCCAGCGCCACCCCAAGCGTCACCCCCACGCCGCAAGGCCACGCGGCACCCTGCCAGCACAGGAGCACGCCACGATGAGCCCGCAGACCGTCGTCGTCCTCAACGGACCGAACCTCAACCTGCTCGGCGAGCGCGAGCCGGAGATCTACGGGTCCGACACCCTCGCCGAGATCGAGGCCCTGTGCCGCAAGGCGGCCGGCCTCGCGGGGCTGGAGATCGACTTCCGCCAGAGCAACCACGAGGGCGCCCTCATCGACGCCATCCACGAGGTCCGCACGTCAGCCGTGGGCCTGGTCATCAACGCCGGCGCCTACACGCACACCTCGATCGCGCTGCGCGACGCGCTCGCGGCGGTGAGCTTCCCCGTGTTCGAGGTGCACCTCAGCAACGTGCACCAGCGCGAGGAGTTCCGTCACCACTCCTACCTGTCCGCCGTGTCCAACGGCGTCATCACCGGCTGCGGCCCCAGCGGCTACGCCTACGCGATCGCCCGGATCTCCGAGCTGGTCGACCACCGGCACTAGGCCGCCGGCACGACCGCGCCCTGCAAGACTGCGGGCATGACCCCGCCGTCGCCGCTCGACCCGATGGACCTCGCCGGAATCGACGACCTGCTCTCCGACGAGGAGAAGGCGATCCGCGGCACCGTCCGCGCCTTCCTCGACAAGCGCGTGGAGCCGTTCGTCGCCGACTGGTTCGAGCGCGGTGAGATCGACGACGTCCGGGGGCTGACCAAGGAGCTGGGCGCCCTCGGGCTGCTCGGGATGCACCTCGAGGGCTACGGCTGTGCCGGGATGAGCGCCGTCGACTACGGGCTGGCCTGCCTCGAGCTCGAGGCCACCGACTCCGGCGTGCGGAGCCTGGTGTCGGTGCAGGGGTCGCTGGCGATGTTCGCGATCCACCGCTGGGGCACCGAGGAACACCGCGAACGCTGGTTGCCCTCGATGGCGACCGGTGAGGCGATCGGCTGCTTCGGCCTGACCGAGCCCGACCACGGCTCCGACCCTGCGTCGATGCGCACGAGGGCCCGCCGCGACGGTGACGACTGGGTGCTCGACGGCGCGAAGATGTGGATCACCAACGGCTCGATCGCCGACGTCGCCGTCGTCTGGGCGAACGCGGGGGAGGAGCACGGCGGGATCCGTGGCTTCGTGGTCCCCACCGACAGCCCCGGTTTCTCGGCCCCCGAGATCAAGCACAAGCTGTCGTTGCGGGCCTCCGTCACCAGTGAGCTGGTGCTCGACGGCGTGCGGTTGCCGGGCGACGCGGTGTTCCCCGAGGTCCGCGGTCTCAAGGGACCCCTGTCGTGTCTGTCCGAGGCCCGCTACGGCATCGTGTGGGGCGCTCTGGGGGCGGCCAGGTCAAGCCTCGACACCGCCCGTCGCTACTCCATCGAGCGCGAGCAGTTCGGCCGCCCGCTCGCGGGCTTCCAGCTGACCCAGCAGAAGCTCGCCGACATGGCGCTGGAGCTCGTCAAGGGCCAGCTCCTGGCGCTGCACCTGGGCCGCCGCAAGGATGCCGGCACACTGCGGCCGGAGCAGGTCAGCCTGGGCAAGCTCAACAACATCCGCGAGGCGATCGACATCTGCCGGATGTCCCGAACCATCTTGGGGGCCAACGGAATCAGCCTCGAGTACCCGATCATCCGGCACATGAACAACCTCGAGTCGGTGCTCACCTACGAGGGCACCGTCGAGATGCACACCCTCGTGATCGGGCAGGCGATGACGGGTCAGCAGGCCTTCCGCTAGGGCCTCCCATCCCACCTTTATCGGGTCTAGCAGGAAGGTTGCGCTCCACCCGAGAAGGGTTCTCGGGTGGAGCGCAACGAAGTCCCTAAACCCGATAAAGGTGCGGGTCCTGGCGGGCCCGGCCGCGCGGCATACCCTCGATTTTCGGTGGAGGCATCTGAGCGTGTAGTCTCACCGTCGCACTTCCGCGCGGGTCCGGCCCGCGAGGTTCGTGCCCGCCCCCTTAGCTCAGTCGGTAGAGCGTTTCCATGGTAAGGAAAAGGTCGTCGGTTCGATTCCGACAGGGGGCTCTGGGAAGGGCGCCGTGAGGCGCACGCCCCATGGCGGGGTAGCTCAGCTGGTTAGAGCGCACGACTCATAATCGTGAGGTCGCGGGATCGAGCCCCGCTCCCGCTACAGCCGCGATTTCAGGATTCACCCTGGACTCGCGTATTCTGATGCGTCGTCGCGCCTTCGTCGGTGCGCCCACCATCACAGCTGTCGATTCAAGACAGTGTTGAGACAAGACAGCAGACCACCAGTCAGTTCCGAGAGCAGGTTGCCCCGTGGCTAGCAAGAGCGCAGACGTCCGCCCCAAGATCACCTTGGCGTGCGTGGATTGCAAGGAGCGCAACTACATCACCAAGAAGAACCGTCGGAACAACCCCGACCGCCTGGAGATGAAGAAGTTCTGCCCCCGCGACGGCAAGCACACGGTCCACCGCGAGACCCGCTGACCTGACGCGTTTCGACAGCCGCCCCGGACCTCGGTCCAGGGCGGTTTTGTCATGGGGCGGCTTTGTCACGCCGCCTTTGTCATGCTCGGACCAGTGCCCCATAGGGTGGGGAGCATGGCCGTCAACGCAGATTTCGCAGGGCGCAGCTACCCGCCCAGTGGCCCGTATGCCGTGGACGCGGCGATGCTCGCGGCGTTCGCCTCCGCGGTGGGTTCGCAGGACCCCGTGCACACCTCGAGCGAGGCCGCGCAGGCGGCCGGCTACCGCGACGTGATCGCGCCACCGACGTTCGCCGTGACGATCGCGCAGCAGTGCGACGCCGTGTTCGTCCAGGACCCTGAGGCCGGCATCGACTACAGCCGGGTGGTCCACGGCGAGCAGCGGTTCGTCCACCACCGGCCGATCACCGCCGGCGACTCCGTGCTGGGCACCCTCACGGTCGACACGGTGCGGGAGGCGGGCGGCCACGCGATGGTGACCACCCGCACCGAGCTCACCACCGAGCAGGGCGAGGCGCTGTGCACCTCGACCTCGACCATTGTCATCCGAGGAGGGGAGTGAGCGTGGCTGCACGCACCCTGGCCCAGACCACCGTGGGCGACACCATCGGACCGGTCACGCTGGCCGTGGCCCGCGAGACCCTGGTCGCCTACGCGAACGCCTCGGGTGACCAGAACCCGATCCACCAGGACGAGGACTTCGCGAAGTCCGTCGGCCTGCCCGACGTCATCGCCCACGGCATGTGGACCCTGGGCGCGGCCGGTTCGGTCGTCGAGGAGTGGGCCGGTGACGGAGGCCGGGTGGTCGAGTTCGGCACCCGCTTCACCAAGCCCGTCGTCGTCCCGCGCAGCGGCGGCGAGGTCGAGGTCTCCGGAGTGGTGAAGGGCGTCGACGAGGACACCCGTCGGGCCACCGTCGAGCTGACCGCCACCAGCGAGGGTGCCAAGGTGCTCGGGCGCTGCATCGCCGTCGTCCAGCTCGACTGACCGGGCCGCCGATGCACGACGAGCACGACGTCTCCCTGGCGTCCCTCACGACGATGCGCGTCGGCGGACCCGCCGCGCGGCTGGTCACGGCCGAGACGATCGACGACGTGGTCGACGCCGTGCGCGAGGTCGACGACGCCGACGAGCCGCTGCTGGTCCTCGGGGGCGGCTCCAACCTGGTCATCGCCGATGCCGGGTTCGCGGGCAGCGTGGTGCGGATGGCCACCGACGGGGTCACCGTCGAGTCGGCCGACCTGTGCGGTGGCGTGATGGTCCGGGTGGCTGCCGGCGTCGTCTGGGACGAGCTCGTGGCGCAGGCCGTCGTGGAGGGCTGGTCCGGGGTGGAGGCCTTGTCGGGCATCCCTGGCTCGACCGGTGCGACCCCGGTGCAGAACGTCGGGGCCTACGGCCAGGAGGTGGCGCAGACCATCGCGTCCGTCCGGGTCTGGGACCGCGCCCAGCAGCAGGTGCGCACGATCAGCTCGCTCGACTGCGCCTTCACCTACCGCCACTCGGTCTTCAAGGCGTCCTCGCGCCACGTGGTGCTGGACGTGCTCTTCCAGCTCATCCCCAGCGAGCTGAGCCAGCCGGTGGGCTACGCCGACCTGGCCCGTCAGCTCGGCGTCGAGGTGGGCGAGCGGGTGCCGCTGGCCGACGCCCGCGAGGCGGTCCTGCGACAGCGGCGCAACCGCGGCATGGTGCTCGACGAGGCCGACCACGACACGTGGTCGTGCGGCTCGTTCTTCACCAACCCGATCCTGTCCGTCCCACGGTTCGCGGCGCTGGAGTCGCGGGCGGCCGCTCGACTGGGGGCCGAGGGGTCGACGCCGCCGCGGTTCACCGATGCTGACGGCAACGTCAAGACGAGTGCCGCGTGGCTGATCGACAAGGCGGGGTTCGAGAAGGGCTTCGCCCTCCCCGGCAGTGGCGCGGCCCTTTCGACGAAGCACACCCTGGCGATCACCAACCGCGGTGACGCCACGGCGGCCGACGTCGCGGAGCTGGCCCGCCACCTGCAGGCCGGGGTGCACGACGCGTTCGGCGTCACCCTGGTCAACGAGCCGGTCTTCGTGGGACACGAGCTCTGAGGCTCAGAGTCGGTCACGAACTCCGACCACCGCCGTCGCTACCTCATGCAAAAGGCGAGGTAGCGCCGCCTTTCGTCCCTGCCACCGGCGCTAACTCGCCTTTTGCATGGGTCCGCTCCGGCGTCAGGTCAGGTCGGGCGGGGCTGCCAGCCAGGCGTCGACACCGGCCAGGGCGGCGTCCTTCAGGTCGGCGGGTGCCCGTGATGCGGTCACCGATCCGCGCGCCAGGGTGGCCAGCTCCTCGTCGGTGAAGCCGAGGGCGTCGCGGGCCAGCTGGTACTGGTCGGCCAGCCGTGACCCGAACAGCAGCGGGTCGTCGGCGCCCAGTGCCACCGGTATGCCGTGCTCGACGATCGCGCGCAGCGGCACCTCGGCGTTGCTGCCGTAGACCCCGAGCGCGACGTTGCTCCGGGGGCACACCTCGAGGGCGACTCCCGACTCGGCGACGAGCTCGAGGACGCGGGGGTCCTCCACGCTGCGCACGCCATGGCCGATGCGGTCGGGACGGATCGCCTCGAGCGTGGACTCGACCGCCGTGGGCCCGAGCAGCTCGCCGGCGTGGGGCACCAGCGCCAGACCGGCCCGTCTGGCGATCGCGAAGGCGGGCGCGAAGTCGGCGGTCTGACCGCGGCGCTCGTCGTTGCTGAGGCCGAACCCCACGACCGACCCCGCCCCTTCGCCGGCATGGTGCGCCGCCAGCCGGGCGAGGGTGCGGGCGTCGAGGGGGTGCCGGATCCGGCTCGCCGCCACGACCACGGCGACCTGGGTCGACCCTTCCCGCGACGCCGCGGCGGCCTCGTCGAGGACGATCTCGAGGGCCGGGGTGATGCCACCGACGAATGGCGCGTACGAGGTCGGGTCCACCTGGATCTCCAGCCACCGGGACCCTTCGCTCCCGTCGTCCAGCGCCGCCTCGCGGACGATGCGCCGCAGGTCGGACTCGTCGCGCACACAGGCGCGGGCCGCGTCATACAGCCGCTGGAAGCGGAACCACCCGCGCTCGTCGCGCGCGCTCAGTTGCGGCGGGTACCCGGTGGTGAGGGCGTCGGGGAGGTGCAGGTGGTGCTTCTCGGCGAGCTCTCGCACGGTCTCCACGCGCATCGAGCCGGTGAAGTGCAGGTGCAGGTGCGCCTTGGGCAGGTCGGTCACCGGGCGCGGCATGCGAGGCAGTCTTGCATCCGCTCCCGTCGGACCGGTTCGGGACCCGCGGTTCAGCGGACGACCGAGGCGGACCAGGCCTGCGGCACGAGGAGCCGGGGTGCGCCCGTCCCGTCGGCGGGGACTGCCCAGAGGTCGGTCTCACCACCGCGTTCGCCGGTCAGGGGGAGCCCGTAGAGGACGGTGGAGTCGTCGAGCCACTGCACCTGGTCGTCGACGCTGCGGGACTCTGCCAGCAGCCGCTCACTCCCCGTGGCCAGGTCGAGCACGGCGATCCGCCACCCCCGCGACGACGCCTGCAGCTTCTTGTAGGCCACCCGTCGCCCGTCCGGTGACAGCGCCGGGCACTCGGCGCCGGAGCGCACCGTGGTGACCGACCGCTTCGACACGCTGCCCCTGGCCAGCCACGGCCGTCCGTCGAACGCGACGGTGAGGTAGAAGGTGTCGTCGTCGAGGAAGGTCACCCCCCAGTAGTTGCGGTCGACCGGCGTGATCCGCCGACCTTCGTGGGTGAGTGCGAAGTCCTCCAGGTGGACCGCGGTGCCCGCGGCCAGGTCGTGCACGTACGTGCGGGTGGCGAAGCCGGCGCTGAGGTAGGAGTCGCCGGTCACGAAGGCCGTCGTCGCAGCCAGCCTGCCGTCGGGGGAGAGTCGGGCGCGACTGGGTATGCCGGGCAGGCTGCGTCGGTAGGTGACGTGACCGGTGCGGTCCCAGGCCGTGACCGAGCTGCCCAGCGCCACGCCCGCGCGCGACCGCAGGCAGAGTGTCGTCCCTGCGCGCTGGTCGACGCGCTCGCAGGCGTCGGCGGTGACGGCGCGAGGACCGTCGGGGTCTGCCAGCGTGGACATCGCCACCTTGCCGAAGTCGGGCCCCAGGGCAGTCGAGCGGTAGACGAGGTGCGGGACTGCCTCGACCTGCGCGAGCGAAGCGCTGGGGACGCTCGTGGACGTGCGCGGGGACGCCGGCGCCCTGCGGCTCAGCACGGCATACGTCACCACCGCCGCGACGCACAGGACCACGACCACGGCGAAGGCCACGACCCGGGAGCGCTGGCTCATCGAGGGGCTCTGTGCACGGGAGCGGATCGCAGGAGCAGCCACGCCACCGGGATGACGAGAGCCAGCAGGGCCGCCATCAGCAGGGCCGCGCGCCCCGGACCCACGAGGGTCCACGTCCAGCCGAAGACCACCGCCGCCGCGAGCCGGGTGAGGGCCACGGCCGACTGGGCCGTGGCGATCGCGCTGCCGCGCACCTCCGCTCGGACCACCGAGGCTGCGGCCGCGGCCAGGACGCCGTCGGTGGAGGCGTAGAAGGCGCCGAGCAGGAGCAGGCACCCCGCGCCGACCACCAGGGAGCCGACCGGCCCCGAGGCGCAGACGTAGGCGCCGACGAGGAAGAGGTGGCCCAGGACCATCACGCGCGCCCGTCCGACGCGGTCCGCGACCCGGCCGAACGGGATGGCGAGCGCGAGGTAGGCGAGGTTGGTGCCGACGAACAGCAGCGGGAACCACAGCGCGGCGAGGTCGTTGCGGTCCTGCAGCACCAGGTAGATGAAGGCGTCGCTGAGGGTCAACAGCCCGAGCAGGCCGGCGGCACCCACGAGTCGGGCGAACCCGGGCTCGGCCAGCATCCGCACGGTGGGGTGGGCCACGTCGACGGGCGTCGTCGCGGGATCGGCGGCGCTGGCTTCGGCCTCCGCCCGGTCCGTCCGGTCCGTCCTGGCCGCCCTGGCCGCCTGGTCCGCCCGGGCCGGTCGCAGGTCGGGGACGAGCAGGGCGAGGAGGGCGACCCCGATCGCCGCAGCCGCCAAGGAGATCGCGAAGACCAGCCGGTAGTCCTCGGGCACCGCCCACAGGGCGAGGAAGGCCAGCAGCGGCCCGAGCATGGCCCCCGTGGTGTCCAGCGCACGGTGCACGCCGAACGAGCGGCCGAGCGACCCGGGATCGCTGGAGGCCGCGATGAGGACGTCGCGAGGGGCGGTGCGCAGCCCCTTGCCGAGGCGGTCGACACCGAGGACCCCTGCGACCACCGCGGCCCCCGGCGTCCACAGCAGCACGGTGCGGGCGAGGGCCGACACGGTGTAGCCGGTCAGGGCCACCCGCTTGGGCCGGTCCAGCCGGTCGGCCAGCCAGCCGCCGAGGTAGCGCACGACCACGGAGGCCGCCGAGTACAGCCCGTCGACCAGCCCGTACGCGAGTGGCGACAGGCCGAGGCCGGCAGTGAGGTAGAGCGGCAGCACGGCCGCCGCCGACTCGGACGAGATGTCGGTGGCGAGGCTGACCAGCCCGAGCAGGATGACCGTCCGCGCGACCGGTGACCGGGCCCCCCTGGCCCCGTGGGTGGCTGGCGCACCGGTCGGAGCCGGGCGGTGCCGGTCGGCGAGGTACACGAGCGCCCCCTGGTGCCCGCGCGGGTCCGTGCGCGGTGGGGCCAGTCTACGAAGCGCGCCGTGCCGCGGGCGGCCGTTCACGCAGATCAGCGCCGGTCGGCGCCGCCGCGCGCCAGCGCTCGGCGCCGGCCCGCTGCGTCAGTCCTCGACGACGTGCATCGCCGCCGACTCGGGGCTGCCCGCCCCTGCCTCGGCACCGCCGACCTCACCGTCGTCGACGATCTCGGTCGAGGAGTCCGGCTCGTCGTCGTCGGATGCGGCCGACTCGAAGCCGTCGCCGTCCGCGTCACCGGAGTCCAGCCCGCCCTCGTCGTCCGGCGCTCCGTACGCAGAGTCGGGGTCGGGCTCCTCCTGCCGGATGCGCTGCTCGATCGTCTCCTCCTGGCCCTGCTCCCAGGCGGTGGTGCCCCACTCGGTGTTGCGGGGCTGGAGGTCCGGCGGCGACCAGGGCTCGTTGTCACCCTCGCTGGCGTCGAGCAGGTCGTCCTGCCCGCTGCCCGAGTCGGTCGCGTCGTCGATGCTGATGCTGCCGAGGTCGTCCTCGAAGCTCTCCGTGCCGGGTTGCTCGCTCATGGCTCCACCCTGCGTGACCCGCGATGCGCGCGCAAGGTGGGCACCCGGCATACCCCGCTGGGGTCAGCCGGCCCGCAGCGTTTCGGCCGCCGCCAGCAGGACGCACGTGGCCACGGCCTCCATCGCCTCGCTGACCTGGTCGAGCGGCGGGAAGGTGGGCGCGAGCCGGATGTTGCGGTCCCGCGGGTCGTTGCCGTGGGGGAAGGAGGCGCCCGCGGGGGTGAGGGCGATGCCGGCCTCCTTGGCCAGCTGGACCACGCGGGACGCCGTGCCGTCGAGGACGTCGAGGCTCACGAAGTAGCCGCCGGTCGGCTTCGTCCAGGTGGCGACCCCGAGGCCGCCGAGCCGCTCGCTGAGGACCCGCTCGACCTCGGCGAACTTCGGCGCGATGATCTCGCGGTGCTTGACCATGTGGTCACGCACGCCCTGCGGGGAGCCGAAGAACTGCGAGTGGCGCAGCTGGTTGACCTTGTCGGGACCGATGGCGCCCTTGCCGAGGTGGCCGGTGTACCACGTGACCGTCTCGAGGGACCCGGCCAGGAACGCGACGCCGGCGCCGGCGAGGGTGATCTTCGACGTCGATGCGAACAGGATCGGCCGGTGCGGGTGTCCCGACGCCGCGGCGAGGGTGAGGATGTCGGCGCTCTTGGCCTCGTCCTCGGTGAGGTGGTGGAACGCGTAGGCGTTGTCCCAGAAGATCTTGAAGTCGGGCGCAGCGGTCGGCATCGAGGCCAGCCGCGCGGCGATCTCCTGCGTCACCACCGACCCGGTCGGGTTGGCGTAGGTCGGCACGAGCCACATGCCCTTGATGCTCGGGTCGCTCGCGGCCAGCCGCTCGACCTCGTCCATGTCGGGGCCGTCGTCGTGCATCGGCACGGTCACCATCTCGATGCCGAACCAGTCGAGCAGGGTGAAGTGGCGGTCATAGCCGGGCACCGGGCAGATGAAGGTGACCTTCGCCTCCTGGCCCCACGGGCGCTCGCTGTCGACCCCGCCGTGCAGCCAGAGGTCGACCAGCACCTCGCGCATCATCACGAGGCTGGAGTTGCCGCCCGCCACGACCTGGTCGGGCTCGACCCAGAGCAGCTCGGCGAACATCTCGCGCAGCTCCTTGATGCCCTCGAGACCCCCGTAGTTGCGGGTGTCGACGCCGGCCGCGTCCTTGACGCCCTTCGGCAGTGAAAGCAGGTCATCGGACAGGTCGAGCTGGGCCGCAGCGGGCTTGCCCCGCGTGAGGTCGAGCGACAGCCCGCGCGCCTTCAGCGCGGCATACGCCTCCTGCTGCTCCTGGGCGAAGGCGTCGAGCTCCTGCGCGGAGCGTTCGGCGAGGGGGGTGGTGGCGGTGGCGGTCTGCTCGGTCACGGGCTCCATGCTCCCAGAGCCCCGGTATGCCGCGAAGTCACCGTCCGCAGCCCGGTCACCAAGCGGGAGCGGTCCGCGTGGGCGGGTGCGTGAGCAGCTCCGTGGGCAGCTCCGTGGGCAGGTGCGGGGGCAGACAGATGGGCAGTGCCTACCGATGCCCGGGCCCCCCGCTCGACCGGACTCTTGGAGGGCGGCGACAACGGTCGTCGCACCACCACCAGAAGAAGGAAATCCCATGAAGCTCTTCCTGGGCCTGACCAACGCCGAGCTGGCCCAGAAGCTGTACATCTCGCCGCGCACGGCCGACCACCACGTGTCCGCCGTCCTCACCAAGCTCGGCCTCGGGACGCGGCGCGAGGTGGTGCGTCGAGCCTCGGAGCTCGGACTCGTCTAGCCGACACCATCGGCGAGTTCGCGTTCGGCCCATCGCCTCACGTATGCTTCTTCCTCGGTTGACTTGACCATGCTTTCGGCGTGCCCGGGCGCAGGTCGGCTCAGCCTCCCGGAACCCTCCGCCCCCGCGGTGAGTTCCGTAGGGCAGTGGCTCAATTGGTAGAGCTCCGGTCTCCAAAACCGGCGGTTGGGGGTTCGAGTCCCTCCTGCCCTGCGCATGCAGGACCTGTGACCGGACCCGGTCGCGGCACAGATGAGTGAAAGCAGAGGCATCGTGACGGACGTGAGCGCGGACACCCGCGGCTCTGGTCGCACCGGCCGCAAGAGTGACAAGGGCGGCAACCCCATCTCGCGGTTGTTCCGCTCGATGTCCCTCTTCGTCAGCCAGATCCTCGACGAGCTGCGCAAGGTCGTGCGGCCGACTCGCTCCGAGCTGGTCAACTACACGATCGTCGTGATCGTGTTCGTGACCTTCGTGATGGCGCTCGTCTCGACCGTGGACTTCGGCTTCACCAAGCTCGTCCTGTGGGTCTTCGGCGGCTGACCGCCGCCCTGCCGCAGTCATCCCGGGGTCACCCGGCGAATACCAGAAGGAAGTAGGTCATCAGCGTGTCCGACCAGAGGACCACCGACAACGCCGAGCCCGGGACCGAAGAGGTCACGGTCGACGGTGCTGCCGCCGAGCTCGAGACCAGCGACACCCAGGCCGACACCGAGACGGACACCGACACCGAGACTGACGTCGAGGCCGTCTCCGACGACGCCGACCCGATCGATGACGTCGTCGCCGACAGCGCCGACTCCGACGACGCCGATGACACCGACACCGATGACGCCGCGGCGGACACCGACGCAGATGACACCGACGCAGACGCCGACGAGGCCGCCGCGGAGGAGGCCATCGTCGACGAGGTCGAGCGTGACGACAGCGACGACCTCGACGACGAGCAGGTCCACCAGCCGCAGGTGTCGACGCTGACCTTCTCCGACGACGAGACCGCCGTGGTCGACTCCGACGACGAGGACGCCGACCCTGCCGACGACGTCGACGCCGCTCCGGGCGACCCGGTCCAGGAGTTCAAGGACGCCCTGGCCGCGAAGTACGGCGACTGGTACGTCGTGCACTCCTACGCCGGCTACGAGAACCGCGTGAAGGCCAACCTCGAGAACCGCACGACCTCGCTCAACATGGAGGACTTCATCTTCGAGGCCGAGGTGCCGATGGAAGAGGTCACCGAGATCAAGAACGGCCAGAAGAAGCTCGTGCGCCGCGTCCGGATGCCCGGATACGTGCTCGTCCGCATGGACCTCACCGACGAGTCGTGGGGCGCCGTGCGCCACACGCCGGGGGTCACCGGCTTCGTCGGCAACGCCCACCAGCCGGTGCCGCTGAGCCTCGACGAGGTCTTCACGATGCTGGCCCCCGCCGACCTCGAGAGCCCGGCCACGGCCGGTGCCGCGGGCGGCACCTCGGGCAAGCCCAAGGAGGTCGCGGTCGTCGACTTCGAGGTGGGCGAGTCCGTCACCGTCATGGAAGGGCCCTTCGAGACCCTTCCCGCCACGATCTCCGAGATCAACCCCGACACCCAGAAGCTCAAGGTGCTCGTCTCCATCTTCGGCCGGGAGACCCCGGTCGAGCTGTCGTTCAACCAGGTCGCCAAGATCTGAGCGCGCGGCAGCACCTGTTCCCGGCATCCCGGGAGCATGCAACCGGGTCATCGCCCACGGCGTAGGCCCACCTCAACCAAAGGAACACAGCAATGCCTCCCAAGAGCAAGAAGATCTCCGGCTTCATCAAGCTGCAGATCCAGGCCGGTGCGGCCACGCCCGCCCCGCCCGTGGGCCCCGCCCTCGGTCAGCACGGCGTCAACATCATGGAGTTCGTCAAGGCGTACAACGCTGCGACGGAGTCCCAGCGCGGCAACGTCATCCCCGTGGAGATCACGGTCTACGAAGACCGGTCCTTCACCTTCATCACCAAGACGCCGCCGGCCGCCGAGCTGATCAAGAAGGCCGCCGGGGTGCCCAAGGGCTCCGGTGAGCCGCACAAGACCAAGGTCGCCAAGCTGTCGGCCGACCAGGTCCGCGCCATCGCCGAGCAGAAGATGGAAGACCTGAACGCCAACGACATCGACCAGGCGATGAAGATCATCGCCGGCACCGCCCGCTCGATGGGCATCGACACCACCCTCTGACGATTTCCCTAACCTTTGCTAGCAAGGGTTAGGTGATGGTGGACAGGCTGCAACCTGTCCACCGACCAGCAACCTTTGCTAACAAAGGTTGCTGGAACCGCCCGGTATGCCGCCCACGCGGCATACCGGGGCACGTGGCAGGACCGCGCTGGTCCGTATCGACCACAACTCCACCGAAACACCCAGCACAGGAGCAGACATGAAGCGCAGCAAGGCTTACCGCGAGGCCGCGGACAAGATCGACGTGACCAAGAGCTACGCCCCCCTCGAGGCCGTCCGCCTCGCGAAGGCGTCGGCGAAGGCCAAGTACGACGAGACCGTCGAGGTCGCCATGCGACTCGGCGTCGACCCCCGCAAGGCCGACCAGATGGTCCGTGGCACCGTCAACCTCCCGCACGGCACGGGCAAGGTGTCCCGCGTTCTGGTGTTCGCCAACGGCGACAAGGCCGAGGCCGCCCGTGAGGCCGGCGCCGACCACGTCGGTTCCGACGAGCTGCTCGAGAAGGTGGCCGGCGGCTGGCTCGACTTCGACGCCGTCGTCGCGACGCCGGACATGATGGGCAAGGTCGGTCGGCTCGGCAAGGTCCTGGGGCCGCGTGGTCTCATGCCCAACCCGAAGACCGGCACGGTCACCATGGACACGGCCAAGGCCGTGACCGACATCAAGGGCGGCAAGATCGAGTTCCGCGTCGACAAGCACGCGAACCTCCACTTCATCATCGGCAAGGCGTCCTTCGACGAGAAGTCGCTCGTCGAGAACTACGCCACCGCACTCGACGAGATCCTTCGCCTGAAGCCGTCCTCCTCCAAGGGCCGCTACATCGAGAAGGCCACCCTGTCGACGTCGATGGGCCCCGGCATCCCGCTGGACTACACCCGCACCCGCAACCTGCTGGTCGAGGACGAGGCCACCGCCTGAGTCCCGCACCGCAGCGCACCACGCGAGAGCCCGCCACCCCCTGGGGAGGCGGGCTCTCGACGTCTCCCCAGGGACCGCGGTTACGATCGAGAGAGGCGGCACCGTTCTGGCCGCCCACCACCGATGGGGGAGAGCTCGTGACCAAGACCAAGTCGCTCGCCGCGCTGGCACTGACCGCCGCGCTCGGGCTCAGTGCCTGTGGCGACGCCGGTGGTGAGTCCGGCACCGCGACCACGTCCTCGAGCTCGTCCAGCTCCGCTGCCGCTGGCCTCGCGCCGGGCGCCACCGTCGACGGCGGCGAGCTCGCCACCAAGATGACCGACGCGATGGTCAAGGCCGGGTCGGGCACCCTCTCGCTGGACCTCGGCACCGAGGGCAAGGCCAGCGGCTCCTTCTCGATGAAGGGCGGGGTCATGGAGCAGCAGATGACCATGCCGATCGAGGGGCAGACGATGCAGATCGTCTCCACCGGCGGGGTCATCTACATGAAGGGCCTCCCGGGGTCGAAGAAGCCGTGGGTCAAGATCGACCCCAAAGCCGACGACCCGGTGAGCCAGATGTTCGCGGGGATGGCCGGAGACATGGGTGACCCGCGCCAGCTCGCCAAGGCCCTCGAGGGCTCGAAGGCGACGGTGGTGAGCTCCACCGCCGACTCCAGCACCTACGACGTGACGATCGACCCCAAGGCGCTCCTCGGGGGAGCGGCGGGCTCCGGAGGGCCGGCCGCGGAGCCGGTCAAGGCGCGCTACACCCTCGACGCGCAGAACCGCCCGACCCTGATGACCGTCGACGTCCAGGGTCAGAGCCTGACGATCACCTTCGGCGGCTGGGGCAAGCCGGTGTCCATCAGCGCGCCGCCCGCTGACCAGGTCGGCGCCTTCGAGCTGCCCAGCCCCTGAGCGACCGAGCCGTGTCCGGGGGCCGCTCCGCCCGATTTGGAGGGGAGGCCACCGACCCGTACGCTGGACCCTGACCAAAGACCGCTCGGTTGTCACGCGCCACCGCAATAGGCAGCACGTGACCGAAGGTTCCACCCTGGTGGACGTCCAGCGCAGGCCACGAATCACCCGCAGTACCGGCTCCCAGAGCCTGTCCGCGTGCGAGCCCCGTGCCCTGTGCACGGGGCTTCTTCCATGTGGGGCCTTCACCTCCGGCCGGTCGAACACACGGAAGGGAGGCCCCATGGCCAAGGCTGACAAGGCTGCCGCCATCGCCGAGCTGTCGGACAAGTTCCGCAACTCCGGCGCGGCCGTGCTGACCGAGTACCGCGGGCTGTCGGTGAAGCAGATCACCGATCTCCGCAACTCGCTGCGCGGAAACGCCACCTTCGCCGTCGTGAAGAACACGCTCACCGAGCTTGCTGCCAAGGACGCCGGAGTCACGGCGTTCGACGGCCAGCTCGTCGGACCGTCCGCCATCGCGTTCGTCGATGGTGACCCGGTCGAGGCCGCAAAGGGCCTGCGTGACTTCGCCAAGGCGAACCCCCTCCTCGTGATCAAGGGCGGCGTCCTCGACGGCAAGGCCCTGACTCCCGCGGAGATCACGAAGCTCGCGGACCTCGAGTCCCGCGAGGTTCTCCTGGCCAAGCTGGCCGGTGCCCTTCAGGCGTCGCTCAGCCAGGCTGTCTACCTCTTCGCCGCACCGCTGTCGCAGACCGCTCGGGTCGTCGACGCACTGCGTGCCAAGGTCGAGGCCGAGGGCCCGGTGGCTGCTGCCGCCGCTCCCGCCGCCGAGGCCGAGGTTGCGGACGACAACACCGGGGCAGCTCCGGCAGTTGACGTTACCGAGGAGACCCCCGCCGAGGCCCCCGTGGCCGAGGCAACCGCAGACGTCGCCGAGGGTGGCGACGAGAGCTGAGTCCTCCGGGACCACAGCTCGCACACCAAACCGCCACTCACGGCATACGAAGAAATAGAAAGGACGCCCATCATGGCGAAGCTCTCCACCGACGAGCTCCTTGAGGCTTTCAAGGAAATGACCCTCATCGAGCTCTCTGAGTTCGTGAAGCAGTTCGAGGACACCTTCAACGTCACCGCTGCTGCCCCCGTGGCCGTTGCTGCGGCCGGCGCCCCGGCTGGCGGCGGCGCCGCCGAGGTCGAGGAACAGGACGAGTTCGACGTCGTCCTCGAGTCCGCTGGTGACAAGAAGATCCAGGTCATCAAGGAGGTCCGCGCGCTGACCTCCCTCGGCCTCAAGGAGGCCAAGGACCTCGTCGACGGCGCCCCCAAGCCCGTCCTCGAGAAGGTTGACAAGGCTGCGGCCGACAAGGCCAAGGAGGCCCTCGAGGGCGCCGGGGCCACCGTCACCCTCAAGTGATCTGAGCTCCCCTCGGGGAGCACCAGCACTGCTGCGAAGCGGGTCCGACCACACGGTCGGGCCCGCTTCCGCGTTCCCGGCGTCACCGGTGCGATCGGTGGGATGCCAAGAGCGGGGTATGCCGCGCGGCTGGCATCCCGGGCCCAGTTCAGGCTGCCTTCCGTGCGAGTTCGACGTGAGCCCGTGCGACCTGATCCATGAAGCGGTCGGGGGACGCCCGCAACCCGATGACGGGGATGCGAAGGACCCGTTCACCGGACAGGACCAAGTCGTTCTGGCGGAGCGCGTCATCGATCGGGTTCAGAGCAGCGGCGTGATGGCCACCGTCGATCTCGACGACCAGGCTGATGTCCTCCCACGCGACATCGAGGTAGACCCGGCCCTGGGGCGTCGTTCGCACCACTTGACGGGTGGGGTTCGGCAGGCCGCGACCTCGGCACAGTCTCGCGAAGTCGAGCTCACCCAGCGAGTGCACCCCATCGCAGAGGTCTGCGACGACGGCTCCCACGAGGGCCCGTCGTCGACAGCGAGCCACCTGACTCCACGCGCCCATGAGGTCGGCCGGTCGCACCAACCGCTGCTGGACCACCAGGCACAGGAGCAGTGCTGCCTGCCGATCGCTGGTTGCCCAGTCGGCGGCGTGCAGCACGGCCGTGGCGGGGTGGACGCGGGGGACCCCTGCCGACACCGTCCGCGGCATCGTGCGGCGCCGCGTCACCCACACCCCGTCGACGCGGTGGTGACGGTTGGCGTGGGGCAGGCTCACGTCGATGCGTTCGCTGACGAAACCGGTGAGACCGGCCGCGACGAGTGCCGCCACCCCGTCGAGGGCAGCCCCAGCCCCTGACTCCCAGACGGCCCGCCACCTCTGCGCCTCGGCAGTCAACGGACCGGCACCGACCACCACCGTGTGCCGTCCTGCGTCGTGCCAGCGCCCGGCACCGACCTCCGACCGCACGTCAGCCCGAGTCACGGACCGGGAGCGGAGCTGGGCCCGGCTCACCACCCCGCCTTGGTGCCCAGCGAACTCGGCAGCCGCGATCGCCCGATCTTCCCGGGTCAGGCGGCGTCGACGGGTCCCTCCCATGGGCTCACTCTGGCGCAGTGCCCCCCTGTCCCGCCGTGGCCCTGTGGACAACGTCCGGGCGCGGCACGGGTGGGATGCCAAGAGCGGGGTATGCCGCGCGGCTGGCATCCCGGGGGTCGCTCGGAGGGTAGCCCGCGGCATACCGGACCGTAACTTCGTGCCACCTCCCTCGTTGAGCCAAGCGAACCGGGGCCTGTCAGCAGTGACGGGCGTGGACTTCACGATGAGGTGAGCTGTGGGCGTTGAGATCAAGGTCGAGGGCCTGACCAAGCGATTTGGGTCGCAGGTCATCTGGAACGACGTCTCCCTCACCCTCCCCGCAGGCGAGATCTCCGTGATGCTTGGCCCGTCGGGCACGGGCAAGTCGGTGTTCCTCAAGACGCTGGTCGGGCTGCTCAAGCCGGATGCCGGCTCGATCATGATCGAGGGACGCGACCTGACCCGGCTGCGCGAGAACGACCTCTACGAGGTACGCAAGCTGTTCGGGGTGCTGTTCCAGGACGGCGCGCTCTTCGGCTCGATGAACCTGTACGACAACGTCGCGTTCCCCCTGCGCGAGCACACCCGGAAGTCCGAGTCCGAGGTCCGGAACATCGTGCTGGAGAAGATGGACCTGGTCGGCCTCACCGGTGCCGAGTCCAAGCTGCCCGGCGAGATCTCCGGTGGGATGCGCAAGCGCGCCGGCCTCGCCCGCGCCCTGGTGCTCGACCCCGAGATCCTGCTGATCGACGAGCCGGACTCCGGCCTCGACCCGGTGCGCACGTCCTACATCAACCAGCTTTTCATCGACCTGAACGCCCAGATCGACGCGACCTTCCTCATCGTCACGCACGACATCAACTCGACGCGCACCGTGCCGGACAACATCGGCCTGCTCTACCACAAGCACCTCGCCATGTTCGGGCCGCGCGAGATGCTGCTGAGCTCGGAGGAGCCGGTCGTGCGCCAGTTCCTCAACGCCCAGACCATCGGCCCCATCGGCATGTCCGAGGAGAAGGACGCCGACGAGCTCGCCGCCGAGGCGCGGTCCGGCCAGGAGCTGCCGCCGCTGCCGCCGATCCCGCTGCAGCTGGGCACCAGCGACGGTGCGCCTCGCCGCGGCGAGCGTCCCGCGGGCCAGTGGTGCCGCGACAACGGCGTCACCCCGCCGCCCGGCTCGTTCCAGTCGCACAACGCCGGCGTTCCCGGGGTGCGCTACTCCGAGCCGACCGAACCTGCGGGGGCGACGGTCGCATGAGCAACCCAGCCATCGGTGCGCTGCGCCAGAGCGGGTCGCTCTTCGCGCTGGTGCTCGACGTCATCCGGGCCCTGCCGAAGCGGCCGTTCCAGACCAAGGAGTTCATCCAGCAGTGCTGGTTCATCGCCTCGGTCACGATCGTCCCGACCGCGCTCGTCTCGATCCCGTTCGGGGCCGTCATCGCCCTCCAGCTCGGCACCCTGACCCGTCAGCTCGGCGCGCAGTCCTTCACGGGTGCCGCGTCGGTCCTGGCCGTCATCCGTGAGGCCTCGCCGATCGTCACCGCGCTGCTGATCGCCGGAGCCGGTGGCTCCGCCATCTGTGCCGACCTCGGCTCGCGCAAGATCCGCGAGGAGATCGACGCGATGGAGGTGCTCGGCATCAGCCCCATCCAGCGCCTCGTCGTGCCCCGTGTGCTCGCGGCCATGCTCGTCGCGCTGCTGCTCAACGGGCTCGTGTCGGTCGTCGGCGTGGCAGGCGGCTACTTCTTCAACGTGATCATCCAGGGCGGCACGCCGGGCGCGTACATCGCGTCGTTCACCGCGCTCGCCCAGCTCGCCGACCTCTGGACCAGCGAGATCAAGGCGGTCATCTTCGGCTTCATCGCCGCGGTGGTCGCGTCCTACAAGGGCCTGACGGCCGGCGGTGGTCCCAAGGGGGTCGGCGACGCCGTCAACCAGAGCGTGGTCATCACCTTCATGTTCCTGTTCGTCGTGAACTTCGTGGCGAGCGCCGTCTACTTCCAAGTCGTCCCCCAGAAGATCTGAAGGAGGTGCATCGACGATGAGCAAGGTCCTCGACCTGGCCGGTCGCCCCGTGGAGGCGCTCGACAGCCTCGGCGAGCAGATGCGGTTCTACATCCGCTCGCTCGCCTGGAGCCCGCGCACCCTCCGCCGCTACAAGAAGGAGGTGATGCGCCTCCTCGCCGAGGTCTCCCTCGGCTCCGGCGCCCTCTCCGTGATCGGCGGCACCGTCGGCGTCATCGCCTTCCTCGCCTTCTTCACCGGCAGCCAGGTCGGGCTGCAGGGCTACTCCTCGCTCAACCAGCTCGGCACCGGGGCGTTCACCGGCTTCGTCTCGGCCTACCTCAACACCCGTGAGATCGCGCCCCTGGTCGCCGGGCTGGCCCTCGCGGCCACCGTGGGCTGCGGGTTCACCGCCCAGCTCGGCGCGATGCGGATCTCCGAGGAGGTCGACGCCCTCGAGGTGATGGGCGTCCCGTCGCTGCCGTTCCTCGTGACCACCCGCATGATCGCGGGCTTCGTCGCCGTCGTGCCGCTCTACGTGCTCGGGCTGCTGTCGTCCTACGGCGCGACGCGCTTCATCGTCGTGCACTACTTCGGGCAGTCGGCCGGCACCTACGACCACTACTTCCACCTGTTCCTGCCGCCGATCGACGTGCTGTTCTCCTTCCTCAAGGTGATGGTGTTCGCCGTCGTGATCATCCTGATCCACTGCTACTACGGCTACAACGCGTCGGGTGGACCGGCCGGCGTGGGCGTCGCCGTGGGCAAGGCCGTGCGGACCTCGATCGTGGCCATCAACATCGTCGACTTCTTCTTCTCGCTCGCAGTGTGGGGCGCCACGACGACCGTACGGATCGCGGGTTGAACCATGGCTGACTCATCCACTGGAGCACTCTCACGCCTGGGCAACCGTGCCTACGGCGTGGGGTTCATCCTCGTCGTCGGCCTGCTCGTCGGGCTGTCGGTCGCGTCGTTCCAGAAGCGGTTCACCTCCGTCGTCATGGTCAACCTGCTGACCGACCGGATCGGGTCGCAGCTGCAGACCGCCTCCGACGTCAAGATCCGCGGCCTGATCGTCGGCGAGGTCCGCTCGATCGAGACCACCGGCAAGGGCGCCCGCCTGCAGCTCGCGCTGAAGCCGGAGATGGTCGACCTGATCCCTGCCAACGTGTCGGCCCGGCTGCTGCCCAAGACGCTGTTCGGTGAGCGGTTCGTCGACCTCGTGGCCCCCACCGAGGCCAGTGGTCGCCACATCGCCAAGGGCGACACGATCGGGCAGGACCGGACCTCGGTGGCGATCGAGCTGGAGCGGGTGTTCGAGGACCTCCTGCCGTTGCTGCGCACCGTCCAGCCGGAGAAGCTGTCCGCCACGCTCAACGCGCTGGCCACTGCCCTGGAGGGTCGGGGCACCCAGCTCGGCCAGAACCTCGTCCTCGTGGACTCCTACTTCAAGGAGATCAACCCCAAGCTGCCCGTCATCAAGGCCGACATCAGTGGCCTCGCCGACCTGGCGAGCACGTATGCCGTGGCGGCACCGGACCTCGTGCGCGCCGCGAAGGCGCTGATCACCACCTCGACGACGATCGTCGAGAAGAAGGACGCGCTGTCGGGCTTCCTGGCCGGGACGGCCGGGTTCGCCAACACCACCGCCGACTTCCTCGATGCCAACGGCCAGCGGATCATCCGGGTCGGGGCCGTGCAGCGCCCCACGGTCGAGGTGCTGGCGAAGTACTCGCCGCAGTACCCGTGCATCGCGACCGCCATGACCAACTGGATCCCCCGGATCGACGAGGCCTGGCGCGACAAGACCTTCCACATCACCCTCGAGGTCACCCAGCAGCGCCCCGGGTACGTTCCCGGCGAGGAGCCGCGCTGGGGCGAGCGCCGCGGCCCGAGCTGTCAGGGACTGCCTGGTCGCTTCGGCACGCAGGAGAACCCGTGGAGGGGCAACCACTTCGACGACGGCACCAACCACCCGAGCTCGGCTGCCGGCAGCGCCCTGCCCTCGATGTTCTCCGGTACCTCGGGCCAGAGCATCGTGGGCGCCGACTCCGGCCTGGCCGGCACCGAGGGTGAGCAGGACGTCGTGGCGGCCCTGCTCTCCGCGGACGGGAGGCGTTCGGCCATCACGACGCTCCTCGCCGGCCCGATGCTGCGTGGAACGGTGGTGAACCAACGATGAACACCCGCTCCAGCCTCGTGAAGTTCATCATCTTCGTGGTGGCGACCCTCTTCGCCACCGGCACTCTCGCGGCCACCATCGCCAACACCCAGTTCGGCGACAAGGCGACCTACCGCGCCGTCTTCGAGGACGTCACCGGTCTGGCGAACGGGCAGGAGGTGCGCATCGCAGGCGTCCGCGTCGGTGAGGTGAAGTCGATCGCGGTGGCCTCCGACCGCGTGCACGCGACGGTCGAGTTCAACGTGCTGAAGACCAGCGTCCTCACCCAGGGCACCACGGCCACGATCAAGTACCGCAACCTCGTGGGCGAGCGCTACATCGCGCTCACCCAGGACGTCGGTGGCGCGAGCCCGCTCAAGGACGGCGCCACCCTCGGGCTCGACCACACGCAGTCCGCCCTCGACCTGACGGTGCTGTTCAACGGGTTCAAGCCCCTCTTCGCGGCGCTCTCGCCCAAGGACGTGAACGAGCTGTCGACCAACATCATCAGCGTCCTGCAGGGGGAGGGCGGCAACATCAACTCGCTGCTGTCCAAGACCGCCTCCCTGACCTCGACCCTGGCCGACCGTGACGAGGTGATCGGCCGCACGATCTCCAACCTCAACACCGTCCTCGGCACCGTGGACGCCCACGACGCCGCCCTCAAGGAGCTGATCGACCAGCTCCAGCGGTTCATCTCGGGCCTGGCCGCCGACCGCACCACGATCGGTGCCTCCTTGACGAACATCAACTCGCTGACCGCCGAGACCGCTGACCTGCTCAAGGTCACCCGGCCCTCGATCAAGGCCGACATCGCGCACCTGCACGACCTCAGCGCCAACCTCAACAAGCCATCGAACACCGCGACCTTCGAGAAGTTCCTGTCGACCTCGCCGGGCAAGATCAACACGATCACCCGGACGGCCACCTACGGCTCGTGGTTCAACTTCTACCTGTGCGACTTCAGCGGCACCATCGTCGTGCCGTCGCCGGTCAAGGGTGCGCCGGCCGTCAAGATCCCGGTCGACAAGCCCGCGGGCCTGTCCGGAGCGAGGTGCTCGTCATGAGCATCCCCTTCCGTGAGCGCAACCCCGTCCCGATCGGTGCCGCCGGCCTGCTGGCCATCGGCCTGGTGCTCTTCCTCGCGTTCAACATCCAGAGCATCCCGTTCGTCGGCGGCGGGGACCACTACCGCGCGGCCTTCAGTGAAGCCGGTGGCCTCATCAAGGGCGACGACGTCCGGATCGCCGGAGTCAAGGTCGGCAAGGTCGAGAAGGTCGACCTGGCCGGCAACCACGTCCTCGTCGACTTCAGGGTCACCGAGCCGGTGGCTTTCGGCACCCGCACCGGCGCCAGCGTGCGGATGAAGACCCTCCTCGGCGCGAAGTACCTCGCGCTCGAGCCGGCCGGTGGCGGCCAGCTGAAGGAGGACAGCGAGATCCCGCTCGATCGGACCGTCTCCTCCTACGACATCGTCAACGCGTTCGCCGACCTCGCCACGACCTCGGAGGAGATCGACACCGACCAGCTCGCGAAGTCGCTGACCACCCTCGCGACCGAGTTCAAGGACAGCCCGCCGGACGTCAAGGCGGCGCTCGACGGACTGAGCCGGCTCTCGAACACGATCGCCTCGCGGGACGACGAGCTGCGCCACCTGCTGGCCTCGGCCAACACCGTCAGCGGCACGATCGCGCAGCGCAACAAGGCGGTCGAGTCGATCATCAAGAACGCCGACCTGCTGATGGTCGAGCTCAACGCCCGTCGCGATGCCATCCACACGTTGTTCACCAACACCTCGGCGATGGCCCAGCAGATCACCGGCCTGGTGCGCGACAACCGCACCGAGCTCAAGCCGGCGCTCGACCAGCTGACGAAGGTCCTCGCCGTGCTCCAGAAGCACGACCAGGACCTCAGCGACACCATCGCCGCGATGGGGCCGTTCACCCGGCTGTTCTCCAACGTCCTGGGCAACGGCCGCTGGTTCGACACCTACATCGCGAACCTCACGACCCCCGTCTCCCCGGGAGGCAACTGATGAAGCGCCTGCCCGCCCTGCGCCTGCCGAACCTGCCGCGACTTCCGCGGCTCGGGCTGGTCCCCAAGGTCGTCGGCGCCCTCGTGGTGGTCGCCCTCGTCGCCGGCGCCTACGCCTTCTGGCCGCGACAGGACAACGTCCACGTCACCGGTGAGTTCACCCGCGCCGTCGGGCTCTTCCCGGGCTCCGACGTCCGCATCCTCGGCGTCGCGGTCGGCAAGGTCACCGAGGTGACGCCACAGGGCGACAAGGTCGAGGTGAAGTTCGAGTTCGACCGCAAGTACAAGGTGCCCGCGGACGCCAAGGCGGCCGTCGTGGCCCCCTCGCTGGTGAGCGACCGCTACATCCAGCTGCTCCCGGCATACACGTCCGGCCCGGTGCTGAAGGACAACGCCACGATCGGCCTGGACCACACGGCGGTGCCGGTGGAGCTGGACCGCATCTCCTCGAGCCTCGACGACCTGCTGGTCGCGCTCGGCCCGACGGGGGCCAACAAGGACGGGGCCTTCGCCGACCTGCTCGACACGGGCGCCAAGAACCTCGACGGCCAGGGCCAGAAGCTGCATGACACCAACCGTGACCTGTCCAGGGCCCTGGAGACCCTCTCCGGTGGCCGCAACGACCTGTTCGGCACGGTGAAGAACCTCCAGGCCTTCACCACGATGCTCGCCACCAACGACAGCCAGGTGCGCCGCCTCAACAGCGACCTCGCCAACGTCTCCGAGCAGCTCGACGGCGAGCGTGACGACCTCGCGGCCGCCCTGAAGAACCTCGCGGTCGCGCTCAGCGAGGTCAGCTCGTTCGTCCACGACAACCGCGCCGGCCTCACCACCAACCTCAAGCAGCTCGCGTCGGTCACCGGGACGATCGCCGAGCAGCGGGACGCCCTCGCCGAGACGCTGACCAACGCCCCGGTCGCGATCAGCAACCTGCAGAACGCCTACAACCCCGACACGGGCACCCTCGACACCCGGGCCAACGTCAACGAGAACCTCAAGCTCCAGAACCTGATCTGCAGCTTCATCACCGAGGGCGGCCAGCCGGCGTCCCTGTGCAAGACCGTCAGCGGCGCGCTCAAGCCGATCGAGGACCTCCTCGACCAGGCCGACAAGCTCGGCGTGAAGCTGCCGCTCGACCTGCTGTCGGCGCTGCCGCAGTCGCAGACCGCAACCGCCGTGACGCCCACCGATTCCGCGGCCGGCATGGTGCAGATGCGCGGCGCCGACCCCACCCTCGGCGGCCTGCTGGAGGGATCCCGATGAACAGCCCGATGAACAGCCCGATGAACAGCCACGCACCACGAGCCACCGGTATGCCGCGGGGCCGCCGCCTCCTGTCCGGCGCCGTCGTCGTCGCGACCCTGCTCGGGGTGTCGGGGTGCCAGGGCGCGTTCGACCTCCCCCTTCCCGGAGGGGCCGCGAACCGCGGCGACATCTTCCGCGTGACGGCGGAGTTCGCCGACGTGCTCGACCTCGTGCCCCAGTCGTCGGTCAAGGTCGACCAGGTGACGGTCGGCTCGGTCGAGAAGATCGAGCTGAACGGCTGGACGGCGCGGGTGACGTTGCGGCTGCCCAAGAACATCGACCTGCCGGACAACGCGGTCGCCGAGCTCAAGCAGACCTCGCTGCTCGGCGAGAAGTACGTCCAGCTCTCGGCTCCGCCCTCGACGGCGCCCGAGGGCCACCTCGGTGACGGCGACAACATCCCCCTCGCGCGGACCGGTCGCAACCCCGAGGTCGAGGAGGTCCTGAGCGCGCTCTCACTGCTGCTCAACGGTGGCGGGGTGGCCCAGCTCAAGGTGATCGAGTCCGAGCTCAACAACGCCATGCGCGGCAACCAGGCCGAGATCAAGGACGTCATCAAGCAGCTCGACACCTTCGTCGGCGGGCTCGACGACCAGAAGGCCGAGATCGTCCGCGCGATCGACAACATCGACAAGCTCGCCGGCAAGCTGGCCGCCCAGAAGGACGACATCGCCGCGGCCCTCGAGGCCCTGCCGAAGGGCCTGAAGGTCCTGGCCGATCAGCGCACCCAGCTGGTCCAGATGCTCCAGGCGCTCAGCCGGCTCGGAGCGGTCGGCACCCAGGTCATCCAGCAGAGCAAGGCCGACACGGCGGCGAACCTCAAGGCGCTCGCCCCGATCCTGGCCCAGCTGACCAAGGCCGGCGACGACCTGCCCAAGTCGCTCCAGCTGCTGCTGACCTACCCGTTCTCCGACGCGACGACGGGTGCCATGAAGGGCGACTTCACCAACATGTCGGTCGACATGGACCTGAACCTGAAGAACCTCGCCGGCAACCTCGGGGTCCCGACCACGCCGCCCGGTGGCCCCAGCCTGCCGACCGGGACCCCCAGCCTTCCCCTGCCGCCGGTCCCGCCGCTGCCCGGACTGCCCCCCCTGCCCACCGGCAGCTCGACCAGCAGCAGCACCAGCTGCCCGCCGATCGTCGGCTGCCCGCTGGGCGCACCGGCCCAGGAGTCCGGGTCGTCCGACGAGTCGTGGCGCTCGCTCTACTACGGCGGTGCCGCATGATCCGCCGGACCGTACGGGTGCAGCTGGTCGCCTTCCTGCTCATCACCCTGTTCACGGTCTCCCTGCTGTCCGCGCGCTACGTCGGGCTCTACGACCGCGTGGCCGGTGGACAGATCCACGTGACGGCCGACTTCGAGCAGTCCGGCGGCATCTTCGTCGGGTCGGAGGTCTCCTACCGCGGCGTCACCGTCGGACGGGTCGACGACCTGCGGCTGTCGAAGGACGGCGTCATCGTCGACGCGAAGCTCGAGCGCGGGGTGAAGATCCCCAAGGACACCAAGGTCGTCGTCGAGAACCGGTCGGCGGTGGGGGAGCAGTACCTCGACTTCCAGCCGCGCAGCGACCACGGTCCCGACCTCGCCGACGGCGATGCGATCCCGCGCAAGGACACGGCCTACCCGTTGCGGGTGGACACGCTCCTCCTGGACCTGGACCAGACGGTGAACTCGGTGGACAAGCAGGACCTGTCGACCGTCGTCGACGAGCTGGGCAAGGGCTTCGCCGACGGAGGCGAGGACCTCCAGCGCCTGCTGGACAGCGGCGACGCCCTCACCAAGTCGGCCACCGAGGCGCTCCCCGAGACGATCAAGCTGATCGACGACGGCCGGATCGTGCTGGACACCCAGCGCGACACCGCCGGCGACGTCAAGGTGTTCGCGAGCAACTTCGCCGACCTGTCCGAGACCCTCAAGTCCTCCGACGGCGACCTGCGGCTCATCCTCGACCGGGGCGCGGTGGCCTCCAAGGAGCTCGACACCCTGGTCAGGGACAACCGCGGCAACCTCGCGGCCCTGCTCGCCAACCTCATCACCATCGGCCAGGTGACGACCTCGCGGGTCGACGGGATCCAGCAGCTGCTGGTCACGTACCCCGACGTCGTGGCCGGTGGCTACACGGTGGTGCCGGGCGACGGCTCCGCGCACTTCGGGCTGGCGCTCGCGCACGACCCGCCGGTCTGCACCCAGGGCTACCAGGGCACGAAGCGGCGCAGCCCGAGCGTGACGAGCGACGCCAAGGCGAACACCGCCGCCCGGTGCACCGCAGCCCGCGGGTCCGGCACCAGCGTGCGCGGCGCCCAGAACGCTCCCGGGCCGTCGTCGAGCACGAACTCGACCGTTCCCTTCGCTTTCGGCGACCAACCCGTATCCCCGGGGATGGCTGCGTCGTTGGGCATGGCAACACCACAAGTGTCGGTGCCTCTTCCTCCGTCCGGAGGTGAGAGCAGCGAGTCCTCGTGGTTGTGGATCATGAAGGAGGCTGCTCGATGAGCACCATCACCACCCCTGCCGACCCGATGCCGGCGCTCCTGACGCCTGGCGACCGCGTCAAGGCGCTGCGCCTCACCCCACGGATGCTCTGGATCGTGGTGGCCGTGGCGCTCGTGGCGAGCATCGCGCTCGGGGCGACCCGCGGTCGCGACTGGTATGCCGCGCGGCAGACCGAGGCGGCCAACGCCGCTGCCGTGGCTGCCGCCAAGCAGCTGGCCATCAACTTCGTCACCGTCGACTACACCCAGGTCGACGCCGACGTGGCGCGGGTCAAGGCGGGTGCGACGGGGGAGTTCCTCAAGAGCTACTCGACCTCGGCCGCCGACCTGAGCAAGGTGCTGGTCGCGAACAAGACCCAGTCGAGCGTCGCGCGCACCGAGGCCGCCCTGGTCTCCGGTGACCAGGACTCGGCCGTCGCCCTCGTCGGGGTGGTCGCGCCGACCAAGAACACCGCCGTCCCCAACGGCGAGACCAAGACCTACCGGATGCGGCTCGACCTGCGGATGGTCGGCGACGAGTGGAAGGTGGAGAACCTTGAGTTCGTCGGTTGAGACCACAGTGCGGCAACGTCCCCGCGTGGCCGGTGAGCGCTCGCGCGCCCGCGCCCCGCAGGCACAGGGGCCCGTCGAGCCGAAGCCGCTGACGCGGCATACCTCGGCGGCCACGAAGCCGGCGCCCACGAAGCCGGCTCCGAAGCGGACCGCCGCCACGGCACCGGTCGGCACGCAGGGCACCGCCGGTCGTCGACGCTGGCTGGCGCCGGTCGTCGCGCTCGTCGCGGTGCTCGCGCTGCTCGGCACGGTCGCTGGCGTCAGCCTGCGCGACCCGGCGGCCCAGGCGCGGACCGACCGGGCGGCGGCCAGCCAGGCCCGCACGTCGATCGAGCAGATGCTCAGCTACAACTACAAGACCATCGACGCCCAGGCGGCCCAGATCGAGGGCCTGCTGACCGGGTCCTTCAAGGGCGAGTTCAGCGCCGCGATGGCCAAGGACATCACGCCGCTCGCGGTCAAGAACCAGACCGTCGTGCAGGCCAAGGTCTCCGACATCGGCGTGATGAGCTCCTCCGACACCACCGTCACGGTGCTCGCGTTCGTCAACCAGGCGCGCGTCGGGACCGACCAGAAGCAGCCCGTCGTCGACCAGAACCGCGTCATCGCGACGATGTCGAAGGTCGGCGACCGCTGGCTCATCAGCAAGGTCGCGGCCTTCTAGGACACCCCCGGACAGCCCTCTTGACCTGCGGCGATGTACCCCTCCCGGGTGCGTCGCCGCAGTCCGTTCGGCGACGCGCGCCGAGATTGTCTTGACGTGGGGGGTTTGGCGCGTCATCCTCATCTGCGTCGGATCAGCCCGCGGCTTGTGGCCCGGGCCTGACCCCCGTCGACAGTTCGTGGCGCGAGCCCGCTGGACACGGTTGGACGAGGCTGCCCTCTTTCGTGTATGGTAACCCTTTGCGCTGCCCTCTTTCCTGACCTCACCTCAGACCTCAGCCCTTCGTCGTGCCCTGCGGCACGGATTCGTGGCCCAGTCTCCTGCGTGGTCCGGCTGGCGGCTGGCGCTGCACCGGTTTCGAACCATCAGTTTTAAGACAAGGCCCGTGGAAGGACCCCTCCTTGGCTGCCTCGCGCAACGCGACTCAGACTGTGTCCACCGCACGGACGGCTTCCGGCCGTCTGTCGTTCGCGAAGATCCGCGAACCCCTCGAGGTCCCCGACCTCCTGGCGCTGCAAACGGAAAGCTTCGACTGGCTGCTCGGTAACGAGCGCTGGCAGGCCCGTGTCGCAGAGGCCAAGGCCGCTGGCCGTGGGGATGTGCCGGATCGCTCCGGCCTCGAGGAGATCTTCGAGGAAATCTCTCCCATCGAGGACTTCAGCGGCTCCATGTCGCTGTCGTTCCGCGACCACCGCTTCGAGGAGGTCAAGTACTCCATCGAAGACTGCAAGGAGCGCGACCAGACCTACTCGGCGCCCCTGTTCGTCACCGCGGAGTTCATGAACACCACGACTGGCGAGATCAAGAGCCAGACGGTCTTCATGGGCGACTTCCCGCTCATGACCGAGCGCGGCACCTTCGTGATCAACGGCACCGAGCGTGTCGTCGTGTCGCAGCTGGTCCGCAGCCCGGGCGTCTACTTCGAGCGCACGCCCGACAAGACGTCCGACAAGGACATCTACACCGCCAAGGTCATCCCGAGCCGCGGTGCTTGGCTGGAGTTCGAGATCGACAAGCGCGACATGGTGGGCGTCCGCGTCGACCGCAAGCGCAAGCAGTCGGTCACGGTGCTCCTCAAGGCCCTCGGCATGTCCGAGGCCGACATCCTCGAGGAGTTCGGCGACTTCGAGTCGATGCGACTCACCCTGGAGAAGGACCACACGGCCGGCCAGGACGACGCGCTGCTCGACATCTACCGCAAGCTGCGCCCGGGCGAACCGCCGACCCGTGAGGCCGCCCAGACCCTCCTGGACAACCTCTACTTCAACCCCAAGCGCTACGACCTGGCCAAGGTCGGTCGCTACAAGATCGACCGCAAGCTGGGCGTCGCCGCCGAGCTCAGCGCCTCCGTGCTGTCCGTGGACGACATCGTCGCCACGATCAAGTACATCGTCGCGCTGCACGCCGGTGAGTCCACCCTCGCCGGCAAGAACGGCGACGAGGTGCCGGTCGAGGTCGACGACATCGACCACTTCGGCAACCGTCGCCTGCGCAACGTGGGTGAGCTGATCCAGAACCAGGTCCGCACCGGCCTGTCCCGCATGGAGCGCGTCGTCCGCGAGCGCATGACCACGCAGGACGTCGAGGCGATCACGCCGCAGACCCTGATCAACATCCGCCCCGTGGTGGCCTCGATCAAGGAGTTCTTCGGCACCTCCCAGCTGTCGCAGTTCATGGACCAGAACAACCCGCTCGCGGGCCTGACGCACAAGCGGCGTCTGTCGGCCCTCGGCCCGGGTGGTCTGTCCCGTGACCGCGCCGGCATGGAGGTCCGTGACGTCCACCCGTCGCACTACGGCCGCATGTGCCCGATCGAGACCCCTGAGGGCCCGAACATCGGCCTGATCGGCTCGCTCGCCTCCTACGGTCGGATCAACGCCTTCGGCTTCATCGAGACGCCGTACCGCAAGGTCGTCAAGGGCAAGGTCACCGACAAGGTCGACTACCTGTCCGCCGACGAGGAGGACCGGCACGTCATCGCGCAGGCCAACGCCGTCATCAACAACGACGGCCTGTTCACCGAGGACCGCGTGCTCGTCCGCACCAAGGGCGGCGAGATCGACTACATCCCCGGTGCCGACGTCGACTACATGGACGTCTCGCCCCGACAGATGGTGTCGGCCGCGACCGCGCTGATCCCGTTCCTCGAGCACGACGACGCCAACCGCGCCCTGATGGGCTCGAACATGCAGCGCCAGGCGGTGCCGCTGGTCAAGTCCGAGGCTCCGCTGGTCGGCACCGGCATGGAGTACCGCGCCGCGCTCGACTCGGGCGACGTCGTCCGTGCGGAGACCGCTGGCGTGGTCACCGAGGTGTCCGCCGACCTCGTCACCGTCGCCGGTGACGACGGCTCGACCCGCACCTACCGGATCGCCAAGTTCGCGCGCTCCAACCAGGGCACGTCCTACAACCAGGTCGTCGTCGTCAACGAGGGCGACCGGGTCGAGGCCGGCGGCGTCATCGCCGACGGTCCCGCGACCGACGGTGGCGAGATGGCCCTGGGCCGCAACCTGCTCGTGGCGTTCATGCCGTGGGAGGGCCACAACTACGAGGACGCGATCATCCTCAGCCAGCGCCTGGTGCAGGACGACGTCCTCTCCTCGATCCACATCGAGGAGCACGAGGTCGACGCCCGCGACACCAAGCTGGGGCCGGAGGAGATCACCCGGGACATCCCGAACGTCTCCGAGGAGGTCCTCGCCGACCTCGACGAGCGCGGCATCATCCGCATCGGTGCCGAGGTCCGCGACGGCGACCTGCTCGTCGGCAAGGTCACGCCCAAGGGTGAGACCGAGCTGACCCCGGAGGAGCGCCTGCTGCGCGCCATCTTCGGTGAGAAGGCCCGCGAGGTCCGCGACACGTCGCTCAAGGTGCCCCACGGCGAGACCGGCACGGTCATCGGCGTCAAGGTGTTCGACAAGGACGAAGGCGACGACCTACCCCCGGGCGTCAACCAGCTGGTCCGCGTCTACGTCGCCAACAAGCGCAAGATCACCGATGGTGACAAGCTCGCCGGCCGACACGGCAACAAGGGCGTCATCTCCAAGATCCTGCCGGTCGAGGACATGCCGTTCCTCGAGGACGGGACCCCCGTCGACGTCGTGCTCAACCCGCTCGGTGTCCCCGGTCGGATGAACGTCGGACAGATCCTCGAGCTGCACCTCGGCTGGGCCGCCTCCCGCGGTTGGGAGATCGCGGGCAACCCGGACTGGGCCAAGCTCATCCCCGAGGACGCGCGTTCGGCCCCGGCCGGCACGCGAGTCGCCTCGCCGGTGTTCGACGGTGTGCGCGAGGACGAGATCGTGGGTCTGCTCGACTCGACGACCAAGACCCGCGACGACGTCCGGCTCATCGACGGCTCCGGCAAGTCCCGGCTCTTCGACGGCCGCTCCGGCGAGCCGTTCCCCGAGCCGGTGTCCGTGGGCTACATGTACATCCTCAAGCTGCACCACCTCGTGGACGACAAGATCCACGCCCGCAGCACCGGCCCCTACAGCATGATCACGCAGCAGCCGCTGGGTGGTAAGGCTCAGTTCGGTGGCCAGCGCTTCGGTGAGATGGAGGTGTGGGCACTGGAGGCCTACGGCGCCGCCTACGCGCTGCAGGAGCTGCTCACGATCAAGTCCGACGACGTCCAGGGCCGCGTGAAGGTCTACGAGGCCATCGTCAAGGGTGACAACATCCCGGAGCCCGGCATCCCCGAGTCCTTCAAGGTGCTCATCAAGGAGATGCAGTCGCTGTGCCTGAACGTCGAGGTGCTCAACAGCGAGGGCACTTCCATCGAGCTGAAGGAGTCCGACGAGGACGTCTTCCGCGCGGCGGAGGAGCTCGGCATCGACCTGTCCCGGCGCGAGCCCAGTTCGGTCGAAGAGGTCTGACGGTATGCCGCGTGCTCACCGCCACGGTGACCACGCGGCATACCTCCCCTCACGACCAACCCCTTAAGTTCTAGCTAGAGACACGGAAGAAGGAACCACGTGCTCGACGTCAACTTCTTTGACGAACTGCGCATCGGCCTGGCCACGGCGGACGACATCCGCCAGTGGAGCCACGGCGAGGTGAAGAAGCCCGAGACGATCAACTACCGCACGCTCAAGCCCGAGAAGGAGGGCCTGTTCTGCGAGCGCATCTTCGGCCCCACCCGGGACTGGGAGTGCAACTGCGGCAAGTACAAGCGGGTCCGCTTCAAGGGCATCATCTGTGAGCGCTGTGGCGTCGAGGTCACTCGCGCCAAGGTGCGTCGTGAGCGGATGGGCCACATCGAGCTCGCCGCCCCCGTCACCCACATCTGGTACTTCAAGGGCGTCCCGTCGCGCCTGGGCTACCTGCTCGACCTCGCCCCGAAGGACCTCGAGAAGGTCATCTACTTCGCGGCCTACATGATCACGTCCGTCGACGAGGAGCAGCGTCACAAGGACCTGCCCTCGCTCGAGGCGCAGATCGAGGTGGAGAAGAAGGAGTACGAGAACAAGCGCGACTCCGAGGTCGACACCCGTGCCAAGCGGCTCGAGTCCGACATCGCCGAGCTCGAGGCCGAGGGTGCCAAGGCTGACGCCCGTCGCAAGGTCCGCGAGTCCGCCGAGCGCGAGATGAACCAGATCCGCAAGCGCGCCGACATGCAGATCGAGCGCATCGAGCAGGTCTGGGACCGGTTCAAGAACCTCAAGGTCCAGGACCTCGAGGGCGACGAGATCCTCTACCGCGAGATGCGTGACCGCTTCGGTCTGTACTTCGAGGGTGGCATGGGCGCCGCGGCGATCCAGAAGCGCCTCGAGGACTTCGACCTGGTGGCCGAGGCCGAGCTGCTGCGCGAGATCATCGCCACCGGCAAGGGCCAGAAGAAGACCCGTGCGCTGAAGCGGCTCAAGGTCGTGACCGCCTTCCAGGCGACGACCAACAAGCCCTCCGGCATGGTCCTCGACGCCGTCCCGGTCATCCCGCCGGACCTGCGCCCGATGGTGCAGCTCGACGGTGGCCGCTTCGCGACCTCCGACCTCAACGACCTCTACCGTCGCGTGATCAACCGCAACAACCGACTCAAGCGACTGCTCGACCTCGGTGCGCCGGAGATCATCGTCAACAACGAGAAGCGGATGCTCCAGGAGGCTGTCGACAGCCTCTTCGACAACGGCCGTCGCGGCCGCCCGGTCACGGGCCCCGGCAACCGTCCGCTCAAGTCGCTGTCCGACATGCTCAAGGGCAAGCAGGGCCGGTTCCGCCAGAACCTGCTCGGCAAGCGCGTCGATTACTCCGGCCGTTCGGTCATCGTCGTCGGCCCGCAGCTCAAGCTGCACCAGTGCGGTCTGCCCAAGCAGATGGCGCTCGAGCTCTTCAAGCCGTTCGTGATGAAGCGCCTGGTCGACCTCGACCACGCGCAGAACATCAAGTCGGCCAAGCGCATGGTGGAGCGGGCCCGCCCGGTCGTGTGGGACGTCCTCGAAGAGGTCATCACCGAGCACCCCGTGCTGCTCAACCGCGCACCCACCCTGCACCGACTCGGCATCCAGGCCTTCGAGCCCCAGCTGGTCGAGGGCAAGGCCATCCAGATCCACCCGCTCGTCTGCTCGGCCTTCAACGCCGACTTCGACGGTGACCAGATGGCGGTGCACGTGCCGCTGAGCACCGAGGCGCAGGCCGAGGCCCGCATCCTCATGCTCTCGAGCAACAACATCCTCAAGCCGGCCGACGGTCGTCCGGTGACCATGCCCACCCAGGACATGATCATCGGGCTCTACCACCTCACCTCCGAGGTGGAGAACGGCAAGGGCTCCGGCCGCGCGTTCTCGTCGGTCTCCGAGGCCCGCATGGCGTTCGACGCCGGCGAGCTGGAGCTCGGCAGCAAGGTCAAGATCCGCCTGCTCGACGTCGTGCCGATCCCCGGCACGGAGCTGGGCGAGGGTGTCGAGGCGAACGAGCAGGGCCAGGTGGCCTCGCTCATCGTCGAGACCAGCCTCGGCCGGGCGCTGTTCAACCAGACCCTGCCGGTCGACTACCCGTTCGTGGACGCGGTCGTCGACAAGAAGCGCCTCTCGACCATCGTCAACGACCTGGCCGAGCGCTACAGCAAGGTCCAGGTGGCTGCGTCCCTCGACGCGCTCAAGGAGTACGGCTTCCACTGGGCGACCCGCTCGGGCACCACGGTCGCCATCTCCGACGTCGTGACCCCGCCGCGCAAGCTCGAGATCCTCGAGGGCTACGAGACCAAGGCCACCAAGGTCCAGGTCCAGTACGAGCGCGGTCTGATCACCGACGACGAGCGTCGCCAGGAGCTCATCGAGATCTGGACCCAGGCCACCAACGAGGTCGCCAAGGAGATGGAGGCCAACCTCCCGAAGACCAACACCATCTACAAGATGGTGTCCTCGGGTGCGCGTGGTAACTGGATGCAGCTGCGGCAGATCGCCGGTATGCGTGGTCTGGTGTCCAACCCGAAGGGCGACATCATCCCGCGACCGATCCGCGCGAACTTCCGCGAGGGCCTGTCCGTGCTCGAGTTCTTCATCTCGACGCACGGTTCGCGTAAGGGTCTTGCCGACACCGCGCTGCGTACCGCCGACTCGGGTTACCTGACCCGTCGTCTGGTGGACGTCTCGCAGGACGTCATCATCCGCGAGGACGACTGTGGCACCGAGCGTGGCCTGACCATGCCGATCGCACAGAAGAACGCGGCCGGCGCCCTGGTCGAGCACGACGACGTGGAGACCTCGGTCTACGCCCGCACGCTCGCCGCCGACGTCGAGAAGGACGGCTCCGTCCTCGCCGAGGCCGGCATCGACCTCGGTGACGTGGTCATCGACGCCCTCGTCGCCGCTGGCGTCGAGGAGGTCAAGGTCCGCTCGGTCCTCACCTGCGAGTCGCACGTCGGCACCTGTGCCGCCTGCTACGGCCGGTCGCTCGCGACCGGCAAGCTGGTCGACATCGGCGAGGCCGTCGGCATCATCGCGGCCCAGTCGATCGGTGAGCCCGGCACCCAGCTGACGATGCGTACCTTCCACACCGGTGGTGTGGCTGGTGACGACATCACGCAGGGTCTGCCCCGTGTCGTCGAGCTGTTCGAGGCGCGCACCCCCAAGGGTGTCGCCCCGATCGCCGAGGCGTCCGGTCGGGTGGCCATCGAGGACACCGACAAGACCCGTCGCATCATGCTCACCCCGGACGACGGCTCCGAGGAGCACGCCTACCCGGTGAGCAAGCGTGCGCGTCTGCTGATCGCCGACGGCGACCACGTCGAGGTCGGCCACCGGATGACCCAGGGTTCGATCGACCCCAAGCAGGTCCTTCGCATCCTCGGCCCGCGTGCGGTGCAGATGCACCTCGTCGACGAGGTGCAGCACGTCTACCGCCAGCAGGGTGTGTCGATCCACGACAAGCACATCGAGGTCATCGTCCGCCAGATGCTGCGCCGGATCACGATCATCGAGTCCGCCGACGCCGACCTGCTCCCCGGTGAGCTGGCCGAGCGTGGTCGGTTCGAGACCGAGAACCGTCGCGTCGTCGCCGAGGGTGGCCGCCCGGCCTCGGGTCGCCCCGAGCTCATGGGTATCACCAAGGCGTCGCTGGCCACGGACTCCTGGCTCTCGGCCGCCTCCTTCCAGGAGACGACCCGCGTGCTCACCGAGGCCGCGATGAACGCCAAGTCGGACCCGCTGCTGGGTCTGAAGGAGAACGTCATCCTCGGAAAGCTCATCCCGGCCGGCACGGGTCTCCCGCGCTACCGGAACGTCAAGGTCGAGGCCACCGAAGAGGCCAAGGCCGCGATGTACTCGATGCCCAGCTACGAGTACGACTACCCGGTGTTCGGTCCCGGCTCCGGCGAGGCCATCCGCCTCGACGACGCCGAGCTGGGTCTCGACTAGTCAGCAAGCACCACCGCTGAGGGCGGGTATGCCGCGTGGTCACCACGCGGCATACCCGCCCTTTGGCGTGCCGTCGCCGGTGCCGACCTGCGCCCCGAGCCAGGTGGCGGCCGAGTGGTCACTTCGCTTCGCGGCACTACCCCGTCCCGTCAGTGACGCCCTGTGGCGTCAGCGGGGCGGCAGCAGCTGGTATGCCTCGGCGTCGGAGTTGCCGTAGCGGCGGGTGGCGTAGGGCTCGAGGGTCTTGGCGTAGGGCCGGGTGTGCTCGACGTAGATCCAGCGCACCCCGAGACCCCAGAGCCGACGCGCCGCATCCTCCGTGGGGGCGGCGATGAAGTCGTCGTTGAGCCGCAGGATGTCGGGCTTCCAGTAGTTCACCGTGATCGAGTCCCTGCCGTGCGGTGCGAGCTCGGTGGCCTTCGGGGTCGCGGTCCAGCCCTCGACGAGCATCTGCCGCTCGCTGAAGGCGGCGACCACCCAACGGCGGCTGTCACAGCCGTCGAAGGGGGATCGAGGGTAGGTGCAGTGCCGGTTCGTCATCACGACGTCGTCGATGGCCGAGTGGTCGCGGATGTAGCGGGCGGCGTTGATCTGCTTCTGGGTCACCGACCAGGACGTCTTGGTCGAGACGGGCTGCCACACCGTCTTGACCGGCTCGAAGGACGAGCAGGCGAAGACGGTCAGCCCCCCGACGACGGCACAGAGACCGACGGCGGTGGCGGCCCTGACGGCGACGGCGCCGCGCGCCGGGTGCGCCGACCGTCCGCGCCCCATCGCCGCGGCGGCGAGGGCCGTGGCGACCAGCACACCGGCCGCGATGCCGACCATCGACCAGGCCTGCTCGTAGCCGCCCGTCACGAGACGGCCCTCGACCCACTCCGGCAGGAGGGCCAGGAGCACCCCGCCGACGGCTGCGACCGCGCCCAGCGGGATGAGGCGCCGTGCTCCGAGTGACCGGGCCAGCTCGTACAGACCGATGGCCGAGGTGATGCTGAGCAACGGGATCGCGGTGAGGGCGAAGTACCACTGGCTCTTGCCCGGGTGCGAGAAGACAGCCAGCGCGCCCGCGCCTGCGAGGCACGCACCCAGCAACAGCCAGGTGAGCGGGTCCTTGCGCCAACGGGCCGAGAACGGCAGGGCGAAGCCGGCGGCTCCGCGGGCGAGGACGCCGAGGACGGAGGTGACGATGGCCATCCAGCGCAGGGCAGGGGTGTCGAGCGGCCCCAGCCACGTGCCGGTAGCCGTCTGCTGGGCTGCGTCGTCGATGCCGAAGCTGAGGCCGGCCGACGAGCCGTGGAAGACGACGATGATGGTGAACACCAGGGCGGCGGTGACGACGGCCAGGTCGAGGGCCACCTGCCGCGCGCGGCTGCGGTCCCAGACGAGCATGGCCACGAGGGCCAGGCCGAGCCCGGCGACCACGAGCGGAGAGGTGGAGCCCTTGGTGCCGGCGGCGGCGACCGCGAGCAGGGGCACCAGCACGAACGCTCCCCGGAGCGACTCGCCCCGCCACCGCACGGCGAGCACGACGATGAGCGCACACAGGGTCGGGGCGCCCATCGCCAGGGTGGGGGACAGGGGTTCGACGGGGTATCCGGGCGCGAAGCGGCCGAAGACGTTGAGGGTGCCGCCGAGCATCGTCAGCACGCCCGCGAGCGCGCCGACCACGGGGCGACCGGTCAGCCGCAGGGCTGCCACCGCGGCGCAGGCCACCACGATCGAGGGCATCACGGCCGGCATGAACCGCAGGAGCACCTCGTCCAGCCCCAAGCCGCTGACCCGCGCGGTCTGGGCGATCCAGGCGTGCGCGAACCAGTGGTACCCGAGGTCCTCGCCCTGGACCGTGGGCCAGGCCGCGGGGCCTCGGTTGAGCAGCTCCGCAGCGAGCGCCTGGTGGAGGTAGACGTCGATGTGCGGTTGCCAGGCCCCGGCCGGCCAGTGCAGCTCGTGCCGGTGGAAGTAGGCCATCAGCTGGGGGAACACCGGCACGGATGCGAGGGCGACGACCGGGCCGAACCACGGGGGCAGGGCCGTCCAGCGGGCCTCCACGATGCGCCGTCTCGTGGCAGGGACGAGGACGAGGACCACGCCGACGGCGAGCGGTATGCCGGCCGAGAGCCACGTGACCCGCGACAGCCCCGCCACGACCTGGGCGCCGATGGCGAGGCAGCACCCGATCGCGAAGCCCATGACCAGGTCCTCGACCAGCCACCCCTGACGGGGTCGGACGGCGCGCCAGCACAGGGCGCCCGGCAGCACCTGCACGAGGCCCACCGCGGCGGCGGCGGTCACGGCATGACGCGGCGACAGGCCGCGCTCGACGGCATACGCGAGGAATCCCGCCACGGCGAGCAGGGGTGCGAGCGCGAGCGCCCCGAGGAGCACCTCTCGTGGGGCGGGTCGCGCACCTCGTCGGGTCAGGTGCGGTGCAGACATGCCGGGAGGGTCTCCGTCACTCGAGGTCAGGGGGCCGCCCCGAGGCGGGGCTGGCGCGAGTATACGTGGGCATTTCGACCCGCTTCATGGCTGATAGGTTGCCGACCGTGGAAGACGCAGCAGCGGCACGCCAGGAGTCCCCCAGCAGCGGTGGTCCGACCGCAGAGACGGGTGACGCGCCCGTCGACACCGCGGTTGACGGGGTCTACACGGCCGGGTACTTCGAGACGCGGCTGTCCCAGGACCCCAACAGGATCAAGGTGTGGAGACACCTGTGTGCCTACCTCGCGAGGTGGGTGCGACCCGATGCGGCCGTGCTGGAGCTCGGAGCGGGCTGGTGCGACTTCTCCAACCAGGTCAAGGCCGGCCGCGTCGTCGCGATGGACCTCGACGGCACGGTGGAGCGGGCCGCGGCCCCCCACGTCGAGGCCGTGGTGGGGGACTGCACCGACCTGGCCCGCTTCGACGACGCGACCTTCGACGTCGTCTTCGCGTCCAACCTGCTCGAACACCTCCAGCGCCCCCAGTCGCAGCAGCTGCTGGCCGAGGCCCGGCGCGTGCTGCGGACCGGCGGACGGCTGATCCTCATGCAGCCCAACTTCCGGCTCAACCCGGGCCGCTACTTCGACGACTTCACCCACGTCGCGATCTTCACCGACCAGTCCTTGCAGGACTACCTGGTCGCCGAGGGCTGGCGCATCGTCGAGGCCAGGGCCCGGTTCCTGCCGCTCACCCTCAAGTCGCGCGGCTCCGGCCTGACCTTCCTGGTGCCCTGGTACCTGCGTTCGCCCGTCAAACCCCTCGCCGGTCAGATGCTGGTCGTCGCCGAGCCCGCCCCGACTGCCATCCCCCAAGGAGCCTGAAGATGTGGAATGGCAAGAGCCTTGCCGTCGTCCTGCCCACCTACAACGAGAAAGAGAGCATCGCCCAGTGCATCGCCGACTTCGAGGCGCTTGACGTCGTCGACGAGGTGATCGTCGTCAACAACAACGCGGCGGCCGGTACCTCCGAGGAGGTGGCGCGCACGGGGGCTCGTGAGGTGGTCGAGACCACCCAGGGCTACGGCGCGGCGATCAAGCGCGGGATGCGCGAGGCGGAGACCGACCTGGTCTGCATCTGCGAGCCCGACGGCACGTTCAAGCCGGAGGACCTCACCAAGCTGCTCGCCTTCATGTCCGAGTGCGACGTCGTCGTCGGGTCGAGGACGGTCAGCAACTTCATCTGGCACGGGGCCAACATGGGACCCTTCCTGCGGTGGGGCAACTGGGCGGTCGCCAAGCTGATCGAGGTGCTCTACAACACCGCCTACCTCAGTGACGTGGGGTGCACCTTCCGGGTGATGACCCGCGCGCAGGCCGACGAGATCCTTCGGCGGTCAAGGCTCGACGGCTCCGCGTACGGGCTCGAGATGCTGCTGTTGTCGGTCATCATGCGGGCCCGGATGGTGCAGGTCCCGGTCAACTACCACAGCCGGGTGGGCGTCTCCTCGGTCACGGGTGACCTCGACAAGACCATCCGGCTCGGCCTGGAGATGATCGTGCTCGTGCTGCGCATGTGGGTCCGCAAGGGGTCGATCAGGCGCGCTCGCTGAGCCGGGGGGAGTCCAGCTCCTCCACGACCTCGTTGAGGGCGGTGCCGTCCGCGTGGTCGCTGAACACGTGCCGGCGGTAGGCCCAGAACCGGAACGCCGTGGCCAGGACCAGCCCCACGCCGTTGGCGGCGATGTTGTCCGCCAGGGGCGAGGTGAGGTCGAGGGCGTAGTGGGACACCCACAGACAGCCCATCGCGATGAGCGTGCCCACGGTGGCCATCACCGCGAAGAGCAGGAACTCGTGGTGGGCCGCGGCACGGCGGGAGTGTCGGAACGTCCAGTAGCGGTTCCCGAGCCAGGCGACCACGGTGGCGGCGGCGCCCGAGACGACCTTGGCACTGAGCGGGTAGTCGTACAGGGGACCGTGGCCGCCGGCGAAGCGCAACAGGTTGAACCCGCCGACGTCGACGACGAAACCGAGGCCGCCGACCATGCCGAACTTCACGACCTGCCGGAACACCGGGTGCAGGCGGTCACGCAGCGCGACCATGGGGCTCCTCGAGGTGGTGGGTGGCTGACGCCCCACGCTACCAATCCGGGACCGGGGGGCGCGGGGTAACCGATTTGGTCGGGTACCACGCAGGCGGTATCTTTGAACACTGTGTCTGAGGTCTGCCTCAGTCATGCGCTGGAGTCGGAGCCGACCACCGTGAACGACCGTCGGCCGCTGGACCAGCACCCCTCTCGCCGGGCACTCCGCAACCGAACCGCCATGGTTCGCGCGTGGAGGGTGCAGGGGAGAGCGCCGAGCCCGACACACCCGAGTGCGGGGGTCGGGCAAGGCACCACACCAAGGAGTGCCAGCAGGACCGCAGCCGCGGCCCGGCGGCACAGAACATCAACTACGTACGGAGAACAGGTTGCCTACGATCAACCAGCTTGTGCGCAAGGGGCGTCAGGACAAGGTCACCAAGACCAAGACTCCTGCCCTCAAGGGTTCGCCCCAGCGCCGTGGCGTGTGCACGCGTGTGTACACCACCACCCCCAAGAAGCCGAACTCTGCCCTGCGCAAGGTCGCCCGTGTGCGCCTCACCAGCGGCATCGAGGTCACGGCCTACATCCCGGGCGTCGGCCACAACCTGCAGGAGCACTCGATCGTGCTCGTGCGTGGCGGTCGTGTGAAGGACCTCCCGGGTGTCCGTTACAAGATCGTCCGCGGCTCGCTCGACACCCAGGGTGTCAAGAACCGCAAGCAGGCCCGCTCCCGTTACGGCGCGAAGATGGAGAAGAAGTAATGCCTCGCAAGGGACCCGCGCCCAAGCGCCCCCTCGTCGTCGACCCGGTCCACAACTCCCCGTTGGTGACCCAGCTGGTCAACAAGATCCTCCTCGATGGCAAGAAGTCCATCGCCGAGACGATCGTCTACGGCGCCCTCGAGGGCGTCAAGGAGAAGACCGGCTCCGACCCCGTCGTGACCCTCAAGCGCGCGCTGGACAACATCCGTCCGACGCTCGAGGTCAAGTCGCGTCGTGTCGGTGGCGCCACCTACCAGGTGCCGATCGAGGTCAAGCCCAACCGCGCGACCACCCTCGCCCTGCGCTGGATGGTCGGCTACTCGCGGCAGCGTCGTGAGAAGACCATGACCGAGCGGCTCATGAACGAGATCCTCGACGCGTCCAACGGCCTCGGCGCCGCGGTGAAGCGTCGCGAGGACACCCACAAGATGGCCGAGTCCAACAAGGCCTTCGCGCACTACCGCTGGTAACAGCGACCGGTATGCCGCGTGCCACCGCGTGCACGCGGCATACCGGAGGTGCGTGGTCGAGGCCCCGCCCCCCACGCACCACCACGAACTTTTTCTAACGAGCGAGATGAGACGATCACATTGGCACTCGACGTCCTGACGGACCTGACCAAGGTCCGCAACATCGGGATCATGGCGCACATCGACGCCGGCAAGACGACGACGACTGAGCGCATCCTCTTCTACACCGGTGTCAACCACAAGATCGGTGAGACCCACGACGGTGCGTCGACCACCGACTGGATGGAGCAGGAGAAGGAGCGCGGCATCACGATCACGTCTGCCGCCGTCACCTCCTTCTGGGAGGGCACCCAGATCAACATCATCGACACCCCCGGTCACGTGGACTTCACGGTCGAGGTGGAGCGCTCGCTGCGCGTCCTCGACGGTGCCGTCGCCGTGTTCGACGGCAAGGAGGGCGTCGAGCCCCAGTCCGAGACCGTGTGGCGTCAGGCCGACAAGTACGACGTCCCCCGCATCGCGTTCGTCAACAAGATGGACAAGCTCGGCGCGGACTTCTACTTCACCGTCGACACCATCAAGGACCGCCTCGGCGCGGAGCCCCTCGTGCTCCAGCTGCCGATCGGCTCCGAGAGCGAGTTCGTCGGCGTCGTCGACCTCATCTACCGTCGTGCTCTCGTGTGGCCCGGTGACGCCAAGGGTGACGTCACCATGGGTGCCAAGTACGAGATCCAGGAGATCCCGGCCGACATGCTCGAGAAGGTGGAGGAGTACCGCCACGCCCTCGTCGAGCGCGTCGCCGAGTCCGACGACGTCCTCATGGAGAAGTACCTCGGTGGCGAGGAGCTGACGCCCGAGGAGATCAAGGGCGCGATCCGCAAGCTCACGGTCAGCTCCGAGCTCTACCCGATCCTGTGTGGCTCGGCGTTCAAGAACCGCGGTGTGCAGCCGATGCTCGACGCGGTCGTCGACTACCTGCCGTCGCCGCTCGACGTCCCCCCGATGGTCGGCCACAAGCCGAACCACGAGGAGGTCGAGATGACGCGCAAGCCCGACACGAGCGAGCCGTTCTCGGCGCTGGCCTTCAAGGTCGCCACGCACCCGTTCTTCGGCACGCTGACCTTCATCCGGGTCTACTCCGGCCAGATCTCCTCCGGCTCCGCGGTCGTCAACACGACCAAGGGCCGCAAGGAGCGCATCGGCAAGCTCTTCCAGATGCACGCCAACAAGGAGAACCCCGTGGACGAGGCCCTCGCGGGTCACATCTACGCGGCGATCGGCCTGAAGGACACCACGACCGGTGACACCCTGAGCGACCCGAACGACCAGATCGTGCTCGAGTCGATGACGTTCCCGGACCCGGTCATCCAGGTGGCCATCGAGCCCAAGACCAAGGGCGACCAGGAGAAGCTCTCCACGGCCATCCAGAAGCTCTCCGCCGAGGACCCGACCTTCCAGGTCCACCACGACGAGGAGACCGGCCAGACGATCATCGCCGGCATGGGCGAGCTCCACCTCGACATCCTCGTGGACCGCATGAAGCGCGAGTTCAAGGTCGAGGCCAACGTCGGCAAGCCGCAGGTGGCCTACCGCGAGACGATCCGTCGCACCGTGGAGAAGTTCGACTACACCCACAAGAAGCAGACGGGTGGCTCCGGCCAGTTCGCCAAGATCCAGATCAGCATCGAGCCCCTGGACACCACCGAGTCCGGCGAGCTGTACGAGTTCGAGAACAAGGTCACCGGTGGCCGCGTCCCGCGCGAGTACATCCCGTCGGTCGACGCCGGTATCCAGGACGCCATGCAGTACGGCGTGCTCGCCGGCTACCCGCTGGTCGGCATCAAGGCGACGCTGCTCGATGGCGCCTACCACGACGTCGACTCCTCCGAGATGGCGTTCAAGATCGCCGGCTCGATGGCGCTCAAGGAGGCCGTCCGCAAGGCCGACCCCGTGCTCCTCGAGCCGATGATGGCCGTCGAGGTGCGCACGCCCGAGGACTACATGGGCGACGTCATCGGTGACATCAACTCCCGCCGTGGCCAGATCCAGGCCATGGAGGACATCAGTGGTGCCAAGGTCGTTCGCGGCCTGGTCCCCCTGTCGGAGATGTTCGGCTACGTCGGAGACCTGCGGTCCAAGACCCAGGGTCGGGCGAACTACTCGATGGAGTTTGACTCCTACGCCGAGGTCCCCAAGGCTGTTGCCGAGGAGATCATCAAGAAGACCCGTGGTGAGTGACCGGTAGCATTACCGGTCGCACCACGGACTGCAGAGCTCCACAACCCCCAATCCGCGCCACGTCCCGCCTGGGAACACGGCGTTCAACCAAAGAAGAGTCCTGAGGAGGACATCAAGTGGCGAAGGCAAAGTTCGAGCGGACTAAGCCGCACGTCAACATCGGCACCATTGGTCACATCGACCACGGTAAGACGACGCTGACGGCTGCGATTTCCAAGGTCCTGCACGACAAGTACCCGGACCTGAACCCGCAGTTCGCGTTCGACGACATCGACAAGGCACCCGAAGAGAAGCAGCGCGGTATCACGATCTCGATCGCGCACATCGAGTACCAGACGGAGAGCCGTCACTACGCCCACGTCGACTGCCCCGGACACGCTGACTACGTGAAGAACATGATCACGGGTGCGGCGCAGATGGACGGTGCGATCCTCGTTGTCGCGGCCACCGACGGTCCGATGCCCCAGACGAAGGAGCACGTCCTCCTGGCCCGCCAGGTCGGCGTTCCCTACATCGTCGTGGCGCTCAACAAGGCCGACATGGTCGACGACGAGGAGATCCTCGAGCTCGTCGAGATGGAGGTCCGTGAGCTGCTGTCCGACTACGAGTTCCCGGGCGACGACCTGCCGGTCGTCAAGGTCTCGGCGCTGAAGGCGCTCGAGGGCGACGCCGAGTGGGGCAAGTCGGTCCTGGAGCTGATGGACGCGGTTGACAGCGCCATCCCCGAGCCGGAGCGCGAGGTCGACAAGCCGTTCCTCATGCCCGTCGAGGACGTCTTCACGATCACCGGTCGTGGCACCGTCGTCACCGGTCGTATCGAGCGCGGCATCCTCAACGTCAACGAGGAGATCGAGATCGTCGGCATCCACGAGGGTCCGCCCACCAAGACCACCGTCACCGGCATCGAGATGTTCCGCAAGCTCCTCGACGAGGGTCGTGCGGGCGAGAACGTCGGCCTGCTGCTGCGTGGCACCAAGCGCGAGGACGTCGAGCGCGGGCAGGTCATCTGCAAGCCGGGCTCGATCACCCCGCACACGGACTTCGAGGCGAACGTCTACATCCTCTCGAAGGACGAGGGTGGCCGGCACACGCCGTTCTACGACAACTACCGCCCGCAGTTCTACTTCCGTACCACCGACGTGACCGGCGTCGTGCACCTCCCCGAGGGCACCGAGATGGTCATGCCCGGTGACAACACGGAGATGAACGTCGAGCTCATCCAGCCGATCGCCATGGAGGAGGGCCTGCGCTTCGCCATCCGCGAGGGCGGCCGTACCGTCGGCGCCGGCCGCGTCACCAAGATCACGAAGTAGTTCCTGCGATCTGACGCACCAGCACCACCTGGAGGGCCCCGCAGCTTCGGCTGCGGGGCCCTTCGCCCTGTCCTGTGGTCGCCCGGGGCATACCCGACTTTGACCGGGTATGCCGTGTCTGTCCGGTTCCCGGGTACGGCTCGTGGGGGAGGCGGGCGTGCGCGGGCGGGGCTATTTTCGGGCCATGACCGGACGGTTCCGCCGCGTGGCCCTGGGAACGGTGGTGCTCCTCACCGTGCTCGCAGGACCGGTGGCGTCGGCACCCGGTGACCCGACCGTGCGGTTCAGCGCCGCCGGTGACTTCTCGGCGTCGTCCGCCGCGACGAGTGTCTTCGACCTCGTCGGCTCGCTCGACAACGACTTCCACGCCGCGCTCGGTGACATGTCCTACGGCGCCACGGGCGCCGAGGACGCGTGGTGCACCGCGGTCAAGGCCGGCGTGGGAGAGGGTTATCCGTTCGAGCTGATCTCGGGCAACCACGAGAGCAACGGGCAGAACGGCAACATCAACGACTTCTCGGCCTGCCTGCCCAACCAGCTGCCCGGCCTGCGGGGGACCTACGGGCGCCAGTACTACGTCGACGTGCCCGCGTCGGCGCCCCTGGTGCGCTACATCGCCGTCGCCGCCGGCATCCCCTTCACCACGGGCACGCTGAGCTATGCCGTCGGCACCCCGCAGTACAACTGGACCTCGGCGGCGATCGACTCCGCCCGGACCGCCGGCATCCCGTGGGTCGTCGTCGCCAACCACACGCCGTGCCTGAGCCTGGGGATGTATGCCTGTGAGATGGGCTCCGACCTGGCCAATCTGCTGTTGGCCAAGAAGGTCGACGTCGTGCTGGGCGGACACGAGCACCTCTATCAGCGCACCAAGCAGCTCACCACCCGCACCGGCTGCACCCAGCTCGTCCCGGGCACCTTCAACGCCTCGTGCGTCGTCGACTCCGACAACGACCTGGCCGCCGGCGTCGGCACCGTATTCGCCACGGTCGGCACCGGTGGGATCAACCAGCGCGACGTCAACACCACCGACCCCGAGGCCGGCTACTTCGCCGCCTACGCCGGGGCGAACATCAACTCCACGTTCGGCGTGCTGGACTTCTCCGCCACGGCGGACGTGCTGACGGCGACGTTCCGCCGCGCCTCGGGTGGCACCTTCACCGACGCCTTCACGATCACGCGCGGGGCCGCGCCGCCCAACCAGCCGCCGACGGCCGACTTCACCCCGAGCTGCACCCAGCTCGCCTGCACGGTGAACGCCTCTGCCAGCACCGATGCAGACGGCACGATCAGCTCCTATGCGTGGCAGTTCGGTGACGGCGGCACCGGCACGGGCGTCACGTCCAGCCGGACGTATGCCGCGGCCGGCACCTACACGATCACCCTCACCGTGACCGACGACGACGGCGCCACCAACACCACCACGAGGTCGGTCACGGTCGCCCCGGCGCCCAACCAGCCCCCGACGGCGAGCTTCACGAACAGCTGCACCGACCTGGCCTGCACCTTCAACGGCACGGGTTCCAGCGACCCAGACGGGACCATCGCGTCCTACGCCTGGCAGTTCGGGGACGGCAGCACCGGGACCGGGGCGACGTCGAGCCGCACGTATGCCGCGGCCGGCACCTACCCGGTCACCCTCACCGTCACCGACAACGACGGTGCGACCGGCCTGACCACGAGCTCCGTCACGGTGACCGCCCCGCCCCCGGTGACCGTCCTCGCCGCCGATGCGTACAGCCGCACCCTTGCCTCGGGCTGGGGGAGCGCCGACACCGGCGGGGCCTGGACCTTCAACGGGTCCGCCACGAACCTGTCCGTGGGCTCCGGGGTGGGCCAGGTGAGGCTCGCCGCAGGGTCCGGCCCGTGGCTCGCCCTCGCGGGCGTCTCCTCCTCCTCGACCGACCTCATCGCCACCATCGCGCTCGACAAGGTGCCCACCGGCAGCGGAGAGTACGTCTCGCTGAACGGTCGGCGGGTGGCCGGCGTCGGCGACTACCGCGCCAAGGTGCACTACACCTCCAACGGCGGAGTGTGGCTGTCGCTGCAGCGGGCCACCTCGGCCAACGCAGAGACCGTCCTCGCGGCAGAGACGCAGCTCCCGGGGATCACGATGGCGGCCGGAGAGAAACTGCTGGCCCGGGTCCAGGTCACCGGCACCTCTCCGACCACCGTCCGCGCACGGGTCTGGAAGTCCGGGACCACCGAGCCCACGACGTGGCAGAAGACCGCGACGGACTCCACGGCAGGGTTCCAGGCGGCTGGTGGCGTGGGCTTCTACCTCTACCTCTCGGGCACGGCGACCAATGCGCCCATCACCACGTCGATCGACGACCTCAAGGCTGTCCCGTTCCCCTGACCCGGCCGGTCCGCATCCGGTCGAACTCGGTGGCGGTCAGCTCGTAGACCACCTCGCCGAGCTCGGACCCCGGCAACGGTTCGTCCCACTGCCGCACGTCGGTGCGCACGGGTCGTAGCCCGAGCCGCCGGAGGACGGCTCGGGACCGCGTGTTCACGGCCATCGTCTCGGCCCAGATGCGCCGGAGGCGCACGGTGTCGAAGCCGTGCTCGAGCACACGGGCTGCGCCCTCGCTGGCCAGCCCGCGTCCCCAGGCGCGCTGGCGCAGCCGGTAGCCGAGCTCGGCGGCGTCGCCACCCGTGGGCGTCAGGCAGAACCACCCGACGAACTCGTCGTGCTCGAAGGCCGACCAGTACCCCAGTCCCAGCCGGTCGTGGGCTGGGTCGGTGCGTTGCGGCATCCACACCTCGATGACCTCGTCGGGAGGGGTCTCCCGGCCGGTGAGGAACTCCATCACGGCCGGGTCGCCGTCCAGCTCGACGAGCAGGGCGCCGTCGTCGTCGGTGAGCGGTCGGAGCTCGAGCCGGGCCGTCGTCAGGCTCGGCCGCGCCATCAGGGAGCCGCCACCAGCAGCTCCGGTCCGATCTCGGACACCGACCCCACCCCGGACAGGCCCATCGTCAGGTCGAGCTCGGCCACGATGTTGGCCAGGACGTCCCGCACCCCGGCGCGCCCGGCCAGGGCCAGTCCGTAGATGTAGGGGCGCCCGATCGCCACGGCGTCGGCACCGAGGGCGATCGCCTTCACCACGTCGCTCCCCGTGCGGACCCCGCTGTCCAGCACGAGGGGGAGCTCAGGCCCGACCGCGGCCCGTACGGCGGGCAGGGCGTCGAGCGAGGCGATGGCGCCGTCGACCTGGCGGCCGCCGTGGTTGCTCACCACGATGCCGCTGGCTCCGACCTCGACCGCGCGCCTCGCGTCGTCCGGGTGGAGCACCCCCTTGACGAGGAAGGGTAGGGACGTGCGGTCGCGCAGGGTCGCGAGCTGCTCCCAGGTGAGCCCGGGGTTGGAGTAGATGTCGAGGAACGTCTCCACGGCCGCGCGGGGGGTGGGGGAGCGCAGGTTGGACCGCAGGTCGCCGGGGTGCTCACGACTGATGGACAGCAGTGACCGCAGCGCGCCGAGGGTGACCTTGACGTCCTCGGTGGAGCCCTGCTGCTCCTGCTTGGCCGCCACCCGCTCGGCGACGACCTGCTGGAAGCGGGGGTCCGAGGTGTACTGGGCGATCCCGATCCCCTGCGAGAACGGCAGCGACCCCAGGTTGAGGTCCTGCGGTCGCCAGCCGAGCATCGTGGTGTCCAGCGTGACGACGATCGCCTCGGCGCCGCTGGCCGCGGCCCTGGCCAGGAGGCTGTCGACCAGCAGCTCGTCCTTCGACCAGTAGAGCTGGAACCACCGCGGACCCGAACCCATGGCCACGGCGACGTCCTCCATGGGGGAACACCCTTGGTTCGACACGATGTAGGGCAGGCCCAGGTCGGCTGCGGCCGTGCCGATCTCGGTGTCGCTGTCGCGGTGGACCAGCCCGGCCGCTCCCACCGGTGCGAGCAGCACGGGAGCGGGCAGCCGACGCCCCAGCAGCTCGGTGGACAGGTCACGGGTGGCCCGGCCGGGCAGCATGCGGGGGACGATCACGTGGCGGTCGAACGCCGACCGGTTGGCGCGTGCCGTCGCGCCCTCGCCGGCGGCGCCCGCGACGTAGGCCCAGGCCCGCGGCGACATCGCCGCCTGCGCGCGCCGCTCGAGCTCCCCGAAGTCGGTGGGCACGGTGGGCCGGTGCCCGAGGACGCCGGCGCGGTAGACCAGACCTTGACGGGTGCGGCCGGGCCCCTCGGGGGGCGGGACGGCTGATCGGTCCGACATGGCTCGATCCTGCCAGTCAGCCGGGCGCCGTGGCTGCGAACGCCGGGCCGACCTGACCGCACCGCGAGAGGTGGGCCGGCGGCATACCGGTGCTGGCAGGGTGGGCGGGGTCGGCGGTGCGCGACGCGCCACTGGTGCGGGTATGCCGGGTGCCACCGGCTCGATTTGGTAGGTCGCCGCCCGCTCTGGCACACTGGACCGGTTGCTTGACGCGCGCCGTTGACCCATGTCGACGCCGCCACCCCCGGTGACACACCTCGAACCGTGCGATCAGCACGGGGCGACACTCCAGGGAAGCGCAAGCCCCGGCTCTGCCGGTCAATCCGAACCGCACGACTGCGTGAAAACGCGTGTCGTCCGGCCGCGAAGCGGGTGCGACACACCCGACCGCGGGGGTCGGAGATGGCCAAGAGCCGGCCAAGCTAGATGTTCGGCGAGAGAGAGACGTAACGGAGATGGCGGGACAGAAGATCCGCATCCGCTTGAAGTCGTATGACCACGAGGTCATCGACAACTCGGCGCGCAAGATTGTCGACACGGTGACCCGTGCTGGCGCGACGGTGGTCGGCCCAGTGCCGCTGCCCACGGAGAAGAACGTCTTCGTGGTCATCCGTTCGCCCCACAAGTACAAGGACAGCCGCGAGCACTTCGAGATGCGCACCCACAAGCGCTTGATCGACATCATCGACCCGACGCCGAAGGCCGTCGACTCGCTGATGCGTCTCGACCTGCCGGCTGACGTCAACATCGAGATCAAGCTCTGAGGCTGGCGATATGACCACCACTGCTACCAAGACCGTGAAGGGTGTGCTGGGCAAGAAGCTCGGCATGACCCAGGTGTGGGATGCCGAGAACCGGCTCATCCCCGTCACCGTCATCGAGGCGGGCCCCTGCGTCGTCACGCAGGTGCGCGACGCCGCGACGGACGGCTACGACGCCGTCCAGATCGCGTTCGGCGCCATCGACCCCCGCAAGGTGACCAAGCCCCTGACCGGGCACTTCGAGAAGGCCGGCGTGACCCCGCGTCGCCACCTCGTGGAGCTCCGTACCGCTGACGCCGCCGAGTACACGCTCGGCCAGGAAGTCACGGTCGAGACCTTCGAGGCCGGCCAGGACATCGACGTCACCGGCACCACCAAGGGCAAGGGCTTTGCCGGCGTCATGAAGCGTCACGGCTTCCACGGCGTCAGCTCTTCCCACGGTTCCCACAAGAACCACCGCAAGCCGGGCTCGATCGGTGGCTGCGCCACCCCGGGTCGCGTCTTCAAGGGCATGCGCATGGCCGGCCGGATGGGCGGCGAGCGCCAGACCACCCAGAACCTCACGATCCACGCCGTGGACGTTGAGCGGGGCCTGCTGCTGGTGAAGGGTGCCGTTCCCGGCCCCCGCAACGGCACGGTCCTCGTCCGCACGGCCGCGAAGGGAGCCTGACCCAGATGGCTACCAAGACTGTCGTTGCCGACCTGCCCGCCGAGATCTTCGACGTCCAGGTCAACGTCCCGCTGATCCACCAGGTCGTCGTGGCCCAGCTGGCTGCTGCGCGTCAGGGCACGCACTCCACCAAGACCCGCGGCGAAGTCCGCGGTGGTGGCCGCAAGCCTTACCGCCAGAAGGGCACCGGCCGCGCCCGTCAGGGCTCGACCCGCGCCCCGCAGTTCGCCGGTGGTGGCGTCGTCCACGGCCCGCAGCCGCGTGACTACGCCCAGCGGACCCCCAAGAAGATGAAGGCCGCTGCCCTGCGTGGCGCCCTCTCCGACCGGGCCCGCCACGACCGCGTGCACGTCGTCGAGTCGCTGGTGACGGGCTCCGCCCCGTCCACCAAGGACGCGCTCGCCCTGCTCGCCGGTCTGACCGACCGTCCCAACCTGCTCGTGGTGCTCGACCGCAGTGACCTCGTGTCGCTGAAGTCGGTGCGCAACCTCGAGGGCGTGCACGTGCTCGCCGCCGACCAGCTCAACACGTACGACGTGCTGTGCTCGGACGACGTCGTCTTCACCAAGGCCGCCCTGGAGGCTTTCGTCACCAAGGCACAGCCGGTGGGTGGCGTCGAGGTCACGATCGTCGACGAGACGCCTGCCAAGGCCGCGAAGGCTGAGAAGCCGGCCAAGGCTGACAAGCCCGTCAAGGCTGAGAAGCCCGCGAAGCCCGCGAAGGCTGAGAAGGCTGACAAGCCCGCCAAGGCTGAGAAGGCTGACAAGCCGGCCAAGGCCGACCAGCCCGCCACGCTCGTGGACGCGCCCGAGACGGACTTCGGTCCCGACTCGGCCGCCGCCCTCGAGGACGGCTCCGCGCCGGAGGGCTTCGAGGTCAAGGGCAACAAGGACTCGATGAAGTACCACGTCCCCGGCTCCCGCTGGTACGACGCGACCGACGCCGAGGTCTGGTTCCGCACTGCGGATGCAGCCGCGGCCGCCGGCTTCGTCCCCGCTGGTGGCGCTGCCGCCCAGGAGACCACTGACGTGGCCGAGGAGGAGACCAAGTGAGCACCCTCGCTGCAGGCAAGGACCCGCGCGACATCCTGATCGCACCGGTCGTTTCCGAGAAGTCGTACTCGCTGCTCGACCAGGGCAAGTACACCTTCATCGTCGACCCGCGGGCGAACAAGACGGAGATCAAGATCGCCGTCGAGCGCGTCTTCAACGTCAAGGTTGACTCCGTCCACACCCTCAACCGTGTCGGCAAGACCCGCCGCACCCGGTTCGGCATCGGCAAGCGCAAGGACACCAAGCGTGCGATCGTCACCCTCCGCGAGGGCTCGATCGACATCTTCGGTGCCGGCGCCTGACGGAATCGCTGAAGAGACGTAAGGGATTACGAACAATGGGTATCCGCAAGTACAAGCCGACCACGCCTGGCCGCCGAGGCTCCAGCGTCGCCGACTTCGTCGAGGTCACGCGCTCCACGCCTGAGAAGTCGCTGGTGCGCCCCCTCACGAAGTCCGGTGGCCGCAACAGCAACGGCCGCATCACCACCCGTCACATCGGTGGTGGACACAAGCGCGCCTACCGCGTCATCGACTTCCGTCGCCATGACAAGGACGGTGTGCCGGCCAAGGTCGCTCACATCGAGTACGACCCCAACCGCACGGCGCGCATCGCGCTGCTGCACTACGCCGACGGTGAGAAGCGCTACATCCTGGCCCCCAAGGGCCTGGAGCAGGGCGCCAACATCGAGAACGGCCCCTCGGCGGACATCAAGCCGGGCAACAGTCTGCCGCTGCGCAACATCCCGACCGGTACGGTCATCCACGCCGTCGAGCTCAAGCCCGGTGGCGGCGCGAAGATCGCCCGTTCGGCTGGTGTGCGTGTGCAGCTCGTCGCCAAGGACGGCCCCTACGCCCAGCTGCGTATGCCGTCCGGTGAGATCCGCAACGTCGACCTGCGCTGCCGCGCCACGGTCGGCGAGGTGGGCAACGCCGAGCAGTCCAACATCAACTGGGGCAAGGCCGGCCGCATGCGGTGGAAGGGCAAGCGCCCGACCGTCCGTGGTGTCGCCATGAACCCGGTCGACCACCCGCACGGTGGTGGCGAGGGCAAGACGTCCGGTGGACGTCACCCCGTCAGCCCGTGGGGTCAGGCCGAGGGCCGCACCCGTCGCCCCGGCAAGCCGAGCGACAAGATGATCGTTCGCCGCCGCCGTACTGGCAAGAAGCGCTGAGAAGGAGCCTGAGAAACCATGCCTCGTAGCTTGAAGAAGGGCCCCTTCATCGACGGCCACCTTCAGAAGAAGGTCGACGTCCAGAACGAAGCGGGCACCAAGAACGTCATCAAGACCTGGTCACGTCGTTCGGTCGTGAGCCCGGACATGCTGGGTCACACCCTCGCCGTGCACGACGGCCGCAAGCACGTCCCGGTGTTCGTCACCGAGTCGATGGTCGGCCACAAGCTCGGTGAGTTCGCGCCGACCCGCACGTTCAAGGGTCACGTGAAGGACGACAAGAAGGGGCGGCGTCGCTGATGGCTGCCTCCACCGACAACAAGGACAACGTGATGGAAGCCAAGGCGAGCGGACGCAACATCCGCGTCACGCCCCAGAAGGCGCGCCGCATCGTGGACCTGATCCGCGGGAAGCAGGCCGTCGAGGCGATTGCCGTGCTGCGGTTCGCCCCGCAGTCTGCGTCCGACCCGGTCCAGAAGGTGCTCGAGAGCGCCATCGCCAACGCCCGGGTCAAGGCTGACAAGGCCTCCGAGGCCTTCGACGAGCGCGACCTGGTCATCAGCTCCGCCTTCGTCGACGAGGGTCCGACCATGAAGCGTTTCCGCCCGCGGGCCCAGGGCCGCGCGGCACGCATCAACAAGCGGACCAGCCACATCACCGTGGTCGTCACGCCGAAGACCACCAAGGGAGGCACCCGCTAATGGGTCAGAAGGTCAACCCGCACGGCTTCCGCCTCGGTATCACCACCGAGCACAAGAGCCGCTGGTTCGCTGACTCCACCAAGGAGGGTCAGCGGTACCGCGACTACGTCAAGGAAGACGTCGCCATCCGCAAGCTCATGTCCGAGGGCATGGAGCGGGCCGGCATCTCCCGCGTCGAGATCGAGCGCACCCGTGACCGCGTCCGTGTGGACATCCACACCGCGCGTCCCGGCATCGTGATCGGTCGCCGCGGCGCCGAGGCCGACCGCATCCGTGGCGAGCTCGAGAAGCTCACCGGCAAGCAGGTCCAGCTGAACATCCTCGAGGTCAAGAACCCCGAGGTCGACAGCCAGCTCGTCGCGCAGGGCATCGCCGAGCAGCTGTCTGCTCGCGTGTCGTTCCGTCGCGCGATGCGCAAGGGCATGCAGTCCGCCACCCGCGCCGGCGCCAAGGGCATCCGTGTCCAGGTCTCCGGTCGCCTCGGCGGCGCCGAGATGTCTCGCACCGAGTTCTACCGCGAGGGTCGCGTCCCGCTGCACACCCTGCGTGCGCAGATCGACTACGGCTTCTACGAGGCCCGCACCACCTTCGGTCGCATCGGCGTCAAGGTGTGGATCTACAAGGGTGACGTCACCGCTCGTGAGCTGGCCCAGCAGCAGGCTGCTGCGCCGCGCCCGAGCCGTGGCCCCCGTCGTGACGGCGCCGACCGCCCCGCCCGCGCTCGTCGCGAGCGTCCGGAGGCCGCCGCCACCGAGACCGCTGCTGAGGCTCCCGCCACTGAGGCGACCGCAGCCAGCACTGAGGGAGAGCAGTCCTGACATGTTGATTCCTCGTCGAGTCAAGCACCGCAAGCAGCACCACCCGGGTCGCTCGGGCGCTGCGAAGGGCGGCACCAAGATCGCGTTCGGTGACTTCGGCATCCAGGCCCTCGAGCCCGCCTACGTCACCAACCGTCAGATCGAGTCCGCTCGTATTGCGATGACGCGTTACATGAAGCGTGGTGGAAAGGTGTGGATCAACATCTACCCCGACCGCCCGCTGACCAAGAAGCCTGCCGAGACCCGCATGGGTTCCGGTAAGGGCTCCCCCGAGTGGTGGATCGCCAACATCAAGCCTGGTCGCGTGATGTTCGAGGTGTCCGGTGTGTCCGAAGAGGTCGCCCGTGAGGCCATGCGTCTGGCGATGCACAAGCTCCCCATGAAGTGCCGCTTCGTTCGGCGTGAGGGTGGTGACATCTGATGGCAGTCGGATCCAAGGACCTGGTGTCGGAGAACCTGCGTGGTCTCGACGACGACCGTCTGGTCGACGAGCTCCGCAAGGCCAAGGAGGAGCTCTTCAACCTCCGCTTCCAGTCGGCCACCGGCCAGCTGGACAACCACGGCCGTCTGCGCGCCGTCCGCAAGGACATCGCCCGCATCTACACCGAGCTGCGTGAGCGTGAGCTGGGTATCGGGCAGAGCCCGAGTGCATCGGCCAAGGAGGAGTCGGCATGACCAAGAACACGAAGGACAAGGCCGTGGATGACGCCGTGACGGCGCAGGACCGCAACTACCGCAAGACCCGTCAGGGTTACGTGGTGAGCGACAAGATGGACAAGACCGTCGTGGTCGAGGTCGAGGACCGCGTGAAGCACGCGCTCTACGGCAAGGTCCTGCGGCGCTCGAGCAAGGTCAAGGCCCACGACGAGGACAACGCTGCCGGTATCGGCGACCGCGTCTCGATCATGGAGACCCGTCCCCTCTCGGCCACCAAGCGCTGGCGCGTGGTGGAGATCCTCGAGAAGGCCAAGTAAGCCACCTGCCGCCTCGGCAAGCCCATCTGTCATCAGACAGTCAAGTTCGGCCAGGCTCGCCCGCATGGGTGAGAACCAGCACGACGAGTAGGAGTGAGAAGTGATCCAGCAGGAGTCGCGACTGCGTGTCGCCGACAACACTGGTGCAAAGGAAATCCTCTGCATCCGTGTCCTCGGTGGCTCGGGTCGTCGTTACGCCGGCATCGGTGACGTCATCGTCGCCGCAGTCAAGGACGCCATCCCTGGCGGCAACGTCAAGAAGGGCGACGTCGTCAAGGCTGTCATCGTGCGCACCACCAAGGAGCGCCGTCGCGGTGACGGGTCGTACATCAAGTTCGACGAGAACGCCGCCGTCATCCTCAAGGCCGACGGGGACCCCCGTGGCACGCGCATCTTCGGCCCCGTGGGCCGCGAACTGCGTGAGAAGAAGTTCATGAAGATCATCTCGTTGGCGCCGGAGGTGCTCTGACCCATGGCTGACAAGAAGAAGATGAAGATCAAGAAGGGTGACACCGTCAAGGTGCTCACCGGCAAGGACCGCAACAGCATTGGCAAGGTCATCGCCGTCTACCCCGAGACCGAGCGCGTGCTCGTCGAGGGTGTCAACCGCGTGACCCGCCACACCAAGGCCGGCCAGACCGCTCGCGGCAGCCGCACCGGTGGCCTGGTCGTCCAGGAAGCTGCGATCCACGTCAGCAACGTCGCGGTCGTCGACCCGGACGACAAGAAGGTCGGCACCCGGATCAAGACCCGCGTCGAGACCGTCGAGCGCAACGGCCGCACCAAGACCGTCCGCACCCGTGTCGCGGTGCGCTCGGGCAAGGACCTGTGAGAGACATGACCGAAACTGAAACCATCACCCAGACCCAGGTTTCCGCAGCGGTGACCCCGCGCCTCAAGCAGCGCTACGCGGACGAGATCAAGGGCCAGCTGTTCACGCAGTTCGGCTACGAGAACGTCATGCAGGTGCCCGGCGTGGTCAAGGTCGTCGTCAACATGGGTGTCGGTGACGCCGCCAAGGACGCCAAGCTCATCGAGGGCGCGATCAAGGACCTCTCGGCCATCACCGGCCAGAAGCCCCTGGTTACCAAGGCCCGCAAGTCCATCGCGCAGTTCAAGCTCCGCGAGGGTATGCCGATCGGTGCGCACACCACGCTGCGCGGCGACCGGATGTGGGAGTTCCTCGACCGCCTCGTGTCGGTGGGCCTGCCCCGTATCCGTGACTTCCGCGGCCTGTCGCCCAAGCAGTTCGACGGCAAGGGCAACTACACCTTCGGCCTCACGGAGCAGTCCATGTTCCACGAGATCGACCAGGACCGGATCGACCGCGTGCGTGGCATGGACATCACCGTCGTGACGACCGCCACCAACGACGACGAGGGCCGCGCACTGCTCAAGGCGCTCGGCTTCCCCTTCAAGGAGAACTGACATGGCGAAGACCGCCCTGGTCAACAAGGCCAACAAGAAGCCGAAGTTCAAGGTGCGTGGCTACACCCGTTGCCAGCGCTGCGGCCGACCGCACTCGGTCTACCGCAAGTTCGGGCTCTGCCGCATCTGCCTTCGCGAGATGGCACACCGCGGCGAGCTGCCCGGCGTCACCAAGAGCTCCTGGTAATACCCACCGATTTCATCCTTACATCGCAGGTCGCTGCAGACGCAGTGAAACCACGGTGAGAGAGGGCCGGAGAAGCCCATGACCATGACTGACCCGATTGCGGACATGCTGACCCGCGTCCGGAACGCCAACTCGGCGCACCACGACGCAGTCTCCATGCCGTTTTCCAAGCTGAAGTCCCACATCGCCGAGATCCTCCAGGCCGAGGGCTACATCGCCTCCTGGAAGGTCGAGGACGCCGAGGTCGGCAAGACGCTGACCATCGAGCTGAAGTACGGCCCCAACCGCGAGCGTTCCATCGCTGGCGTGCGCCGTGTCTCCAAGCCCGGTCTGCGTGTCTACGCCAAGTCGACGAACCTGCCCAAGGTTCTCGGCGGTCTCGGTGTGGCCATCCTTTCCACCTCGTCTGGTCTCCTCACGGACCGCCAGGCCAAAGCCAAGGGCGTGGGCGGGGAAGTCCTCGCCTACGTCTGGTAAGGGGATTCGACATGTCGCGTATCGGACGACTCCCAGTTGCCATCCCGAGCGGTGTCGAGGTCACCATCGACGGCCAGTCCGTCACGGTGAAGGGCCCCAAGGGCGAGCTCAGCCACGTCGTGGCCGAGCCGATCACGGTCGAGAAGGGCGACGCTGACCTCGAGGTCAAGCGCCCCAACGACGAGCGCCAGTCCCGTGCCCTGCACGGCCTGACCCGCTCGCTCATCAACAACATGGTGCTCGGTGTGACCGAGGGCTATGAGAAGAAGCTGGAGATCCACGGCACGGGTTACCGCGTGGCCAACAAGGGTGGCGACCTCGAGTTCGCGCTCGGCTACAGCCACTCGATCACCGTCAAGGCCCCCGAGGGCATCTCCTTCGCCGTCGAGAACCCGACCCGCTTCGCGGTCCAGGGCATCGACAAGCAGCTCGTTGGCGAGGTTGCTGCGAACATCCGCAAGCTGCGCAAGCCCGACCCGTACAAGGGCAAGGGTGTTCGCTATGCGGGCGAGCAGATCCGTCGCAAGGTCGGAAAGGCCGGTAAGTAAGCCATGGCAATGATCGTCAAGCGCTCCAAGGGCAAGTCCGCTGCACGCGGCCGTCGCCACCTGCGCCTGCGCAAGAAGGTGACCGGTACGACCGTGCGTCCGCGCCTGGTCGTGTCGCGCTCCTCGCGCCACGTCTTCGTGCAGATCGTCGACGACACCATCGGCAAGACCGTGGCGTCGGCCTCCACCATGGAGGCGGACCTGCGTTCGTTCGAGGGTGACAAGACCGCCAAGGCCCGCAAGGTGGGCGAGCTGCTCGCCGAGCGTGCCAAGAGCGCCGGCGTCGAGGCCGTCGTGTTCGACCGTGGTGGCAACAAGTACCACGGCCGCGTCGCGGCCATCGCCGAGGGCGCCCGCGAGGGTGGACTGGCCCTGTGAGCACCGTGACCGAAACCGTTATTGAGATGAGGAACATCTGATGCCCGGACCCCAGCGTCGAGGCACTGGTGCCGCTGCTGGCGGCGACGCAGCTCGTGGCGAGCGCGGCGACCGCCGCGGTGGCCGCGACAACCGTCGTGAAGGCGGCCGCGACCAGGCCGAGAAGAGCGCCTACGTCGAGCGCGTCGTGACCATCAACCGCGTGTCCAAGGTCGTCAAGGGTGGTCGTCGCTTCAGCTTCACCGCCCTCGTGGTCGTGGGCGACGGCGACGGAACCGTCGGCGTCGGCTACGGCAAGGCCAAGGAAGTCCCCGCGGCGATCGCCAAGGGTGTCGAGGAGGCCAAGAAGGAGTTCTTCAAGGTCCCGCGCATCCAGGGCACCATCCCGCACCCCGTGCAGGGTGAGGCCGCTGCCGGTGTCGTCATGCTCCGTCCCGCCGCTCCCGGTACCGGTGTCATCGCCGGTGGTCCGGTGCGCGCGGTGCTCGAGTGCGCCGGCATCCACGACGTGCTGAGCAAGTCGCTCGGCTCCGACAACGCCATCAACGTCGTCCACGCGACGGTCGCGGCCCTCCGGGGTCTCGAGCGTCCGGAGGAAGTGGCTGCCCGCCGCGGCCTCCCGGTCGACCGGGTGGCCCCGGCCGCCATGCTGCGTGCCCAGGCTGCCGGTCGCGAAGCTGCGAAGGCAGGTGCCTGATGCGTCTCAAGGTGACCCAGACCCGTTCCGAGATCGGTGGCAAGCAGAACCAGCGTGACACGCTGCGCAGCCTCGGTCTGAAGCGCATTGGCGACGTCGTCGTCAAGGAGGACCGTCCCGAGATCCGCGGGATGGTCAAGACGGTGACCCACCTGGTCGCCGTCGAGGAGGTTGACTGACCATGGCAGAGAAGAAGGCCGCCAAGGCCGCTGCCGCCCCTGAGGGCACTGCCCTCAAGGTGCACCACCTGCGTCCCGCCCCGGGTGCCAAGACCGCCAAGACCCGCGTGGGTCGCGGTGAGGGCTCCAAGGGCAAGACCGCCGGTCGTGGCACCAAGGGCACCAAGGCCCGCTACCAGGTTCCGGAGCGCTTCGAGGGTGGCGCCATGCCGCTGCACATGCGTCTGCCGAAGCTGCGTGGCTTCAAGAACCCGTTCCGTGTGGAGTTCCAGGTCGTCAACCTGGACAAGCTGTCCGCCCTGTTCCCCGAGGGTGGCGATGTGACCATCGCCGACCTCGTGGCCAAGGGTGCGGTTCGCGACAACTCCCCTGTCAAGGTGCTCGGCACCGGCGAGATCACCGTCAAGGTCAACGTGACCGCTGACAAGTTCTCGGCGACCGCCAAGGAGAAGATCGAGGCCGCTGGCGGCTCGGTCACCTCCGCCTGACCAAGCCAGAACAACAGGGTATGCCGCGGGCTCACCGCTCAGGTGAGCGCGCGGCATACCCCGTTTGTGGTCTCCAGCACGTGTGAGCGCGTCCCGGGCCAAGCCTCGAGGTCGTGCCGTGTGATACCCCTCGCTGGCGCTCGGGGTAACCTTCCTAGGATTGCCTGACCATCATTACCGCGTGGCCCCACCGGCCCGCGTCACCAGGAGGACCTGTGCTCACCGCCTTCACCCGTGCGTTCAAGACGCCGGACCTGCGCAGGAAGCTGCTGTTCACCCTCGCGATCGTCGTCGTCTTCCGGCTCGGCTCGCACGTGCCCGTCCCCGGCGTGAGCTACACCGCCGTCCAGGCGTGCATCAAGGGCGCCGACTCGACGACAGGTGTGCTGGGCCTGGCCAACCTCTTCAGTGGTGGCGCGCTCCTGCAGCTGTCGATCTTCGCGCTCGGGATCATGCCGTACATCACGGCGAGCATCATCGTGCAGCTCCTCACCGTGGTCATCCCGCGGTTCGAGGCCCTCAAGAAGGAGGGCCAACAGGGCCAGACGAAGATGACGCAGTACACCCGTTACCTGACCATCGGCCTGGCGGTCCTGCAGTCCTCCACCCTCATCACGTTCGCGCAGAACCCGTCGGCGCTCTTCGGGCCGAAGTGCACGAGCATCCTGCCTGACGAGTCGATCCCGACCCTGGTCATCATGGTGCTCACCATGACCGCCGGCACCGGTGTCGTCATGTGGCTCGGTGAGCTCGTCACCGACAAGGGCATCGGCAACGGTATGTCCCTGCTGATCTTCACCTCGATCGCCAGCTCGTTCCCGAGCTCGCTCTGGGCGATCCAGCAGCAGGACGGCCGGTGGGACGTCTTCATCGGCGTCATCCTGCTCGGCTTCCTCATCATCGCGCTCGTCGTCTTCGTCGAGCAGAGCCAGCGCCGCATCCCGGTGCAGTACGCCAAGCGCCAGGTCGGCCGCCAGATGTACGGCGGCACCTCGACCTACATCCCGCTCAAGGTCAACATGGCCGGCGTCATCCCCGTGATCTTCGCCTCGTCCCTGCTCGCGCTGCCCTCTTTGCTGGCACAGTTCAACCGCAAGGCGGATGGAAGCTCTGCGGGCTGGGTGAACTGGGTCGACGCTCACCTGGTCCGTGGTGACCACCCGATCTACATGATCATCTACATCGCGCTGATCCTGTTCTTCACGTTCTTCTACGTGTCGATCACGTTCAACCCGGTGGAGGTGGCCGACAACATGAAGCGCTACGGCGGCTTCATCCCAGGTATCCGCGCCGGGCGACCCACGGCCGAGTACCTCGACTACGTGCTCACCCGCATCACGGTTCCAGGGGCCATCTACCTCGGCCTCGTCTCGCTGATCCCGCTCATCGCACTGGTACTCGTCGGCGCCAACCAGAACTTCCCGTTCGGTGGCACCTCCATCCTGATCATCGTCGGTGTCGGCCTCGAGACGGTGAAGCAGATCGAGTCGCAGCTGCAGCAGCGGCACTACGAAGGGTTCCTTCGGTAATGCGTCTGATCATCCTCGGGCCGCCCGGTGCCGGTAAGGGCACGCAGGCGGCCAAGATCGCCGAGAAGTTCGGCATCCCCGCGATCTCCACCGGCGACATCTTCCGGGCCAACATCAAGAACGAGACCCCGCTCGGCCTGCAGGTCAAGGAGGTGCTCGCGTCCGGTGGCTACGTCACCGACGAGATCACCAACGCGATCGTGCGCGACCGGCTGTTCGAGGACGACGCCGAGCAGGGCTTCCTGCTCGACGGCTTCCCGCGCACGGCCGCCCAGGTCGAGACCCTCGACGCGATCCTGACCGAGCACGGCCACGCACTCAGTGCGGTCCTCGAGCTGACGGTCGACAACGAAGCGGTGGTCCAGCGGCTGCTCAAGCGGGCCGAGATCGAGGGACGCGAGGACGACACCGAAGAGGTCATCCGCGAGCGCCAGGCGATCTACCGCCGCGAGACGGCCCCCCTGACCGAGGTCTACTCCGCCCGCGGCCTGCTCGTGCAGGTCGACGGCATGGGGTCGGTCGACGACGTCTTCACCCGCATCTCCGAAGCCCTCGAAGGGGTTGCTCGATCCTGATGTTCGGCAGGTCCCGCATCGAGACCAAGACCCCTGACCAGATCCTGCGCATGCGCAAGGCTGGCCTGGTGGTCGGTCAGACCCTCCAGCTGATGGCCCAGACGGTCCGTCCGGGAATGACCACCAAGCAGCTCGACGAGCTGGCCGAGGAGCACATCCGCGGCTGCGGGGCGACCCCGTCGTTCCTCGGCTACCACGGGTTCACCGGGTCGCTGTGCACGTCGGTCAACGACGAGGTCGTGCACGGCATCCCCGGCGCGCGGGTGCTGGCCGAGGGCGACCTCATCTCGATCGACTGCGGCGCGATCGTCGACGGCTGGCACGGCGACGCGGCCATCTCCGTCATCGTGGGCGGCCGCGACGCCGGGCGTCCCGAGGACCTCGCGCTCATCGACGCCACCGAGGACTCCATGTGGGCCGGCATCGCCGCGCTCGCCGTGGGGGAGTCGCTGTATGCCGTGGGTGCCGGGGTCGAGGACAGCATCGTCGCCTCGGGCGAGCGCGACGGACACGACTACGGGATCATCGAGGACTACGTCGGCCACGGCATCGGCACCGAGATGCACATGGACCCGCAGGTGCCGAACTACCGCGTCCGCGACCGGGGTCCCACGGTGCGCTCCGGCGTGACGGTCGCGATCGAGCCGATGGTGACCCTCGGCAGCGCCGACACGACCGTGCTCGAGGACGACTGGACCGTCGTGACCAACGACAAGTCCAGGGCGGCCCACTGGGAGAACACCGTGGCCGTCACCGACGCCGGGCTCTGGGTGCTGACTGCCCTCGACGGCGGCAAGGAGCGGCTGGAAGCCGCCGGCGCGGCATACGCCCCTCTCGCCTGAGCTGAAAGCAGCGGTGCGCCTTGAACGGTCGGGGGCGCCCGGTATGGTCGCCAAATGGCCCTTCCCATCAGTCGAAGTGCCATGGACAAGCTGGGCAAGAAGCTGATGTCTGGGACCATGGCTCCCGAGGACTGGCAACGGCTTGAGGATGTTCTGTCGGCATACCAGGACTCACTCGACAGCGCCCAGGTAATCCTTTCGGACGCCGGCCTTCAGCCGACGACACGTGTCAAGTCCACCGGCACTCTGATCGAGAAACTTCAACGAGGAACGTCGATGAAGAGTATCCAGGACATCGCTGGAGCTCGGGTGGTTGTGTCCGGCGGTAGGCCAGCGCAAGACGCGGTGGTAGTCAAGGTGCGCATGCTTCTCGGAGGCGAGGGGGAGGCGGCGCCGAGAACGGTGGACCGACGAGCCAACCCCACCCATGGATACCGCGCGGTGCACGTCATCGCGCATCACAATGGACTACCCGTGGAACTCCAAGTGCGAACAGAACTCCAAGACTCGTGGGCCCAGCTCGTCGAGCGGGTTGGGGATGCTTGGGGGAGAGGGTTGCGATACGGCACTCCAGTCAACGAGCCGATGCGTCCCTTGTTTGCTGGTGGACGGGTCAACAGGTCCGACTTCGTACGCAGCCTGATGAATCTCAGCGAGTCCCTGGATCGACTCGAGACAAACGAGGGCGTGCTGCGATGGCTATCAGCACCCCATCGTGAGGGCATTCTCGAGAATGAGAGCTTGCGCCTGAGTTATTCTGAGCTGGCAGCGGAAATACACGGCCTCCGATCTCGCGTGGTGGGCCAACTCGATACCCTCGGTGAACTTCTGGACCAGATGGAGGCCTCGTGAATCACTTCTTGATCGTGTTCGAACGCCTCCAAGGTCAGTTGCTCGATATTCGAGAGTTCGACCGGGCGGACAAAGCGTTGAGCGGGAGATTTGAGGCGGAGCGCCTTTACCACGGTAGCCGCGACGTTGAAGTCGTCGTGCTGGGTGCCAAGTCACTGGAGGACCTCCGTCGCACGCACTCGCGCTACTTCAGTACTGGCCGCGAATTGGTAAGGGGTGCAGTGGGGCGCGTCGCTGAGGCATCAGAGCCAAGTCACTACTGAGTGTGAGCCGCGAACCCAGGCCATCGTCGGGAAGGGTCAGCTCAAGCAATCGCCTCTCAGTGTGCGGTGGTCACCGAACCGCCTGGTGGGGCCTCGGTGACGAACGGGTCGCCACACGTGCGCAACGAAAATCGCGGCCATCTGTGGACTGCGTGAGCACGATTTCGTGCTCACGCAGTCCTGGCGTAGACTGATCTGTCGGTGCGCGACCTCGCGTGCCGTATTCGTGTGTGCGCCCCAGCCGGGGGCGCCACGACGACAGATTGTGGAGGATATGGCCAAGAAGGACGGTGTCATCGAGATCGAGGGCACGATCGTCGAGGCTCTCCCGAACGCGATGTTCAGGGTCGAGCTCACGAACGGTCACAAGGTTCTCGCTCACATCTCGGGCAAGATGCGACAGCACTACATCCGGATCCTCCCTGAGGACCGCGTGGTGGTTGAGCTCAGCCCGTACGACCTGACCCGTGGCCGGATCGTCTTCCGCTACCGCTAGACGCACGACCAGCACCACCCGTAAGACCTGTCGGTCCGCCCGGAGCGACAGTGCCAGATCGACTGAAGCAGAGGCTATGAAGGTTCAGCCGAGCGTCAAGAAGATCTGCGACAAGTGCAAGGTGATCCGCCGTCACGGCCGGGTCATGGTGATCTGCGAGAACCTGCGCCACAAGCAGCGCCAGGGCTGACCAGCTCCACCTGAGCCCCGGAAGCGGGACTCGCCCAGCACGACTCGCATCTCTTCGAGAAGCGCAGACAAGTGAATCGACCGCAGTACCCGGCCCCTGAGAGCAGCGTCGTCGACGCAGCCCAGGACGTCACCCCCGGCCCGGAGGCCGAGGACCGGTGCCCCGAGGAAAGCTTCGGGAAGCAGCCCGGAACGGTACTGCTCCAGACCTCCGGTGAAACAAAGGAAACACACAAGATGGCACGTCTTGTTGGTGTGGATCTCCCGCGCGAGAAGCGCGTCGAGATCGCTCTCACCTACATCTTCGGAGTGGGTCGTACCCGCTCCCAGCAGGCCCTGGCCGCGACGGGTGTCAACCCGAACACGCGCGTCCGCGACCTGTCCGACACCGAGCTCGTCGCCCTCCGCGACCACCTCGAGGCGAACGTCAAGATCGAGGGTGACCTCCGTCGCGAGATCGCCGCCGACATCCGCCGCAAGGTCGAGATCGGCTCCTACGAGGGCCTGCGCCACCGCCGTGGCCTGCCCGTGCGCGGTCAGCGCACCAAGACCAACGCGCGCACCCGCAAGGGCCCCAAGCGCACCGTCGCCGGCAAGAAGAAGGTTGGTAAGTAATGCCTCCCAAGGCTCGCACTGCCGGCGCCAAGAAGGTGCGCCGCAAGGAAAAGAAGAACATCGCCCACGGGCACGCTCACATCAAGAGCACCTTCAACAACACGATCATCTCGATCACGGACCCCGCTGGTGCCGTCATCGCCTGGGCCTCTGCCGGCCAGGTGGGCTTCAAGGGTTCGCGCAAGTCCACCCCGTTCGCCGCGCAGATGGCCGCCGAGGCTGCCGCCCGTCGCGCGATGGAGCACGGCATGCGCAAGGTCGACGTCTTCGTCAAGGGCCCCGGCTCCGGTCGTGAGACCGCCATCCGTTCCCTGACCGCGACCGGCCTGGAGGTCGGCGCCATCAGCGACGTCACCCCCTCGCCGCACAACGGTGTCCGTCCGCCCAAGCGCCGTCGCGTCTGAGCCGTCGGTAAAGAACAGGGAGATAGAGAAAACTCATGGCTCGTTACACCGGCCCCATCACCAAGAAGTCGCGTCGCCTCAAGGTCGACCTCGTCGGCGGCGACAAGAACTTCGAGCTCCGTCCCTTCCCGCCCGGCCAGCACGGCCGTCGCCGGATGCAGGAGAAGGAGTACCTCACCCAGCTGCAGGAGAAGCAGAAGGCTCGCTTCACCTACGGCGTCATGGAGAAGCAGTTCCGCGGCTACTACCAGGAGGCCTCGCGCCGCTCTGGCAAGACCGGTGAGACCCTGCTGCAGATCCTCGAGTCCCGCCTGGACAACGTGGTCTACCGCGCCGGCCTGGCCCGCACCCGTCGTGCGGCTCGCCAGCTCGTCACGCACGGCCACTTCGAGGTCAACGGCGTGCGCGTGGACGTCCCGTCCTACCGCGTCGAGCAGTACGACATCATCACCGTTCGCAAGCAGTCCGTGAACACCTTCCCGATCGAGCTGGCTCGCCAGACCTTCGGCGAGCGCCCCACCCCGGCCTGGCTCCAGGTCGTCCCGGGCACGCTGCAGATCATGATCCACCAGCTCCCGGAGCGTGCGCAGATCGACACGATCCTCACGGAGCAGCTGATCGTCGAGCTCTACTCGAAGAACTGACGGCATGGGGTATGCCGCGTGGGTGACCACGCGGCATACCTCGCCTTCGGCCGTGGTCGCAGACAGAGACAACCACGGCAGCCGGTCGGACCGGCACATCATCGGCGTCATATAGCGGTCGCCGACGAGAAAGGAAATACCCGTGCTCATTGCACAGCGCCCCTCCCTCAGCGAAGACGTGGTTGCAGACAACCGCAGCCGCTTCGTCATCGAGCCCCTCGAGCCCGGCTTCGGCTACACGCTCGGCAACTCCATGCGCCGCACGCTCCTCTCGAGCATCCCCGGCGCAGCCGTGACCAGCATCCGCATCGACGGCGTGCTGCACGAGTTCTCCACGATCCCCGGGGTCAAGGAGGACGTCACCGAGATCATCCTCAACATCAAGGGCCTGGTCGTCTCCTCGGAGCACGACGAGCCGGTCGTCATGTACCTGCGCAAGCAGGGTGCGGGCGCCGTCACGGCCGCGGACATCGCGCCGCCGGCCGGTGTCGAGGTGCACAACCCCGACCTGCACATCGCCACGCTCAACGGCAAGGGCAAGATCGAGATGGAGCTGACCGTCGAGCGCGGTCGCGGCTACGTCTCGGCCAACCAGAACAAGTCCGGTGACCAGGAGATCGGCCGCATCCCGGTCGACTCCATCTACTCGCCGGTGCTCGCCGTGACCTACAAGGTCGAGGCGACCCGTGTCGAGCAGCGCACCGACTTCGACAAGCTGATCGTCGACGTCGAGACCAAGAACTCGATGGCCCCCCGTGACGCCATGGCCTCCGCCGGCAAGACCCTGGTCGAGCTGTTCGGCCTGGCCCGCGAGCTCAACGTCGAGGCCGAGGGCATCGACATGGGCCCGTCGCCGACCGACGCCGCCCTGGCCGCCGACCTGGCGCTGCCGATCGAGGACCTCGACCTCACCGTCCGGTCCTACAACTGCCTGAAGCGCGAGGGCATCCACACCGTGGGTGAGCTCGTCGGGCGCAGCGAGGCCGACCTGCTCGACATCCGCAACTTCGGTGCGAAGTCGATCGACGAGGTCAAGGCCAAGCTCGTCGGCATGGGCCTGGCCCTCAAGGACAGCCCGCCCGGGTTCGACCCGTCCGCCATCGCCGACAACTACGGCGACTACGACGACGACTTCGTTGACGACGGCCGCGCGCTGGCCGAAGACGAGCAGCTCTGACCAACCGCCGCTGACTGTTCGGCACCGCCCGCGGTGCCGAACGGTCACACACCAAGGAGAACCTGAACCATGCCTACCCCCACCAAGGGTCCCCGTCTCGGCGGCGGTCCGGCTCACGAACGCCTGATCCTGGCCAACCTGGCCCAGTCGCTGTTCGAGCACGACTCGATCACCACCACCGAGGCCAAGGCCAAGCGCCTGCGCCCGCTGGCCGAGCGTCTCGTGACGTTCGCCAAGCGCGGTGACCTCCACGCCCGTCGTCGGGTCCTGTCGGTCATCTCCGACAAGGGCGTCGTGCACCGTCTCTTCACCGAGATCGCGCCCGACATGGCCGAGCGTCCCGGCGGCTACACCCGCATCACCAAGATCGGTGCCCGCAAGGGTGACAACGCCCCCATGGCCGTGATCGAGCTCGTCCGCGAGCCGCTGGCCAAGAAGGCGACGGTCAAGGAGGCGGAGGCCGCCACCAAGCGTTCCGCCAAGCAGGCCGAGGCCAAGGAGGCCGCGGTCGAGACCAAGGCCGCCGAGGACGAGGCCAAGGCTTCCGAAGACGTGGCCAAGGCCGAGGCCGAGGAGACCACCGAGGCGACCGAGACCACCGAGGCTGCTGCCACGGAGATCCCGGCCGGTGCCATCGCCGCGAACGAGGACGGCTCGTCCCCCGACGCGGAGTACACCGTCAAGGGCAACGCCGACTCGGGCAAGTTCCACGAGGCCGACGGCCAGTGGTTCGACCAGACGGTCGCCGAGTTCTGGTTCAAGTCCGCCGCCGACGCGGAGGCCGCTGGCTTCACGAAGGCCGGCGCCTGACCCAGGCAGCCTGATCGCAGGGACGGGCCGTCCACCCCTCGGGGTGGGCGGCCCGTTTCTCGTCTGGCAGCGACTGAGGTGCGGAGGGGTGGCGCGCGACGTGTGGCCACTGGTGCCTCACGGGAGGGTGGTTCTGGGGGTCTGGTGGGGCATGGGTGGCCAGAAGTGCGGGGAGGTGGGCGGCGTCGACCCGATCAGGTATGCCGGGTTGCCGGCTCCGTGCGGAACGCGCCGGCCAGGGGGAGGATCGCCAGGATGAGCACCATGGGTACGGCGAACCCCGGCCGCAGGGACTGCGACCCGACCACTCCGGTCAGGACTGCTCCGAGCAGCCCACCGACGTAGTTGAACTGGTTGAACCGGGCGATCACCGCATCGACCCTGGCCCGCCGGGCCTCGGGGTCGAGCCCGCCGCCCGCAACCACCGCTGCCGCAGAGAAGGACAGCGGCGCGATCACGGCGACCGAGCCGCCCAGGACGGTGAACCCGAGGACGGCGACCCACCAGGACGGGGAGAACACGATGACGGCCAGGGCGACGCTGGCCACGACCGCACCGATGCGCAGCAGGGGCACGGCACCCACCCTGGCGACCGCGGCGTCACCGGCGAGCCGGGTGGCCAGGCTGGCCACGAGGTAGGGGAGCGTGGCCAGGGGGAGCAGCCAGTCGGGTGCGTCGTGGACCGACTTGAGGAAGACCGGCCCCCAGGTCGTCGCGGCGGTGTCGACCATGTAGAAGAGCACCATCGCGGCGCCGAGCAGGAGGATCTTGCGCCACGGGACGTCCAGGCCGGGCGCAGTCGCCGCCACCGGCGGGTCGGCGCTCGCGGGCAGGAGGGGGGCGGCCAGCAGGATGAGGGCGACGACGCACAGCGGCAGCAACCCGGCGAGCAGGCCCGCCTGCGTCACCGCGATCGTGACGACGGTCGCGACGATCCCGCCGGCCGTCCAGGCGCCGTGGAAGGACGGCAGGATGGTGCGGCCGTAGCGGTGCTCCACCGCCACCGCCTGCATGTTCGAGGCCGCATCCACGACGCCCAGCCCCAGGCCGTAGACGGCCAGCCCACCCACGAAGACGCCCCGCTGCGGCGCCCCCGCGACAGCGGCCAGGCCGAGGGCCTGCAGGACGAATCCGACCCGCAGCGTCGTGGCACTGCCCCGGCGGGTCGCAGCCAGCTCGGCGAGGGCCGACCCCGCGCCGGCAAGGAGCACGACCATGAGCAGGAGCCCGGAGACGAACAGCTCGGACAGGTCCCATCGATCCTGGAACCTGGGCAGCCGGGTGGTCAGGGAGATGAACAGCAGGCCCTGGACGGCGAAGGCGGCGGCGACCGCCGCGCGGTGCCGGGCCAGCCCGGCAGCGGTCGGCGCCGCGGTGGTGGCGATCCTCACCCGCTCACTCTGGCAGACCGCCGGCCCGCATCGTCGGAGCCGTGCGCGTGGCTAGGCTTGCCACATGGACCAGGAGCAGGGGGAGCAGCCGACTGTGCCCCTGCGGATCCGCCTCGACCTCGGCTACGACGGGACCGACTTCTCCGGCTGGGCCGCCCAGCCGGGCCTACGGACGGTGGAGGGCACGCTCTCGGCCGCACTGACCACCATCCTGCGGGCCGAGGCACCGGTGCGGCTGACCGTGGCCGGCCGCACCGACGCCGGTGTCCACGCGCGGGGGCAGGTGGCCCATTTCGACCCTGACCCGGTGGCCTGGGCGGCGCTGCCCGGTCGTTCCGCGCGCTCTCCCGCCGACGCGGCGCTGAGCCGGCTGCGCGGCATACTCCCTGCGGACCTCAGCATGCGGGCCGTGACCGTCGCCCCCGAGGGCTTCGAGGCACGCTTCGCGGCGCTGCAGCGCCGGTACCTCTACCGACTGGCCGATCGACCGGAGCGGGCCGACCCGTTGCGTCGCCGCGAGACCGTGCTCACCAAGCGCTCCCTCGACGTCGACGCCATGCACGCGGCTGCGCAGAAACTGTTGGGGCTGAACGACTTCGGAGCCTTCTGCAAGAGGCGCGAGGGTGCGACGACAGTGCGCACGCTGCTCGACTACTCCTGGCGACGCGCCGACGACGGCACCCTCGAGGCGACCGTGGTCGCTGACGCGTTCTGCCACTCGATGGTGCGCTCGCTGGTCGGTGCGGTCGTGCCCGTCGGCGAGGGACGAAGGGGGGTCGACTGGCCCGCCGAGGTGATGCGTGCTGCGGTGCGAGACGCCGCCGTCGTCGTGATGCCTCCGCAGGGCCTCTCGCTCGAGGAGGTCGTCTATCCCGACGACGAAGGGCTGGCCGCCCGCGCCAAGGAGTCGCGCGTCCGGCGAACCCTCGACTGATCCGGGGGCGCTGCCGGCCTAGGCATCCTCGGGCAGCGGCGGTCCGACCACCTGGAGCCCGAACCTCGGCCCGACGACGTTCCACCGGGCGATCTCCTCGGGCATCGGGCGACCGTCGGATCCGGGCAGCCGGTGCTGGAGCGCAGGGAGCCCCACCTCGTCGTAGAGGTCGAACAGGTGCCCGGGGTCGGAGAGGCCCAGGAACCGGACCGGCTCGTCGCCGGTCACCCGGAAGGCGTGGGGCAGCATCGCCGGCAGCCAGATGAAGTCGCCCGCGCCGAGGTGGAAGACCTCCTCGCCGGCGCGGTAGGTCATCGTGCCGTCGAGGAGGTAGAACGCCTCTGCCTCACGGGTGTGCCGGTGCAAGGGGGTCGCGGTGCCGGGTGGCTGGGTCACCAGGGCCACGCCGAGGCGTCCGCCCGACTCGTCGGCGCTGAGCAGGTGCTCGAACAACGAGCCCATCGCCCACGTCCCCCGGCCCGTGCCCGCGGGCCGGTGGACGACCCCGAGGGCACCGTCGTCGTCGGTGCTGGCGGTGGTGGCGGTCGTCCCGACGTCGCTCATCTGGCGCTCCTCTGCTCCGACCCCATATTCACCCGAACCATCTTCGGACGAATATTGCTAAGGTAGGCCCGATGTCCAAGCCAGTCAAGACCCGCCCCTACCGGTCGACCGTGCGCGCCGAGCAGGCGCGGCAGACCCGGCTCGCCGTCCTGCGCGCGGCGCGCGACCTGTTGACCGAGCACGGCTACGAGGCGACGACCGTCGCGATGGTCGCGGCGGCGGCCGGCGTCTCCGTCGACACGGTCTACACCAGCGTGGGGCGCAAGCCCGAGCTGGCGGTCGCGGTGGTCGACATGGTGCTGGCTTCGGCCGACGAGCCGGTGCCCGCACAGGAGCGCGACTACGTGCGGGCCGTGCAGGCTGCCCGCACCGGCCGGGAAAAGCTCGAGGTGTATGCCGCGGCGGTGCGGACGGTGGTGCCGCGCACCGCCCCGCTGCTCGAGGCGCTGCGCAGGGCAGGGGAGTCCGATCCCGCGTCGGCGTCGGCCTGGTCGATGGTGATGGACCGCCGGGCGGCCAACATGCTGCTGCTGGCGGCCGAGCTGCGGGCCTCGGGCGACCTGCGGGCAGACCTCACCGACCGCGAGGTGGCCGACCTCCTCTGGTCGACCAACTCACCCGAGTACTGGCTGCTGCTCCGCTCGCGGGGCTGGTCGGCGAAGCGGTATGCCGAGCTGCTGCAGGACCTCTGGTGCCGCCTGCTCCTGGCGCCATGAGAGCCCCAAGACCCCGAGGGGTCGGTCAGCCGGTGATGGCGGCGTAGCCGAGGGAGTCGTGGATCGCCAGACCCGCGAAGGCCGGGGAGCCCGAGAAGGCGTCGCGCACCAGGGCGAGCTGGCTGTCCATCTGGGCGAGCGTCAGGCCGTGGAAGGTCTGCTTGACCTCCGTCGGGTCGGTGCCGAGGAAGTTCGTCTCCTGGCCGACCCGCACCGGGCGTCCGAGCAGCGCGCCCGCCGCCACCTCGGCCGACGCGAGGGCGATCGTGCCGTCGGGTCCGGCGGCAGTGTTGCGGTAGGCCATCACCGTGACCGCATCGGCGCGACGCATGATCTCGCGGTCCAGCGTCGAGCCGTTGGCGGCGACCTCGTCGAACCAGAACGGGATGTCCGCCTCGATCGGGGTTGCCGCCGCGGCGGTGCTGAGCGTGTCGAGGGTGGTGAGGTACTTCTTGATGACGGCCTTGCGGTTCTTCGTCCACGCGGGGGTCGTGTAGGGCTCGATGTCGACGTGCACCCCGGTGAACAGCCCGGTGGCGAGCGCCGGCTGGAGCCAGTTGGTGACCACCCACGCGGGGTTGTCGACCCAGCCCGGGTCGCCGCCGAGGGCGTCGACCCGCAGCCCCGCCGCGTCGGCCAGGGCGACGAGCTGCTGGAGCTCGGCGAGCTTCGGAGAGCTGTCCACGTTCGGGGGCACGGCGGCATACAGCTGGCCGATGCCGCGCGCCGTCGCGAGGCTGACGACCGCCTGCGGGTCGGAGGTGTCCCAGACCCACATGGCGCGCGCGCTGGCTTGCCGGCCGGTGCGGTCCACCTCCGGGGCAGCCATGGCCTGGCCTGCCACCGTCACGCCCACGGCACCGACGATCGCCACGAGGGCGACCATAGCCATGAGGCGAAGGGGAGAGGCGGAGCGGCGCACGGGATGTCCTTTCGGGGTGACTTGTCCATGGTCAGGGGTCGAGACCAGTGCTCCTTGCCAACTTTGACAAGCCTTTACCTTTGTCTAGTCCCTTCGTCCTGGCTCGGCTCTCCAGACAACTGAGATGACGCGCGGGGGTCGCGTGCAGCACCCTTGACCCCGTGGGACACCTCGACATCAACACCGTGAACTTCGTGCTGCCGGACGGCCGACCCCTGCTGAGCGAGGTCTCCCTCCGCGTGGGCGAGGGGGCGAAGGTGGCCCTGATCGGACCCAACGGCACGGGCAAGACGACGCTGGGCCGGATCATCGCCGGAGACCTCGCGGCGCACGACGGGGCGGTGACCCGCTCGGGCGGCCTCGGGGTGATGCGCCAGTTCGTGGGTTCGGTGCGCGACGACTCGACGGTGCGCGACCTGCTGCTCTCGGTCGCGCCGGAGCCGGTGCGCGAGGCGGCGGCCGAGATCGACCGCACCGAGCTGCTGATGATGGAGCACGACAGCGAGGCCGACCAGATGGCCTACGCCCGCGCCCTCGTGGCGTGGGGAGACGTGGGCGGCTACGACTACGAGACGCTGTGGGACGTCTGCACCGTCGCAGCCCTCGGTATGCCGTTCGACAAGGCCCAGTGGCGCAAGGTCAGCACCCTCTCCGGTGGCGAGCAGAAGCGGGTCGTCCTCGAGGCGCTGCTGCGCGGGCCGGAGGAGGTGCTGCTGCTCGACGAGCCGGACAACTACCTCGACGTGCCGGCCAAGCGGTGGCTCGAGGACCAGCTCATCGCCTCCCCGAAGACGGTGCTCTTCGTCAGCCACGACCGGGAGCTGCTCAACCGTGTCGCGACCCGGGTCGCCACCCTCGAGCCCGGCGGTGCCGGCTCGACCCTGTGGGTCCACCCGGGGCGCTTCGAGACCTACCACCAGGCCCGCGAGGACCGGAACTCCCGCCTCGAGGAGCTGCGTCGGCGCTGGGACGAGGAGCACCAGAAGATCAAGGACCTCGTGCAGATGCTCAAGGTCAAGGCGAAGTACAACGACGGCATGGCGCCGCGGTACCACGCCGCCCAGACGCGACTGCGCAAGTTCGAGGAGGTGGGGCCGCCGCAGGAGACGCCCCTGCGCCAGAACGTGAACATGCGGCTCAAGGGTGGGCGCACCGCCAAGCGAGCAGTGATCGCCGAGCGGCTCGAGCTGACCGGCCTGATGAAGCCGTTCGACCTCGAGATCTGGTTCGGGGAGCGGGTCGCCGTCCTCGGCAGCAACGGCTCGGGGAAGTCGCACTTCCTGCGCCTCGTGGCTGCTGGTGGGAGCGACCCCGACGCCGAGCACCGGCCGGTCGGCGACATCCAGCCGGTGTCGGTGACGCACACCGGTCGGCTGCGGCTCGGGTCGAGGGTGCGGCCGGGCTGGTTCGCCCAGACGCACGAGCAGCCCGCCCTCGTCGGCCGGACCCTCCTCGAGATCCTGCACCGGGGTGACGAGCACCGGACCGGACGGCCGCGTGAGGAGGCGGCCCGGGTGCTGGACCGCTACGGCCTGGCGCGAGCCAGCGAGCAGACCTTCGACTCGCTCTCCGGTGGCCAGCAGGCGCGGTTCCAGATCCTGCTGCTCGAGCTGTCGGGCGCGACCTGCCTGCTGCTCGACGAGCCCACCGACAACCTCGACCTGCACTCGGCCGAGGCGCTGGAGGAGGGCCTCGAGGCGTTCGAGGGCACCGTCATCGCCGTGACGCACGACCGGTGGTTCGCCCGGGGGTTCGACCGGTTCCTGGTGTTCGGCTCCGACGGCCGGGTCTACGAGTCCGACGAGCCGGTCTGGGACGAGGGACGGGTGGCCCGCGCCCGCTGAGCCGGAGCCTGCGCGGGACGGCCCGTGGGGATGCGTGAGACGGGTTTCGGAACTACCGTGCTGAGGGCACGCCGCGCGCCGAAGGGGTCGCGCAGGTGTTCTCGGAGGAGCAGTCATGCGAGGTCCACGCCGTCTGTATGCCGTCCTGCTGGGTGTGGCTCTAGCCACCGGAACGGGCGTGGCGACCGGGTTGCCCGCGGTGGCGGCCACCGAGACGGTGACGCTGGTCGGCGACCTCCAGCTCGAGCTGGGCTGCTCGGAGGACTGGCAGCCCCCCTGCGACGCCTCCAAGCTCGCGCGGGTGGGCAGCACGGACACGTATGCGAGCACCTTCACCGTGCCCGCCGGGACGTGGGCGTTCAAGGTCGCCATCAACGACTCGTGGGCGATCAACTACGGCGTCGACGGCAAGCCCGACGGAGCGAACCTGTCGCTCACCCTGCTCAGCCCCATGCGGGTGGCCTTCAGCTACGACGACACGAGCCACCGGGTCTCGTTCGCCCCGGCGGACCTGGCCGGGGGCACCACGGCCGCCGACGCGGCATACGCGAAGAGCTCCTTGCGCGAGTCGCTGACCCGTGAGCGCTTCTACTTCGTCATGGCCGACAGGTTCGCCAACGGATCGACGGCCAACGACGCCGGAGGACTGACCGGCGGACGCCTCACGACCGGTCTCGACCCGACCAGCAAGGGCTTCTACCACGGTGGCGACCTCAAGGGGGTCCAGAGCAAGCTGGACTACATCAAGGGCCTCGGCACCACGGCCATCTGGCTCACGCCGAGCTTCAAGAACCGCCCGGTGCAGGGTGGGCCCGGGCAGGAGAGCGCTGGCTACCACGGCTACTGGGTCACCGACTTCACCCAGATCGACCCCCACCTCGGCACCAACGAGGACATGAAGGCGCTGATCGCCGCAGCCCACGCCAAGGGCATGAAGGTCTTCTTCGACATCATCACCAACCACACGGCGGACGTCATCGACTACGAGGGCGCCAAGTACACCTACCGCTCCAAGAGCAGGTTCCCCTACGAGGACGCGAACGGCACGACCTTCGACGACCGCGCCTTCATCGACAAGACGTTCCCGGCCATGGATCCCGCGACGTCCTTCCCGTACGTCCCCTACTTCCACCCAGGTGGAGCGACCGCGAAGGTCCCGTCGTGGCTCAACGACGTGAAGATGTACCACAACCGTGGCGACTCGACGTTCGCCGGAGAGTCCTCGACCTATGGCGACTTCTCCGGCCTGGACGACCTGTTCACCGAGCGACCCGAGGTCGTCAAGGGCATGGGTGACATCTACAAGCAGTGGGTCGACTTCGGCATCGACGGGTTCCGCATCGACACCGTCAAGCACGTGAACCTCGAGTTCTGGCAGAAGTTCATCCCCGACATCCTCGGCGCCGCCAAGCAAGCCGGCAAGGAGGACTTCTTCGCCTTCGGTGAGGTTTTCGACGGCAACCCGGCAGTGATGTCGGAGTACACGACTGCGGGCAAGCTCCAGGCCACGCTCGACTTCGGCTTCCAGCAGCAGGGCGTCGACTTCGCCAAGGGCAGGTCCGCCAGGACCCTCGCCGAGTTCTTCGCCAAGGACGACTGGTACACCGATGCCGACAGCAACGCCTACCAGCTGCCGACGTTCCTCGGGAACCACGACATGGGCCGAGTGGCGATGTTCCTCAAGGAGGCCGCGACCACCGAGGCCGAGCACCTCAAGCGGGTGCAGTTCGCGGACTCGCTGATGTTCACGACGCGGGGCAACCCGGTCACGTACTACGGAGACGAGCAGGGCTTCGTGAGCACCGGCGGTGACCAGGCGGCGCGCGAGGACATGTTCGCGAGCAAGGTCGACCTGTACAACGACGAGACCGTGCTCGGCGGACCCGACGGCTCGATGGACCGCTACGGCACCACCAACCCGATCTACCAGCACATCGCCGCGCTCTCGCAGGTCCGTGCCAAGCACCCCGCGCTCGCCGACGGTGCCCAGATCAACCGGTATGCCGCCGAGGGCGCCGGCATCTTCGCGGTGTCCCGCATCGATGCTGGGCAGAAGGTCGAGTACGTCGTCGCGGCCAACAACGACACCAAGGCGGCGACGGCCACGTTCCCGACGTGGAGCAAGGGCACCGGCGTCGTGTTCACCCCGGTCTTCGGCACCGACACCTCGGCCAAGCCGAAGGCCGACGGGTCGGTCACGGTCACGGTCCCGCCCCTCACCGTGAGCGTGTGGCGGGCCAACAAGGCCATCGCGACCTCTGGCGCAGGCCCGACCGTCCAGACCGAGGTCGTCGGCGCAGACGGTGGGCACGGCATCTACGGCCGCGCCGAGGTCACCGCGAACGTCCAGGCCAGCACCTTCGCCCAGACGACCTTCCTCTACCGTCCGGTCGGGACCTCGGCCTGGACGACCTTGGGCACCGACGACAACGCGCCGTTCCGGGTGTTCCACGACGTGTCCGGCTTCCCGGTCGACACCTACCTCGAGTACCGCGCCGTCACGAAGGACGCGTCGGGGCGCGTGGCTGCCGACTCCACCTGGGCCGTCGTCGCCAACCCGCCACGGCCGGTGATCGACAACGGTGACCCGCCCGCCACCCAGCCGACCAGTGTCGCGGTCGCCGGCACCCACAACTCCGAGATGGGTTGTTCCGAGGACTGGATGCCCGCGTGCACGCAGGCCTGGCTGGGGCTCGACGCCAATGACGGCATCTGGAAGAAGGCGTTCACCCTCCCCGCGGGCTCCTACTCCTACAAGGCTGCCCTCAACGGCACCTGGTCCGAGAACTACGGCGCGAAGGGGATTCGCGACGGGGCGAACATCTCCTACGACACCGATGACGGCACCGTGACCTTCTACTACGACCCGACGACCCACTGGGCGACCTCGGATGAGGAGGGGCTGATCGTCACGGCGCCCGGCACCTTCCAGTCCGAGTTGGGGTGCCCCGGCGACTGGCAGCCCGCCTGCATGCGTCCGTGGTTGCAGGACAAGGACGGTGATGGTGTCTTCACGTGGTCGACGACCAAGATCCCGGCTGGCAGCTACGAGTTCAAGGTGGCCTACGGACTGTCGATGACCGAGAGCTTCGGCGACGGCGGTGGGCCGGCGAACATCGCTCTCACCGTGCCCGCGACGGGTGCGACGACGACCTTCAGCTTCGACTCGGTGACACACCTCACCACGGTGACCAGCGAGTGAGGACCTGAGCGGCCCGATCCGACGACCGGGGGTCAGGTCTCGAGACCCAGGACGATCCGGCGTAGGAGGGTGTTGAGCTGGACCTTCTCGGGCTCGCTCAGGACGGCGAGGGTCTGCTTCTCGCGGACCACGGCCAGCTCGAGCGCCTGCTTCCAGACGGCCCGACCGGCCTGGGTGGGGCGGACGATGATGCGCCGACGGTCGAGCGGGTCGCTCTCGCGGGTGACGTAGGCCAGCTCCACCAGCCGGTCGAGGCGCGAGGTCATGGCCGCGCGCGTGACGTGGCACGCCTCCGCGAGCTGGGCGGGCGTGGTCTCGTTGGGCTCAGGCTGGACCAACAGCGTGTGGAGGGTGTCGTACTCGGCCGGGCCCAGGCCGAGCTCGCCGAAGGCTGCGGCGTTGGCGCGCTTCACGTGGCGGTTGATCGCCCCGATGCGGACGACGGCTCCCTCGACCTCGGGGTCGAAACCCCGGAAGGTCCGTCGCCAGCGCTCGACGTGCTGGTCCACCCAGTCCTGCTCCTGCTGCTTCGCCATGGAGCCAGTGTGACAGGTCTGGATACCGTCTGAAAGTTAGATGACAGATAGTTAGACGGTGTACTAATATCCTTCGCATGACCTCCACCCCAGCTCCTACGGGATTTCGCCTCCTGGCCGTCGGCCAGGGCCTGTCGTGGTTCGGCGACGCCTTCGCGCCCATCGCCCTGGCCGTCGCCGTCCTCGCGGGGGGCGGCAGCGCCAGCGAGCTCGGTCTCGTCCTCGCGGCCACCATGGCGGCTCGGCTGGCGGGCACGCTGGTCGGCGGGGTCTGGGCCGACCGGGTGTCGCCCGGACGCATCATGGTCGCCAGCGACGTCGTGCGGGCGCTGAGCACCCTCGCCACGGCGGGCTACTTCGCCACTGGCCAGGACAGCGTGCCGCTGCTCTGCGGGCTGGCTGCCGTGACTGGTGGGGCCGCGGCCTTCTTCGGCCCGGCCTTCGTGTCACTGCGACCGTTGCTGGTCACGGTGGACCGCCGTCACGCGGCGAACGCCACCCTGAACATCCTCCAGAACTCCGCCTTCATCCTCGGCCCCGCCGCGGCCGGTGTGTTCGTCGCCTGGGCGGGCGCCCCGTGGGCCTTCGTGGTCAACGCCGCCTCCTTCCTCGCGTCGGCGGGCACGGTGGCCGCCATCCGCGTGGACGCGCCCCGCGCCCCGCGGGTGGGCTTGCTCGCGGAGCTGCGCGAGGGGTGGCGCGAGGTGACCAGTCGCAGCTGGTTGCTGGCCGGCCTGCTGGCCGCCACGGCATACCACGCAGCTTTTGGTGCGGTGACCGTGCTGGTCGACGTCATCGCCGTGCGCGACCTGGGCGGGCCCACGGCCCTCGGGTGGATCTCCGCGGCGTCCGGCGCTGGTGGCCTGGTCGGTGGCCTGCTGGCGCTGCGTATGCCGCCGAGCCGCCCGCTCTTCGTCGGCTGGCCCTGCGTGGCGCTGATGTCGCTGTTCGCAGCAGCGTTCGCGTGGCCGGGTCACCTGGGCGTGGTCATCGGCGCGGCTGTGGTCGCCTTCGGTGGGTTGATGTACTTCTCGGTCTGCTGGGACACCGCGCTCCAGGACGGCGTGCCGCACTCGGTGCTCGCACGGGTGTCGTCGTGGGACATCCTCACGTCGTTCGTCGCGATCCCGGCCGGCAACGCCCTCGCCGGGCCGCTCGCGCACACCTACGGCACCGGCAGGGTCATCCTCGTGGCCGCCGTCGTGATGGCGCTCGCGTCGTTCGCCCCGATGCTGGTCCGCGGGTCCCGCGAGCTGCGTCGGTCGACCAGTGTTCTGGCGCCCGAACCGGCCCTCGCGACCGCGGGATGAGGTCGTGAGGGGACGACCGTGGTCGCGACCTGCTCCTCGCTCGTGCTGCTCACGGCGAGCGAGGAGCGGGAGCCGGCAGGTGACCGTGGTCGTCCGCTGACGGGCCGGAGGCTGGGCCCTAGGCGGTGGCTGCGTCCTCGACCTCGAGCTCCTCGACCGGCTGGAGACGGCCACGGCGCCAGGCCGGGATGAAGCACACGAACCCCACGGTGCTGATGGCTCCGGCGACGACCACCGCGGTCGCGATCGACGTGTGCGCGGCCAGCAGCCCCAGGAGGGGGCCGGCCACCGCGCCACCGGCCTGCATGACCAGCGACCCCAGCGACAGGATCGTCGCGCGGTTCTTCGCGCTCGCCTCGCGGTGCATCAGCCCCATGTAGGCAGGGCTGGCAGCGCCGTGCAGGGAGTAGGTCACGAGGTAGGCCGCGATCAGGGCGGCCGGTCCCAGGACGAGACCCATCGCCACGACGCCCAGGCCGTTGAGCACCCGTCCGAGCACGGCGGCCTGCACCAGCCCGAATCGGTCGGCCGCGCGGCCACCGAGCCACGACCCGACCGCGAACAGCGCCCAGCCACCGGCCGCGGCGGGGCCCATCCACGCGCCGGCCTTGGCCTCCGAGCCGAGGAGGTCGGACAGCCGCAGGGGCATCAGGGTCTCGTAGGCCATCATGCCGATGACCCAGAACAGCTCGACCGCCACCAGCCCGGCCAGCACACGGTTGCGGGTCACCAGGCGGATCCCGTCGCGGACCACCACGGGGGTCTCGCGCACGGAGTCGGCCAGCCGAGCCCGCATCCTGTGGTCGCTGCGTGGGGTCTCCCGCAGCAGCACGATGGTCGCGATCAGGTGCACGACACACAGCGCCACGAAGACCTGGATCGGCAGGAGCAGCGCGCTCGAGTCCCGGAACGGGTGCCACGCGACGAGGCCACCGGACACCAGGGCGCCACCACCCATGCCGATCCCGACCAGGACGCCCTGCGCCGACATGGCGCGGTGCACGTCGGCGCCGGGCTCGCGCTCGTGCACGGTGTCGACGTACCAGGCCTCGAGGGGGCCGGAGTCGAGCGCCCGGTAGACCCCCATCAGACCAGCGGACAGGGCGAACTGCCAGAACGACTGGGCGAGGAGGAAGGCCACTCCCGCGCCGATGTTCACCACGCCGGCGAGCAGCAGCAGTGGACGCCGGCCCAGCGCGTCGGCGAACCCGCTGGTCGGCAGCTCGAGCAGGAAGACCATGATCCCCTGCGCGGTCATGTAGAGGGTGATCTGCTGGATCGTCAGGCCGCGCTCGCGGGCCACGAGGGTGAAGAGGCCGACGACGAAGCCGACGGGGAGCCAGCGGGTCGTGCTGAGGATGAGGAAGACCCGTTTGGCCGCGGTGGGGGAGAGGCTGCTCATGACTGGTCCTTGCCGGTGGGGACCCGGGCGAGGTCCAGGGGGTAGATGGCGCTGTAGGCCGCCATCCGCCGTGCCTTCGGGTTGCCCTGCCCGACGCGGCGGTACTTCAGGAGGAGCTCGTCGAGCTCGGCCTTGAGGGCCTCGACCTGCTCGGGCGTCGCGACGATGAAGTTGTCGCTCATCCCCGCTGCGTCGCGCCACTCGAGGGGCCAGGTGTCCTGCACATCGAGCCACCGCTCGAACTGCTCGGCGAAGTGGCGGGCGTAGTCGCGGACCAGCCAGTTGAGCGCGGTCTCGGAGTCCTCGTCGCCGGCGAAGTCGCTGGCCTCCCAGGTGTGGAAGTCGGTGGCCGCCTGCCAGAGCCGTCGCTTGCCCTCGCCCTCACCGGTGTCCGAGACCAGCCCCACCGACTCGAGCTTGCGCAGGTGGTAGGAGGTGGCCCCGGAGTTGGTCGAGAGCCGCGCGGCGAGGGCGGTGGCGGTCGCGGGACCGTCGACGCGCAGCGCGCTGAGCAGCCGCGAGCGCAGCGGGTGGGCCAGCACCTTGAGGGCGGCGGCGTCGAGGCGCAACCCGGTCAGGTCACCGATCTGGGTGGGGGAAGGAGCCATGCGTGCACAATACCTTTGCACACTTCGTTTGCACAAGTATTGTGCACAGGAAAGGTGCACGGGTATCACCGCAGGTCAGGCCCTGTTTGAGGCGGCCGCAGGGGCGATTTGGGTGCACAGCGGGTAACCCGTAAACTTGAGCACTGTTGTGCCGTGCGCCCTCGTAAGGCGACACCACCGATCCGCCCGGCGGGTCGTGCGCCTCGGGCGCACGCGGCATACCGAACCATCGCATTTCCTCATGTAATTCCGATGTAAAGGTTCAGAACTTTGCGCACCTTCACCCCGAAGCCGGCCGAGGTCACTCGCACCTGGCACGTCATCGACGCCACGGACGTTGTCCTGGGTCGCCTGGCGAGCCAGACCGCGATCCTCCTGCGCGGCAAGCACAAGACCACGTTCGCCCCGCACGTCGACGGTGGCGACTTCGTCATCATCATCAACGCCGAGAAGGTCGCCCTCACCGGCGCCAAGCTCGAGCAGAAGAAGGCCTACCGCCACTCCGGCTTCCCGGGCGGCCTCAAGAGCACCTCCTACACCGAGCTGCTCGCCAAGAGCCCCGCCAAGGCCGTGGAGAAGGCCGTTCGCGGCATGCTCCCGCACACCACGCTCGGTCGTGAGCAGCTGACCCACCTCAAGGTCTACGCCGGCTCCGAGCACCCGCACAGCGCCCAGAAGCCCGTCCCGTTCGAGATCACCCAGGTCTCCCAGTAAGGATTTCTTGTGACTGACATCAACACTGAGACCCCTGTCGAGGGTGACGAGGTCGAGCTGACCGAGTACACCTCCGAGTCCGAGGGCCCCGTCTCCTCCGACGAGCCCACCCGGCGCGCGAGCGCCACGGTGCCCGGTGCCGCGACCGGTCGACGCAAGCAGGCCATTGCCCGCGTGCGCATCGTCCCCGGCAACGGCGAGTGGAAGATCAACGGGCGCACGCTCGAGCAGTACTTCCCGAACAAGGTCCACCAGCAGATCGTCAACGAGCCGTTCACGCTGCTCGAGCTCGACGGTGCCTACGACGTGCTCGTGCGCGTCCACGGTGGTGGCCCCTCCGGCCAGGCCGGTGCGGTCCGCCTCGGCGTGGCCCGCTCGCTCAACGGGATCGACGAGGAGCTGAACCGTCCCGCACTCAAGAAGGCCGGCTTCCTCACCCGTGACGCCCGCGTCCCGGAGCGCAAGAAGGCTGGTCTCAAGAAGGCCCGCAAGGCTCCGCAGTACAGCAAGCGCTGATCTGCCCCTGCAGTACCCGTCCGGAGGCGGCGCCCAACGTGGGTGCTGCCTCCGGCGTCTTTGGGGGTAGGTTCACGCCAGATGCCCGTGCGTCCGGCTCTGCCCACGCGGCGGCCGTTCGCGCACCTGATCGAAAGGCTTCCTCTTCATGGCCACCACCACGGCTCGACTCTTCGGTACCGACGGCGTTCGCGGGCTCGCGAACGTCGACATCACGGCCGAGCTGGCCCTGCGCCTCAGCGTGGCTGCCGCCCACGTCCTCGGGGATGACGCACGACGAGCCGGGCGGCGCCCGAAGGCAGTCGTCGGGCGCGACCCCCGGGCGTCGGGGGAGTTCCTCTCCGCCGCCGTGATCGCGGGGCTGGCCTCGGCGGGGGTCGACGTCTACCACGCCAACGTCCTGCCGACGCCCGCGATCGCCTTCCTCACCGATGACACCCACGCCGACTTCGGCGTGATGCTGTCGGCGTCGCACAACGCCATGCCGGACAACGGAATCAAGTTCTTCGCCGCTGGAGGGCACAAGCTCGACGACCAGATCGAGGACGAGATCGCCGCGCGCCTCGACCAGGACTGGGAGCGCCCGACCGGCCCCGACGTGGGCCGGGTCGTGACCATGCCCGACGGCCACACGCGCTACATCTCCCACCTCCTCACGGTCCTGCCCAATCGCCTCAACGGCATCAAGGTCGTGATCGACGGTGCCCACGGTGCGGCCAGCCTGGTCTCGCCCGAGGTGTTCCGGCTGGCCGGGGCGGAGGTCTTCGAGATCGGCACCGAGCCCGACGGCCTCAACATCAACGACGGCTACGGCTCGACGCACCTCGACCACCTCAAGGCCGCCGTCGTGGCCCGTGGCGCCGACCTCGGCATCGCCCACGACGGTGACGCCGACCGCTGCCTCGCGATCGACCACACCGGCACCGAGGTCGACGGCGACCAGATCATGGCGATCCTCGCGGTGTCGCTGAAGTCCCGCGGCGCGTTGGCCCAGGACACCCTCGTGGCCACGGTCATGAGCAACCTCGGCCTGTTGCAGGCGATGGAGCGCGAGGGCGTCGCCGTGCGACAGACCGCGGTCGGCGACCGCTATGTGCTCGAGGACATGCGCGCCTCCTCCTACTCGCTCGGCGGCGAGCAGAGCGGGCACGTGATCTTCCTCGACCACGGCACGACCGGCGACGGCGTGCTGACCGGCCTGATGCTCGCCGCCCGCGTGGCCGAGACCGGGAAGCCCCTGTCGGAGCTGGCCACCGTGATGCGCCGGCTGCCGCAGGTGCTCATCAACGTCAAGGGTGTCGACAAGGCCCGGGTCGAGTCGGACGACGAGCTCCAGGCGGCCGTCAAGGCCGAGGAGGAGGCCCTCGCCGGGAGCGGCCGGGTGCTGTTGCGCAAGTCCGGCACCGAGCCGGTCGTGCGCGTCATGGTCGAGGCGGGCGAGCAGGAGCAGGCCCAGGCCGTCGCCGACCGCCTGGTCGACGTCGTCAAGGCGCGCCTCTCCCTCTGACCCGCCCCACGCCGAGGCGAGGTATGCCGGGTGGCCACCACCCGGCATACCCCAGCTTTATCGGGTCTAGCAAGAAGGTTGACCTTCGCCCGACTTCGCAACTGGGGTGAAGGTCAACGTTCCCCCTAGACCCGATAAAGTTGTTGCGGCTCAGGCGGTTTCGTCGAGCAGGTGCACGATGTGGCGAGCGATCTCGAAGGCGCTCGTGGCCGCCGGGGACGGCGCGTTGAGGACGTGCACCACCGGCCCGTCGCGCTCGATCAGGAAGTCGTCGACCAACGAACCGTCGGCCCGCAGGGCCTGCGCGCGCACCCCGGCCGCCGCCGGCACGAGGTCGTCGTCCCGCAGGTCCGGCACCAGTCGGCGCAGGCTCTCGCCGAACCGGTGCCGCGAGAGGGAGCGCGCCACCTCGGCCACGCCGGCCCGGTGGTGGCGAGCGGCGAGGCGCCAGAAGCCCGGGTGGGTCACGGTTTCCCGCAGGTCGGACCAGCGCACCGTGCGCCAGTCGTAGCCCTCGCGGGCCAGGGCGAGCACCGCGTTGGGCCCGGCGTGGACGTGCCCGTCGGTGCCGCGGGTGAGGTGGACGCCGAGGAACGGGAAGTCGGGGTCCGGCACGGGGTAGACCAGGTGCCGGACGAGGTGCGTCGCCTCGGGACGCAGCTCGAAGTACTCGCCCCGGAAGGGGACGATCCGCGCGGAGGGTCGGTGGCCGAGCCGGCGCGCCACCAGGTCGGCCTGCAGACCTGCGCACGAGACGACGAGGTCGGCCTCGAGGTCGCCACGGCTGGTCCGCACCACGAGGCCCCCGGACGCCCGCGCGCTCGCGCCGCGAGCGCCGCTCGTGCCGCTCGTGCCGCTCGCGCCGCGAGCGCCGCCGAGCCCCAGGACCTCCGTGTCCAGCAGCAGGGTCGCGCCGGCTCGCTCGAGGCGGCGCACGAGCGCTGCACACACGGCCGGGTAGTCGATGATGCCGGTCTCGGGGACGTGCAGCGCGGCCACCGCCTCGACGTGCGGTTCGTGCTCTCGCGCCTCGTCACGAGTGAGCCGGGTGACCGCGAGTCCGTGCGCCAGACCACGCTGGTGCAACCGTTCGAGTCCGGGCAGCTCGTCGGTCCTGGTCGCCACGACGAGCTTGCCGCAGATCTCGTGGGGGACGCCCTCCTGCCTGGCGAACGCGGTGAGGGAGGCTGCCCCGGCCCGGCAGAAGGCGGCCTTGAGCGAGCCCGGCGGGTAGTAGAGGCCCGAGTGGATGACCCCGCTGTTGCGACCGGTCTGGTGGGTGGCCCAGGTCGACTCCTTCTCGGCCACGGTGACCGCTGCGCCGGGATGCTCGCTGCACAGCCGAGCGGCGACGGCCAGCCCGATGATCCCGCCACCGATGACGAGGTGGCGCACCGGTGTCGGCATCGTCACAGCCTAGGACGGCTGGTGCAGCGCCCGGTCCGGAATCACGGATGCGCCGCCCCCGTTGTCCTCTGCGGCATCCGCCCCGAGGATGTCCTCATCCGTCGTCACACCGAATGCGAGCCCCACCGATGCCCCACGAGTCCCTGACCGAACCGCTCTACTCGATCGCCGCCACCGCCCAGGGCGGCCGCGCCGGCCACGTCACGAGCGCGGATGGCGTCGTCCACCTCAAGCTGGGCAAGCCCGGCAGCAAGGCGAACCCCAAGGCCAACCCCGAGACGCTCTTCGCCGCCGGCTACGCCGCGTGCTTCGGCAACGCGCTCAACTCGGTGGCCACCGCCATGGGCCTGGACACCTCCGACTCCACCGTCACCGCCACCGTGACCCTCGGGAAGACCGACACGGGTGTCGGTCTCGCGGTCGCGCTGGTCGCGGAGGTACCGGGCCTCGACCGCGGCACCGCCCAGCAGCTGGTCGACGCCGCCCACGAGCGCTGCCCCTACTCCAAGGCCACCCGCGGCAACATCGACGTCACCGTCGCCCTCGCCTGACGGCGAGACCAGCCAGACGCGGGGTATGCCGGGTGGTCACCACCCGGCATACCCCGCGTCGTCGTGCGGTGCGGCGGTCGCTCAGACCAGCTGCTCGAGCAGCCCGGTGTCGACGTCGTACAGGAAGCCGCCGACGGCGACCTGGTCGCCGATCAGGGGGTGTGAACGCACCGCGCGCACGTCGGCCATCAGGGCCCCGCGCTGGTCCTCGATGACGTGGAAACCCTGCCACGACGCGTCCTGGCCGGCCGAGGCGCCGACCCGCTCGCGCAGTTCGGCCTCGGTGTTGCTCGCCATGGCGCAGCGGGTGTGGGGGACGATGAGGATGCGCTCGACCCCGAGCAGGTGCACGCCGAGGACGAGGGCCTCGAGGGCGTTCGCGGTGACGCGACCACCGGGGTTGCGGAAGATCTTGGCGTCTCCGGGCGCCAGCCCGAGCAGCCTCAGCGGGTCGATCCGGGAGTCCATGCACGTGACGATGGCGACGCCGGCGTGGGCGATGCCGTCGAAGCCGCCCGTCGCGAAGTCGGTCGCCGCGTAGGTGCGGTTGGCCTCGAGCAGGTCGTCGAAATCGCCTGCGGTGGTTGGACTTTCGTTCACGGCTGGGTTCTCGCTCACAGTAGTCCTGGTCGCTTCGGGATGGACATGGCCATTGGCTTGATCGTGGAGGCGAAGAAGTCGTTGCCCTTGTCGTCGACGACGATGAACGCGGGGAAGTCCTCGACCTCGATCTTCCACACCGCCTCCATGCCGAGCTCGGGGTACTCGAGCACCTCGACCGACTTGATGCAGTCCCGGGCGAGTCGGGCCGCGGGACCGCCGATCGACCCGAGGTAGAACCCGCCGTGGGCGGCACAGGCCTGGGTGACCTGCGTGGAGCGGTTGCCCTTGGCCAGCATCACCATCGAGCCCCCGGCCGCCTGGAACTGGTCGACGTAGGAGTCCATCCGTCCGGCCGTGGTCGGGCCGAACGACCCGCTCGCGTAGCCCTCGGGTGTCTTGGCCGGGCCGGCGTAGTAGACGGCGTGGTCCTTGAGGTACTGCGGCATGCCGTCGCCGGCGTCGAGGCGTTCCTTGATCTTGGCGTGCGCGATGTCGCGGGCGACCACCAGCGGTCCGGAGAGCGACAGCCTGGTCTTCACGGGGTACTTGGTGAGCTCAGCGCGGATCTCGTCCATCGGCCGGTTGAGGTCGATGCGCACGACGTCGTCACCGTCGTCCTCGAGGTGCGCGTCGGTGGTCTCCGGCAGGAACCGCGCGGGGTCCTTCTCGAGCACCTCGATGAAGACGCCATCGGGGGTGATCTTGCCGAGGGCCTGCCGGTCGGCCGAGCAGGAGACCGCGATGGCGATCGGGAGCGAGGCGCCGTGCCGGGGGAGGCGGACCACCCGCACGTCATGGCAGAAGTACTTGCCGCCGAACTGCGCCCCGATCCCGAAGTTGCGGGTCAGCTCGAGGACCTGCTCCTCGAGCTCGGTGTCGCGGAAGCCGTGCGCGGTGATGGAGCCCTCGCGGGGCAGCTCGTCGAGGTACTTGGCCGACGCGTACTTCGCCGTCTTCAGGGCGAACTCGGCGCTGGTGCCACCGATGACGATGGCCAGGTGGTAGGGCGGGCAGGCGGACGTGCCGAGGCTGCGCAGCTTCTCGTCGAGGAAGGCCAGCATCCGCTCGGGGTTCAGGACCGCCTTGGTCTCCTGGTAGAGGAACGACTTGTTGGCGCTGCCGCCGCCCTTGGCCATGAACAGGAACTTGTATGCCGTCTCGTGCCCCTCGGCGGTGTCGGCGTAGAGCTCGATCTGGGCCGGCAGGTTGGAGCCGGTGTTCTGCTCCTCCCACGTCGTGAGGGGGGCCATCTGGGAGTAGCGCAGGTTGAGGCGGGTGTAGGCGTCGTAGACGCCCTCGGCGAGGGCACGCTCGTCGGAGCCCGACGTCAGGACCTGCTGTCCGCGCTTGCCCATGACGATCGCGGTGCCGGTGTCCTGGCACATCGGCAGCACCCCACCCGCCGCGATGTTGGCGTTCTTCAGCAGGTCGAGCGCCACGAACTTGTCGTTGTTGCTGGCCTCGGGGTCGTCGATGATCCGGCGGAGCTGGGCCAGGTGCGCCGGACGCAGGTAGTGCGCGATGTCGTGCATGGCCGTCTCGGTGAGCGTGCGCAGCGCCTCGGGCTCGACCTGGAGGAAGGTGCGGCCCCCGGGACCCTCGACGGTGGAGACGCCCTCGGTGGTCAGCAGCCGGTACTCGGTCTGGTCCGGACCGATCGGCAGCAGGTCTTCGTACTCGAACTCGGCCATCGGGTCGTCGTGCTCCTGTCCTCGGGTCTCGCGGCTGCGCTGGTCCTGGTCGGCCCGGCGGTGTCTCGCGGTGGTGCTACAGCTCGTCCAGTGCGGGGGCGTAGGCCCCGGCCTTCCCGACCGTGATGCCACTCGTGGCGATGCCACGCGCGACGGCCGGTCCGACGTCTTCCAGTGTCGCGGTGCGCAGGCGCTCGCGCGCACCCGGGTCCCCGAGCAGCCCCCAGGCGAGCAGGCCGGAAAGCAGCCCGGCCATGAAGGAGTCGCCGGCGCCCACCGTGTCGACGACGGTGAGGGCGGCTGTCGGCGCCCGGCCCTCGCCCGGATCGGTGGCGACGCGGTAGGCGACGCCGTCGGCGCCGAGGGTGACGACCACGACGCTGGGGCCCTCGCCCAGCCACCGCGACATCACCGCCTCCGCGCTCTCGTCGGGGTAGAGGTAGGCCAGGTCGTCACCCGAGGCCTTGACCACGTCGCTGAGCCGCACGAGCTCCTCGACCCGTGCCCGCACCGGCTCCAGCTCGCCCATGATGCCGGGGCGGATGTTGGGGTCGTAGGACACCGTGCCGTGCTCGCGGCCCGCGACCAGGGCGTCGGTGACGCTCTGTGCCCCGGGCTGCAGGATGGTGCCCAGCGACCCCGTGTGGACGTGGCCGGTCCCTGCCGGGATCGGGATGGTCGGCAGGTCCCAGTGCAGGTCGAACGTGTAGGTGGCGGTGGCGTGCTCGTCGAGCGTGGCCAGCGCGGTCGAGGTCGGCAGGTCGCCGAAGCTCTCGGGCAGCACCGTCACCCCGTGCGAGCGCAGATGGGCCGCGATCCGCTCACCCCGCTCGTCGCGCCCGACCCGGCATGCGAAGTCGACGTCGTGGCCGAGCATGGCGAGCCCGATCGCGACGTTGGCGGGGCTGCCCCCGACGTGCTCAGCCGTGGTCCCCGCGCTGTCGAGGACGATGTCGACGAGCGCCTCTCCGATGACGAGGTTCCTGACGTTCACGGAGCTGCCTTCCTTCGGGATGTGGCTGGGTCGGGTCTGGTGGTGCTCGGGGCTGGTGGTGCTCGGGGTGGTCGAGGTGCTTTGGGTGGTCGGGGTGGTCGGGTGCGCTCAGCCGGCGTGGTCGAAGTCCACGGAGGAGTAGGCGCGCAGCTTGGCCAGCTGGTGGTGGCTCTCGATCAGCCGGATCGTGCCCGACTTGGAGCGCATCACGAGGGAGTGCGTGGTGGCGCCGCCCGCGCGGTAGCGGACTCCCTTGAGCAGCTCGCCGTCGGTGATGCCGGTAGCCACGAAGAAGCAGTTCTCGCCGGTGACGAGGTCGTTGGTCGACAGCACGCGGTCGAGGTCGTGCCCGGCGTCGACCGCGCGCTGGCGCTCGTCGTCGTCCTGCGGCCACAGCCGACCCTGGATGACCCCGCCGAGGCACTTGATGGCGCAGGCGGTGATGATCCCCTCGGGGGTGCCGCCGATCCCCAGCAGCAGGTCGATGCCCGTGTCGTCGCGGGCCGCCATGATCGCACCCGCGACGTCACCGTCGGAGATGAAGCGCAGCCGCGCTCCGGCGTCGCGCACCTCCTCGGCGAGCTTCTGGTGACGCGGGCGGTCGAGCATGACGACCGTGACGTCCTCGACGGTCTCCTTCTTGGCCTTGGCGATCCGCTTGATGTTCTCGGCGACGGGCAGCCGGATGTCGACGACGTCGGCCGCCTCCGGGCCGGTCACGAGCTTGTCCATGTAGAACACCGCGGACGGGTCGTACATGCTGCCGCGGTCGGACACCGCGAGCACCGACACGGCGTTGGACTGACCCTTGGCGGTCAGCGTCGTGCCGTCGATCGGGTCCACTGCGACGTCGCACTCGGGCCCGATGCCGTCGCCGACCTCCTCGCCGTTGTAGAGCATCGGCGCGTCGTCCTTCTCGCCCTCGCCGATGACGACGACGCCCTTCATGGAGACAGTGCTGATCAGCGCGCGCATGGCCTCGACCGCGGCCCCGTCGGCGCCGTTCTTGTCGCCGCGGCCGACCCAGCGACCGCCGGCCATCGCGGCCGCCTCGGTCACCCGCACCAGCTCCAGGGCGAGGTTGCGGTCGGGCGCCTCGACGCCGACGCGCAGGGACGAGGGGAGGTGCTGCTCGGACATGCATCGATCCTTCACGCGACGGCGGGTGAGCGCCCGCAGCCTATCGGTGGTGGGGGCAGTTGGCGCCGGGGTGGCCCGGTCGTGGACGATGGGGGTGTGAGCACGCCCGCCCCCCGCAGTTCCTACGCCAACGGCTCCACGGCCAACATGGTCCGGTCGCTGTTGGTGATCGGCGTGATCGTGGCCGCCCTCATCGCCATCGTGCCCCGAGTCAACAGCGTCTCGCAGCCCCCCGTCGACGTCGCCGGGACCTCGGTCGAGGTGGCCAGGACGAGCGGGTGGCCGATCGACCGCCCCGAGTCGCTGCCGGACGGGTGGAAGGCCACCAGCGTGCGCTACGTGCGCTCCACCGGTGGCCTGATGACCTGGCACGCCGGCTACCAGTCGCCCACGGGCAACTACGTCGCGATCGAGCAGACCAAGGACGCCACCGACGAGTGGGTGTCCGCGCAGACCAACCGCGCCGCCAAGACCGGTGAGGTGCAGGCGGCCGGCACGACGTGGGGCACGTACGTGCGCAGCGGCAAGGTGCAGAACAGCCTCGTCCACCGCGCCGAATCCGCCGCAGAGCTCACGACGATCGTGACGGGCACGGGCACCTTCGACGAGCTGATGGCCTTCGCCGAGACGCTCCGCCCCGTCCCGACCAGCTGACCAGCGCGTGGGCCGGCCGACGGGCTGGCAGCCCTGACCCCGGGGTGGGTCGGTCGGACCGGCCTCAGTCCTCGCCGTCGTCCTGGGTGAGGGCGGCCTCGGCTCCGTCGAGCCACGTGCTGCAGTGCGCGGCCAGCGCCTCACCGCGCTGCCACAGGCGCATGCTCTCCTCGAGCCCGAGCTGGCCACCCTCGAGCTGGGCGACCACGCCGATCAGCTCGTCGCGGGCCTGCTCGTAGGACAGCTCCGCGACGTCGTCGAACGCGCCGTCGGGCTCCACGGTGCTGGCGGTCTCGACGGCGGGCGTCGGCTTGTCTGCTCCCTTGGCCATGGTGCAGGAGCCTAACCGGAGGCGCCGGGGAGGCCGACGACCGTCGCGGCGAAGTCACCGCGCGCCACGCGCACCCGGAGCACCTCGTCGACCGTGACGTCGGCCTGGTCCATGACCACCCGCCCGTCGCGGTGCTGCACCACGGCATACCCACGCTCGAGGGTGGACAACGGCGAGAGGGTGCTGACCTGCGCACGCAGGTGGGCGACCTGGTCGGCCGCCCGGTGCACGGACGCGAGGACCCGGCGGTGGGCGCGGTCGGTCAGGGCGTCGAGCTCCTGGCGACGGGCGTCGATCATCGCCGTCGGGCGAGCCATCACCGGCCGCGACCGCAGGGCGATGAGGTGGCGGCGCTCGCTGGCGATCCGCGCGTGCAGCGCACGCCGCCCCCGGTCGCGCGAGTGCCGGACGCCGTGTCGCTCGGCCTGGGCGTCAGGCACCACCCGCTTGCCCGCGTCGGTGGGCGTCGAAGCCCGCCAGTCGGCGACGTGGTCGAGCAGGGGAGTGTCGACGTCATGGCCGATCGCCGAGACGACAGGGGTCCGAGCGGCCGCGACCGCACGGACCAGGGCCTCGTTGCTGAACGGCAGGAGGTCCTCGACCGAGCCGCCCCCGCGGGCGATGACGATGACGTCGACCTCGGGCTGGGCGTCCAGCTCCTGGAGCGCGGCCATCACCTCCTGCACGGCGTTGCCGCCCTGTACGGCGACCTCACGGATCTCGAAGCGGACCGTGGGCCAGCGCCTGCGGGCGTTCTCGACGACGTCCTTCTCGGCGGCCCCGGCGCGCCCACAGACCAGCCCGACGGTGCGGGGCAGGAACGGCAACGGCTTCTTGCGCTCGGCGTCGAACAGGCCCTCTGACGCGAGGGTGCGTTTGAGGTAATCGACCCGGGCGAGGAGCTCGCCCACGCCCACGGGGCGGATCTGGCGGGCGTCGAGCATCAGCGAACCGCGCTGCGTCCAGAAGACCGGCTTGGCCTGGAGGACGACCCGCGCGCCCTGGGTGAGGGGCGTCGCCATGGCGTCGAGGGCGTTGACCTGGATCGCGACCGAGAGGGACATGTCGACGTCGGGGTCACGCAGCGTGAGGTAGGCGGTGCGCTGGCCGGGGCGGCGGGTCAGCTGGACGACCTGGCCCTCGACCCAGAGCACCGACATCTTCTCGACGTACTCGGCGATGCGCATGCTCAGCAGCCGCACGGGCCACGGGGACTCCGCCGAGGTGTCGGCGGCCTTCTCGGGCAGCGCCGGTCGCTGGTCTGGGCCGCTCACGCGCCCACTCTAGGAGGTGGGCCCGTCACCGGAGCGCGGCCACGCCTCTCCGCCACCCCGTGGGCGAGGTATGCCGCGTGGTGACCACGCGGCATTCCTCGCCTGCGGATTGGGGTGGCCGACGACGGCCACCTACGATGGGGTCATGACCCAGACGACAGACCAGGCCACCAAGCGGGTGCTGCTGGCCGCCCCGCGCGGGTACTGCGCGGGCGTCGACCGGGCCGTCGTGACCGTCGAGAAGGCCCTCGAGCTCTATGGGCCGCCGGTATACGTGCGCAAGGAGATCGTGCACAACAAGCACGTCGTCACGACGCTGGAGAAGCGTGGCGCGATCTTCGTGGAGGAGACCGACGAGGTGCCCGAGGGTGCGACCGTCATCTTCTCCGCCCACGGGGTCGCCCCGGTCGTGCACGAGGAGGCCAAGGCCCTCAACCTCACGACGATCGACGCGACCTGCCCGCTGGTCACCAAGGTGCACCGCGAGGCGGTCCGCTTCGCCAGTGACGACTTCGACATCCTGTTGATCGGCCACGAGGGGCACGAAGAGGTCGTCGGCACCTCGGGCGAGGCCCCCGAGCACATCACGCTGGTCGACGGCCCCGACGACGTCGCCAACGTGACCGTCCGCGACCCGGAGAAGGTGGTCTGGCTCTCGCAGACCACGCTGTCGGTGGACGAGACGATGGAGACCGTGCGGCGGCTGCGTGAGCGGTTCCCGTCACTGCAGGACCCGCCCAGCGACGACATCTGCTACGCCACCCAGAACCGCCAGCTCGCCGTGAAGCAGATGGCGCCGGAGTGCGACCTGATGATCGTCGTGGGCTCGCGCAACTCGTCCAACTCGGTGCGGCTGGTCGAGGTCGCGATCGAGCACGGCTCCCGCGCCGGCCACCTCGTCGACTACGCCGACGAGATCGACGAGGCCTGGCTCGAGGGCGTCTCGACGGTGGGCGTGACCTCCGGCGCCTCGGTGCCCGAGCTGTTGGTCCGTGACGTGCTCACCTACCTCGGCGAGCGTGGCTATGCCGACGTGAAGCCCGTCGTGGCCGCCGAGGAGAGCCTGCTCTTCTCGCTGCCCAACGAGATCCGGCGCGACCTCAAGGCTCGCGGGCTGAGCGACAAGATGCGCCACGACGGTGCGTTCGAAGAGGCCGGCTCGCTGCACTGACGGTGGGGTGCTCGGGGTTCGGTGACGGTTGGGTGGCCAGAAGTCGCAGGGGGGACCGACTGGTGGCCACTGGTGGCTCACGGGCGGGGTGATCTGGGGGTTTGGTGACGGTTGGGTGGCCAGAAGTCGGGGGTGGGGTGGCAGGGGTCGGTCACGACGCGCACCCGGATCTCCCGAGCCTGCCCGTCGGGACGACGCCACGCGGGTACCGTCAGACCCATGATCGGCTTGACCTCTGCGCGGGCGCGCCTGACGCAGCGGCTCATCGTGCGTGCCACGGGCGGCGGCCCGGTCGACCTGTCGAGCCTCGACGCCGTCCCGCGGCGCCTGCTCCGTCCGCTGCGGCGCTCCGGCCTCGACCCCGTGCACCGGATCGGCACCACCGCCCCGGAGCCGGTGCACCGGCTCGCGCACATGTTCGGCATGAACATCTGGCTGGTGTCGGGCCACGAGGAGGCCAAGGCCGTCCTCGCCGACCAGCGCAGGTTCAGCAACGACATCCGGCCCTACGTCGGCGCGGCTGGAGCCAGCGTCGCGGGACTGGGGTTCACCGACCCGCCTGAGCACACCCGGCTGCGAGCGTTGCTCACGCCCGAGTTCACCATGCGTCGGATCAACCGGCTGGCCCCGAGGATCGAGGCCATCGTCGATGACCAGCTCGACCGGATGGAGGCGCACGGCCCGGTGGTCGACCTCGTCGAGCACTTCGCCTTCCCCATCCCGTTCCTGGTCATCTGCGAGCTGCTGGGGCTCCCAGTGGAGGACCGTGAACGGTTCCGCACGCTGAGCCACGCGCGCTTCGACGTCACGGCCGGGGGCACGGGCGCCTTCGGTGCCATCTCGCAGAGCCAGCTCTTCCTGCTCGAGGCCACCCGCAAGCAGCGGGTCGACCCGGGCGACGGCCTCCTGGGCCGGATCCTCGCGGCGGTCGGCGACGAGGTCAGCGACGAGGAGGTCGCGGGTCTCGCCGACGGCGTCTTCACCGGCGGCTACGAGACGACCGCCAGCATGCTGGCGCTGGGAGCGCTCGTGCTCCTGCGCGACCGCAAGCACTTCGACCTCGTCCGCGACGACGACAGCTCCATCGATCGAGTCGTGGAGGAGATGCTGCGCTACCTCAGCGTCGTGCAGATCGCCTTCCCGCGGTTCGCGAAGGAGGACCTCGACCTGTTCGGCAAGACCGTCCACAAGGGCGACGTCGTCATCGCGGCCCTCAGCCGGGCCGACCGCGACCACCGGATCGGTCCCGACCTCGGCACGTTCGACCCCGCCCGGCCACCGTCGCCGCACGTGGCGTTCGGCTACGGGTTCCACCGCTGCGTCGGGGCCGAGCTGGCCCGGCTCGAGCTGCGGATCGCCTACCCCCGACTGGCCCGCCGCTTCCCGGAGCTGGCGCTCGCCGCGGCTCCGGAGAGCCTGCAGTTCCGCGACCAGTCGATCGTCTACGCGGTCGACTCCCTGCCGGTCCACCTCGGCGGGATCTCGGCGTCGTCGAAGTCCAGCTGAGGGCGCTCCGCGTCGGCCGTGGCCGCCTCGATGAGCTCCATCGCCGTCAGCACCCGCGGGCCGGTCTCGAGCGGCAGCGGGCTGGGCAGCGGCCGCTCGACGATCCCCGCCTCGTGCATCCGCCGCGCTGAGACCAGCACCCGTGACTCGAGGGCCCCGACCATCTGGTTGTACGCCTCGACCGAGCGCTGCAGGGCGGTGCCCATGCGCATCGTGTGGCTGCCCAGCGTGCCCAGCCGGTCGTAGAGGTCGCGCCCGAGGGTCATGACCTCGCGGGCGTGCGCCGTCAGCGCATCCTGCTGCCAGGTGAACGCGACGGTCCGCAGGAGCGCGAGCAGCGAGCCCGGGCCGACGAGCACGACGCGGCGGGACATGGCGTCCTCGTGCAGGGCCGGGTCGGCCGACAGGGCCGCGGCGAGCATGGCGTCGCTCGGGACGAAGCAGACCACCATCTCGGGTGAGTTCTCGAAGGCGGTCCAGTAGTCCTTGGCCGCCAGGGACGTCACGTGCGACTTGAGCGAGGCCGCGTGCGATCGAAGCAGCTCCTTGCGCTGGCCAGCGGGAAGGTCCTCGGCCTGCGCGCCGAGGAAGGCGCCCATCGGGGCCTTGGAGTCGATGACGAGGAACTTGTCTCCGGGCAGGCGCACCACGACGTCAGGGCGCACCTGCCGCTGGTGCCGGCTCACCCGGCACACCTGCTCGTCGAAGTCGCACCGCGCGAGCATGCCGGCGTGCTCGAGCACGCGTCGCAGCTGGACCTCACCCCAGGCTCCCCGCACGGTCGAGGAGTTGAGCGAGCCGGCCAACGACTGCGTCTGGCGGCCCAGGGCGGTGGTGGACTCGTGGACCGCGGCCATGGTCGTCTCGAGCGCCGCGAACTGGCTGGTGCGGTCACGCTCGAGCGTGCCGACCTGCTGCTCGACCCGCACCAGGGCGTCGCGCAGGGGGACCAGGGCCGCTGCGGTCTGGGCGTCGTCGGAGACCGCTGCCTCGAGGTCGACCACGCGCTCGCGCAGGAGGTCGGCCTCGGTGCGCGCCGACGCCAGGGCGGCGGAGGCGGAACCGCGCGCGCTCCACCAGCCGGCGGCGCCACCGACGACCAGACCGAGGATGAGGATGCCCACGAGTTCCATGGACAGGACCATCCCACCTGGCGCCGACAGCCGTGTCTAGGCTGGCCGCGTGCCCACCCCAGAGCTGATGGACGGTGACGACCTCGTCCTGCGAGGTCTTCCGGTCGAGGACGACGGCACCTCTGCCTTCGGGGTCGTGTGGGAGGGCGAACAGGTGGGGCGCGTCGAGGTGATCGACGACGGGTCCGGTGACGCCGACCTGATCTGGGCGGTCGTCGCCGAGTACCGCGAGGTGGGCATCGTCGAGCGGGCGCTGCGGCTGGTCGTCGCCTGGACGTTCGCGACGCTCGACGTGGACCGCATCGAGGCACGGGTGCCCGACGCCGACCGGTCCGGGGTCCGGGCGGCGCTGCGCGCCGGGATGCGCAAGGAGGGTGTCGCCCGCGGCGCCCTGGTTGGCCGCGACGAGCGCGCCGACACGATGGTGCTCGCCCGGCTGCGCGACGACGCCGAGCCCGACAGCCGCGACGGCTTCATCGCACTCCTCAACTCCTCGCTGCCCACCAAGCGCGCCATCGCCCAGGGCGTGTTGCGCGACCCTGCTGGTCGGGTGCTGCTGTGCGAGCTCACGTACAAGGCCGAGTGGGACCTGCCCGGCGGCGTCGTCGACCCCTCGGAGTCACCGGCCGAGTGCGTGGTCCGCGAGGTCAGGGAGGAGCTCGCGATCGACGTCGAGGTCCGCGCCCTGCTCGCGGTCAACTGGCTGCCGCCGTGGCGCGGGTGGAGCGACGCGACCGTCTTCGTCTTCGACCTCGGGGTTGCCGACCACGACCTCATCACGCGGGCCACCCTCGAGCGCCGGGAGATCCGCTCGCTGCACTTCGCCGGCGAGGAGGAGTGGGAGCAGCGCGTGGCGCCCTACAACCAGCGCCTGCTCGCCTTCCTCGCCGCCCATGCCGGCCCCACGGCATACCTCGAGGACGGGCTCCCGGCGCTGTGAGGTGAGGTCGCCGAGGTATGCCGCGTGGCGGCCCGACATCGACGCCGGCTGCCATGGTGAGCCGGGCCATTCCAGCCCCCTGTGTGGCATCGTCGCAGGTCAGAGGGCTGGCCGATGTGCATCGCGGGCAGGCGACGGGTACCATCGCGGTGTCATTGGGCCGGGGGAAACCGTAGACACGGAGTGCACCATGACTGACCAGAGCATGCCGCCGCTGACCGCGGACGAGCTGGCCGCCGAGGGCGGCACCGCCCTGCCCGACAAGGAGGTCATCAGCCTCCTCGACCTGAACGCGGACCTCGACATCGGCCTGGACGCCGCTGCGCCCATCGACCTCGCGGTAGCGGCGAACGCCAACGTGGCGGCTCCGATCGACGCTGCGGTCGGTGCGAACATCCTGTCCGTCGGCTCCGAGGCACAGGCCATGGCAGACCAGGGCGTCGTGATCGACCAGGGCATCACGGGCGAGGCCGTGGCCGACGCCGGCCAGGACTCCACCATCGACCAGGCCGCCGAGGCGCCCGTCGCCAGGGATGCGCCCGCCGACGCCTCGACGACTCCGACCGACGGCGCGACCGACGCGGTCACCAGCAACGGTGCGGTGGACGGCAACCTGCTCAACGTCGATGTCGACCTCGCGGCCGACCTCGACCTCGCCGCGCCGATCGCCGGTGCGGTGGCGGCCAACGCCAACGTGGCGGCACCCATCGACGCCGCGGTCGCTGCGAACATCGGGTCGATCGACTCCGACGCCGTGGCCCTGGCCCAGCAGGACGCGATCATCGTCCAGGACATCGACGCCGACGCCAACGCGACGACCGACCAGTCGTCCGACATCTCCCAGTAGTCGGCGCGAGCTGTCGCTGACGTGACTCCCTTCGAGGGGCCGGGCGCCCCCGACGCGCCCAGATTCGCCCACGACGAGGCGACCGCACCCCCACCGACCGGTGGGGGTGCGGCACCCGTGCGGGCCGACGGGGTGCAGCTCCTCGGAGAGGTGCCCGGGTCGGGTTACCGCGTGGCGCCTGCGCTCGTGCGCCGGGGCGACGGCCAGGCGATCCAGCTGACCCCCCTGCTCTACGCCGTGCTGGAGCAGGTGGACGGGCAGCGCACCCATGCCGAGGTGGCCGAGGCCATGGGTGCCGCCCTGGGACGCCAGGTGGCCGAGGCCGACGTGGAGACGCTGTGCGACAAGCTGCGCACCCTTGGCGTCCTCACGAAGGCGGACGGTTCGGAACCCGAGGTCCGGCGCTCGAACCCGTTGCTGGCACTGAGGTTCAGGTACGTCGTGTCCGATCCGGAGGCCACCAGGCGGATCACCGCACCCTTCGCCTGGCTCTTCGCGCCCGTCGTGGTGGTGGTCCTGGTGGCTGCGTTCTTCGCCGTGTGCGGCTGGGTGCTGCTCCACAAGGGACTGGGGTCGGCCACCCACCAGGCGTTCGACCAGCCGGCGCTGCTGCTCACCGTGTTCGCGTTGACGGTCGTCTCGGCGGGTTTCCACGAGTTCGGGCACGCGGCGGCGGCTCGCTACGGAGGGTCGACGCCCGGGGCGATGGGCACCGGCCTCTACCTCGTCTGGCCGGCGTTCTACACCGACGTCACCGACAGCTACCGGCTCGGTCGGGCCGGACGGGTGCGCACCGACCTCGGTGGTCTCTACTTCAACGCCATCGTCGCGGTGGCGATGTTCGGCGTCTGGTGGGGCACGGGCTGGGACGCGATCCTGCTGATCATCGCGACCCAGGTGCTCCAGATGGTGCGCCAGCTAGCCCCGCTCGTGCGGTTCGACGGCTACCACGTCCTGGCCGACGTCACCGGTGTGCCCGACCTCTACCACCGGATCAAGCCGACCCTCGTGGGTCTGCTTCCCCGGCACTGGAACGACCCGGACGCCAAGGTGCTCAAGCCGTGGGCCAGAGCCGTGGTCACCGTCTGGGTCGTCGTCGTGGTGCCCGTCCTGCTGTTCTCCCTCGGGATGATGATCCTGAGCTTTCCCCGCGTGGCGGGGACGGCGTGGACCTCCGTCGGCCGGCAGTGGGCGCGGCTCGAGCTGCAGCTCGCCGACGGTGACGTGCTCGCTGTCCTGGTGCGGGTGCTGTCGATCGTGGCCATCGCCCTGCCGGTGCTGGGCGTCGTGTTCATCGTCAGCCGCGTCGCCAAGCAGGTCGTCACGGGCACCTGGCGGGCCACCGAGGACCGCCCGGTGCGCCGGGCGCTGGCCGGCGTGCTCGCGCTCGCGGTGGTGGCCGGGCTGGCCTGGTCCTGGTGGCCGCAGCCGGGCACCTACCGGCCGATCCAGGCGTACGAGCGCGGGACGCTGGCCGACGGGGTCTCCAGCGCGCTGCGCTCTGCCACCCCGAGCACGCTGCAGGAGGGTCGGCAGGGTGCCGGCCGAGCGGTGTGGCCCCGCGACGCCGCGCTGCCGACCGCGGAGTCGCCGCAGCTGGCGGTCGTCATGGTGCCCCGAAGGGGCCAGACGGCCGCCGCGGGCAAGGAGCTGCCCACCTGGGTCTTCCCGTTCAACCGTCCGCTTCCGCCGGGTGAGGGGGGCAACCAGGCGATGGCCGTCAACACCAAGGACGGGTCCGCGCTCTATGACGTGGCCTTCGCCCTGGTCTGGGCGGACGGTGACACGGTCGCGAACACCAACGAGGCCTATGCCCTGGCGTCCTGCACGGGGTGCCAGACCGTGGCGGTGGCCTTCCAGGTCGTCCTCATCCTGGGCAAGGCCAACGTCGTGGTCCCCGAGAACGTCGCCGCGGCCGTCAACTACGGCTGCGTCCAGTGCGTCACCCAGGCGCTCGCGACGCAGCTCGTGGTGACGTTGTCCGGCCCCCTCAGCGCGGAGAGCTCTGCCGAGCTCGCGGCGCTGTGGAAGGAGATCTCGGGCTTCGGGGACTCCGTCCAGGGTGTCCCCCTCAGCGAGCTCCAGGAGCGGCTGACCGAGTTCGAGCGCCAGATCCTGGCCATCGTGCAGAAGGACCCCGCCTGGGTGGAACCGACGACGGGCAGCACGCCCACCGGGTCGACGACCACGGGGCCGGCCGGCACGACGTCGCCCACGACGGACGCCGACGGATCCGCGACGGGCGGCGCGTCGTCGACCGGCTCGACGTCGAGCGCCTCCGCGTCGTCGTCGAGCTCGAGCAGCGCGTCGGATCCGATGAGCAACACCGACCCAACTGGGTCCTCGACCCAGCCGACGCAGACCTCGACGCCTACCGCCGAGGACGTGGCGGAGGCCACGGCCACGCCCTGATCGGCCGCTGCGCGGCATACCCTCCAGTGACGTCAGGTATGCCGCGCAGCGCACGGATGGGAGCAGCGAGTGGTCAACGGGGCCAGCGAGTTCGACACGGGGTCAGCGGTTTCGGCACGAGACGGCGAGGCGGGCGTCTATGACTCGGCCCTCGGCGAGGGGTGGCGGATCGGTGGGGGAGTCAACGGCGGAGTGCTGCTGGCGATCGCCGGTCGGGCGCTCGCCGCGGAGTTCGGCACCGCGGACGGCGACCGTCCCGCCCACCCCGACCCGTTGGCGATCAGCGCCTACTACCTGACGCCGGGGGTCCCCGGGCCGGCCACTGTGCGCACCTCCGTCGTCCGCCGGGGCAGGGCGGTGTCGACGGGGCAGGCCTCCCTGCTGCAGGACGACGGGCAGGGCGGCGAGGTGGAGCGGGTGCGCTTCCTCGCGACCTACGGCGACCTCGCCTCGGTCGACAGCGACCTCACGACGTCGGCGCAGCCGCCGGACCTGCCGCCGCCGGACCGCTGTGTCTCGGCGGCCCAGGCACCTCCGGACTTCCTCAAGCACGCGTCCCTGCTGCAGCGGCTCGACATGCGCCTCGACCCGGCCACCACCGGCTGGGCGATGGGCAAGCCGTCGGGCAACGGCGTCATCCGGGGGTGGCTGCGGATGGCCGACGGCCGCGAGCCCGACCCGCTCCTGCTGCTCCTGGCCGTCGACGCGCTGCCGCCGGTCGCGTTCGAGCTGGGTCTGCCGGGGTGGACGCCCACCCTCGAGCTCACGGCGCACGTGCGCGCCCGTCCCGCCCCGGGGTGGCTGCGGGTCAACCTCACCAACCGCACGCTGGCCGGTGGCTTCCTCGAGGAGGACGCCGAGGTCTGGGACAGCGAGGGACGGCTCGTGGCCCTGTCGCGGCAGCTGGCCCGGGCGTCCGCACCACCGTCGGCACGCACCTGACCCCACGAGGTATTGACCGTGACCGAAGGGAGTGGTTCCTCCGCGCACGTCACCCAGGACTGGCGGCTCACCGGCGTCCCGGTGGTTGACACCCGCATCGACCTCTGTGCCTCCTCGACCACGTCATCGAGGCGACGCACGACCTCCACTGACTCGACGACCGGCGCGTCCGTGGGCGCTCGCGACCGCCGGTAGACTCTCGGCCTTGTGGCTCTCACTATCGGAATCGTCGGCCTGCCCAACGTGGGCAAGTCCACGATGTTCAACGCCCTGACCAAGAACAACGTGCTCGCCGCGAACTACCCGTTCGCGACGATCGAGCCCAACGTCGGGGTGGTCCCGCTGCCGGACGCGCGCCTGAAGCGGCTGGCCGAGATCTTCAGCTCCGAGCGCATCCTGCCCGCGACCGTGTCGTTCGTCGACATCGCCGGCATCGTGCGCGGGGCGTCGGAGGGTGAGGGCCTGGGCAACAAGTTCCTCGCCAACATCCGTGAGGCCGACGCGATCTGCCAGGTGGTGCGCGCGTTCGAGGATGGCGACGTCGTCCATGTCGACGGCAAGGTCTCGCCCGAGTCCGACATCGAGACGATCCACACCGAGCTGATCCTCGCCGACCTGCAGACCCTCGACAAGGCCGTGCCGCGGCTCGAGAAGGAGTCGCGGATCCAGAAAGAGAAGAAGGCCACCCTGGACAACGCCGTGGCGGCTCAGAAGGTGCTCGAGGAGGGCCACACCCTGTATGCCGCGGGCGCGGCTGCCGGGGTCGACCTCGCCGAGGCGCGGGGGCTGGGTCTGCTGACGACCAAGCCGTTCATCTACGTGTTCAACCTCGACGAGGACCAGCTCTCCGACGCCGCGCTGCAGGACTCCCTGCGCGCTCTGGTGGCGCCGGCCGACTCGGTGTTCCTCAACGCCAAGCTCGAGATGGACCTCATGGAGATGGAGCCCGAGGAGGCGATGGAGCTGCTCGAGTCGTTCGGCGCCGAGGAGTCCGGGCTCGACCAGCTGGCCCGCACCGGCTTCCACACGCTCGGGCTGCAGACCTACCTCACCGCCGGCCCCAAGGAGTCGCGCGCGTGGACCATCGGCCGGGGCTGGACCGCACCGCAGGCCGCTGGGGTCATCCACACCGACTTCCAGCGTGGGTTCATCAAGGCCGAGATCGTGTCGTACGAAGACCTCGACGCCATGGGCTCGATGGCCGCAGCCAAGGCTGCCGGCAAGGTCCGCATGGAGGGCAAGGACTACGTGATGTCCGACGGCGACGTCGTGGAGTTCCGCTTCAACGTCTGACCTACTCGATGAGGTGGACCTGCCGGACCTGCAGGTCGCAGGCGCTGCCGAGGGCGCAGTCGCTCTCGTCGCTGGAGCCGGCGACCTTCAGCTTGACGGCCTTGAGCAGGAGGTAGTTGTCCTGGTTTCCTCCGGTCGCCGGCGTCAGCGACGAGGGGTTGTTCGTCGGACCGGCGCACTCACCGGTCATGCTCAACGCGGAGCTGTCCTGTCCGCCGAAGTGGTAGCCGCACACGACGACTCCGAGCAGGGCCTGGACGGGGTAGATGGCGTTGTTGCCGCCGGCGTTCACCACTGCCGACTGGTCACAGGGCGGCACCCCGCAGAACACGGGCAGCAGGATGTGCTTCTGCGAGCTCACCAGGGAGTTCCAGGCCTGCAGGATGGGTGTGCCGCCCAGGTTTCCGCTGTTGGCGCCCAGGCAGGAGCTGGACTTGGCCGGGCAGCTGCCCTCCAGGTAGGTGCGCAGCGCCGAACCGGTGCGAGGGGACTGGTTGGGGACGATCGAGATCGGGTCGGTGCAACCGAACTCGGTCGCCGTGCCCAGGTAGGTGGTGCTGTTGCTGCCTGCCTCTGGGCAGTCGATCGACCACCAGTTGCCGCTGCTGCTGGCGCCGGGGCACATGGAGTTCCCGGTCGATGGGAGCGTCATCTGGAAGACGGTGGACGGCAGCACCGTGGGCAGCTGGCTCCCGCAGACCGCATAGGGCCGCACCCCGATCGCCTCGGAGGGAGCGGAGACGATGGCGGTCGCGGGTCGCGCAGTGGAGTACGGGCCGTGGTGACCGAAGACGCCGCCCAGCAGGGTGGGCGTGGAGCCGGCCGACACGTACCTGACCCGGATGGACCCCTTGGGGGTGCAGGTGGCGCTGTAGCTCGCCTCCGTGCTGCCTGGCCGGTTGTCCTCGCGGATGCTGGACGCGGCGTTCGCCGCCTCAGCGGTCCAGGCGGGCGTGGCGAGGATGGTCGCACAGCTACCGGTCTTGTCAGCGAAGACGTTGGCGGCCGCCAGAGCCGCGGCGTCCGATGCGGTCTGCAGCTGTCGGGTACTGGCGTAGGACAAGCCGAAGTCGAGGGTGAAGGCCCCGATCCCGACCAGGACCACCATCATCACCGCCACGGTGACCGCGACCGCGCCCCGATCCGACCGTTCGATCCCGAGGCGACCCCGGAGGGCGCCCTTCCTCGGGGCGGCGAGCCCCATCAGGAGGCCCTCGTGGGGAGGGTGGTCGCCGGTCCGGGTGTGGTCAGCGTCGCTGCCGGCGGGGTGGTCGTGGTCGTGCCGGCGCCAGGGGTGCGAGTGGTCCCCGTGCCGCTGTTCTTGGCCCTGCCCGGCGGTGTGGTCTTGCCCGGCTTGGGCGCCTTCGACGTCGAATTGTCCTTGGGCGTCGTGGTGGCGTTCGGCGAGCCGGGGTGGGGGACCTTGGCGCAGTAGGCGGCGATCTTCGCCTCGCCTCCTGCCGCCTCGGCCAGGTTGCGGAAGGCGACCGAGTTGCCGGGCTTGTCCTTGTCCGTGGCCTGGTGGTGGGTCCACGCGTTGCAGAGTCCGAACGCTGCCGGGCCGGACGCGTCGGGGCCGACGGGTGTCCCGGTCTTGTCGGCCTTCGGCGTCGTGGTGGCGCCAGTGGTCGCGCTCGTGGCCACCGGTGTGACCAGCGTCGGATGAGCTGGGCCCATGACACCTGACGCGAAGACGATCGTCGCCACGCCGCCCAGTGCGACCGCGGCACCGGCCGCAGATGCCAGGGTCCTGAGGCCAGTTGCTGAGGAAGTCATCGCGACCCTTCGGGATCGGGGCCGGGCGAAGGCCACGCCATAAGCGGCCATGGCCTGCGCGTATCCGGCCAGCTCGCTGCGCTCGGGCGGCGAGGTGAGTGCATTCATGGCGTCGGCAACCCGCTGGACCTCGGGGGCGCTCTCGAGGGGACGGTGGCCCTTGAGCACCGAGTCCAGGTCGGCGTCCGAGATCTCGGGCTCGTCGCCGCGGCCGGTGCGGTGGGTGAAATCTGTCATGGCACTGGATGAAGCGCCGTGACCGGCTATTGCGTTACGCCCTGGCTCCGCAAGGTGGCGGCGAGCGCCCGCAGACCGCGGTGGGCAGACACACGGACTGCTCCCGGGCTCTTGCCCAGCATCGCGGCCACGGTCTCCACCGGCAGCCCCGCGATCACTCGGAGGGCCAGCACTTCGGCCTGCACGGGTGGCAGCGTCGAGAGCAGTGCGAGCACCGATCCGGGGCTCAGGTCCTCCACCACCCCGAGGCTGGGGTCGGGCACGGCCCAGGCCTGCTCCTGGGGGTCGCCGAGCACCTCCCGCGGTCGCCGGGACCGGCGCCGTGCGTCATCCAGGGCTCGCCGCCTGGCCGTGGTGAAGACCCAGGCACGCCACTCGATCTCGTTGCCGCGGAACCGGCGAAGGCCCTTGACGACCGACACCCAGGTCTCGGCTGCCAGGTCCTCGGCATTGCGCCCGGGCTCCAGCGACAGGTAGCGCACGAGTCGAGGGTTGAGGTCCAACCACAGGCGTGAGAAGGCCTCCTCGTCACCGGCCTGTGCCCTCGAGAGGAGTTCCGCGAAGTCCTCGCGCACCACGCGGTCAGTATCTGGAGAAGGCAGCGAGTGGAGTGGCGGTTCGCCCACGCCGTCGCCCGTTCGGATGAGTCAGTGATCTGGCGGGAGGACCTCACCTGGTGAACGCTTGGGACAATTGTCCTGTTGGTCGCGGATGTCCTCGCCTGAACGGCTTGGCCTTGCCCTTGCCTTGACCGTTCCTTGACCAAAGCCATACCTGCATCGCCTGGCTACGCCATCCTTCGCCCCAAGGGGGACCGCAGGGGTCGCCCGCGAACGAGGGGACTGCTCATGTTCAGGAAGACTGTGGCTGTGGCCGCGCTGGGGGTCGGGCTGCTGCTCGCAGCTGCCGGGGCGGCATCCGCGTACACGATGGACGCCGGCGGCGTGGGCTGGGTCGGCAAGGGCGAGGTCCAGAGCGCCTACGGCTGGAACAACAAGGCCATGCAGGACAACGTCGGGGGTGTGACGTTCGCCTACGACAGCACGGCCACCTACGAGGTCGTCTGCGAGTTCGACAACCCCGGCGGTCACCACGTCATCACCAACACGAAGCGCTCGTCGGTCAAGGCGACCGTGGGGAGCGACGCCCGCAACAACAGCAGCGGCAAGCAGGGCCCGATGACCGGGTGGTACCTCACCGGCTTCGGTGCGGTCACCTCGACCGGCCAGGCTGTCCCGGCCGTCGGTGACGGGTGCCCCGGCAACAGTGGGCTGGGTGCGATCACCTCGGTGACGCAGACCGGCACCGGCACCGGCGGGCTGTACGCGCTGTGGGGCGGCCAGAGCCGGCTGCTCACCCTCACGGTGGTGACCACGACTCTCTGAACCGACCCGACGTCGAGGACTGGTCGCCTCAGCGCGGGGCCCCGTCACGGGGCCCCGCGCCGTCGTCCAGGGCGGCTCGGACGAGTAACTGCTCGTCCGTTCGGGCAAGGTTGTCCGGTTTCGGCGCAGGCGAGGGTGCCGTCGGCCTAGCGTGGCCGCCACCGAGTGAAAGTGCTTGTCCCTCCTCATGATCCGTCGACTCGACTGCAACTGGCCAGCCCTGGCCGGGTCGATGCTCGCGGCCCTCGCACTCGCGGCCTGCGCTCCTGCCATTGCCGGTTCCGTCACGCCCGCAACGTCGACCACCGGGGCGAAGAGCACCGCCACCACGGCGCACCCCACGACGGCGCCGGTCACCACTGCTGACCTCCCGTCCACGACCGGTCCCTCGGGCTCCGTCGCGGCGTCGAGCACGCGGCATACCTCGTCGAAAGCCGGGCCCAGTCAGACCGCCACGGTGCGGCCGGGCGCCGCCGTGATCACCCTGGCCATCCTGACGGTCAAGGGCCGGGCGCCGAGGACCGGCTACGACCGCGACCTGTTCGGGCAGGCCTGGGCCGACGTGGACCGCAACGGCTGCGACACCCGCAACGATATCCTGCGTCGCGACCTCACCGGCACCACCCTCAAGGAGGGCACCCACGGCTGCCTGGTGCTGACCGGCACCTTGGACGACCCCTACACCGGCACGCGGATCTCCTTCGTCCGGGGCAGGGGCACCTCGAACGCCGTCCAGGTCGACCACGTCGTCGCCCTCTCGGACGCGTGGCAGAAGGGCGCCCAGCGGTGGTCGACGCAGACCCGCACGGCGTTCGCCAACGACCCGCTCAACCTCCTCGCGGTCGACGGACCCACCAACCAGCGCAAGGGCGATGGCGACGCCGCCACCTGGCTGCCGCCGCGCAAGGCCGTCCGGTGCAGCTACGTCGCGCGGCAGATCGCGGTCAAGCACCGCTACGCGCTGGCGGTCACCACGGGCGAGCGCGACGCCATGGTCCGGGTGCTCACCACCTGCCCCGGGCAGGCGTTGCCACGCTGACGTCGTCCCGACCACCCTGAGGTCGCGAGACCACGGCGGCCCGGAAATCCTCCGGCGCCCGACTGGGTCGATCTGGCAGATTGACGGGTATGACCGGGTCCGTGTCCACGCAGGTCCCCACGGGCGCGCTCGTCTGGGTGCTGCTGGAGGGAGCCTCCGACGTCGCGGCCGTGCGCGTGGTCGCCGAGCGCGCAGGTCTCTCGCTCGAGGCGCGAGGGGTCGAGCTGGTCGACATGCACGGCGCGACCAACATCCGCCGCCACCTGCTCGACGCGGCGGCAGCCGTCGACAGCCCGCGGGTGCTGGGGATGTGCGACGCCCCGGAGGCGCCCTTCTTCGTCCGCGCCCTGCGCCGGGTCGGGTGTGCCGTGGACGGACCGGAGGACCTGCCCTGGTGGGGCTTCCAGGTCTGCGACCGCGACCTCGAGGACGAGCTGGTGCGCCATCTGGGCGAGGAGGGCACCCGGAGGGTGTTGGAGGAGCTCGGTCTCACCCAGCGGTTCGCGATGCTGACCCAGCAGCCGGCCTGGGTGACGGGCTCCTTCCACGACCGGGTCCACCGGTTCGCGGGTGCGGCCTCGGGGCGCAAGGAGCTGATGGCCGGAGCCCTGGCCGGGGCCCTCGACCTGGACGCGCTGCCGCTGCCGCTGACCGGCCTGCTCGACGCGATCTCCCGGTCCGGACCGACCTTCGAGGAGCTCCGCGGGGCGGCTTCAGCCTCGGATCGGACCGCCGAGGGACGCGGCTGACACCAGAGACCGGTGCCCGGCTCGGCCCGCCCCGATCGCGAGGGATGGCACGCACAGGGACTCCACAGTCACCGCACACCCCGGGTAGAGGGCGGCCCGGCACGGTGGAGCCATGACCACCGCAGCCCTCGCCCCCCGTCCTGCTCCGCTCGCCGCACTCCACGCGCCGTTCCGGCGACGTGGCCACCGCGTCGCTGCCGCAGCGCTCGTCCTCGCCGCTCTCTCCATCCCCGTCACCGGGACGGGCAGCGCGCTGGCCGCCACCCACGCGCCGGCCCACGTCAGGATGGCCGCCGTGGCCGACTCGGCGGTCGGCGTCGTCGCCGTCGGCAAGAACGACGTCTAGTCGGGCTGCCCGGAAGGCCTCTCCACGACGACGAACGTGGCGACACCCACGAGAGGGTGCCGCCACGTCGAGGTCAGATCGGATCAGGCGTGGCCCACGCCGAACCCGGCCAGCCAGTTCTGGACGACGGGGATGTCGATCCGCTGGAGACCGCCGAGGTAGCGGCAGTTGGACGTGTAGCCGTAGCTGGTCACGGTCACCTGGTAACCACCGTTGAACGACGGGCCACCGGAGTCGCCGAAGCAGGTGCCGCCGCCGCCGCGCGGGTCGTTCTCGTTGCCGTTGACCTGCAGGACCTGCGGCGTGAGCTTCTGGCCCACCTCGTCGGTGACGCGACGGACGATCGGGTAGGACATCGGCGTCGGCTTCTGCGGGCCGGACTCCGCCTGACGGACCTCGGTGCCGTAGCCGACGGCCGTGAACAGCGTCTTGTTCAGCACGTTGGGCGTGTACTTGTCGAGGTAGTTGGTCGGGGCGATCGTCGCGGGCGCGATCCCGGCCACGGGGGTGTCGAGGACGATGACGCCGACGTCGTTCCAGTTCCTCAGGTCGGTGAAGTCCGAGTAGCCCGGGTGGGTGTGGGCGGTGCCGCTGAGGAAGCCAGCCGCCGTCAGCTCTGCGGACGTGTAGCCCGCAGCGGGGTTGGCAGCCGCCGGGAGCGGCGACGGTGGGGCCTCGGCCACGACCGACTTGAACGTCACGGCCGTCTTGCCGACCGTGCCGTCGGTGCAGTGCGCTGCGGTGACCAGGACGGTCGGCGACACCAGGGTGGCGCTGCAGCGGAACCGGCCGGTGCCGTCGTAGAAGGCGATCATGCCCACGTTGGGGTGGCCGTTGCCGTCGAGGTCACCCCCGGTGATGGCTGATGCGGCGAGGGTGGTGCCCCCGACCATGGCGGTGCTGATGCCGAAGACGGCCAGCGCGCGACGAAGCTTCATGCGGACTCCCTACAGTCTGGTCACCCCTGTGGGCGACCAGCGCATTCAAACCCCTCGGGGGTCACCTGTCCAGAGTCATCGGGGGGATCTTCTGCGCGTATGCCGCGTGCTCATCACCGCGGCGACGTCTGCCGGCCGAGTTCCCTCAGCCGGGTGGGAACCAGGAACGCCTCAGACCTGGGTGCCGACGAGGGCGCCGATCGCATAGGTCACCAGCATCGCGACCAGACCGCCCGCGATGTTGCGCAGCACGGCCGGCCGCACGGGCGCCCGGCCCAGACGGGCACTGCCCCAACCGGTGAACGCCAGCGCCACGACGACCGCCACGGCGGTGACCCAGATCCTGGCCCCGGCAGGGGGCAGCAGGATGGCCAGCAGCGGCAGGAGGGCGCCGAGGGTGAAGGCCGACATCGAGGCCCAGGCGGCGTGCCACGGGTTGGTGAGCTCGTTGGGGTCGATGCCCAGCTCGGCCTCGGCGTGGGCGCCCAGTGCGTCGTGCTCGGTCAGCTGGCGGGCGACCTCGGCCGCGAGGTCGGGGGTCAGCCCCTTGTCCTGGTAGATCTGCGTCAGCTCCTCGAGCTCCTCCTCCGGCATCTCGCGGAGCTCACGCTTCTCCTTGGCCAGCAACGCCTTCTCGGTGTCACGTTGGGTGCTGACCGACACGTACTCGCCGGCCGCCATGCTCATCGCCCCGGCGGCGAGGCCGGCGATGCCGGCGGTCGCGATCGTCGAGCGCTCGGCGGTCGCCGCCGCGACCCCGATGACGATGCCCGCCGTGGAGACGATGCCGTCGTTGGCGCCGAGCACGCCGGCGCGCAGCCAGTTGAGCCGGGCGCCGATGCCCTGATCGTGCTGTTCGCCGTCGTGGGGCTCGACCTGCGTCACTGCCTCAGCCACCGGCGGTCGCCCCCAGACGGGCGGCCGACTGGGCCACCCGGTGGGCGAGCTCGATGTCGAGCTGCGTCAGCCCGCCCTCGGAATGGGTGGAGAGCACGAACGTGACTGTGCGCCAACGGATGTCGATGTCGGGGTGGTGGTCCATGTCCTCAGCCTCGACGGCCACCTCGTCGACCAGCCGGATCGCCGTCAGGAAGTCCGGCGCCTCGTAGCTCGCCCTGATCTCGTCACCCTCGCGGGTCCACCCGGGCAGGTCGCCCAGCTGGCGCCCGATCTCCTCGTCGGTCAGCAGTCGGCTCATGACCCCAACTCTGGCAAGGAAGTCCACGCCTGTCATCGAAGCGCAGCCTCACCTCACTCGCCCCCAGAGACAGGTATGCCGCGTGCGCTCGGTGCGCACGCGGCATAGCTGTCGTCGTGGTGGGGCTCAGAGAGCCTCGGTGACGGAGGCCGGGCCCATGAAGTCGGTGTCGACACCGTGGTCGCTCTGGGACGTGAGCTGGGCCTTGACCTCGTGGGTCTTCAGCTCTCCGGCCGCGATCTGCTCGGCGAAGTGACAGGCCACGCGGTGGCTCGCCGGCACGCCGTCGATGTCGATGACCCGCAGCTCGGGGCGCTCGGTGTCGCACCTGGTCTCCTGCCGCCACGGGCAGCGGGTGTGGAAGCGACAGCCCTTCGGCGGGTTCGCCGGGGAGGGCAGGTCGCCGGTGAGCAGGATGCGCTCGCGACGGTCCTCGATGAGGGGGTCCGGCACGGGCACCGCGGACATCAGCGCCCGCGTGTAGGGGTGCAGCGGCTTGGTGTAGAGGTCCTCCGCGTCGGACTCCTCGACGAGGGCTCCGAGGTACATCACGCCGATCCGGTCGCTGATGTGCCGCACGACGGCCAGGTCGTGGGCCACCACCAGGTAGGTGAGGCCGAACTCGTCCTGGAGCTCCTCGAGCAGGTTGATGACCTGGGCCTGCACCGACACGTCGAGCGCCGAGACGGGCTCGTCGGCGACGATCAGCTTGGGGTTCACCGACAGGGCCCGGGCGATGCCGATCCGCTGGCGCTGGCCGCCGGAGAACTCGTGCGGGTACTTCTTGAGCGCCGCGACGGGCAGCCCCACGGCCTTGAGCAGGTCACGCAGCCGCTGGCTCGCCTGCTTGGAGTCCTTGGCGAGGCCGTGCGCCTTCATACCCTCGAGCAGGAGGGACTCCACGGTCTGGCGCGGGTCCAGGCTGCCCATCGGGTCCTGGAACACCATCTGGATGTCCTGCCGCTTGTGGCGCAGCTCCTCGCCCTTGAGCGAGGCGATGTCGACCCCCTCGAAGTCCACCGAGCCGGCGGTGGGCGGCTCGAGGTTGAGGATGGCGCGGCCGAGCGTGCTCTTGCCGCAGCCGGACTCGCCGACCAGGCCGTAGGTCTCGCCCTTGCGGATCTGGAGGTCCACCCCGTCGACCGCGTAGACGTGTCCCACGGTCTTGTCGAAGATGACGCCCTTGCGGATCGGGAAGTGGACCTTCACTCCCTTGACGTCGACCAGGATCTCGTCGCTGATGGTCATCGGGTCACCTCCACGGGGTTGTGGCAACGGAGCGCTCGCGACCCGTCCTCGACGAACTCAGGCGTGCGCTGGACGCACACGTCGATCGGCTGCGAGCAGCGCGGCGCGAAGGCGCACGCGTTGGCCCAGGGCAGGTTGTCCGACACCGACCCCGGGATCGGGGTGAGCTTCTCGCCGCGCGACCCGTCCAGCCGGGGGATCGAGGCGAGCAGGCCGTGGGTGTAGGGGTGTCGCGGAGTCGCGAACAGCGGGTGGCGGTCGCCGCGCTCGACGATCCGCCCGGCATACAGCACGTTGACCCGGTCCACGAGGCCGGCGACGACGCCGAGGTCGTGGGTGATCATCACCAGGGCGGTGCCGTTCTCCTCGACCAGGTCCTTGAGCAGCGCCAGGATCTGCGCCTGGATCGTCACGTCGAGGGCAGTCGTGGGCTCGTCCGCGATGAGCAGGCGCGGCTCGCACGCCAGCGCCATCGCGATGAGCGCGCGCTGTCGCATGCCACCCGACAGCTGGTGGGGGTAGTCCTTGAGACGCCGGACGGGGTCGGGGATGCCGACCTTCTCGAGCATCTCGCGCGCCAGGGGCGTGGCCGCCTTGCGCGACAGCCCCTTGTGGCGTTCGAGGACCTCGGTGACCTGGAGGCCGATCGGCACCACGGGGTTCAGCGACGACAGCGGGTCCTGGAAGATCATGCCCAGGTCGCGACCTCGCCGGTCACGCATCTGTTCGCGGGACTGGGTCAGCAGGTTCGCCCCGCCGTAGAGGACCTCGCCCTCGACCTTGACGCCGCGCTGGGGGAGCAGTCCCATGATGGCCAGGGACGTGACCGACTTCCCGCAGCCCGACTCGCCGACCAGGCCGACGGTCTCTCCCGGACGGACGTCGAAGCTGACGCCGTCGACGGCGACGAAGGGCTTCTCGCCCTGTCGGGTGAAGGTGACGCGCAGGTCGCGCACCGACAGGAGGGGTTCCTCGCGGTTGCCTCGGGTCTGGACGTTCTCGATGGTCTCGGTCATGCGACGACTCCCTGAGGAAACGAGCGACGGAGGAGCAAGGAGGCCCGCGGGTCCCACGATCTGCGTGGGCAGGGCGAGGAGCTTGGCCAGTGGAGCTCGGTCATGGTCGCCCTACCTCCTGCTCTTGGGGTCGAGGGCTTCGCGCAGCGACTCACCCATGAGGGTGAAGCCGAGCGCGACGACGATGATGCACAGCGCCGGCCAGACGGCCAGGGCCGGGTTGTCGAAGATGTTGTTCTGCGCCTTGCCCAGCATCTGGCCCCACTCCGGCTGGCGGTCGTCGGGGTTGCCCAGGCCGAGGAAGGACAGCGCGGCGGCGTCGATGATGGCGCCGGCGATGACCAGGGTCGCCTGCACGATGACCGGGCCCAGGGAGTTCGGCAGCATGTGCCGGAACACGATGGCCGACTTCTTCACCCCCAGGGCTCTCGCCGCAAGGACGTGGTCGCTGGCGCGCTGGGCCAGCATGGAGCCGCGCAACAGCCGGGCGAAGATCGGCACCTGCACCGTCGCGATGGCGATGATGACGGTCCACTGGCTCGGCTGCGACGCGAGCGCGGCGATGGAGACGGCGAGCAGCAGCGACGGGATCGACAGCATGACGTCGACGATGCGCATCACCAACGAGTCGACCCACCCCCCGAAGGCGCCGGCGAGGACGCCCAGGGACAGGCCGCCCATCAGGCCGAACAGCGTGGCGAAGACACCGACGATGAGGGTCTGGCGGCTGCCGACGATGAGCCGCGACAGCACGTCGCGGCCGGACGTGTCGGCGCCCAGCGGGAACCCGGGCTCGGCTCCGGGCACGGGGTTGCTCTGCGGCCGGACCTTGTCGAGCAGCAGGCCCTTGGTGGGGTCGTGCGGGGCGATGAGGGGGGCGAAGATCGCCAGCAGGATGAAGGCGAGGGTGATGCCGGCGCCGAGCAGGAACACCGGGTTGCGGCGCAGTCGGCGCCACGCGCTCGCGATGAGCGAGACGCCGGTGCTCTCCTCGATGTGTCCTGCGTCGTCGACGGTGACGGTCGCCGTGCCGCCGGCGCTGGCGGCCAGGTCGTCGATCCGGTTCTTCTTGTTCGTGGGATCCAGGGGGTTCGGCACTGGGGTCACCTCGTCCGCACTCGGGGGTCGATCACGGCATACGCGATGTCGACGAGAAGGTTGATCACGACGAACGTGATGGCCGCCATGAGGATGCACACCTGGAGGACGGCGTAGTCGCGCTTGGTGAAGGCCACCGCGACCGCCTCACCGATGCCGCCCCATGAGAACACGCGCTCGGTGAGGACGGCGCCCACGAGCAGGCCGCCGGTCTGCAGCCCGATCGTCGTGACGACGGGGAGCAGGGCGTTGCGGAGGATGTGCCGACCGCGGATGACCTTCTTGGTCAGGCCCTTGGACTCGGCGGTGCGCACGTAGTCCTCGTCCATGACGTCGAGCACCGAGGCACGGGTGATGCGGAAGATCACCGCGAAGGGGATGGTGGCCAGGGCCAGGCTCGGCAGCAGCAGGTGCTTGAGGGCGTCCCACGCCGCATCCCACTCGCGAGTCAGCACGCCGTCGAGGACGAAGAAGCCGGTGATGCGCGTGGCGTTCAGGCTCGGGTCCTGGCGACCGGAGACGGGCAGCCAGTGCAGCTGGATGGCGAAGAAGTACTTGAGCAGGAAGGCGAGGAAGAAGACGGGGACGGCGACGCCGATGAGGGACCCGACGACCGAGAGGTTGTCGAACGACGAGGCCCGGCGGCGGGCGGCCATGTAGCCCAGCGGGATGCCCAGCGCGATCGCGAACAACAGGGCGAAGAAGCTCAGCTCCAAGGTCGCGGGGAAGCGCTGGATGAAGACCTGCATGGCGTCGACACCTGGCTGGACCCCGGTGCTGGAGCCGAACTGGCCCTTGGCAGCACGCTTGGCGAACTCCCAGTACTGCACGTAGATCGGCTCGTCGAGGCCGAGGGCCTTCTCGAGGGCGGCGCGGCGCTCGGGGGTCGCCTTCTCGCCGAGGATGGCGGACACCGTCCCGCCCGGGAGGCTGCGCAGCCAGAGGAAGACCAGCAGGGACAGGACGAAGACCACCCCCACCATCTGCAGCAGCCTTCGCAGGATGAATCTCAGCACGGTGGCTCAATCTCCTTCACTGACGGTCGGGATGACCGGAGTCGATCACGTCCGACGACCGTCCACAACAGAACGACGCTATTACATGACTGTGGCCGTCCCAGCGATTCTGCTGGGACGGCCACAGTCCTAGGAAGAGCTGTCCGAGGCGAACCTCAGATCTACTTGCTCACCGTGACCGTCGAGAACGTCTCCGCGGTCAGCGGGCTGGCCACGAGGCCCTTCAGCTTGCTGCTGACGACCAGGGCCGGCGGGGAGTGGCTGATCGCCAGACCCGGGAGGTCCTGCTCCATGATCTCCTGGTTCAGCTTCTCGTAGGCGGTGGCGCGCTGGCCCTCGTCCACGATCGCGTCCGCAGCCTGGAGGTCGGCCGACAGCTTGGCGCCGTACGACGTCGCACTGGTGTGGAAGTCGTTCGTCTTGAGGCTGCCGAAGAAGGTCCCGATGAAGTTGTCGGGCGAGTTGTAGTCACCGGTCCAGCCGAGCAGCCACGCGTCGTAGCCACCGTTGTCGACCGTGTCGAGGTAACCACCGTTCCACGGCTTGGTGACGACCTTGACCTTGATGCCGACCGCCTCGAGGTCGCTGCGCAGCGCCTCGTAGATCTTCTGCGGGTCCGGCATGTACGGACGCGACACCTCGGACGGGTAGGCGAACGTCAGGGTCATGCCCTCGGCGCCGGCCTCCTTGAGGAGAGCCTGGGCCTTGGCCTTGTCGTAGCCATAGGGCTGCAGCTCCTTGTTGTAGCCGGCCACGGTCTCGGGCATGAACTGCGTCGCCACCGTTGCGCCCTCGGGCAGCTGGGTCTTGACCAGCTGGTCACGGTTCAGGGCGTAGTAGAGAGCCTGACGGACCTTCAGGTCCTTCAGCTTCGGGTTCTTGGCCGGGTTGAGGCCCATGTAGAGGATGTTGAAGGCGGGGCGCACGAGGACGTTGTTGCCCGAGTCCTTCAGACCCTTCCAGTCGGCCGGGTTCGGGAGGTCGTAGCCGTCGATGCTGCCGGCCTCGAGCTCCTGGCGACGGGTGCTCTCGTCGGGGATGATCTTGAACACCAGCTTGGCCGTCTTGGCCTTCTCGCCCCAGTAGGCGTCGTTGCGCACGAGCGTGACCGTCTTGTTGGCCTCGTCGAACTTGTCGAGCTTGTAGGGACCGGTGCCGACCGGGCTCTTGGAGTAGGCCGGGTAGCCGAAGCCCTCGCCCTGCTTGGTGACGTTGTTGGCGTCACCGGCCTTGAGCGCCTTGGGCGACTGCATGGAGAACGAGTCCAGCGACAGCGCCGTCGGGAACTTGGACGTCGCACGGCTGATCTTGATGACCGCCGTCATGTCGTCCTTGGCCGAGCAGCTCTGGTACAGCGCGTTGGCGGCGTCGGACTTGAACGCCCCCATCACGTCTGCCCAGTAACCAGCCGGGCCGCCCTGGGCGACCGTGTTCTGGTCGAACATGCGCTCCATGTTGTAACAGACGGCCTCGGCGTTGAACGCCTCGCCGTCCCAGAACTTGACGCCTTCGCGCAGGGAGAAGGTCCACTCCTTGCCGTCGGCAGAGGCCTCCCACTTGGTGGCCAGCTCGGGCTCGATGTCGGCGGTGCCCGGCTTGATGCCGACCAGGCCTTCCATCATCTGGCGGGTGACCCGGAAGGTCTCACCGTCAGTGGCGTAGAAGGGGTCGAAGAGCTCCGGGGCGCCGGCGGCGCCGAAGGTGATGGTGTCCTTGACGTCTCCACCGCCGCTCGACGCATTGCCGTCGGAGGTTCGGTCGGACTGGGCACAGGCTGCCAGCGTGAGGGCCAGCGTCGTCGCCAAGGCGACGACCGGGGCCGCCTTCCGCGTGAGCTTCATGTATACCTCGCTTGATGTGCGATCTTTGGTCGACCCGGTCGGGCGCCAAGGGTGGTGCTGGGTGGTGCTCCTCCGCAGGAAGAAAGCGTGCGCAATCCTTCTGCGGTTGTCGGCAGACCCTAGCGAGAACTGCGGTCGCTGGACCCGTGCGCCGCGGAAATTAACAAAAGTGAGACACATGTCCGAAATGGCAGCAGGACCGGTCCGCGAGGTCGTGGGCGCCGCGGTCGTCGACGACCTGGCCCGCCCCACGCGACTGCTGGCCGCCCGGCGCACCGAACCGCCCGCGCTGGCGGGTGGCTGGGAGTTCCCGGGCGGCAAGATCGACCCCGGGGAGCTGCCCGAGGAGGCGCTGCACCGCGAGCTGCGCGAGGAGCTCGGCGTGGCGGTGACGCTGGGGGAGCGGGTGCCCGGACCGCTCGAGGGTGGCCGGTGGCCGCTCGGTGAGTCATGGGCGATGACCGTCTGGTTCGCGACGGTCACCGCCGGTGAGCCGGCCCCGATCGAGGACCACGACGAGCTGCGCTGGCTGGCTGCCGACGAGCTGTATGCCGTGCCCTGGCTCCCGGCGGACCTCCCCATCGTCGACGCGATAGCCCCCCTCCTGCACTGAGTGAGCGCCATCAGGCTCAATCGACCCCAGGTGGCACCGAATGCGCTCACTCGGTGGTGAGTGGACGACCGGGTGGGCTGCCTGCACGGCCAGCCACGCGGCATACCGGCGTGTGGGTGTGCTCACGCGGGCAGGCGCGCGTGGTCAAGGCGTGCTCGAAAGCCTGAGACAATGGTGCTCATGCCTATGAAGACCCGCGGTGACATCCGCAATGTCGCCATCGTTGCCCACGTCGACCACGGAAAGACCACGCTGGTCGACAAGATGCTCTGGCAGGCCGGTGCGTTCGGCGAGCACCAGCACGTCGACGAGCGGGCGATGGACTCCGGCGACCTGGAGCGCGAGAAGGGGATCACCATCCTCGCGAAGAACACCGCCATCCACTACGCCGGCAAGGCGGCCGCCGAGGCGGGTCTGCCCGACGGGGCGACGATCAACATCATCGACACCCCCGGCCACGCCGACTTCGGTGGCGAGGTCGAGCGCGGTCTGTCCATGGTGGACGGCGTCGTGCTGCTGGTGGACGCGTCTGAAGGCCCGCTGCCGCAGACCAGGTTCGTGCTCCGCAAGGCGCTCGCCGCGAAGATGCCCGTGGTCCTCTGCATCAACAAGGTCGACCGTCCCGACAGCCGTATCGCGGAGGTCGTCGACGAGGTCTACGAGCTGTTCATGGACCTCGACGCCGACGAGCACCAGATCGAGTTCCCGATCGTCTACGCCTCGGCCAAGAACGGCCGCGCGTCGATGAACCGCCCCGAGAACGGCGGCCTGCCGGACGCCGAGGACCTCGAGGCACTCTTCGAGACGATCCTCTCCACGATCCCCGCGCCGGTCTACGACGACGAGGCGCCGCTCCAGGCCCACGTCACGAACCTCGACGCCTCCAACTTCCTCGGCCGCCTCGCCCTCCTGCGCGTGCACAACGGCACGATCCGCAAGGGCCAGCACGTCGCGTGGTGCAAGGTCGACGGCACCGTCGAGCGGGTCAAGATCACCGAGCTGCTGATGACCGAGGCGCTGGAGCGCAAGCCCGCCGAGTCGGCTGGCCCCGGCGACATCATCGCCATCGCCGGCATCCCGGAGATCATGATCGGCGAGACCCTCGCGGACGCCGAGAACCCCATCCCGCTGCCCGTCATCACGGTCGACGAGCCGGCCATCTCCATGACGATCGGCACCAACACCAGCCCGATGGTGGGTCGCGTCCGTGGGTCCAAGGTCACCGCGCGCATGGTCAAGGACCGCCTCGACAAGGAGCTCATCGGCAACGTCTCGCTGCGCGTGCTCCCCACCGAGCGCCCCGACGCCTGGGAGGTGCAGGGTCGAGGTGAGCTCGCCCTGGCGATCCTCGTCGAGCAGATGCGGCGTGAGGGCTACGAGCTGACCGTCGGCAAGCCGCAGGTGGTCACCCGCGAGGTCGACGGCAAGACGCACGAGCCGGTCGAGCGCCTCACGATCGACACCCCCGAGGAGTTCCTCGGCCCGATCACCCAGATCCTGGCCACCCGCAAGGGCCGCATGGAGCAGATGACCAACCACGGCACCGGCTGGGTCCGGATGGAGTTCCTCGTGCCGTCGCGCGGTCTCATCGGATTCCGCACGCTCTTCCTCACCGAGACGCGCGGCACGGGCATCGCCCACCACGTGTTCGAGGACTACGAGCCGTGGTTCGGCCCGATCACGACCCGCACCAGCGGCTCGCTCGTGTCCGACCGCACCGGTGTCGTGACGGCCTACGCCATGGTGAACCTCCAGGAGCGCGGGACGCTGTTCGTCGACCCGACCACGGAGGTCTACGAGGGCATGATCGTCGGCGAGAACTCGCGCGCCGACGACATGGACGTCAACATCACCAAGGAGAAGAAGCTCACCAACGTGCGCGCCTCCTCCTCGGACAACTTCGAGAAGATCGTGCCGCCACGCAAGCTGAGCCTCGAGCAGTCGCTCGAGTTCTGCCGCGAGGACGAGTGCGTCGAGGTCACCCCCGAGGCGGTCCGCATTCGCAAGGTCGAGCTCGACCAGACCATCCGCGCCCGTAGCGCCGCCCGGGCGCGCAACGCCTGAGGCGTGCGGCCCTCGATGCAGGCCCTCCGACCACGGAGGACCACGGTCCTGGCCGTGGGCGCAGCGACTGCTGCGCTCACGGTGTCGGCCTGCACCGGCACGGCCACTGACGGGTCCAGTGACGCCGGCCCGGCTGGTCAGCTGACCGTCCTGTCCCTGGGGCCGGTCGCCACCTGGGACCCGCAACGGATCTCGACCCCGCAGGACATCGCGTTCGCGGGCCGGGTGTTCATCCGCACGCTCACGGCCTTCCCCGCCGGCGCCGATGCCGCCCGGCAGCGCGCGGTCGAGGGCGACCTGGCCACCACGGCCGGCGCCGTGGACACCACCCTGAAGCGGTGGTCCTTCACGCTGCGTGACGGCGTGAGCTGGCAGGACGGGTCGCCGGTCACCTGCGACGACGTGCGTTACGGCATCTCCCGGTCCTTCGCCGACCCGTTCGCGTCAGAGGGGCTCAACTTCCCGCTGGCCTACCTGGACATCCCGCGCAAGGCCGACGGGTCGTCGGTCTACGAGGGGCCGTTCGCCAAGGATGCCAGGGGCCAGGCGGCGTTCGACAAGGCAGTGTCCTGCGAGGGCACGACGGTCACGTTCAGGCTCAGCACGCCGATGGCCGACTTCAACCAGGTCGTCGCGCTGCCGGTGTTCGCCCCGGTCAAGCAGTCGCAGGACAAGGCCGCAGACGGCACGTATGCCGTGTTCTCCAACGGCCCCTACCAGCTCAAGGATGCCTGGAACCCCAGTGCGGGCGGCACCTTCGAGCGAAATCCTCGCTGGGACAAGGCTTCTGACCCGATCCGGCAGGCGAAGCCCACCTCGATCGACTACGTCGAGGGCACAGAGTCGCAGACCGCGGTGCAGCAGGTCATCAACGACGCCGGCGTCCACCGTCGTGCGGTCACGCTCGACTCCGCGCCGCCGGCCATGCAGCAGCACGTCCTGACCGACGCGCCCCTCAAGGCCCGATCGGTGAACCCGTCGGCCCAGTTCGTCGACTACCTCGCGCCCAACGTCAGCACCGGCGTCATGCGCAACCCCAAGGTCCGCCAGGCACTGGCCCTCGCGACCAACCGGGAGGGCTACGTCAACGCCCTCGGCGGGGCGAGCGCGGCCACCGAGGCATACTCCCTCATCGGCCCGGCTCTGCCCGGGCACACCGACTCCGATCCCGTGGGCGCTGGTCCAACGGGGGACGCCGGCGCGGCGAAGGCAGCCCTGCAGGAGGCCGGGCTGACGCTGCCGGTGAAGATCCGGGTGTCCTACCGCTCGACGCCCACCGCCGACAAGGCCATGGCCGCGCTCGTGAACGGTTGGGAGTCGGCCGGCTTCACGGTTTCCCTCCAGCCGATTGAGCAGGACTACTTCGCCGAGGTGTCCAAGCCGACCCGCTCCGCCCAGACCGACGTCTTCTGGGCCAACTGGGCGCCCGCCTGGCCGTCGGCCTCGACCGTCATCCCCCCGTTGTTCGACAGCCGCCTCAACCTGTCCGACAGTGGCAACGGCCGTGACTTCGGTGGCTTCGTCGACTCCGCGGTCAATGCCGAGATCACCCGCATCGGCACGCTGTCCGACGCGACCGCCCGCGCCGACGCGTGGAACCGGCTCGACGCGTCGCTGGCCGAGCGTGGCGTGTTCGTGGCGCTGGCCCAGCGCAAGGCCCTGTTCGTGGCGGGCAGCTCGGTGACCGGCCTGTCGGCCAACGAGGCACTGGGCGGGTTCGTCGACCTCGCGGCCGTGGGTGTGGAATAGCGACGTGAGCCCCCAGCCCGAGAGCCTGTTGTTCGTCCATGCCCACCCGGACGACGAGACACTGACTGCGGGCCTCACCATGGCCCGCTACGTGCGGGACGGCCACCGGGTGCACGTGCTGACCTGCACTCTCGGGGAGGAGGGCGAGGTCATCCCGCCCGAGCTGGAGCACCTCGACGCCGCCCACGACGACGTCCTGGGCGCCCATCGCCTCGAGGAGCTGCGGGCCGCGATGGCTGCCCTCGGCGTCACCCACGAGGTGCTGGGCGCGGACCCCGCCGCGGGTGCGCTGTCGCGCTACCGCGACTCCGGCATGGCCGGCACGCCCAGCGCGGCGAACCCCGACGCGTTCTCGAACGCCGACGTCGACGAGGCGGCGGCGCTCGTCGCCGACGTGCTGAGGCGCCTGCGCCCGGGCGCCGTGGTGACCTACGACGAGCACGGTGGGTACGGCCACCCCGACCACGTCCAGACCCACCGCGTCACCTGCGCGGCCGTCGCCTCCCTGCCTCCCGAGGAGCGACCGGCCCTGTATGCCGTGCTGGTGCCGCAGTCGTGGGCGCGCCAGGACCGCGAGTGGCTGGGGGACCACCCTCCGACTGGCACCGGGTGGGAGCTCCCCGACCCGGACGGTGACTACCCACCGTCGGTCGTCGCCGACGAGCTGGTGACGCACGAGGTGGTCAGCCCGGAGCTGGTGCCGGTGCAGGCCGCGGCCCTGCGCGAACACGTCACGCAGGTGACCGTGGCGGAGTCCGGTGACGTCTATGCACTGTCCAACGACATCGCCGCCCGGATCCCGGGCCGCGAGGGCTTCTCCCGCCTCGACCCGACCACGGGCCTGCTCGCGCCGTCCGACGCGCAGGCGAGCGGGCGGCATACCGACCTCTTGGGCGGTGACCGGTGAGCCCCGCCGACGTTCCCCTCCCGATGTCGGCCGACGACGGTGCCGTGGCACCGGCAGCGCCGGTGGACGGCGACCAGTTCCGCCTGGCCATGGGACGGTTCGCCACCGGTGTCACCGTGCTGACCACCTTCAGCGCTGGTCACGACCACGCCATGACGGCCAACGCGCTGACCTCGGTCTCGATGGACCCGTTGCTGGTGCTGGTCTGCGTCGAGGTCGACGCACGCTTCCACGACGCGATCGTCGAGTCGGGGGTCTGGGGCGTCAGCGTGCTCGGCGCCGACCAGCGAGCGGTCGCCCAGTGGCTCTCCACGCAGGGACGGCCGTTGCACGGGCAGCTGGACCGCATCGCGCACCACCGCGGGAGCGCGACCGGGGTGGCCCTCCTCGACGACGCCCTGGCCACCCTCGAGGTGCGGACCACGGCGGTTCACCCCGCCGGTGACCACAGCATCGTGGTCGGCGAAGTAGTCTCGCTGGCGAGCACCGAGCACCCCGCAGATGCGCTGGTGTACTACCGAAGCCGATACCAGGCGCTGAAGTGAGGGGAGTCTGCCTGTGAAGGACAGCGGTTCGGCCGGGCTGCGCTTCGGCATCGCCGTCGCGGTGCTGCTGGCCGGCTACCTCGGGATGGCGTGGTTCCTCGGGCGGCACATCCCCTCCAACTCCACCGTCGCCGGGGTGCCCGTGGGTGGCATGGCGCCGAAGTCCGCGGAGGACACGCTGCGCCGTGCGCTGGCCTCGCGGGAGGGCGCCAAGGTCACGCTGCAGGCGGGCGACAAGACCTTCCAGCTGGACCCCGAGGCCGCCGGTCTCGCGATCGACTACGCGGGCACCGTCGACGGCCTCTCGGGCTTCAGCCTCAACCCCGCCGATGTCTGGAACAACCTGTCCGGCGGGTCCGCGGAGAAGCTCGAGACGAGCGTCGACCGCGACAAGCTGCGCGCCGCGCTCCAGGGCGCCGAGGCCACCCTCGACACGAAGGTCGTCCAAGGATCGGTGACCTTCCCGGCCGGCAAGGTCAAGGTCGTCGAGCCGGTGGAGGGGGCGACCCTCTCGGTGGAGAAGACCGCCGACGAGGTCGCTGCCCGCTGGCCCAGCAGCACCTCGATCACTCCACAGCTCGACAAGGTTGCTCCCGCTGTCAGCGCGCAGGAGGTGGATCGGGCGGTGGCCGAGTTCGCCGCGCCCGCGGTGTCCGCACCGGTCACGGTCAAGGTCGGAGCGAAGACCTTCGCCGTCCCGGCCGCGGCGTTCGCGCCTGCCCTGGCGATGAAGCCGGACTCGGCCGGCCACCTCGCTCCAGCGATCGACAACGCCAAACTCGTTGCGGCAGTGCGGAAGTCGGCCTCCACTGTGGGACTCGAGGCGAAACCGCGTGACGCCAAGATCACCTTCCAGGGGACCACGCCGGTCGTGGTGCCGTCCGCTGCCGGCACGACCCTCGACGAGAAGTCGGTCGTGTCGACGTTCGTCCCTGCGCTGACCTCGTCGACCCGCACCGCGACCGTCACCAGTGCGGTGGTGCAGCCCAAGCTGACCACCGCCGAGGCCGAGAAGATCAAGCCGCGCGAGGTGGTCTCGACCTTCACCACCTACTTCCCGTACAACCCGCCACGCACCGAGAACATCACCATCGCGGCGCGCACCCTCAACGGCACCTACGTCGGTCCGGGCGAGCAGTTCAGCCTCAACAAGGTGCTCGGCCAGCGCACGGCGGCCAAGGGTTACAACCCCGCGCCCGTGATCAACAACGGCCGCCTCACGACGGACTACGGCGGCGGCATCTCGCAGCTGTCGACCACGACGTTCAACGCGGCGTTCTTCTCGGGCGTACGGATCGACGAATACCTCGCGCACAGCTTCTACATCTCGCGCTACCCCGAGGGCCGCGAGGCGACGATCTCCTGGCCCGACGTCGACCAGAAGTGGACCAACGACACGGGCTACGGGATCCTCATCCAGGCCTTCGTCTCCAACGGGTCCGTGACGGTGACGTTCCACGGCACCAAGGTGTGGGACATCGAGAGCGTCAAGAGCCCGCGGCGCAACGTCGTGCAGCCGAAGACCATCGTGGACGACAAGCCCGGGTGCGTGACCCAGTCACCGAGCACCGGCTTCGACGTCACGGTCACCCGGGTCTTCAAGAAGGCCGGCAAGACGATCCGGACATCCAACTTCACCACGCACTACATCCCCGAAGACAAGGTCACCTGCACGCATCCGGCCGCAAGCTGAGCGTTCCGAGGGGTCATTGGTGTCAGCCTTCCGCCCAGGGCGTCACCAGGACCGCCGGCGCCCTCGTCTCCGACACCTCGGTCAGGGCCGCCTGATGGTCTTGTCCCACAGCTGATCGACCGGAGCGAGCCGGGCGACCCGACCTATTCGGTCTGCCTCAGGAGGTGGGCGTAGGGGTCCGGTCGTTCGGACTCGCTGCGCAGCACGCAGAACTCGTTGCCCTCCGGGTCGGCCAGCGTGACCCAGCCCGTGCCGGGTCCGTGGTGGTCGCGCAGGTCGTGCACGAGCGTCGCGCCGGCCTCGAACAGCCGCTCGACCTCCTCGTTCATGGTGCGGTCGGTCGGCCAGAGGTCGAAGTGCACGCGGTTCTTGACCGTCTTGCCCTCCGGCACCTCGATGAAGAGCACCCGTTGGCGGCCGTCCGGCGAGAAGATCATGCACTCCTCGTGACCGGGGAGGTTGGGGTCGCGGGGGTCCTCGGCGAAGCCCAGGACCTGGCCCCACCAGACCGACTGGTCGTGGGCGTTGCGCGAGTCGATGCTCGTGTGCGAGATGCGTGACGTCATGGCGTCACTCTGGCCGTTCCGGACGACTGCGCGCCAGCCGGTTTCCGGGTGCGGGTCCGGTGACGCGAGGCGTCGGGCTGGTCAGCCCTGGGTGAGGTAGGCGTACGACGAGTGGACGTCGAAGCCGAGCCGTCGGTACAGACGGACAGCGGTGTCGTTGTCGTGCTCCACCTGGAGGTGGATCAGCCCGATGTCCTCGTGGCGCAGGTGTGCTGCGAGGGCAGCGGTGAGGTGGGCGGCCAGTCCGCGACTTCGGTATGCCGGGTCGGTCCAGACCGCGCCAAGCCCCGCCCATCCGGCACCGATTCCCATGCGTGCCAACGCGATCGGTCTGGTCCCGGCGGCATCCGCAGCGCGCAGGCCGAGCTGCTGCGACAGGCCTCCGCCGGGCGTGATGCTCGCGAAGACCACGCGGGGGCTGTCCCGGAGGACCGCCTCGGTGGCGCCCGGCACGGTCGCGCGGGTGAGCCGGTAGGCCTCCAGCCACTGGGGCGTGAGCTCGCTGCCGAGAGTCACGGCCGGGCCGCCGGGATCGGCTGCGGCGATGGTCTCCCGCGCGGCCGTGAGGTTCAGGGTGCGGCTGCCCAGCAGGTAGCCCCGACCCAGGAGGAGCGCACCCAACGGGTCGTCGGCGGGATCGAAGCCCTCGGGCCCGGCGAGGGCGAACTTGGCTGGGAGTGCGCGCGCGGCATACCAGTCCTCGACGTCCGCGACGGCGTCGGCGAGGGGCTTGCCGGGGTCGCCGACGGGCACCACGGAGTTGCCGCGCTGGGTGTAGCCGGCGGAGGCGCGCAGCGCCCAGTCGCCGACGGCTGCGCGCTCGACCGCTCCCCACGCGGGCGTCATCACCCGCTGCAGGTCCTCGATCGTCAGGGCGAGGTGGGCCGCGCCTCGCCTGGACGGCTTCGGCGGCACCTCCTTGGCGGCCGTCACCCGCGCGACCTCGATCGTGACGACGCCGCGGGACGTCTCGACCTGGACGCTCTGCGTGTCGCGGGCGACGAGCGTGCCGACTGCGTCGGTGAGCGTCGCGCCGGTGGCCGGGTCCGGTGTCTCCAGCCGCCACCTGACCACGACTCGGGACCCGAGGGGGAGGTTGCTGACGTCGGCCGACATGAGCCGCATAGTATGTGCGGCATGACGTACGTGATCGCCCAGCCTTGTGTGGACCTCAAGGACAAGGCCTGCATCGAGGAATGTCCGGTCGACTGCATCTACGAAGGTGAGCGATCCCTCTACATCCACCCGGACGAGTGTGTCGACTGCGGTGCGTGCGAGCCGGTCTGCCCCGTCGAGGCGATCTACTACGAGGACGACACCCCCGAGCAGTGGGCCGACTACTACAAGGCGAACGTCGAGTTCTTCGACGACCTCGGGAGCCCGGGCGGTGCGGCCAAGCTGGGCCTGATCCCCAAGGACCACCCGCTGATCGCCGACCTGCCGCCGCAGGTCCACGACGAGTGAGCGACGCCACGTGACGAGCCTGCGGGCTCTGCCTGACTTTCCATGGGACTCGCTCGCTCCGTACAAGGAGCGGGCGAGTTCCTTCTCTGCTGGCGAGCCCGGCGGCGGGATCGTCGACCTGTCGGTTGGTACGCCCGTCGACCCGACCCCCGAGGTCGTCCAGGAGGCGCTGCGGGCCGCCGCCGACGCGCCGGGATACCCACAGACCTACGGCACGCCCCAGCTCCGCGAGGCGGTGGCGACGTGGTTCGCCCGCCGGCGCGGGGTGCCGGACCTCGACCCCGACGGGGTGATGCCGACGGTGGGCTCGAAGGAGCTGGTCGCGTGGCTGCCGACCCTGTTGGGTCTGGGGGAGGGCGACATCGTGGGCTTCCCCGGGGTGGCCTACCCGACCTACGACGTGGGCGCCCGCCTGGCAGGGGCTCGGCCGCAGGTGGTCGACGGCCTCGCCGCGTTGGGCCCGCTGACCACCGCCACGACGCCAAAGATGTTGTGGCTCAACAGTCCGAGCAACCCGACCGGCCGTGTCCTCGGCATCGACCACCTCGCCAAGGTGGTCGCCTGGGCGCGCCAGCACGGCGTCGTGGTGGCCAGCGACGAGTGCTACGCCGAGCTCGACTGGCGACCGGACGCCGGCGACGACGCCGCTCCGACGACGCCGAGCATCCTCGACCCACGGGTCTGCGGCGGCAGCCACGACGGGCTGCTCGCCGTCTACTCGCTGAGCAAGCAGTCCAACCTCGCCGGCTACCGAGCCGCGTTCGTCGCCGGCGACGTGGCGCTCGTGCGACGCCTGCTCGAGGTGCGCAAGCACGCCGGGATGATCGTGCCGTGGCCGGTGCAGCAGGCCCTCACGGTTGCGCTCGGCGACGACGTCCACGTGGCCGAGCAGAAGGCCAGGTACGCCGCGCGGCGAGCCACGTTGCGCGCTGCCGTCGAGGGCTTCGGGATGCGGGTCGACCACTCCGACGCGGGCCTCTACCTCTGGGCGACGCGGGGTGAGGACGCCTGGGCGACCGTCGACGCGATGGCCGCGCGCGGCATACTCGTGGCGCCCGGCAGCTTCTACGGCGAGGCCGGACGAGAGCACGTGCGCATCGCCCTCACCGCCACCGACGAGCGCATCGCCGCAGCGGCCGAGCGTCTCGCGGGCTAGTCGGGTCGATTCCCTGAGGCCCGCGCTGGTGGGGTAGCGTCGCAGTGCGCGGGAAGCGCCCGGTGGCACACGGATCTGGGCGCCCGCATCACGTGGAGGATGGATTTCGCATGACTGACGCAACTGCTGGCGCCACCCTGACGGCCGGGGACAAGACCCTCGACCTCCCCCTGGTCAAGGCTTCCGAGGGCAACGACGGCTACGAGATCTCCAAGCTGATGAAGGTGACTGGCAACGTCACGCTCGACAGCGGGTTCGTCAACACCGCGTCGTGCAGCAGCGCCATCACCTACATCGACGGCGACGAGGGGATCCTGCGCTACCGCGGCTACCCGATCGAGCAGCTGGCCGAGAAGTCGAGCTTCCTCGAGGTCTCCTACCTCCTCATCTACGGCGAGCTGCCCACCCAGGCCCAGCTCGACGACTTCGACCAGAAGATCCGGCGCCACACGCTGCTGCACGAGGACCTCAAGGCCTTCTTCGGCGGCTTCCCCCGCGACGCCCACCCGATGCCGGTGCTGTCGTCCGCGGTGTCCGCGCTCTCGACCTTCTACCAGGACAGCCTCGACCCGTTCGACAAGGAGCAGGTGGAGATCTCCACGGTCCGCCTGCTGGCCAAGCTGCCGACCATCGCGGCCTACGCCTACAAGAAGTCGGTCGGCCAGCCGTTCCTTTACCCCGACAACTCCCTGTCCGTGCCGGAGAACTTCCTGCGCATGACGTTCGGCTTCCCCGCCGAGCCCTACGACATGGACGAGGACATGGTCAAGGCGCTCGACCTGCTCCTCATCCTGCACGCCGACCACGAGCAGAACTGCTCGACCTCGACGGTGCGCTTGGTCGGTTCGTCCAACGCCAACCTGTTCGCGTCGATCTCGGCCGGCATCAACGCCCTGTTCGGGCCGCTGCACGGAGGCGCCAACCAGGCGGTCCTGGAGATGCTCAACACGATCCACCAGGATGGCGGCGACGTCGACACCTTCGTCAAGAAGGTCAAGAACAAGGAGGACGGGGTCAAGCTGATGGGCTTCGGCCACCGGGTCTACAAGAACTACGACCCGCGCGCCGCCATCATCAAGAAGACGGCCGACAAGATCCTCACCAAGGACGGCGTCTCCGACCCCCTGCTCGACATCGCGCTCCAGCTCGAGCAGCGGGCGCTAGAGGACGACTACTTCGTGGAGCGCAAGCTCTACCCGAACGTCGACTTCTACACCGGCCTGATCTACAAGTCGATGGGCTTCCCCGAGCGGATGTTCACCGTGCTCTTCGCGCTCGGCCGGCTGCCCGGCTGGATCGCCCAGTGGCGCGAGATGATCGAGGACCCGCAGACCAAGATCGGCCGCCCGCGCCAGATCTACACCGGGGCCACCGAACGCGACTACGTCGCCATGACCACCCGCTGACCCTCCCGCACCTTCACGTCGCGCCCAGTGCCGACGGGTGGTCAGGGGGCGAAGGTGACGGTCACGGTGTTGGCCCGGCCGCCCTTCTTCGCGTCGTGCCACTCCCAGCCGGAGGAGTTCCGCGTGCGGGTCCACTCGCGGGAGCCGACCTGCACCGACGTGGCGCCGTGCACCGAGGCCTTCGCCACGGCATACGCACCGGCACTCCAGGCGGCGCGCTCGGAACCGGCAGCCACGGTCAGGGTGCGACCGCTGACGCTGGCCTTGACGCCGAGCTCCTTCGACAGCGCGGACTTCAGCGCCGCGGGGTCGCCGGACGTGGCGTCGTCGAGGCGGCAGCCCATGCCCTCAGGTGAGTGGCCGCTGAGGGTCGAGGCGAGCAGCCGGCCCTCGGTCTCGTGCTCGGCGTACGCCTCGGGGTAGGCGCTCTTCTGCACCTCCTGCGCGATCTCGGTGATCCGCATGTTCTCGTAGCCGTCGACCTTCACCAGCGCGTCGTAGAACTTGTTGGTGGCGTAGACCGGGTCGAGGATCTGGTCGACCGTGCCCCAGCCCTGGCTCGGCCGCTGCTGGAACAGCCCGACTGAGTCGCGGTCGCCGTACTTCAGGTTGCGCAGCTTGGACTCCTGGATCGCCGTCGCGATCGCGATGGTGGCGGCGCGCGCAGGCAGCCCCCGCTTCTCGGCCACCGCCTCGATCGTGGCCGCGTATGCCGTCTGGCTGGGGTCGAAGTCGACCTTCGCCCCACCTGCGGACGCCTGGCAGCGCGGGCCGCCGAAGTTGCTGACCAGCCCTCGGCCGCCGACCACGCCGGCGACCACGAGTCCAGCGGCGAACAGCAGGAGCACGAAGCGGGTGGCCAGCGTGCGGGTCCGCGAAGGGGGCCGTTGCTCCGAGAGGACGACGCCGCCGCGCCTAGTCGTTGGCATGCAGGGCCGAGTTCAGGACGATGCCGTGGCCGTCACGCGCGCGGGCCTCCACCGTGCCGGTGACCGAGTTGCGGATGAAGAGCAGGTTGGACTGGCCAGAGAGCTCGCGGGCCTTGACCACCCGACCGTCCGTGAGCGTCACCTTCGTGCCGGCCGTGAGGTAGAGGCCGGCCTCGAGCACGCAGTCGTCGCCGAGGGCGATGCCCAGGCCCGACTCGGCCCCGAGCAGGCAGCGCTCGCCGATGCTCACGCGAGCCGTGCCGCCGCCCGACAGGGTGCCCATGGTGGACGCGCCTCCACCGATGTCGGAGCCGTTGCCGACCACGACGCCCTGGCTGATCCGGCCCTCGACCATGGAGTGGCCGAGGGTGCCGGCGTTGAAGTTGACGAAGCCCTCGTGCATGACGGTCGTCCCCGGGGCGAGGTGGGCGCCCAAGCGGACCCGGTCGGCGTCACCGATCCGCACCCCGGCGGGCACGATGTAGTCGGTCATCCGCGGGAACTTGTCGACGCCCAGGACCTGCACGGGGCCACGGGCCTGCAGCCCGGCCCGGGTCAGCTCGAACCCGTCGACGGCGCACGGCCCCTGGGTCGTCCAGACGACGTTGACCAGCACGCCGAACAGGCCGTCGAGGTTGATGGTGTTGGGGGCGACGAGGGTGTGGGAGAGCAGGTGGAGGCGCAGGTAGGCGTCAGCCGGGTCGACGGGGGCGGCGTCGAGGTCGATCTCGGTGGTGACCACCTCGCGGCGGACCTTGCGCACGTCGTCCTTGCCGACCAGCGCCTCGAGCTCGGCCGGAGTCGGTGCCTCCGACGGCCGGTCGCCGAGGACGGGCTGCGGGTACCAGGTGTCGAGGACGGCGCCACTGTCGTGGATCGTCGCGAGTCCGTGGCCCCAGGCCGTGCGTGCGCTGCTCATGGGGCCAGCCTACGAGACGAAGGGGTGTCGCCCGGACCCGCGGGTGTTCGGAAGATCTGCCGTGCCAGGACCCGGCGGATCCTCCGAAGAACTGGCGGTGGATAGGGTTCGGGCATGGCGAACTCACCTGTCGACACCGTGCCACTCGACCTCTCCGCGGACATCGTCACGCTCACTGCAGCGCTCTGCGACATCGAGTCCGTGAGCCGCGACGAGGCGGCGGTCTGTGACGCCATCGAGGCGTCGCTGGCACCCCTCAGCCACCTGGCCCTGACGCGGATCGGCAACACCTTGGTCGCCCGCACCGAGCTCGGTCGCGACGAGCGGGTCGTCCTCGCGGGGCACATCGACACGGTCCCGCTCACCAAGGAGCCCGCCAACCTCCCCACCCGGCGGGACGGTGACGACCTCGTGGGCCGGGGCACCGTCGACATGAAGGGTGGCGTGGCGGTCCAGCTCAAGGCGGCCCTGGTGGCCGAGCCGAGCCGCGACCTCACCTTCGTGTTCTACGAGGGCGAGGAGATCGACAGCCAGTTCAATGGCCTGCTCCACGTGCAGCAGCAGCGCCCCGAGCTCATCGACGACGCCGACTTCGCGGTGCTCCTGGAGCCCACCGCGAGCCAGGTCGAGGGTGGGTGCAAGGGCACCCTGCGCGTCGACGTCACGGTCAAGGGGGTCGCCGCCCACTCGGCTCGTCCGTGGAACGGCCGCAACGCCATCCACGACGCGACCGCGGTGCTCACCCGGTTGACCGCCTACGAGACCTCGACCGTGACCGTCGACGGGCTCGACTACCACGAGGCCATGAACGCCACCGGCATCCGCGGAGGCATCGCCGGCAACGTCATCCCCGACGAGTGCGTCATCACGGTCAACTACCGCTATGCCCCCGACAAGTCGGCCGACGAGGCCCTGCACCACGTGCAGGACCTGTTCGACGGCTACGACGTGGTCTGCCTCGACAACGCCCCCGGGGCCCGCCCCGGCCTCGACCTCCCGGCCGCGAAGGCCTTCGTCGAGGCCCTCGCGGTGCCGGTCATCGCCAAGGAGGGGTGGACCGACGTGGCCCGCTTCTCCGAGATGGGGATCGCCGCCGTGAACTTCGGACCGGGCGACCCCAACCTCGCCCACCACGACCACGAGCGGGTGCCCGTGGGCCAGCTCGAGTCGGCCGAGGCCGCGCTGCTGCGCTGGCTGGCCTGATCGCGCGTCACCCGAGCGGGAGGCATCTGGGCACGAGGCGTATGCCGCCAGAGCCCGTTCCGGCCCCCCGTCACCCCTCGGGTGACTCGCCGAACCCCAGGGGCGCGCGACTCACCAGGTAGGTCGCCCAGTTCAGCTTCACCACGGCACCCTCGGCGTCGTGGGTGACCCGCAGCGTCTCACCACGCTCTCGACCCGAGACGGTGCGGAACGTCGTGTCGTCGAGGCGCTCGAAGACGGACGGGGGGCGGTCCGCGGGTGCGCTGTCGGCCCGCGCCTCGAGTCGTCCTTCGCGGACGGAGAAGGTGTAGCCGGACCCCTCGGAGAACCATCGGCCCAGCAGCGGCTCGAGGTCCTCGGGCACGGAGGTGCCCGGTCGCCACGGCTCGGCCTCGGCCGGGTCGTGCTCGAGGACGTGCTCACCCAGGGCGATCGCGAACGCCGCAGGGTCGGGGGAGGAGGAGCTGTTCATGAGCACGATCCCGCCGGTGCCGCTCTCCCGGTGGGTGAACACACCGGTCACCTGGCCCGGCATGCCGCCGGTGTGCCCGACCCAGGTCCGCTTGCCGGGGGAGCGCATCAGGAAGAAGCCCAGGCCCATGGCACCGCCCCAGCCGTCGGGGTCGACCATCAGCTGCGGTTGGCACATCTCCTCGAGGGTGTCGGGCGACAGGATGGCGGCGTCCGGGTCGGCCACGAAGCCCGACCACTTCGCGAGGTCCGTGACGGTGCTCGCCAGGGCGCCGCACGGGCCCATCGCCCGCAGGTCGACCACCGGCTCGACGCGGGGCACGTCGTGGAACGGCTGCACGTGGTAGCCGGTCGCCCGGGGGCCGTCGTCGAAGCCGACCGTGGTGCGGGTCATGCCCAGGGGCTCGAGGATCCGCGCCCGCAGCGACTCCTCCCACGAACGGCCGTCGAGGCGCTCCACGAGCTGGCCCAGCACGGCATACACGACGTTGGAGTAGTGCCAGTGGTCGTGCGGCCGCCCGACCCGCTCGATCGAGTTGAAGTCGCTCACCAAGGTTGCGGCGTCGGGCTGGTCGAGGGTCTCCCAGACGTCGCCGAGGGGTTCGCGGGCCAGGCCGGTCGCGTGGGAGAGGGCCTGCCGCACGGTCGCCCGGTGCTGCACCTCCGGCAGGTGCTGGTCCACGGTGTCGTCGAGGTCGAGCCGACCTTCGTCACGCAAGGCCATCACCAGCACGGCGGTGAAGGTCTTGGTGTTCGACGCGACGAGGAACTGGTCGTCGGGGCCCGGCACGCGGGGTGCGGCCACGTCGACGGTGCCGACCCCGTCAGACCAGAGGAGCTCCCCACGGCGGACGACGGCAGCCGCCACACCCGGCACCCGACCGGTGCGCTGGCGGTCGATGGCGAGGTCGCGCAGTCGTCGGACGGTGGTGTCCTGCAAGGTGGTGTCCACGCCGTCGACCCTAGCGACCGCGGTCCTGGCAGGCGGGCCCGTGCCGCTCGCGTAGGTTGGCTCCGTGACCGACGAGACGCAGACCTCCGGCGCCACCGAGCGCGACGACGACTACTCGGGATTCGACTACCACACGGGTCCGGTGACGCTGCGTGGTTCGCGGGTGCCGGGGACAACCACCGACCAGCGACTCCTCGACAGCCGCGGGCCGAGCGACTGGCTGCACACCGACCCGTGGCGCGTCATGCGGATCCAGAGCGAGTTCGTGGAGGGCTTCGGCGCGCTGGCCGAGCTCGGGCCCGCCGTGAGCGTCTTCGGGTCGGCGCGCACCAAGCCCGGCACGCCCTTCTACGAGCTGGCCACCCAGGTGGGGCGTCGCCTCGTGGAGGAGGGGTATGCCGTGATCACCGGTGGCGGTCCCGGCGCCATGGAGGCGGCCAACAAGGGTGCCCGTGACGCCGGCGGTGCGTCGGTCGGCCTCGGTATCGAGCTGCCGTTCGAGCAGGGCCTGAACGAGCACGTGAACCTCGGCGTGAACTTCCGCTACTTCTTCGCGCGCAAGACGATGTTCGTGAAATACGCACAGGGGTTCATCGTCCTGCCCGGTGGGTTCGGCACGCTGGACGAGCTGTTCGAGGCGGTGACGCTCGTGCAGACCCAGAAGGTCACGTCGTTCCCGATCGTGCTGATGGGCACCGAGTACTGGGGTGGCCTCTTCGACTGGCTGCGCAGCACCGTCCTCGAGGCCGGCACGGTCAGCCTGAAGGACGTCGACCTGCTGCACCTCACGGACGACGTGGACGAGGCGGTCCGCCTCGTGACCGAGGCCGACGACCAGGTCGCACCCAAGCGCCCCGAGTAGCGACCAGCTCGGGTGTCTGGGACGGGGCCATGGCGCCGTCCGAGGCGCTCGACCCGGAAAGCGGGGGATGGACGGGACTGGTCGGCTCATTGGATGATGGGTCGGTGACCATCTCGCCGCTGCCGCGCCATGGTGACGTCATCGTCGGTCGGGACGTCGCTGGTCGCACGCTGCGCATCTCCGGTCACCCCGAGTCCGGCCGGGTGGTCCTGTCGATCTGGCAGGACACCGTGTGCCGGGCCACCCTGCGCCTCGCCCCCGAGGACGTCCCCGAGTTCGTCGAGATGCTGACGCGCACCGCGATCGGCCAGTCCGACGACGACGTCCGTGACCTCGGTACGGCGGGCTGACTAGGTCGTCGTCAGCAACTCGTGCGACGATCGGCCCGTGATCTGGGTCTTCTTCATCGCCGTCGGCGTGCTCCTCGTCGGGGGGTTCGCCGCCCTCATCGTGGGGCGGGTCGGCTACGACCCCTTGTCCGAGGCCACCACGACCCAGGCCGACCCGGTGCTGTCCGAGGAGTTCGGTCCCGGGGAGATCGCGGCGGTGCGGTTCGACACCGCGCTGCGTGGCTACCGCATGGACCAGGTCGACGCCGTGCTCGACCAGCTCCAGACCAGGATCGCGGAGCTCGAGGCCGGGGACCAGCACCGCTGACCCCATGGCTGACTTCCACCTCACCCGCCTGTGCGCCGCGCCACCCGCGACGGTGTGGGACGTCGTGACCGACTTCGCGGCATACGGTGACTGGATGCCGTTGACCCGCATGCGGGTCGACGCGGGCGGTCCCCGACTGGGCTGGGGCTTCGCGGGGGTCAGCGGGCTCGGGCCGGTCGGGTTCTCCGACTCGATGCTGGTGTCGGCGTGGGCGCCTCCGGGCGACGACGGGCGCGGCTCCTTCCGCATCGTCAAGACCGGGCGACTGCTCGGCGGCTGGGCCGAGGTCCGGGTCGAACCCGAGGGCGCCGGCACTCGTCTGGACTGGCATGAGGGCGTGGTGGTGAGGCCGCTGCCGTTCAAGCGGCTGTTCGCGCCGCTGCTGACCCGGGCCAGCGAGCGGCTCTACGGTCGGGCCGTCGACGCCATGCTCGCGCGCGCCGAGCAGCGTGCGCGGGCCGCGGGCCGGGAGGCCGGGCGGTGAGCGGACTCATCGTCGGCGAGGACGGGGTCACGCGCTGCGCCTGGGCGGGCTCGACTCCCGACTACCTCGACTACCACGACACCGAGTGGGGAGTGCCCGTCCACGGCGAGCGAGCCCTCTACGAGCGGCTCACCCTCGAGGCGTTCCAGTCCGGCCTGGCGTGGATCACGATCCTGCGCAAGCGCGAAGGGTTCCGCACCGCCTTCGCCGGGTTCGACCCCGAGGTGGTGGCCCAGTTCGACGACGCCGACCGGGCCCGGCTCATGGCCGACACCGGCATCGTCCGCAACCGGCTCAAGGTCGACGCCGCGATCACGAACGCCGCGGCGGTGCTCGCCTTGCGTGCGGCGGGAGGGCTCGACGAGCTGGTCTGGTCGCACGTGCCCGAGCACCACGTCCCGCCGCAGACGACGGCCGACTTCCGGGCGACCTCGCCGGAGTCCGTCGCGCTGGCCAAGGCCCTGAAGAAAGCCGGCTTCGTCTTCGTCGGCCCCACGACGATGTATGCCGCGATGCAGGCTTGCGGCCTAGTGGACGACCACCTGGCCGGCTGCCACCGGGCGGGCGGAGCCCGATGATGCGCATCCTCGGCGTGAGGGTGGCGTTGGTCTACCTCGCGCTGCGGGCCGTGTCGGCGGTGCTGCTCGTGCTGGCCAGCCGCGACCAGGTCGTCATGCCCGACTGGACCGGGCCGACCGTCGAGCCGATCGACATGACGGTGCTGTGGGACGGCAGCTGGTACCGCCACGTCGCCGAGCACGGCTACCCCCACGTCCTGCCCGTCGACCCCGGAAGCGGTCGGGTGTCCCAGAACGCCTGGGCCTTCTACCCGCTGTTCCCGATCCTCGCGCGGCTGCTCATGTCCGTGACGCACCTGGGCTTCCCGGTCGTGGCGTCGACGCTCTCGCTGCTGTGCGGCCTGGGGGCGGCGCTCATCATGGGCCGGCTCCTGGCCGAGCGGGTCGGCCCCCGGGTCGCGCTCGCGACGGTCGCGGTGTGGGGGGCCTTCCCCGCGGCCGTCTCGTTGCAGATCGCCTACACCGAGGCGATCGCCATGCTGGTGCTCTGCGGCCTGCTCTGGGCGCTGATCCGACGCAACTGGGTGATGACCGGCGCCCTGGCCCTCGTGCTGGGTGTCACCCGGCCGATCGCCGTGCCGGTGGCGATCGTCGTCGCACTGATGCTGCTGCTGCGGTGGCGTCGTCGCGCCGTCGACCCGGTCGAGCCCGGTGAGTACGCCGCCGGCGCCTTCGCCCTGGTTGCCTCTGCCGTCGGTGCCGTGGCGTGGCCGCTGATCGCCTGGCAGGTGACCGGGGTGCGAAGTGCCTACACCGACACGATGGCGGCCTGGCGGGTGGGCAACGTCATCACCCCGTTCAAACCCTGGCTGGGGATGTCCCAGTGGACCTTCCGGGACTTCGAGGGTGGCGCCGTCTACGGCCCGGTCGCGCTGGCTGCCCTGGCGACGACCATCGTCGTGCTCACCTGCGGCCCCTGGGCGACCCGGCTGGGCACCGAGCTGCGTGCGTGGTGCCTGGCCTACCCGGCCTACCTCGCCGTCGTGCTCGACCCGTTCACGAGCATCTTCCGCTACGCCATCCCGCTGTTCCCGCTGATCGCGGTGGTCCTCGGCGGGGCGGGGGTCCTCGGCGGGGCGGGGGTCCAGCGGCGGGTCCGGTACCTCTGGACGAAGGTCAGCATCCTCGTCGCCATCGGCATCGCCGGGCAGGCCATGTGGATCTGGAAGCTGCTCGTCTACGTCCCGCCCTCGGACTACCCGCCGTGACCGTGACCGGGCTGCGCGCCGTCGTGACCTCCCAGGGGCGCAGCGCAGTGGGGAAGTGGGCGTTGCGGCGTCCCGTCGTCTTCCTGCTCCTCGTGTATGCCGTGACCCGGGTCATCGCGCTGGTCGCCATCTGGGTCGCCGCGACGTGGTTCCAGACCCCCGCCGGGGTGGGCCACCTCGACCCGACGGTGGGCGACATGCTCGGCAACTGGGACAGCATCTGGTACCGCCGGGTCGCGACCCAGGGCTACCCGGTCCCGCTGCCGGCCGACCCCGACACGGGCCTGTTGACCTACAGCGCGTGGGCGTTCTACCCGGCCTTCCCCTTCCTGGTTCGCGGGCTGATGCTCACCGGCCTCTCGTTCGAGGTGGCCGGGGTGGGCCTCAACCTCGTGCTGGGTGCCGTCTGCACGCTGCTGGTCTGGCGCTGCTTCAACTTCGCGCTGCACGCCTCGCCCCAACCGGCCCGGGAGCGCCTCGCCCTCGTGACCGGGGCGCTCTGGTGCCTCTACCCGGCGACGGGCATCCTCGTGATGCCGTACACCGAGGCGCTGGCCGGAGTGCTCATCGCGGGGTCGCTGCTCCTGCTCATGCAGCGGCGCTACGCCTGGGTCGTCGTCCTCGTGCTCGCACTCGGCTTCACCCGAGCGGCTGCCCCCGGCATCGCCTGCGCGGCGATCGCCCACCTCGTGCTGCGGTGGCGCGACGACCGCGTGGCCGGGGTGACACCGCTGCGCGGCCAGCGGGTGACCGCGGCGCTCATGCTCGTCGCGACCGCCGTGTCGTCCATCGCGTGGCCGGTGGTCGTCGGCATCACCAGCGGCCTGCCCAGGGCGTTCTTCGACGTGCAGGCCGCGTGGGGGCAGAAGCCCGAGTCCGGCCCGTTCGTGCTCTGGCTCTCCTGGGCGTGGGAGGCCCACGGACTCGTCGGGGTGGTCATCCTCGTGGGGCTCGTCGCGACCTACATCGCGCTGATCCTCGGTCGGCACGGCCGATGGTTGGCCGTCGAGCTGCGGGTCTGGGCGCTGGCCTACCCGTTGTACCTGCTCGCGGTGGTGCGCCCGATCACGAGCATGTGGCGCTTCCTCCTGCTCGACTTCCCGCTCGCTGCCGTGGTCGCCTCGGTGGCGATGCGGACGTCCACGGGCGCCAAGGTGGTGGCGCACTGGCGCCGCCGGGTGGGCGTGGTCGCGCTGGTGCTCCTGGTGGGGCTGTTCTGGTTCACCTGCACGCTGCTGACCTACACCCCCTGGGCCTCAGCCCCGCCGTGATCTCGAGCAACCTTTGCTAGCAGACTTTGCTGGCAGAGGGACAGGTTGCAGGGTGTCCGCCAACAAGGAACCTGTGCTGGGTGGAGCAACGGTCACGCGCCGGTGAAGACCGGCTTCTCCTTGGCGAGGAACGCGGCGACGGCGGCCCGGTGGTCGGAGGTCGCGCCGGTCAGCGTCATGTAGTCGCCCTCGGTGGCCAGCGACTCGCTCAGGCCGTGACCGGAGCTGAACGCGACGGCGCGCCGGATCGACCCGTAGGCGAGCGTCGGCCCTGCGGCCAGCTTGGTGGCCAGCTCAGTCACGGCGATGTCGAACTCGTCCGCGGTGACGACGCGCGTGACCAGGCCCAGCGACAGGCACTCCTCGGCTGGCACCGTGCGGGGGAGGAGCAGCAGCTCCTTGGCCTTCGCGGGCCCGACGATCCGCTGCAGCGACCAGGACGTGCCGGAGTCGCACGACAGCGCGATGCCGGCGAACGCCAGGTTGAGGCCCGCGCTGTCGACCATCACGCGGAAGTCGGCCGCCAGCGCGAACCCGGCACCGGCTCCCGCAGCCACCCCGTTGACTGCTGCGACGACCGGTTTGTTCATCGTCGCGAGCAGCTCGACGACGGGGTTGTAGTGCCGGGCCACGGTGTCCCAGAGCGAGGGGTCGTCGTTCTGGAGCAGGGTGATGTGCTCGCGCAGGTCCTGGCCGACGCAGAAGGCGCGGCCGCTGCCGGTCAGGACGACACAGCGCACGCTGGGGTCCTGGGCGACGTCCGTCAGGGCGCTGACCAGCGCGTCCTTCGTGGCGATGTCCAGGGAGTTCATCGCGTCGGGTCGGTTGAGGCGGACCGTGGCCACCGCGCCGTCGCGCTCGACGAGGACGAGGGAGCTCGGCTGGGTGGTCGCGTCGCTGGTCGTGTCGGTCATGCCGCCATCCTGCCGGACCGTCGTCGGACCCGGATTTCGCCTGTGAGGTGGTTCACGGGATAATGGAGCAAATCTGGCGCGCGCGGGACTGATCACAGGCACTGGCGTGGATCCGCGTGGCCAACAGCAGACCACGCCAAACGGAAGGACACTCATGGCGGCAATGAAGCCGAGGACCGGCGACGGCCCGCTCGAGGTGACCAAGGAAGGTCGCGGCATCGTCCTGCGCATGCCGCTCGAGGGTGGCGGCCGCCTCGTCGTCGAGATGACTCCTGACGAGGTCCGCGCCCTCGGCGACGCGATCACCAACTGCGAGGGCCTGAAGTAGTCCCCACCGCACGTTTCGAGGACCCCCATCGGCACCAGCCGGCGGGGGTCCTCGCGCGTGCAGGGGTATGCCGCGGCCGCACCGCGGGTGGGTAGGGTCGAGTCCGTGCGTGCACCCGAACTGCTCGACCCGGCAGCCAGCGTCTGGACCATCTCGGCAGAGCCGTTGGCCGACGTCCTGGCCGACCTCGACCCCGCCGACCTCCTGCTGGCCCTCCCGGTGCCCACCGGGGGACTGCCGGTGACCGGGGCCACGGCCAAGGCGCTGACGCTGGTGGGCCTCGACGCCGCAGCGGTGTCGGCCACCTACGAGCCCAAGCCCGAGGCCGGGTCGGTCACGACGATCCCGCTCCCGCCGGGCGAGCGCCCGGCGCGCAAGGTGCTGCTCGTGGGGGTCGCCGGAGGCGCCGCAGCCGACCTGCGCGCCGCCGGTGCGGCGCTCGGCCGGGCGGGCAAGGGCCACGCTGCGCTGGTGACGACGGTCGGCGGCGGCACGTCCCGAGCCGTCCAGGCGGCGCTGGCCGAGGGACTGGCCCTCGGCGGCTACGCCGGCCCGCGGTGGGTCCGCGACGACGCCGCGCCGGCCTCCGCCCCTGCCGCAGAGGTCGCCCTCGTCGGGTCCTACGACGAGCCGTCCGTGCGGCACTCGGTGGTGCGAGCCCGCGCCACCATGCTCGCCCGCAACCTCGCTGTCGTCCCCTCCAACACCAAGAACCCCGCGTGGGTCGCCGCCCAGGCGAGGACGCTGGCGGGCCGCAGTGGGCTCGACGTGCGCGTGTGGACCGAGCGTGAGCTGAAGGCCGAGGGCTTCGGCGGGCTGCTGGCGGTCGGCGCCGCCTCCGCCACCCCGCCGCGTCTCGTGCAGCTCGACTACGCACCCGAAGGCGCCACGGCCCGCACGCCGCGCGTCGTGCTCGTCGGCAAGGGCATCACCTTCGACACCGGCGGCCTCGACATCAAGCCGGCCGACGGCATGCTCGCGATGAAGACCGACATGAGTGGTGCGGCCATCGTCCTCGCGGTGCTGGCCGCCTGTCGTGAGCTCGCGGTGCCGGTGAAGGTGACCGGCCTGCTGGCGCTCGCCGAGAACGGCGTCGGCGGCGCGGCATACCGGCCCGGTGACGTCGTCACCCAGTACGGCGGGCGGACCGTCGAGATCGGCAACACCGACGCGGAGGGACGCATCGTCATGGCCGACGCCCTCGCCTACGCCGACCTGCACCTCGACCCGACAGTGCTCCTCGACATCGCCACGCTCACCGGTGCCGCCCGCGTCGCGCTCGGTCGGTCGATGGCCCCGGTCTACGCCACGGACGACGCCCTCGCCCGTGCGCTCGTGACCGCGGGGGAGGCGACCGGGGAGCTGCTCTGGCCGATGCCGCTGGTGGAGGACTACCGGGCCGGCCTCGACAGCGACGTGGCCGACATCAACCACATCGCGGGCACCGGAGGCGGTGGTGGCTCGATCTCGGCAGCATTGTTCCTGCGTGAGTTCGTGGGCGCGCGACGCTGGGCACACCTCGACATCGCCGGGGTGGGTCGCTCCGACGTCGACCGCGGACTCCTCACCAAGGGCGGGACGGGCTTCGGTGCCCGCCTGCTGCTCACCTGGCTGGAGGAGATGTCATGAACGCCGGATACGGCCTGAGCGTGCGCTGGTCCCTGGAGTCCGCACCCGAAGGGGTGGCCCAGGAGCTGCGCGACTACGTCGTCGGGACGTCGATGGCCAAGTTCATGTTCCTCGACGGCCTCGCCTTCAAGACCTGGCGGATGGTCGAGGGGCAGTGGTTCGAGGGCACCTACGTGTTCGACGAGAAGGTCTACCGCGACGACTTCCAGCGCGAGTTCTCCGCCACCGCCGCCGAGTCGGCCGGCAGCGGCATCATCGGCTCGGCGCCGACCCTGATCGAGCCCTTCGAGGTCGTCGCGATCGCCGAGGGTCCGGGCCGGTTCCGTCGCGGCCCCGGTCCCGGCTCCGCCTGACCTGTCCCCGCAGCCGGCGACGCTATCTCATGCAAAAGGCAAGTTAGCGCCGCCCGACAACGGCGCTAACTCGCCTTTTGCATGAGATAGCCACGCGTCAGCGCTTGACGGCCGCCAGCACGCCGTCGCCCACCGGCAGCAGCGCGGGGATGAGGCGTTCGTCGTCGCGCAGCGCCTTGCCCAGGTCACGCAGCACCGACGTCTGCTCGTCGCGCGCCGCCGGGTCGGCCACCTTGTCGTGCCAGAGCATGTTGTCGAGCACGAGCACGCCACCGGAACGCAGCAGGCGGATGCCGTGGCTGACGTACTCGGGGTACTCCACCTTGTCGCCGTCGATGACCACCATGTCGTAGGCGCCGTCGGTCATCCGGGGGAGCACGTCGAGCGCCCGACCGGTGATGACCCGGGTGCGCTGGTGGGCGATGCCGGCCTCGGCATAGGCCTTCTTCGCGACACCCTGGTGCTCGGCCTCGACGTCGATCGTCGTGAGGATGCCGTCCTCCGGCATGCCCTGGAGCATCCACAGACCTGAGGTGCCCGCGCCGGTGCCCACCTCGACGACCGACTTGGCCTTGACCGCAGCCGCGAGGAGTCGCAGCAGCACCCCGGCGCCGTTGCCGACCGGAGTGGCCCCCAGCTCCTCGCCCCGCCGCCGCGCCGACTCGATCACCTCGTTCTCGGTGACGAACTCCTCGGCGTAGGCCCAGCTGGCCGGCTTCTGTGCGCTCATGCGCCAAACCCTACTGCCGCGAACGCCGCGAACCGGGCACCGCGGCATACAGGGAACGCTCAGGTTGTTGGGGAACGATGCAAGCCACTCGGTCGTCTGGACCGAATGACAGGTGTGCGCCGCCCGGCGCTCGACGGAGGTGAGGGACGTGACCGCGACCGACACGATCGGTACGGCCCGGCAGGACGTCCAGGGGGACGCCCAGGAAGGACCCGCGTGGGTCCCGCCGACCTGGGAAGAGATCGTCGAGCAGCACTCAGCCCGCGTCTACCGCCTGGCCTACCGCCTCACCGGCAACCCGCACGACGCCGAGGACCTCACGCACGACGTGTTCATCCGCGTCTTCCGTTCGCTGCACAGCTACCAGCCCGGCACGTTCGAGGGCTGGCTGCACCGCATCACGACCAACGTCTTCCTCGACAAGATGCGTCGCAAGCAGCGCATCCGGTTCGATGCGCTGTCCGACGAGTCCGCCGCCCGGCTGCCCACCCGTGAGGCCGGTCCCGAGGCCGCCTTCGACGCCACCCACTTCGACGACGACGTCCAACGCGCGCTCGATGCCCTGTCACCTGACTTCCGGGCGGCCGTCGTGCTCTGCGACATCGAGGGCCTGTCCTACGAGGAGATCGCCGCGACGTTGGGCGTCAAGCTCGGCACCGTGCGCTCGCGCATCCACCGTGGCCGCGCCCAGCTCCGTGAGGCCCTCGCGCACCGTGACCCCAAGCTCGCCCGTCCCGCCGTGGACGCCGACCGTGCGCCAGTGACCAAGCGCCGGATCCCGGTGCTCGGCCGGGCGGTGCCGGGATCACGGTGACCCGCCCAGGGTGGACCGGTGTCGCGAGTGCGTCGTTCAGCGCGCGCGGCCGGTGCCTCGGCGACCAGGTGACCTCCTACGCCGACCGGGCGATGGACGACGCGACCCTGCTGCGGTGGGACCGCCACGTCGTGGCCTGCCAGTGCTGCCGCGCCGCCGTGGACGAGGAACGGCGCGTGCTCTCGGCGCTGCGCTCCTCGGCCGGCTCCCCGGTCCCGGGTGACCTGCGCGGGATGCTGCTGGCCCTGGCCACGCACATGCCGCCGTCCGGGCCCGACGGCACGAGCGCGACCCGGGCCCCACTGCTCCCACCCATCCCGGTGGCGCCGGTCCGCGTCGTCGACCGCGGCACTCCCGCGCTGCACCGCTCGGCCGGGCGGGCGACCGTCTACGCGGGTCTGGCCGCCGGGGCCACCGCTGCTGCGGCGCTGAGCCTCGTGGTGAGCGGTGGCCTGACCTCGACGAACCCCACCGCACCACCCGTCGTGCAGCGCGCCAAGCCGGTCAGTCCGGGTTTCGCGACGGCTTCCTTCACGGTGCCCGGGCTCGGCGGCTCGCCGTCCGGCCCCTCTGCCACACCCTCTGTGGGCACGGTGCGTGGTCGTTCGGCACAATCGACTCCATGAGCGACGAGCGAGACCCGGAAGGCCACGACCGGCCGACGCCCGCCGACCCCTCCTCCGACCTCTCCTCCGACCTCTCCTCCGACTCGTCCGAGGTCCGTCCCGGACCGACGGCCGACGCGACGTCCGCGCCGATCCCCGCAGCCGCCGCTCCCACCGCCGAACCCGCCTGGGACCCCTGGGCCCCGCCCGGACGTGGCAGCGGCGACTACACCCAGCCCGTCGACCTGACGCACACCCAGGAGCTCCAGGGTCCGCCCACCCAGGGTGCAGCTGCTGGTGCGGCCACCGGTGCCCCCGGTGCGCCGGACACCCCCGGGGCCGGACCGGTCTGGGCCGCGGAGCCGACCGGGTGGCCGTTCGACGACGTCCAGACCCAGGGCACTGACGTCCCCGCCGGGGCCACTTCCGCCGCCCCCACCGGATTCCCCACCGAGTCAGCCGGCCACCCGGCATACCCGGCCGCCCAGGCCAACAACAACCCGCAGACCACGAGCGCGGGCTGGGACCCGATCACCAGCCCCACCGCAGACGCCGGGTATGCCGGCCAGCCGACCCCGTGGGTCGGCCAGCGTCCGCCCGAGGCGACGGCCCCGCAGCAGAAGGGACCCGGCTGGGGTGCCCTCGTCGCCGTGGCCGCCATCGCCGCGCTCGTTGCCGCGGGCCTCGGTGGCGTGTTCGGTGGCTGGCTGGGGGCGACCGGACGCGTCGACTTCGGCAGGCTCGACCGCACGCCCTCGTCGATCCCGTCGGCTGGTGCGGGCTCGACCGCTCGGCCCCCGGGGTCGATCGCCAACATCGCGGCCAACGCGCTCCCGAGCGTCGTGACCATCAAGGTCGACGGGGCCGACGGCGGCGGCACCGGGTCCGGCTTCGTGCTCGACCGCGACGGCCACATCATCACCAACAACCACGTCGTCGCGAGCGCCGCCAGCGGAGGCACGATCAAGGTGGAGCTGTCCAACGGCACCGAGATCGACGCCACCATCGCCGGGCGGGACGGCTCCTACGACCTGGCCGTCCTCAAGACCGACCGCACCGACCTCGTCCCGCTCGTGATGGGGTCGTCCAAGGACGTCGTCGTCGGCGACCAGGTGATCGCGGTGGGTGCGCCCCTCGGGCTCGAGTCCAGCGTGACCAGCGGCATCGTCAGCGCGCTCAACCGACCGGTCAGCCCCGGCGGTGACGGCAACCAGCAGTCGTTCATCAACGCGATCCAGACCGACGCCGCGATCAACCCGGGCAACAGTGGCGGGCCGCTGCTCAACATGGCCGGTCAGGTGATCGGCGTGAACTCCGCCATCGCGCGCGTCCCGGGAGCCACGGACACCCAGTCGGGCAACATCGGCGTCGGCTTCTCGATCCCGAGCGACCAGGTGGTCAAGACCGCCGAACAGCTCATCAAGACCGGCTCGGCCCAGCACCCGGTCATCGGTGTGGTGCTGGACCGCGAGTTCACGGGTGACGGGGTGCGGATCCTGTCCAAGGAGAGCGACACCAGCGGTCCGCCGGTGGATCCCCAGGGCCCTGCAGCCAAGGCCGGGATCAAGCCCGGCGACGTGATCGTCGAGTTCGACGGCCGCCGGGTCACCGACCCCGACGACCTCGTCGTGGCGATCCGGGCCAAGAGCGTAGGTGACGACGTGTCGATGAAGGTGCGCCGTGGCAGCGAGACGATCAGCGTCACCCTCACCCTGTCCGGCTCAGGCAAGTAGGAGAGCGCACCATGGCAGGCATCAACGGCTGGGAGTTCATCGCGATCATCGTGCTGGCGGTGGTGATCCTCGGTCCCGAACGACTGCCGGAGTATGCCGCGAAGCTGGGTCGCCTGGTGCGCCAGGCGCGGGCGATGGCCGAGGGTGCCAAGGGCCAGCTGCGCGAGCAGATGGGGCCGGAGTTCGATGACATCGACTGGCGTCAGTACGACCCGCGGCAGTACGACCCGCGTCGCATCGTGCGAGAGGCGCTGCTCGACCCGAACCCCGCAGACGCCGACGGGACTCCTCCGACCTTTGCCGCCAGCACCGGCGGTTACGACGCGACCAAGCCGACGCCCTACGACGACGACGCGACGTAGGTCCTCCCGCTGGCACGGCGGCGCTAATCCATGCAAAAGGCGAGTTAGCGCCGCGCGAGGCCGGCGCTAACTCGCCTTTTGCATGAGATGCCGACGGGCTCAGCGGCCGACGGGGGACAGGCCGAGCGAACGACCGGCGAGACCGCGGGACCGGGTCGCGAGACCGCGCGCGATCGCGCGCAGCGACACCGCGGCAGGCGACTCGGGATTGCGCAGCACGACCGGCATGCCCTGGTCGGCGCCCTCACGGAGGTTGACGTCGAGGGGGATCTGGCCGAGCAGCGGCACGTCGGCGCCGACCGCGCGGGTGAGCGAGTCGGCCACGGCCTGACCGCCACCCGACCCGAAGATCTCCTGCCGCGAACCGTCCGGCAGCTCGAGCCAGGACATGTTCTCGATGACCCCGACGATCCGCTGGTGCGTCTGCAGCGCAATGGATCCCGCGCGCTCGGCGACCTCGGCCGCAGCCTGTTGGGGAGTGGTCACCACGAGGATCTCGGCGTTCGGGATCAGCTGGGCGACCGAGATGGCGATGTCGCCCGTGCCCGGCGGGAGGTCGAGGAGGAGGACGTCGAGGTCGCCCCAGAAGACGTCGCCGAGGAACTGCTGGAGGGCGCGGTGCAGCATGGGTCCACGCCACACGACGGGCTGGTTGCCGGGCACGAACATCCCGATGGAGATGACCTTCACCTCGTGGGCGATCGGCGGCAGGATCATGTCGTCGACCTGCGTCGGCCGGTGCTCGACGCCGAGCATCCGCGGCACCGAGAAGCCGTAGACGTCCGCGTCGACCACGCCCACGCGCAGCCCGCTCTGGGCGAGCGACGCGGCGAGGTTGACGGTGACCGACGACTTGCCGACCCCGCCCTTGCCGGAGGCCACGGCATACACGCGGGTGAGGGAGCCGGGCTTCGCGAAGGGGATCTCGCGCTCGGCGGTGCCGCCGCGCAGCTGCTGGCGCAGCGCCACGCGCTGCTCGTCGCTCATCACACCCAGCGTGACGTCGACGCCGGTGACGCCGGGCACCTTCGACAGGGCCGCGGTGGTGTCCTTGGTGAGCGTGTCCTTCATCGGGCAGCCCGAGACGGTGAGCAGGATGGTCACGGCGACCCGACCACTGGCGTCGACCGTGACGCTCTCGACCATGCCGAGCTCGGTCACGGGCTTGCGGATCTCGGGGTCGATGACGGTCGTCAGCGCTTGGTGGAGGGCGTCGTCGGTCACCGGGGCAGCCGCAGACCCGCCCTCATTGAGGGCGTCGCTCTGAGCGTCGCTCGAGGTGTCGCTGGGGCTGGGGCACATGCCCCCATGTTAGGTCGCGCCCTGGTCCCTCGAAGAACCGGTCGCGCCCGACAGGCTGTCGTCTGCCTCACGTCGGCGCACCTCCAGGCCGCGTTCCTCGAGCTCGTCGAGCAGCCCACGCAGCTCGGAGCGGACGAAGTCGCGGGTGGCGGCGTCACCCATCGCGTGCCGCAGTGACGCGACCTCGCGGGTGAGGTACTCGGTGTCGGCGAGGTTGCGCTCGTCGCGCGCGCGGTCCTGTTCGAGCGCGACCCGGTCGCGGTCGGCCTGCCGGTTCTGGGCGAGCAGGATGAGCGGCGCGGCATACGAGGCCTGCAGGCTCAGCATGAGCGTGAGGAAGATGAACGGGTAGTTGTCGAACCGCCACTCCTTGGGCGACACGAGGTTCCAGATCACCCAGAAGACGACGAACACCGTCATGGCGATGAGGAACGCGGCGGTGCCCATGAAGCGGGCGAACTGCTCGCTCCAGCGCCCGAACGTCTCCTGGCTCATGGTGGGGCGCGGCAACAGGGCCCTGCGGGTCTCGCGGGGCTGGTCGAGCCGGCTGGACGCCACCCGGCGGTCGCGCTCAGCCATGGGTCACCTCGTGCCGGTCCTCGCGCCAGTCGTCCGGGAGGATGTGGTCGAGGACGTCGTCGACGGTGACCGCACCGATGAGCCGGCCGTCGGCGTCGACCACGGGGACGCCGACGAGGTTGTAGGTGGCGAGGATCCGCGTCACCTGGCCCAGCGGGGCGTCCGCCGTGAGCGGCTCGATCTCCTTGTCGAGGATGCCCCCGATGGCGCCGTGGGGAGGCTCGCGCAGCAGCCGCTGGATGTGGACGATGCCGAGGAACTTGCCGGTGGGGGTCTCGTGCGGAGCGCGGCAGACGTAGACGGTGGACGCGAGGGCGGGGGAGATCTCGGCCCGGCGGACGACGGCCAGCGCCTCGGCGATCGAGGCCTCCGGACCGAGGATGACCGGCTCGGTGGTCATCATGCCGCCGGCCGACTCCTCGTCGTAGGTCAGCAACCGGCGCAGGTCGGCGGCCTCGTCGGGCTCCATCAGCTGGAGGAGCTCCTCCTGCTTCTCGGCGGTGAGGTTGTGCAGCAGGTCGGTGGCGTCGTCGGGCTCCATCGCCTCGAGGACGTCTGCGGCGCGGCCGACGGGCAGGGTCTCGAGGATCTCGACCTGGTCGTCCTCGGGCAGCTCCTCGAGCACGTCGGCGAGCTTGTCGTCGTCCATCGCCTCGGCCACCTCGGCCCGGCGCTTGGGGGACAGGTCGTGGATGACCCCGGCGAGGTCGGCGGACTTCAGGTCGTCGTAGGTCTCGAGCAGCATCGCCGCGGACTGCCCGGCGGTGGACTGGTGGATGCCGGTCACGTCCTCGACGGGCACCAGCACCGTGGCGCCGCGGCGACGTCGGAACGGCCCGAGCGTGCTGCGAGCCGCGCCCTGCCGCACGAACACCTTCGACATCGCCCAGTCGCGGCTGCGCTCGCGCTCGATGGCGACGTCCTCCACGGTCGCCTCGTAGTCGCCCTCGGGGTCGTGCACGGTCACCGGTCGCTCGAGGATCTCGGCCATGACGAGCACCTCGTTGGTGCGCTGCTCGAACCGGCGCATGTTGACCAGCCCGGTGGTGATGACCTGCCCGCCGTCGACGGACGTCACGCGCGTCATCGGCACGAAGACCCGGCGACGACCGGGCACCTCGACCACGAGGCCGATGATGCGGGGACGGCGGCGGGAGGCGCCGAACGTGACGACGACGTCGCGGACGCGACCGACCTGGTCACCGAGCGGGTCGAACACGCTCAGGCTGGTCAGGCGGCCGACGAAGACGCGCGACGGAGTGCTCACGCCGCAAGGTTATCCGGCTGGTCAGCCGTCGTCGGGGAGGCGGTTCCCGCGCCGTCGTCGTGGTCGTCCGCGCCAGTGCCACGGGCGCCAGGTCGCGGTCGTGGCCTCGCTGGGCGGCGGCGGTGCGGCGCCGGAGGTCGTGGGGTAGGACCCCGGACCCTCCACGGGAGTCCCGAACGGCCGCAGCGCCCGCACGGTGCACTCGCGGGCCCACCGCTCGACCGCGTCCTCGGAGGCGTTCAGCCGCCCGGCCCGCAGGGCCTCGGTCGCGGCGTCCCAGCCCTCGTCGGCGGGGCCGATCTCGTGGACGGTGGCCTGGACGGTGAGCAACCGTCCGCCGGTGTCCTTGCTCCGGAGGATGAGCAGCACCTCCTCGGGCAACCACGGCAGGGTCTGCTCGCCCGGGCCGGACACGGCATACACGGTCTCGTCGGCCCACGCGTGCCAGAACGGCCACGCGCGGTCGCCGGGGGGCTGGACCCACATCAGACCGGACTTGGTCGCCGCCTCGGCGAACAGGGCGGTGACGTTGACCGGCGTGACGGTGAGGGGGGTGGTCGCGGTGACGTCGAGCGGCGTCGGCGCGGCGCCGCCGTCGGCAGGCTCGCGCGCGGGCTCGGTCACACGTGAACTGTGTCATAACCGCGGTGAGACTGTCGCTGCTAGCGTCGCCGCGTGCGCAGCCCCAAGGACTTCTTCGCCCCACTGGCGGTGGGTGCTCCCACCCCGCTCACGCAGGTGCCCTCGCGCCCCTCGCGCGTGATCCACTTCTTCGACCCGAGCAACGAGAAGATGGCCGCCAAGATCCCGGCCATGGTCGGCACCGTCGACGTGCTGCTCGGCAACCTCGAGGACGCGGTCAAGGCCGACCGCAAGGAGGCCGCGCGGGCTGGGCTCGTCGAGATCGCCCGCGCCACTGACTTCGGCGACTCCACCCAGCTGTGGACCCGGGTCAACTCGCTCGACAGCCCCTGGGTGCTCGACGACCTCACCACCCTCGTCACGGAGGTCGGCGACAAGCTCGACGTCATCATGGTCCCGAAGGTGCAGGGGCCCGAGGACATCCACTACGTCGACCGGCTGCTCGCCCAGCTCGAGGCGCGCGCCGGCCTCCAGCGCCCGATCCTCGTGCACGCGATCCTCGAGACCGCTCGTGGTGTCGCCAACGTCGAGGCCATCGCCGGCGCCAGCCCGCGCATGCAGGGTCTCTCGCTCGGCCCGGCCGACCTCGCGGCAGACCGACGGATGAAGACCACGCGCGTCGGCGGTGGGCACCCGGGCTACCTCGTGCGGCAGGACCCCCCGGCTGGCGTCGAGGACGCCGTCAACGCGAGTCGCCAGACCTACCAACAGGATCTGTGGCACTACACGATCGCGCGGATGGTCGACGCCTGCGCGATGCACGGGATCTTCCCCTACTACGGGCCGTTCGGTGACATCAAGGACGTCGTGGCCTGCGAGGACCAGTTCCGCAACGCTTTCCTGCTCGGCTGTGTCGGCACCTGGTCGCTGCACCCGGTGCAGATCGAGATCGCCAAGCGGGTCTTCAGCCCGTCCGCCGAGGACGTCGCCCACGCGCGCCGCGTCGTCGAGGCGATGGGCGACGGCACGGGTGCCGTGATGCTCGACGGCAAGATGGAGGACGACGCGTCCCTCAAGCAGTGCCAGGTGATGCTCGAGCTCGCGGAGCGGCTCGCCGCCACCGACCCCCAGCTCGCGCAGCTGTATGCCGCGGAGCCGCGTTCCGGTGATGGCGACGGTGCGCGACCGTGACGGTGCCTGACGTGGTGGACACCACGGCATACCGACCGCGGCGTTCGGTGCTCTACCTGCCCGCGTCCAACGAGCGGGCGCTGGAGAAGGCCAAGACCCTCGCCGTCGACGCCCTGATCCTCGACCTCGAGGACGCAGTGGCCCCCGACGCGAAGGACGCGGCGCGCGACAACGCCTGCGCCGCGGCCCGGTCGGGCGAGTACGGCCGCCGCGAGCTGGCGATCCGGGTGAACGGGATCGGGACGCAGTGGCACGATGCCGACCTGCGCGCAGCCTGTGCGGCCGGGCCCGATGCGGTCGTCGTGCCGAAGGTCGGGTCGGGCGACGAGGTGCGCGCCCTGGTCGCTGCGATGGAGGCGGCCGGTGCTCCTGGGCACACCGCCCTCTGGGCCATGGTCGAGACCCCGCAGGCGATGCTCCACTGCGAGGAGATCGCGGGCGCGTCCGACCGGCTCACCGTGCTCGTGATGGGCACCAACGACCTCGCCAAGGAGCTGCACGCCGAGCACGTGCCCGGTCGGGCGCCGCTGCTCACCGGGCTGTCGCTGTGCCTCCTGGCGGCTCGGGCCACGGGGACGGTGATCCTCGACGGCGTCTACAACGACGTGAAAGACCTCGAGGGCTTCGAGGCCGAGTGCACCCAGGGGCGTCAGCTGGGCTTCGACGGCAAGACCCTCATCCACCCCGGACAGGTCGACCCGTGCAACGCGGCGTTCGCGCCGAGCGAGGCCGCCGTGGAGGACGCCAGGGCCGTGCTCGCGGCCTGGGAGGCCGGTGCGGGAGCCGGTGTCGTGACGCTCAACGGGCGGCTCGTCGAGAGCCTGCACGTCGAGACGGCGCAGCGGGTGCTGGCGATCCACGAGGCGATCACGGCACTCGCCGAGGGCTGACCCGGCCTCGGCTGGACTCGCACTCCTGGCCACCGGTGTAGCAGGTTGGCCTTCGGGGGGTGGTCCGTGCCGCACCAGTGGCCAGAAGTGCGCTGTTGAGAAATCAACAGGGCAACGGGGGCAACCTTTCGGCCCTCCGCTGCGTCTTGGTGTTTGCGGTCGCCCTCGGGGAGGGCGTCCGCGCCATGTCGGGGGACGTGGCGACCGGCCCGGGGGCGAGCGCACAGGGAGCGCCGCCCCGGGCCGGACAGCTCGCGATGGTCACGATTCGGCGTGGGGGACAACCGAAACGCGGACCAGTGCGTCACCATGACTGACAAGGCGTCGCCTGCGGACCGCGTCCGCCGGCCAGGGAAGGGGACTCGATGGACCGCAGGCGGACTGGACGACGTGCGGCGCTGGCTGCCTCGGTGCTGGTCGGCGCGCTCGCGCTCAGCGGGTGCGGAGGCATCACCTTCGGCAAGAACACCTCGGCGACTCCCTCGGCAGCCGTGGGCACGACCTCGGCCACCGACCCCGCGACGACCGACCCCACGACGCCGGAGCCGACGGACACCGTCACGGCGGGCCCGACCACCCCGGTGCCCACGACCGCGACGGCCACGCCGAAGCCGACGACCAAGCCCACCCCGCCCAAGCCGACCCCCAAGCCGGTCCCGACCGAGGGCGACACCCTGCACTCGGGCGACCAGGGTCCCTACGTCAGGCAGGTGCAGCAGCGGCTGTCCGCCCTCGGCTACTGGAACGGCTCGGCCGACGGCGTCTACGGCGGCCTGACCTCCCAGGCGGTGATGGCCCTGCAGAAGACGGCCGGACTCGGCCGTGACGGAGTCTTCGGCCCAGCCACGCGACGCGCCCTGCAGAACGGCGTCCGCCCACAGTCGCGGATCGGTGGCAGTGGCATCGAGATCGACAAGGCCCGCCAGCTCCTGCTCGTCGTGCGCGGTGGCAGCGTCACGATGGTCCTCAACACGAGCACCGGCAGCGGCGAGCAGTACACCAGCGAGGGCAACACCCGCACCGCACTCACCCCGGCGGGCACCTTCAGCACCTTCCGCTCGGTCAACCACCTCGACAAGGGCCCGCTGGGTGACCTCTGGCGCCCGCGCTACTTCAACGGGGGCATCGCGGTGCACGGCGCCGGCAACGTCCCGGGCTACCCGGCCTCGCACGGCTGTGCGCGGGTCAGCAACCCCGCCATGGACATGATCTGGGCCAACGAGATCATGCCGATCGGCGGTCGCGTCACCGTCTACTGACGGTCGTACTGCTCGCGCACACACTCGAGCTGTGGACCGCCGTGGCTCGTCCAGTACTCCGCCGTGTGCCCGCCCTTGTCGAAGGTGAGCTCCGCCGACGGAAGGACCTTGCCGAAGGCCCGGTTGCCGGCCACGAACGGGTCGGAGCGTCCGCAGTCCATCCGGACCGGGATCTTCGAGAGCACGTCGGTGCGCTCGAACACGTCGTGGGCCTCGAAGTCCTCGCGGTCGTCGAAGGCCCCTGCCGCGCTCAGCCCCGGGTCGGTCCACAGGGCGGCACTCTCCGCGACCACCGCGAAGACCTGGTCCGGTCCGAGCTCGCTGGCCAGCAGGAGGGACCCGTAGCCACCCATCGACCAGCCGAGGAAGGCGACCTTCCCCTCGTAGCCGGTCTCCCGTCGCATGAGCGGCAGGAAGTCCTCGACGACCATGGCGCCGGTGTCGACACCGCCCCGGCGGGCGTGCCAGTAGTAGTCGCCGCCGTCGACCGACGCCAGGGTGACCCCGGCCGAGCGCACGTGCTCCTGCAGCTTCATGATCCGGAAGGCGTGCGTCGCGTCGCCGCCCTTGCCGTGCAGGACGACCACGAGCGGCGCGGGCGTGGTGACGTCCTGCGTCTGCTGCGCGAGCTGCCAGTGGATGTCGCGGCCCGGCCAGTGCCCACTGCGCAGCGAGCCGGACCGCACGGCGACGTCCGGGGCGTCCGGGCCACGACAGCCGGCCAGGGCCAGCCCGCCGGCCAGGGCCAGCCCGCCGGCACCCGCCGCGCCGGCGAGCAGGGTGCGGCGGGTGATCGTGGACATGGCCTCACCCTAGGACGAGTCACGCCCGGACCTCGGTATGCCGCGTGGCCCGCTACCAGCGCGAGGTCGCCTCGGCGACGAGGTCACCGAGCAGCTCGCCCTCGTCGACCTCGAGCCCCTTGCTGACGAACCAGCGGCACATGTTGGTGACGTCGCGCTCCAGGAACTCGAAGCCACGCGGGTTGCCGATGATGTCCACGATCTGCGGCCAGTCGATGATGACCAGCCGCTCGCGGTGCAGCAGCACGTTGTAGGGGGACAGGTCGCCGTGCGTCCAGCCGCGCTTGGCCAACGTGATCATCGAGGTGCGCAGCTGCTCGAACAGCTCGGGCAGCAGGTCGGCCGACGGGCGGGTCTGCGCGAGGCGTGGCGCCGCCTCGCCGGGCTCGCCGATGAACTCCATCAGCATCTCGCGGTCGCTCAGCTGTACGGGGTAGGGGACGGGCAGACCCATCTCCCACAGGGCGGCCAACGCCTCGAACTCGGCCACGGCCCACTGCCCGGAGAGCAGCTCCTTGCCGAACTCGGTGCGCCGAGCCATGGCCCGCATCTCGCGGCTGCGTCGGACCCGTCGGCCCTCGTGGTAGCCGGCGTCCCGGTGGAACATCCGGTGCTCGCCGGTGCGGTAGCGCTTGGCGGCGAGGAACGAGTCGACGGCAGGCGTGGTCGTGCCGTCCGGCAGCCAGCGCCGGACGATGTGGACGTCAGCCTCCTTGCCGGTCTTGAGGACGCCGAGGTCGGACTCGACGGCGCCGAGCGCGGTGATGACCCAGTCGGGTCGGGGTTTCGGACCGTGCGTTGCACCGTCCCAGCTGGACCAACGCTCGCCCTCGGGGGGTGCGTCGGGAAGGCTGTCAAACGAGAAGGAGAGGTGCTCCTGGAACTGCATGGGTGGACTCCATCGAACGAAGGGAAAGGGCAGCGGACGTGCCCAGGACAGTGATGGACATCTCGTGCCTCCTTCGGTTGATGCAGTCGTCCCTGCGAGAGGGAGTCGTCCGCGGGCCCGGTGCCACGCGGCATACCCGGAGAGCGTGACAGGCCAGCCCCGTGTTCCGCCACTGATTTATCCAGGGCTGCAGACAAGGGCTTCGCGGAGCGCTAGTTTGTAGTACTACAAGGGAGCAACAAAGGGGGTCTGATGATCTGGACAGCGGCCATCGTGGGCGTGATGGCGCTCATCGGAGGCGGCGCGTTCTTGCCGTCCGTGCGGCGCGGTGCAGTCCAGCGCGAGGCGGTGAAGGTCGCGAAGGCGGCCTACCCCGCCGAGCCCGGTGAGGACTGGCCGGCACTGTGGACTCGCCTCAACAGGCGCTACCTGAGCACCTGGATCGGCGCCTCGGTCGGGCTGGCGGTCGTCCTGGCCGCATTCGCGGCGTTCTCGGCAGAGACGATCGCAGCCGGCGCCAGCTACTTCGGAATCCTCACCCTGTGCGCCTGTCGAACCATCGGGACGATCGTGGGGCATCTTCGATCCCTCAGGCTGCGACCTGGGGCAGCACGGTTGGTCACGTTGCAGCGTCGGGAGCTGCGCGACTACCTGCTTCCCGGGGAAGCGGTGCTGCTCCGCCTGGCGCCGGCCGTGCCCCTCGCCGCCATCGTCTACGGCGTCGCTTTGGCAGGAGTCGAGGCGGCCTCGCCCACACTGTGGCTGGGGATCGTGGGAGGCGGCGTGATGGGCCTTGGGGTCGGACTGCTCGCCGTCCCGCTGGCCCGCCGCACCCTGGCGGCGCCTGCGGACGCCACCACTGCTGGTGGGCTCGTCTGGGCCGAGGTGCTTCGGGCCATGAGCCTTCGCGACATCTGTGCAGGGATGTGGTCGCTGGCCGCGACGGGAGCGGGCCTTCCCCTGATACCGCTGCTCACGGACGCTCGTGGGTCGGAGCGCTGGGTCATCGCGCCAGCAGCTGGTATCGGGGTGGCAGCCGCAACGGTGGTCTGCGGCCTGGCCTGGGTCGCAGCGTCCGACATCAACCACCAGTGGGCCCGACGGCACGCGCTGGAAGGTGTGGTCTGATGCTGTTTCGGCTCGACCCGGAGTCGACCGTCCCGGTCTACGAGCAGATCGTCGACGCGGTGACGGATGGGATCCTCGACGGCTCGCTGGTTCCGGGCACGCGGCTTCCCACGGTGCGGCAGCTGGCTGGCGACCTCGGCGTGGCGACCAACACCGTCGCCAAGGCCTACCGCCAGCTCGAGAGCGAGGGTCACGTCGCGACCTTGGGACGCAACGGGACCGTCGTCCAACCTCGGCCGGCCCGGGACGACGTCGACGACGAGCTGCGAGCCGCCGCGGTCCTGCTGGCTCGAGCGGCCCAGCGCCGGGGAGTGGACCTCAACACAGCGATCGGCCGGCTGCGCCAGGCCTGGTAGCCGGCTCCGGAGGGGGCGGGTGGGGAGGCTCACACGGCCCGAACCTGTGCTGGGACTGGGCCACTCGGCATACTCGCGGGAGGGCCTGATCCCGAATCGCATCCCTCCGAACCGCAAGGTGGCGAACCGCATGTCCCGACTCCAGCAGACCGATGGCCTGACCGAGGAGCAGACGGAGCTGGTCAAGCTCGTGCGCGAGTTCGTCAACGAGCAGATCATCCCGGTGGCCCAGGAGCTCGAGCACAAGGACGAGTACCCCACCGACATCGTCGAGGGCATGAAGGAGATGGGGATCTTCGGGCTGATGATCCCCGAGGAGTACGGCGGGCTGGGGGAGTCGCTGCTCACGTATGCGCTGGTGGTCGAGGAGATCGCGCGCGGCTGGATGTCGGTGAGCGGCATCGTCAACACCCACTTCATCGTCGCCTACATGCTGCTGCAGCACGGCACCGAGGAGCAGAAGCAGAGGTACCTGCCGAAGATGGCGACCGGCGAGATCCGTGGCGCCTTCTCGATGAGCGAGCCGGGTCTGGGCTCGGACGTCTCGGCGATCCGGACCAAGGCCGTCAAGGGCGAGCCGGTCGATGGCGTCGACACCTGGTCGATCACCGGACAGAAGATGTGGCTCACCAACGGTGGAAGCGCGAATCTCGTTGCGGTGCTGGTGAAGACGGACCTTGGGGCTGAGTCCGTATACAAGAACATGACGACGTTCCTCATCGACAAGACCGCAGGCTTCGGCGAGACCGCCCAGGGCGTCACCATCCCCGGCAAGATCGAGAAGATGGGCTACAAGGGCGTCGACACCACGGAGATGGTGCTCGAGGGACACCAGACCACCAGCGCCCAGATCCTCGGTGGTGAGCCGGGCAAGGGCTTCTACCAGATGATGGACGGCGTCGAGGTCGGCCGCGTGAACGTCGCCGCCCGGGCCTGTGGGGTCTCGATGCGGGCCTTCGAGCTCGGGATCGCCTACTCCCAGCAGCGCGAGACGTTCGGCAAGAAGATCGCCGAGCACCAGGGCATCCTGTTCCGCCTGGCCGACATGGCGACCAAGGTCGAGGCCAGCCACCAGATGATGGTCAAGGCCGCGCGGCTCAAGGACGCCGGCGCGCGCAACGACCTCGAGGCCGGCATGGCCAAGTACCTCGCCGCCGAGAACTGTGCCGACGTGGTCGAGCAGTCGTTCCGCATCCACGGTGGCTACGGCTACTCCAAGGAGTACGAGATCGAGCGCCTCTACCGCGAGGCCCCGATGCTCCTCATCGGCGAGGGCACCGCCGAGATCCAGAAGATGATCATCGGCCGCCGCCTCCTCGAGGACTTCGCTGTCAAGAAGTAGTCGCACTCAAGAGCTGAGGGTATGCCGCGTGGCCGGCCACGCGGCACACCACAGGTCCCGATCGGGTGCCGTCCAGCGGCCTCCCAGCAGGCTTTGACACACTGGTGCCATGAGCACGCAGCCGAATGCCATGGCCAGGTCCCGCGCGGTCCTGACGCTGGAGTACCCAATGTCGCTCGGGCGGTACGACACCTACGACAAGGCGCAGAAGGCCGTCGACTACCTGTCCGACCACGAGTTCCCGGTGCAGAACGTCCTGATCGTCGGCACCGACCTCAAGCAGCTCGAGCGCGTCACCGGTCGGCTCACCAGACGACGGGTCGCAGTCGGAGGTCTTGTCTCCGGCGCGTGGCTCGGCCTCTTCGTGGGCCTGATCTTCTCGCTGCTCGACACCGGCAGCAACGGCGCCGGGTTCATCGGGGTGCTGCTCACGGTGGCGTTCGGTGCCGTCTTCGGCCTCGTCTGGGCGCTGATCGGCTACGCCCTGACCGGTGGGAACCGGGACTTCACGTCGGTGATGCAGGTCGTGGCCACCCAGTACGAGGTGCTCGTGGAGCACAAGTTCGCGGCCCAGGGTCGTGAGCTCCTGACCAGAATGGACCCGATGGCAGCGGCGCAGGCCCAGGTCGACGCCGCCCGGGAGGCCGAGCGCCAGCGCGCCGCCAGCGAGCAAGCGCAGCAGACACCCCCGCCGTCGGTCTGAAGCCCCGTTGTTCGGAAGATGAGCCGGGTCCTGGCCCGGCGGATCTTCCGAACAACGCCGGATGGCGCGGTGGGGAGGCGCGGTCGCGCCCACGCGGCATACCCTCGTGCGCATGACTGAGACCGCAGGGGACAAGCCCGCCCTCGCCGACTTCGGCGACGACTTCACCTCCGTCCTGTGCGTCGTGGCGCACCCGGACGACATCGAGTACGGCACCGCCGCGGCCGTGGCCAAGTGGACCGCGGCCGGCAAGACCGTGACGTACTTCCTGCTGACCAAGGGTGAGGCAGGCATCGACACCATGCACCCCGACGAGGCGGCCGGCGTCCGCGAGCAGGAGGAACGCGACGGGGCGGCCATCGTGGGCGTGACCGAGGTGGACTTCGGCAGCCACCGCGACGGCAACGTCGAGTACGGCCTGGGCCTGCGCCGCGACATCTCCCGCGAGATCCGACGCCGCAAGCCCGACGTCGTCATCACCGGGCACTACGGCGACCGGTTCGTCCAGGGGATGCTCAACCAGGCCGACCACCGGGCGGTCGGCCTCGCCTGCGTCGACGCCGTGGCCGACGCGGGGAACCGCTGGATCTTCCCCGAGCTGGTCGACGAGGGGTTCGAGCCGTGGAACGTCAAGCGACTCTGCTTCAGCGGCTCACCGACGGCCACGCACTACGTCGACGTGGCGGACCACCTCGACCAGGCGGTGGCCTCGCTCGAGGCACACCAGGCCTACAACGCCGCGCTGCCCGACACGTTCCCCAAGCCGGCTGAGCTGATCGGCATGATCCTCGGGTGGGGCGGCCAGGCGGCCGGTGTCGAGAAAGCCCTCACCCTGGACGTCGTCGAGCGGCGCTGACCCCAGGCGCCGGCGAGCTGGCCCGGGTCCGGAGTGACGGCCCGGCGCTAACTCGCCTTTTGCATGGGTTAGCGCCGGGCTGGAGTGACGGCTCGGCGCTAACTCGCCTTTTGCATGGGTTGGCGCCGGGGTCAGCGCGCCTGGACGTCGCGGATCCAGGCCTCCACGGCGGTCGACGAGCGGGGCATGGCGGCCGACAGGTTCTCGTGGCCGTCCGCGGTCACCACCACGTCGTCCTCGATGCGCACGCCGATGCCACGGAAGCGCTCGGGTGCCTTGAGGTCGTCGGCCTTGAAGTAGAGCCCGGGCTCGACGGTCAGCACCATGCCCGGTAGCAGCTCGGCATCCATGTACTCCTCGCGGGTTGCGAGTGCGCAGTCGTGCACGTCGAGTCCGAGGTGGTGGCTCGTGCCGTGCACCATCCAGCGGCGGTGGTACTGGCCGTGCTCCTTGTCGAGGGTGTCCTCGACCGAAACCCCTTCGGGCAGAAGGCCCCAGCCGTGCAGGTGCTCGGCGATGACCTTGATCGCGGCGGCGTGCACGTCGGAGAACTTGTTGCCCGGCTTGACCGCTGCGAGACCCGCCTCCTGCGCGGCGTAGACAGCGTCGTAGACCTCGCGCTGGGCATCGGTGAAGGTGCCGTTGGCCGGGAGCGTGCGGGTGATGTCGGCGGTGAACAGCGAGTCCACCTCGACCCCGGCGTCGAGCAGGATGAGGTCGCCGTCGCGCAGCTCACCGGTGTTCTTGATCCAGTGCAGCGTGGTGGCGTGGTCGCCTGCGGCGGCGATGGAGTCGTAGCCGACGCCGTTGCCCTCGTGGCGTGCGGTGAGGCCGAAGACGCCTTCCACCCAGCGCTCGCCGCGGCCCTTGGCGACGGCCGACGGGAGGTCGGCGATGACGGCGTCGAACCCGTGGTGGGTCGCCTCGACGGCCTTGCGCATCTCCTCGACCTCCCACTCGTCCTTGGTGAGGCGCAGGTGCGACAGGAAGTGCGCCAGCTCGTCGTCGGCCTCGGTGAGGTCGTCCTGCTCGGTGCCGGCGGCGGTGGCGTCCGACGTGCGGGCGGTGTCGAGCTCGCGAGTGAGGTCACGGTCGGCGTCGCGGACGAGCCGCACGGTCACCTCGCCGGCGTCCTTGACGACGGCATCGGAGAACTCGTCGATGTGGCGTCCGGTGACGCCGAGCTCGATCTCGACGTCCTCGATGGTCGGGCGGGCCCCCACCCAGAACTCGCCGTAGCGGGCGTCGGCGAAGAACTCGTCGGTGTCCCGGCCGGCCAGCGGACGGAAGTACAGGATCGCCTCGTGCGTGCCGTCGTCGCGGGGCTCGAGGACGAGCACGGCGTCCGGCTCACGGTCGCCGCCGAGCCCGGTGAGGTGGGCGAACGCGGTGTGCGGCCGGAACACGTAGTCGGTGTCGTTGCTGCGCACCTTGAGGCCACCGGCGGGGATCACCAGCCGGTCGCCCTGGAACGCGGCGCTGACCGCCTCACGACGCGCCGCGGCATACCGGGCTGCCTCGCTCAGCTCGCTGGGGCCGGGCGGGCGGGGGGCCCAGTCCTCGGCGACGAACGCACGGAACTCATCGGTCGTCGGGCGGGCACGGTTCTCCGGCTTCTTCTGCTCTTCGCTCACCCGCCCATCGTGCCATGGCACCAGACGGCGTCACCCGAATGGTGGGTCTGGGTCGAGACGTCCTTTGCCAGCATCGCTCCATGGCGCGACACAGGGGCAAGGCCAGGCACCCGTGATCATCGCCGGAGGCGTCCTGCTGGTCGCTGCGCTGGGCCTGGGAGGTGCGTATGCCGCGCTGCACGGTGGCGCTGCGGAGTGCCTCGACCGGTGGGCCGGCATGGTCGAGGCGGCCGGGCCACCGGCTGACGGTCAGTCGTCGGCGAGGAGCGCGAGCACAGCCTTCTCGATCGCGGCCTGGCGACGCTCGGGCGTGCGGTAGCGCGACGGGTCGACGTCGATGGTGGCGCCCGTCTCGTAGCGGTCGAGCACCCGTGGGTCGATGTAGGAGTTCTTGGCGATGGTGGGGGTGTTGCCGAGGTAGCCGGCCACCTCGTCGACGGCTGCCTTGACCGCGCGCTTGCGGGATGCCTTCGTGTCGCCCGGCTCGTCGCTCGCGGCGAGGGCGACCGCGGCCAGCACGGTCGCGTGCCAGGTGCGGAAGTCCTTGGCGGTCAGCTCGCCGCCGAGCAGGTCGCCCAGGTAGGCGTTGACGGCGGTCGAGTCGAGGTCGGCCCAGCGTCGGGCCTCTTGGTAGGCCAGCAGGCGCTTGCTCGCCGACTTGCGCCGCCGCATCCGGTCCAGGGCCTCGATGGCGGCCGCGTCGTCGATCTCGATGGTGTGCTCGATCCCCGACTTGCCGACGAACGTGAAGACGATGACGTCGCCGCGGCGGCGGACGTGCTGGCGCTCGAGGGTCGTGAGACCGAACGACCCGTTGTCCTGGGTGTAGGCGTCGTTGCCGATGCGGAAGTACCCGAGGTCGAGCAGGCGGACGGCGGTGGCCGCAGCCCGTCCGCGGGGCATGCCCTCGAGCGCGAGGTCCGAGAGGATCCGTCGTCGCGCTGCGGGCAGCTTGGCGGCGGCGGCCAGCACGCGGTCGAACTTCGTCTGGTCCTGCTTGAGCCTCCAGACCGGGTGGTAGAGGTACTGCCGCCGACCGGCGACGTCGGTGCCCACGGCCTGGATGTGGCCCTGGGGCAGCGGGCAGATCCAGACGTCCGCCCAGGCAGGCGGGATCGCCAGAGACCGGATCCGCTCGACGTCGGCGTCGCCCAGCCGGGCGCCGTTCTCGTCGAGGTAGACGAAGCCCTTGCCGGCCCTCCGACGCCGCCAGCCCTTCGACTGGGGCGAGACCTTCCGCAACCTGGGCACGGTCTACAGCCGGTCGAGGGCCGACTTGAGGGTGCGGGCGGTGTCGTTGCCGAGCTTCCTGAGCAACGGCATCGCCACCGGCCAGAGCCACCGGCCGAGCCCGGTGAAGGCGAACTCCGCCTGGTAGTCGACCGAGGAACCGGCGCCGTCGGGCGAGACGGTGATGGTGTCGCGGCTGGTCGTGGTCTCGTTGCGACCGACGATGACGAACCCGTGGTCGGAGACGCTCTCGAGGGTGTAGTCGAGGTCGACGGTCCGGCCCGCGAACTTCGACACGTTGTGCCAGACGGTGCCGGGGGAGCCGTCACCCGAGAGGAGCTCGCAGGCGACCGTGCCGGAGTCCCACTCCACGGCGTTCGCGAAGTCCAGCAGGTAGGGCAGGACGCGGGTCGGTGGAGCGGTGGTGGTGACGGTGCGCTGGACGGTGGGCATTCACGTGCTCCTGTGCTCAGTGACGCGGGTTGCGTCGGGCAATGGCTGTGGTGAGGGCGGTCGCGAAGGCGCACCACCCGGCATACGCGAGCAGTCCGGTGGCCTTACCCCGTCCGGCCGGAGCCACACGTCGGGCGAGGTCGACGCTGCTCGCGGTGAGGGCGGCGCACTCGGCGGCGGCGACCCACGGGCGGTGGGCGCGGAAGAACAGCCCGGTCCACCCGGCGTTGAGGACCATGTTGACCGCCAGCGCCCGCTCGAGGTCGCGGGCCCGGTCGGGGTGGCCGCGCTCCGCCAGCACGGCGGAGGCAGCCGCGGTCAGCAGGGCGACCTCGGCGTAGAGGCCGGTCCAGACGACCGGGAAGGCGGCGGGGGCGGGCTGCCAGGACGGCTTGTCGAGCGAGGCGTACCAGCGCGACTTCGGAGCGGTGAGGAGGGAACCCACGAGCGCTGCCGCGGCGACGGTGCCGGCGGTGCGCTGGACCGTCCGCCGCCACAGGAGGGGGTCGACGCTCCGCAGCGCCGCCCGGACAGCGGTGTCGAAGCCCGCGAGACCGCCCGGTGGGGGCCCGATCGCGGTCTGCACGTCGTCCTCGTGGCAGACCGCCTCGTGGACCAGGCTGCCGACCAGCGGGCGCGCGATGCCGGCGGAGATCGGTGTGACCAGGCCGACCCACAGCCCGGCCAGGCGCGGCGACAGCACGGGGACGGACACGATGAGGCGGCGCCCGAGACCGGCCACCTGCGCGTAGCGCTGCATCATGTCGGCGTAGGTCAGCACCTCGGGACCGCCGATGTCGTAGGTGCGGTTGCTGTCCTCGGGGAGGTCGGCCGCGCCCACGAGGTAGTGCACGACGTCGTCCACGGCGATCGGCTGGATGCGGTTGTCGACCCACTTGGGGGCCACCATCGCGGGCAGCCGCTCGGTGAGGTGGCGCAGCATGTCGAACGACGCGGAGCCGTCCCCGAGCACCACTCCGGCCTGCAGGACGGTGGCGGGCACGGGGCCGGCCAGGAAGATCTCGCCCACCTCGACCCGCGACGCGAGGTGCTCGGAGAGCTCGCCCGACGGGTGCAGGCCGCTGAGGTAGACCACTCGGGCGGTGCCCGCGTCGGCAGCCGCCGCGGCGAAACCCTGCGCCATCGTGCGGTCCCGGTCGACGAAGCTGCCGTGCCCGTCCATCGAGTGCAGGAGGTAGTAGGCGACCTCCGCGCCGTCGAGTGCGCGGCCGAGGTCGTCGGGTGAGGTGGCGTCGCCCTCGACCACCTCGACGTGCTCCTGCCAGGAGTGGCTCTCGAGCCTCGAGCGGGTGCGGGTGAGCACGCGCACCCGCCACCCGGCGTCGAGCAGGGCGGGCACGAGCTCGCCACCGATGTAGCCCGTGGCGCCGGTGACGAGCGCCGTGCGAGGTGTCGTCCGTGGTGTCGCGAGGGGTGCGGCGTCGGTCATGGGTCAGCTTCCGGTGGACAGGACGGCGGGCAGGAGGAAGAGCATCCCGAGCGACCACGTGAGGTGCGTGACGACCGGGCCGAGGATGCCGCCGGTGACGCGGCGCTGCAGAGCGGTCAGCAGCCCGAGCAGGCCGGCGGCCAGGACGAGCAGCGGTATGCCGGCCCCGACCGTGGTCAGCGCGTAGACGACCGTGGTGATCGCCACCGCGTGCCGGCGGCCCACCGCGGAGTACAGAGCGCCACGGAAGTACAGCTCCTCGGCGATGCCGTTGACCGCGGTGAGCACCGCCACCAGGGCGAGCGAGCCGAGGCGCGCGTGGTCGAGGAGGTGCTCGACGGGGTCGCGCAGGACCGGCACCTGGGCCACCACCACAGCGCCCGCCAGGAACACGGCGAGCAGCAGCGCTCCGAGCGCCAGCGACTGGACGATCGGCCGGGCATCCTCCCCGCCGGCGCGGGTGTGGGCATGGCCGAGGTGGAGCGGCCCCGAGGCGAAGGCCCCGATGGCCCAGACGGCCGCGAGGCCGAGGGTCGCGACGTAGAACATCGGGTCGCCCGGCTGGATGCGCAGGGCGAACCCGAGCACGACCGCGCCGACGACGAGGGTGACCAGGGCGACGACCCGGCGACGGCGGAAGGCCGCGTCGCTCTCGGTGTGGTCGCGGGCGACCGGCGTGACGAGGGCGGCGCGGATGAAGTCGCGGACCTCGTGCACCGGGTGCAGCCCCCGGCTCGCGGCAGACGCCCGGTGGGCGCCCGGAGTGCGCTCGGTCATCCGCGGACCGACTCGTAGCGCCGCAACGCCTCGCGGCGCTCGTCGGCGTGGTCGACGATCCGCTCGGGGTAGTCGTGGGCGTAGCCCTCGGCGTGCTTCCACGGCTCGTGGGCCGCCGGCCCGTCGAGGTGGGCGAGCTCCGGCACGTAACGACGGACGTAGTCGCCGTGCGGGTCGAAGCGCAGCCCTTGCGTGATCGGGTTGAAGACGCGGAAGTACGGCGAGGCGTCGGTCCCGGTGCCGGCCACCCACTGCCAGCCGTGGTTGTTGGAGGCGACGTCGCCGTCGATGAGGTGGTCGAGGAAGTGCCTCGCCCCGATCGGCCACCACACGTGCAGGTCCTTGGTGAGGAAGCTGGCGGTGACCATCCGCATCCGGTTGTGCATCCAGCCCTCACCCAGCAGCTGGCGCATCGCCGCATCCACGACGGGGTAGCCGGTGCGTCCCTCGCGCCAGGCCTCGACTGCCTCCCCGGCGTCGTCGTAGTCCATCCCAGACAGGGCGGGCCGCAGGTCGTGCCACGCGGATCGCGGGTGGTGCCACAGGACGTCGGCGTAGAACTCGCGCCAGGCCAGCTCGGTCTCGAACCGGTCGGCTCCCTGGCCCAGGTCCCGGCGGCCGTCCGCCAGGTCGGCCAGGAGGGTGCGGGGGTGCACGGCCCCGATCTTGAGGTACGGCGAGAGGCGCGACACCCCGTCGAGGTCGGCCCGGTCGCGGTTGCTGCCGTAGTCGGCCAGCGCACCGTCGCGGAAGTCGGCCCACCGCTCCAAGGCCGCCGCCTCGCCCGCGTCGGGGAGGGTGGGGAGGCCGGCCACCTCGCGGGCCTCCTTGAGGGTGCTGAGGGCCGCCAGGTCGGACCGCACCTGCGCCAGGCGCAAGCCGTCCGGCTCGGTGGCCGGGGCGGGCCAGCCGTGCTCGCGCCAGGCCTTCGAGAACGGCGTGAAGACCTTGTACTCCGTGCCCGAGCCGTTGAGCACCAAACCCGGCCCCACGGCATACGGGCTGCCGGTCTCGACCCAGTCGACACCGGCCTCGCCGAGCGCAGCGGCCACGGCGCGGTCCCGGCGTCGCCCTGCGGGCGTGGTCTCGCGGGAGACGTGGACCGATCGCGCGCCGAGCTCGGCGGCCAGGGCCGGGACGACCTCCACCGGGTCGCCCTCCCGCACACAGAGCCGCCCTTGGTATGCCGCGTCGGCGGCCTTGAGGCTCTCGGCCAGCCAAGCGCGCCTGACGTCGCCGGCGCCCGTCCACAGGGTGGGGTCGAGGACGAAGACGACGGCGACCTCACCCGAGCCGGCGGAGTGCGCGGCCCCGAGCGCCGGAAGGTCGGCACGGCGCAGGTCGCGGCGCAGCCAGAGGATGCTCGGCGAAGCCATCGGGGGCTCTCCTTCCGTCGTCGGACACAGCGTTGGTCGGACCCAGCCTTCTTAGGACACAGCCTCGGTCGGACGCGGTGGTCGGGCGAGAGCCGTGGGTGGGCTCAGCCGCCAGGCGGTCCCACGCTAACCCTCTGACCTGCAATGTTCAAAGTTCGTCCAATGTTTTGGTGTCGTTGCGGAGGAGCTCACAGGGTGCCGTCAGGCCCGCTCCGACGGGCCTCGTCGGCGCTGGCGTCATCGGGCATCGTCTGGCTGATGCGCTCGGCCTCGACGCGACCGAGGTAGATCTCGATCTCCTCCTTGGTGCGGGCCTCGTCCCAGCCGAGCACCGGCGCGACGAGCGCAGCAGCGGCGGGGGCGGCCGAGACCCCTCGGTCCCAGGCCTCGATCGAGATCCGGGTGCGCCGGGTGAGCACGTCGGTGAGGTGCAGGGCTCCTTCGTGCGAGGCGGCGTAGACGACCTCGGCCCGCAGGTGGTCCTCCGCGCCGTCGAGCGGCTGGCCGAGCTCGGGTCGCTCCGCGACGAGGTCGAGGACCTCCTGGGTGAGGGCGCCGTAGCGGCGCAGGAGGTGCTCGATGCGGGCCACGTGCAGGCCGGACGAGCGGGCGAGCGTCTGGCGCTGGTTCCACGCCGCCTGGTAGCCGACCCCGCCGAGCAGCGGGATGGTGTCGGTCGTCGAGTCGGCGATCCGCCCCGGGATGGCTTGGGCCGCCTCGTCGACGGCGTCCTTGGCCATCACGCGGTAGGTCGTGTACTTGCCGCCCGCCACGACGACCAGCCCGGGGGCGCTGTGGGCCACCACGTGCTCGCGCGACAGCTTGCTGGTCGACTCGGACTCGCCAGCGAGGAGGGGCCGCAGGCCGGCGTAGACGCCCTCGACGTCCTCGTGGGTCAGCGGGGTGGCCAGCACCCGGTTGACGTGGTCGAGGAGGTAGTCGATGTCGGCGCGGGTGGCAGCAGGGTGCGCCTTGTCGAGCGCCCAGTCGGTGTCGGTCGTGCCGAGGATCCAGTGCCGGCCCCACGGGATGACGAAGAGGACGGACTTCTCGGTGCGCAGGATGAGCCCGGTCGAGGAGTGGATCCGGTCGCGGGGCACGACCAGGTGGATGCCCTTGGACGCCCGCACGTGGAACTGACCGCGCTCGCCGACCATCGCCTGGGTGTCGTCGGTCCACACGCCCGTGGCGTTGACGATCTGCTTGGCGTTGATGACGAACTCGCGGTCGGTGAGCTTGTCGACAGCGCGCACCCCGGTGACGCGTTCGCCCTGGCGCAGGAACCCAATGGCAGCAACGCGATTCGCGACGTGCGCGCCGTAGCTGGCGGCCGTGCGGGCGAGCTCCATGGTGTGGCGGGCGTCGTCGACCTGTGCGTCGTAGTACTGGACGGCGCCGGTGAGCGCGCTGCTCTTGAGGCTGGGCATGAGCCGCAGGGCCTGGCGGCGCGTGAGGTGTCGGTGGCGGGGGAGGCCAGCGCCGTGGCCCGAGCTCACGGCCATCGCGTCGTAGAGCGCGATGCCCGATCCGACGTAGGCGCGCTCCCACCCGAGGTGGGTCAGCGGGTAGAGGAACGGGACGGGACGGACCAGGTGGGGGGCGAGGCGGGTGAGGAGCAGGCCGCGCTCGTGCAGCGCCTCCCGGACGAGGGCGAAGTCGAGCATCTCGAGGTAGCGCAGGCCGCCGTGGATGAGCTTGCTGCTGCGGGAGGAGGTGCCGCTGGCGAAGTCGCGCTGCTCGATCAGCCCCGTCGACAGGCCTCGGGTGATGGCGTCGAGGGCGGTGCCGCTGCCGACGACGCCGCCGCCGATGACCAGCAGGTCGAGCTCCTCGCCGCTGCCGAGGGCCTCGATCGCGCGCTCGCGGCCCCGCGGTGAGAGCGCGGTGGTGGTGCCTGCCAGACCCATGTCCTACCCCTCGTCGACGTCCACCCAGTCAAGGGTGCGTTCCACGGCCTTGCGCCACCCGGCATACCCGTCGGTGCGCTGCCGGTCCGACCAGGTCGGTGACCACCGCTTCGACTCCTGCCAGTTCGCGCGGAGCTCGTCGGTGCCTGACCAGAAACCGGTGGCCAGACCAGCAGCGTAGGCCGCGCCGAGGGCGGTCGTCTCGGCGACCACGGGACGGGACACCGGGACGCCGAGGATGTCGGACTGGAGCTGCATGCAGAGGTCGTTCGCCGTGACGCCACCGTCGACCTTGAGCACCTCGAGCTCGACCCCGCTGTCCTTGGTCATCGCGTCGGAGACGTCGCGGGTCTGGTAGCAGATGGCTTCGAGCGTGGCCCGCGCCAGGTGGGCGTTGGTGTTGAACCGGCTCATGCCGACGATGGCGCCGCGGGCGTCGGGACGCCAGTAGGGGGCGAACAGCCCGGAGAAGGCGGGGACGAAGTAGAGGCCGCCGGTGTCGTCGACCTGTTTGGCGAGGCGTTCGATGTCCGCGGCCCCGGAGATGATCCCGAGCTGGTCGCGCAGCCACTGCACGGCCGAACCGGTCACCGCGATCGAGCCCTCGAGCGCGTAGACCGGCTTGGCGTCGCCGAGCTGGTAGCAGAGCGTGGTCAGCAGCCCGGACTCGCTGCGCACGATCTCCTCGCCGGTGTTGAGGATCATGAAGTTGCCCGTGCCGTAGGTGTTCTTGCCCTCGCCGGGCGCGAAGCACACCTGTCCCACGGTCGCGGCCTGCTGGTCGCCCAGGTCGCCGGCGAGGGGCACCTCACCGCCGAGCGGGCCCCCCGGACGGGTCAGGCCGTAGAACTCGGGGTCGGAGCTCGGTCGGATCGTGGGGAGCATCTGGCGGGGGATGTCGAAGAACCCGAGCAGCTCGTCGTCCCAGTCGAGGGTCTGCAGGTCCATCAGCATGGTGCGGCTGGCGTTCGTGACGTCGGTGACGTGCACCCCGCCGTCGGTGCCGCCGGTGAGGTTCCACAGCAGCCAGGTGTCGATGGTGCCGAAGAGGGCGTCACCACTCTCGGCGGCGGCGCGGGCGCCCTCGACGTGGTCGAGGATCCACTGGACCTTGCCCGCGGAGAAGTACGCCGCCGGCGGGATGCCGGCTCGCTCGCGGATGACGTCACCCTGGCCGGACCGGTCGAGGGCCCGGGCGATGCGGTCGGTGCGGGTGTCCTGCCAGACGATCGCGTTGTGCAGCGGTCGACCGGTGCGCTGGTTCCAGACGACCGTGGTCTCGCGCTGGTTGGTGATGCCCAGCGCGGACAGGTCCGACGGCTGGAGGTCGAGGTGCGAGAGCGCGGAGCCGATCACGGTCTGGGTGCGTTCCCAGATCTCGAGCGGGTTGTGCTCGACCCAGCCGGCCTGCGGCATCACCTGTTCGTGCTCGAGCTGGTGTCGGCCCACCTCGGCGCCGTCGTGGTCGAACACCATGAAACGCGTGCTCGTCGTTCCCTGGTCAACAGCACCAACGAAATCGGCCATGACGTGACCCTAGTGCGGCACGGTGGCGACCACGCGGCATACCGCCTAGCTCGTGGGGGGCTTGGGGGCGGGCTCCACCAGCTCGGGCCGGCCGGGCTGCTCGCCGCCGCGCGCCTCGAGGTAGGAGTCCTTGGGCACCATCACCTTGCGGCGGAAGATGCACACCAGGGTGCCGTCCTGGTTGTAGCCCTTGGTCTCGACGTGCACGACTCCGCGGTCGTCCTTGGACGTCGACTCCCACTTGTCGAGCACCTCGGTCTGGCCGTAGATGGTGTCGCCGTGGAAGGTCGGGGCGACGTGGCGCAGTGACTCGACCTCGAGGTTGGCGATCGCCTTCCCGGAGACGTCGGGCACGCTCATCCCGAGCAGGAGGGAGTAGATGTAGTTGCCGACCACCACGTTCTTCCCGAACTGCGTGGTGTTCTCCGCGTAGTTGGCGTCGAGGTGGAGCGGGTGGTGGTTCATGGTGAGCAGGCAGAACAGGTGGTCGTCGTACTCGGTCACCGTCTTGCCGGGCCAGTGCTTGTAGATCGCACCGACCTCGAACTCCTCGTAGCTGCGTCCGAATTGCATGGCCCCCATCCTGCCGAGGGTGGCACCTCGAGGACACCGGTATGCCGCGTGCGTTCCCTCACAGCCGACGGTCACCGAGGGCGCGGCCAGGCTCTCGGAAGGACTTCGGGCAAATACGGTGGACGAAAAGATCGAGAGCCCTGGTCGCGGGCCGTCAGGGTAGTGACAGGGCCGCACGGCCACCCACCCCCGAACAGGGAGCCCGACCATGAAGTACGTCATCCTCATCCACTCCAAGCCGCAGCCCTGGGGTCACCCCACCAGCGACTTCGTCCCCGAGCACCAGGCCTTGTCCGCGGAGGAGCGCGCGACCCTGGAGGCCGACTTCGAGTCGGTGATGCAGGAGATGTCCGACAGCGGCGAGCTGGTCGGCGGCCAGGCCCTGGGCGACCCCGCCGACGCGCGGCTCGTCCGCTGGCACGCCGGACGCCGCAAGATCACGGACGGTCCCTACGCCGAGACCGTCGAGCAGTTCGCCGGCTTCTTCCTCATCGACGTCGCGAGCCAGGACCGGGCCGAGGAGGTCGCGGAGAAGTTCGCCGGCCCCGGAGAGACCGTCGAGCTGCGCCCCGTCGCCACCTGACCCGGTCAGGAGGCGGCGCGGTCGGTCCCGACGGGGATGACCGGGTCCGCGTCGGTCCGCCGTGGGTTGCGGTGCTCGAACAGCAACCCACGGCACAGCCCCAGGAGGGCGAGGTTGATGAAGACGAGCAGGTAGCCGGCGAACTCCTGGTCGAGCAGCCGGAAGAACTGCACCACGAACAGCTCTCCGAGCAGCGCGATCTCGAACATCCGCAAGGCGCGGCCCCGGTCTCCGCGCACCCACCGGACGGTGGCCACCACGGCGAGAACCGCCGAGGCGACGCTGAAGAGCGCGTAGATCACGTCGCCCGTCGTGGGGGTGCGGGTGAGGAGGACGACCGGTCGTCCGACCGACGCCACGACGAAGACGAGCAGCACCGCCACCGCGGTGCGCTTGACCAGCTCGAGCCGTGGCAGACCGATGATCGTCCGGCGCGCTCGTGCGTAGGCGCGGGCGATGAACGAGCTGGAGACCGCAGTGACCGACAGACCCTCGAGGGTGCGGCGCAGTGGCCGGGCCAAGGGCTCGGAGTCGCCCACCTCGCGCAGCAGGTCGATCGCGCGCTGCCGCTCCGCGTGGTCCATGTCGTGCGCCGCCGACTCCTTGAGCAGCTCGACGGCGTTGACGACCCGCTCCCGATCAGTCATCGGGTGTCGTTGCACGACGAACGTCACGACGAGGTACATCCCGACGAACGTGCCGTAGATGATCGCCGCCACGGGCTCGTAGAAGTAGTTGTTGTCGCCGGTCACGAACTTGCCCACCTCGTCGATGAACAGGCCGAAGCCGATGCCGGCGAACACCGTCGCCACGTTCCGGGCCGTGCGGCTGAGGAACAGCATGAACATGAGCTGGGCGACGAGCATCCCCAGACCGCCCCAGAGGAGGTGTGCGAGGTGCAGCGTGCCGCTGCCCAGCTGCGGGAAGCCGGTGGCGGCCAACAGCATCCGCGTCAGTGCGATCGACAGCACCGAGCAGACGAGGAAGACCTCGAAGCGGTCTGCGCCCTCGGCATCGCGGATCGGCAGTCGCGAACGGGGGGTCACCTGCCGATGATGACACGGTGGTCCGACCCGCAGGCCGGGCCAGGGCGTCCGTGGCCCTACCCTTGGCAGGTGCCGATCGACCTCCACACCCACTCCACCGCGAGCGACGGCACCGAACCCTCCGACCTCGTCGTGGCCCAGGCCGCGCGGGCCGGGCTCGACGTGGTGGCCCTCACCGACCACGACACGTATGCCGGGTGGCCCGCGGCCGTGCACGCCGCCGGGGAGCTCGGCGTGGACCTGGTGCGCGGGGTCGAGGTGTCGTGCTCGCAGCGCGGGATCAGCGTCCACCTGCTCGCCTACCTGGTCGACCCCGAGGCCGGCGGGCTCCTGCACGAGCTGGACCGGGCCCGCGACTCCAGGGTGACCCGGATCGACCGGATGGTCGAGCTGATGGCCGCGGACGGCATACCCGTGACGATCGAGGAGGTGCGGGCCCAGGCGGGGGTCGGCACCACGATGGGCCGGCCCCACATCGCCGACGCGCTCGTCGCGAGCGGCTACGTGCAGAGCCGCGGCGAGGCGTTCGCCGACGTCCTCCGCAACGGCAGCCGCTACTACGTCTCCCACTACGCCCCTGACCCCGTGCGCGCGGTCGAGCTCGTGCGCGCGGCCGGCGGGGTGCCGGTCATGGCGCACCCCTTCGCGAACGGTCGGGGCTGGACCGTCGAGGACTCGGTCATCGAGCGGATGGCCGACGCCGGGCTGGCCGGGCTCGAGGCCCACCACCGCGACCACACTCCCGCGGAGCGCACCCACGCGGTCGAGCTCGCGGCGCGGCTGGGGCTGTTCGTCACCGGGTCGAGCGACTACCACGGCGCGGGCAAGGAGAACCGGCTCGGTGAGAACACCACCACCCCGGAGGTGCTCGCGCAGATCGAGGAACAGGCAACCAGCGGCATCGACGTGGTCAGGGCGGCACGAGCGTGAACGACATCATCAACCTGCAGACCTTCGGCTCGGTCTTCGTGACCCTGCTGGTGATCATGGACCCGCCCGGTGCGCTCCCGATCTTCCTCGCGCTGACCTCCTCGCTCACCCAGAAGCAGAAGGTTGCGGCGGCGCGGCGCGCGTCCCTCGTGGCGCTGGGCGTGATCGTGCTCTTCGCCGTGTTCGGGCAGCAGATCCTCACCTACCTCCACATCTCGCTCCCGGCCCTCCAGGGCGCCGGTGGCCTGCTGCTGCTCCTCGTCGCGCTCCAGCTGCTGACTGGGTCGGAGCAGGAGCAGCACGCCGACGCCGGGGTCAACGTCGCCCTCGTGCCGCTCGGCACTCCACTGCTGGCCGGTCCGGGAGCCATCGTCGCGACGATGCTGCAGGTCAAGAGGGCCGACGCCGTGGGCGACTACGTCGCCGTCGCGGCCGGCCTGGTCGCCACGATGTTCGTCGTCTGGTTGTTCTTCCGCTTCGCCAGCCAGGTCCACCGCGTCCTCAAGGACAGCGGGACGGTGCTGGTGACGCGGATCGCCGGCCTCCTGCTCTCCGCGATCGCGGTCCAGATGGTCGCCGACAGCATCCGGGCCTTTGTCGGCGGCACCGCCTAGCGTGGTCGGCATGGGCACGGGGGAGGCAGGCGACCAGGGGCTCGACGGGCGTGGCGTCCAGCAGGAGTTCGTGGGTATGCCGCGTCGCCTGTTCCGGGCCAGCCCGAGCAAGCTGCTGGCGTGGGTCGACTGCCCGCGTCGCTACCGCATGCAGTACCTCGACCGGCCGGCTCCGCCGTCGCGGCCGCAGCGGGCCCACACCTCGGTCGGGGTGGCCGTGCACAACGCCCTGCGGGACTGGTGGGACCTCCCGGTGGAGCAGCGGTCGCCGGCGGCTGGGGCCGAGCTGGTGCGCACGTCGTGGATCGACGTGGGGTTCCGTGACGCGGACCAGTCGATCGCGTGGCGTGAGCGGGCCCAGGGCCAGGTCGTCGCCTACCTGGACGACGTCGACCCGGCCCACCAGCCGTTGGGCATCGAGCGGACCGTGTCGCTGAAGACCGAGGTCTTCACCCTCCAGGGCCGCATCGACCGCCTCGACGACCGCGCCGGCGAGCTGGCCGTCGTCGACTACAAGATGAGCCGGTGGGAGCCGACCGCCGACGACGCACGCACGTCGCTCCCGCTCGCCCTCTACGCCGCAGCGGTGTGGAAGATGTTCCGCCGCAAGTGCGTTCGCGTCGAGCTCCACCACGTCCCGAGCGGGTCCGTCGCCAGCCACGAGCACACGGGCGAGTCACTCAAGCGCAAGATCGACGAGGCCGAGTCGATCGCCCGCGAGGCCCGGCGGGCCGAGGAGGACTATGCCGAGCTCGGCGTCGACTCGAGCCGGTTCCCGGCCAAGGTCGGCCCGATCTGCCAGTGGTGTGACTTCCGGGCCCACTGCCCGGCGGGCCAGGCGTTCGGTCCGGAGAAGTCCGACTGGGCTGCCCTCGAGCAGCCGGCGCCCGCGGGGGCGGCGGGCCCGCCGAGGTCCGACTGAGCGCCGGCTCACCAGTCCCAGCGGACCCCGACCACCCCTGGTCCCACCTGGTGCAGGACGTGCTGCACGCTCGTCGACCCGTTCAGGTGGACCGGGTTGGACACGGTCCGGCCCCCGAGGCTGCTGTACGTCACGACCCGTGCAGGCAGCCGGGCGGGGGAGAACCGCACCCAGATCATCAGCTCGGTCACCTCGCGCACGAGGTAGTACTCGATGCAGTGCTTGGCGCCGAGGTCGCGGGGGATCAGGACCCGGTGCTCGGCCGCGGCGGACTCCCCGAGTCGCAGCGGTCGGTCGAGCACCAGCTCGGCGGCGAAGACCCCCACCTCGGGGCGCGACACCTGTCGGCCGAGGGTGCAGCCGCTCACGGCCACGAACTCGGCGCGCTCGCCGCTCGGCACGTCGATGGTGAGCAGCGCGGGCAGGCGCTGGGCGCCAGGTCGCACCGCCCGCACCACGTTGCGGATCGTCCGCACGCGCTCGACGCCCTGGTCGTCGACGTCGAGGGTGTCGTGGATGGTGACGTCGACCAGGGCCGGGTTGGCTCCGAAGCCCAGGTCGGCCAGGGCCAGCTCGGCGTCCGGGTGGTCGATGGGCAGGCCACCGAAGGCGAGCTCCTGCTGGGGCAGGAACGGGCGACGGCGGGGGCCGATCCGGTCCAGGAGGTGCCCGGGGGGCAGCTGGAGGAGCTCTTCGAGGTGGAGCACCGCGCGCAGGGACGAGCCGCGCTGGGGCTTGCTGCGACCCGACTGCCAGTAGCTGAGGGTGGCGATGCTGACGGGGGTCCCGCGCTCCGCCAGCCTGCGGCGCAGGGCCTCCAGGCTCCGGCCGCTGCCGGCGATGGCCGTGCGCAAGGCGTCGGAGAAGGCATCCGGATCGCCTGGGCGCGGCCTACCGCGGGTGGCGCCGTCCACGGCGTCCCCAGATGTCATTGCTGCCACCCCCTGCGCGGGCGCTGCGGCCGATGTGTCGGCGCGGTGCAGCCCCGAGCACCGAAGCTCTTGAAGCCTCAACCATACAGACGCGGGGGCCGGATTCAGGGACAACGCCAGGTTTCGGTGAGGCGGGGGGCGACGAGGACGGCGCACCCACCTGACAGACTTGGCCCACCGGCATACGCATCCCTCGGGGCACTCACAGAAGAAGGGCGGCCACTGGTGGCGAGCACACGCAGGAAGCCGGCCACGATCGTCTCCGTGGCCAACCAGAAGGGCGGCGTCGCGAAGACGACGTCGGTCGCTTCGCTGGGCGCGGCGTTCGCCGAGCAGGGCAAGCGCGTGCTCCTCGTGGATCTCGACGCCCAGGCCTGCTTGACCTTCAGCCTCGGTGTCGACCCCGACGAGGTGGACAGCTCGATCAACGAGGTGCTGCTCGGCCGGGCCTCGATCGCCGACGTGCGGGTGGCCTGCGACGACGGGGTCGACCTGGTGCCGAGCGTGATCGACCTCGCCGGGGCGGAGGCCCAGCTGCTGCCGCGGCCCGGTCGGGAGTACGTCCTGCGCACGGCGCTCGAGGAGGTGCGTGACGAGTACGACGTGATCCTGCTCGACTGCTCCCCGAGCCTGGGCGTGCTCACCCTGAACGCCCTCACGGCCAGCCAGGCGCTGATCATCCCGATGCCGTGCGAGATGCTCAGCCACCGTGGTGTCGGCCAGCTGCTCGACACGGTGGGCGACGTCCAGAAGATCCTCAACAAGGACCTCGAGGTGTGGGGGATCCTGCCCACCCTCTTCGACGGTCGCAGCAACCACGCCCGGGAGGTCCTCGCCGACGTGGGCGAGCGGTACGACCTCCCCGTGCTGGATCCGCCGATCCCGAAGACGGTGCGGTTCGCGGAGGCGCCCGCGGTGGGGCGCTCGATCCTCGCGACCTCACGCACGTCGAAGGGCGCGAAGGCCTACCGTGACGTGGCGGCTGCGCTCGCCAAGAAGCTCTGACGAGCGCCGAGGCCGCCTGAGCCACGGAGGCCGGACGCTCAGGGAGGAATATCGGCACCCGGCTGGGACTTGTCCCTCGACGGTGACTGAAACCCCAACCCCCGAGGAGACTCATGTCCCGCACTGCTGCCCTGTCCACCGCCTCCGCAGGCGCCCCGCTCACAGCGACCACCATCGAGCGCCGCGACCTGCGTGACGACGACATCACCATCGACATCGCCTACGCCGGCATCTGCCACAGCGACATCCACCAGGTCCGCGAGGAATGGGGCAGCGCCATCTTCCCCATGGTCCCGGGCCACGAGATCGCGGGAGTCGTCTCCTCCGTCGGTGACGGGGTGACCCGCTACCAGGTCGGCGACCGCGTCGGCGTCGGCTGCATGGTCGACTCGTGCGGCGAGTGCGAGTTCTGCAAGGACGGCCAGGAGCAGTTCTGCGCCAAGGGTGCCGTCATGACGTACAACGGCAAGGGCTACGACGGCGAGGAGACCATGGGTGGCTACAGCCAGCAGGTCGTCGTCAGCGAGCGGTTCGCTGTCCGCATCCCCGACGCGCTCGAGCTCGACGTCGCTGCGCCGCTGCTCTGCGCCGGCATCACCACCTACAACCCGCTCAAGCGCTGGGGAGCCGGTCCCGGCACCAAGGTCGCCGTCGTGGGCCTGGGTGGGCTCGGACACCTCGGCGTGAAGTTTGCCGCCGCCCTCGGTGCCGAGGTCACCGTCCTCAGCCAGTCGACCGCCAAGCAGGCCGACAGCACGCGGTTCGGCGCGGTCGACCACCGGGCGACGAAGGACCCCTCGACGTTCACGGACCTGCGCGGCCAGTTCGACCTCATCCTCAACACGGTGAGCGCCAACCTGCCGTTCGACGACTACCTCTCGCTGCTCAAGCCCAACGGGGCGATGGTCAACGTGGGTGCGCCCAGTGACCCCAGCTCGTTCCAGGCCTTCTCGCTGATCGGCGGGAGCAAGGTGCTCGCAGGCTCGAACATCGGCGGCATCCCGCAGACGCAGGAGATGCTCGACTTCGCGGCCGAGCACGGCATCGCCGCGGAGATCGAGACGATCAGCGCCGACCAGGTCAACGAGGCCTACGACCGGGTCGTCGGCTCCGACGTGCGCTACCGCTTCGTCATCGACACCGCCACGATCGGCGCCTGACCCTCCGGGACAGGGCCGGCCACCGGTCCGTGCGGAAACGACCGGAATCCCGGGCTTTCTGGCACTGACTCAGGCACCTCGAGACGAAACAGGTATGCCGCGCGTCCCAGCCGCGCGGCATACCTGTTCGTCGTGAGTGGCGGCGGGTCAGGCCTGGGTGCTGGTCTCCCCGGCCGCTCCGCCGCGGGTGCGGCGACGGTTGCGGTTGCGACGCGGCTTGGCGGCGTCACCGCCCTCGCTCGGGGCCGACGCGGCGCCGTCGCTGCGACGCTCGCCACCGCGACCACCCTCACGGCCACCACGCGGGCCACTGTCGCGACCGGCGCCGTCGCGACCGGCGCCGGCGCTGTCGCGTCCACTGCGTCCACCGCCAGCCGGGCGACGACCGCTTGACTTGCCGGTCTCCCCGAGGTCCTCGAGCACCTCGGCGCCGAGGCCGGCGAGCTTCTGCGCGGCCTTGGGCAGACGGCCCTTGGCGGTGCGCGGGATGTCGAGCTGCTCGTAGAAGTGCTCGGACGAGGAGTAGGTCTCCTCGGGCTCGGGGATGCCGAGGTCGAGGGTCTTGTTGATCATGCCCCAGCGCGGCAGGTCGTCCCAGTCGACGAAGGTGACCGCGATGCCGGTGTTGCCGGCGCGGGCGGTGCGACCGATGCGGTGCAGGTAGGTCTTCTCGTCCTCGGGGCACTGGTAGTTGATGACGTGCGTGACGTTGTCGACGTCGATGCCGCGGGCGGCGACGTCGGTGGCGACGAGGATGTCGACCTTGCCGTTGCGGAACGCGCGCAGGGCCTGCTCGCGGGCGCCCTGGCCAAGGTCCCCGTGGATCGGGGCAGCGGCGAAACCACGGTCGATCAGGTCGTCGGCGACCTTGGCGGCGGTGCGCTTGGTGCGGCTGAAGATGATGGTCAGGCCACGCCCCTCGGCCTGGAGCATGCGGGCCAGCATCTCGACCTTGTCCATCGCGTGGGCGCGGTAGACGAACTGCTCCACGGCCTTGACGGTGTGGGCGTTCTCCTGGTCGTCGCCCATCGCGCGGATGTGCGTCGGCTGGCTCATGTAGCGGCGGGCCAGGGCCACGACCGCGCCCGGCATGGTGGCCGAGAAGAGCATCGTCTGGCGGGCCGGCGAGGTCATCGCGAGCAGCTTCTCGACGTCGGGCAGGAAGCCGAGGTCGAGCATCTCGTCGGCCTCGTCGAGCACGACGGACTTGCAGTGCGACAGGTCGAGGTGCCCCTGCTTGGCGAGGTCGATGAGTCGACCCGGGGTGCCGACGACGATCTCGACGCCGTTGCGCAGCGCCTCGATCTGGGGCTCGTAGGCGCGGCCACCGTAGACGGTGAGCACGCGGATGCCACGGCGCTTGCCGGCCCGCTCGAGGTCGCTGGCGACCTGGACGGCGAGCTCACGGGTCGGCGCGACGGCGAGGGCCTGCGGCTTGCCCGCATGGGGGAAGGTGTCCCAGGCGTCGTCGCCGCGGGCGATCGTGCGGTTGAGCATCGGGACGCCGAAGCCCAGCGTCTTGCCGGTGCCGGTCTTGGCCTGGCCGATGATGTCGTGGCCACCGAGGGCGACCGGGAGGGTCATCGCCTGGATGGGGAACGGCGAGACGATGCCGGCATCGCTCAGCGAGGCGACGATGTCGGGGTGGACGTCGAAGTCCGCGAACGTCGGGTCTGCGGGCGCAACAGCACCCGTGGTGGTCTCAGTCATGAAGTTCTCTCGATCGGGGGCACGCCCAGAGGGGGCGCGCTCGCGCAAGCGGGCCGATCGGAGGTCTTCGTCAATGCTTGAGAGCGGGGTCGCGGAGCCTGTCCGCGGCTGATTCGTGCCGACCGGGCACCTTTGACCTCAGCAGTCTAGCCCGGTGGGCGTGACATCCCCGCATCGACGGCCTGCTCGGTCACCCTCACGGCGCGCGCCGTTAGGGTGACCGACATGACCAAGGACGACTGGCTGGCCGACCCGCAGTACCGCGACGCGGTCGCAGACCTGCTCGGGGTGCTGGCCTACGGCGAGCTCACGGCGTTCACCCGGTTGGCCGGGGACAGCGAGCTCTCGCCCAGCCAGCCGCTCAAGGCCGCCGTCGCCGGGCTGGCGGTCGCCGAGTTCCGGCACTACGAGATCCTCGTGGCGCGACTCGACGAGATGGGGATCGATCCCGAGCGGGCGATGGCCCCCTTCCTCGCCCCGATCGACGCCTTCCACGAGCGGACCAAGCCGAGCAGCTGGTTGGAGGGCCTCGTCAAGGCCTACGTCGGCGACGGCATCGCGACCGACTTCTACCGGGAGATCGCGGCCTACGTCGACCCCTCGACCCAAGCCCTGGTGCACTCCGCGATGGAGGACGTCGGGCAGGCCGAGTTCGTCGTCAAGGTGGTGCGCGAGGCCATCAAGGCCGACCCGAAGATCGCCGGACGGCTCGCCCTCTGGGGTCGCCGGCTCGTGGGTGAGGCGCTCTCGCAGGCCCAGCAGGTGGCCGTCGAGCGCGACGCCCTGGCCTCGCTGCTGGTGGGTGGCGTCGGTGGACCGGACCGCCCGAGCGCCGACCTGGCCGAGCTGGGCCGGATGTTCGCGCGGCTGACCGACGAGCACACCCGCCGGATGGGTCGCCTCGGCCTCGCCGCCTGACCCCGACGCTCTTTCATGCAAAAGGCGAGTTAGCGCCGGGCTGCCCTCCTGCACCCCGGCGCTAACTCGCCTTTTGCATGGGTTGGCTCCGGGGTGGGGGCAGGGAGTGGGGATGCACGAAGGGCCCCGTCCTTGGTGGACGGGGCCCTTCGGTGTGAGGCGGTGGTCGTCAGACGGCGGTGTTCCGTCGACCGGTGACCGCGCCGTAGACCGCAATGAGCACGACCGCGACGATGATGCTGATGATCCATCGGACCCAGTCGATGCCGTTGGTGGCTTCGACGCCCAGCGCTGCCGCGAGGTAGTAACCGATGATGACGCCGATGATGCCGAGAATGATCGTGATGATGATTCCGCCGGCCTGCCGACCTGGCATGACCAGCTTGGCGAGAGCGCCGATGATGGCACCCGCGATGATGACGCCAATGATCTCCATGTGCTGCCTCACTTTCGTGTAAGCGAGCGGCTGACCGTTCGCGTTGCACCATTACCCCACCACGGGTCACGGCAAACCGCACTCATGGCCGCGGCGTGTCGGGTCACGGAGTGGACACGATCGCGTCGTGTTTGTGCAGGTCAGACGCCTGTCATGCGGAAAGTGCGGGCGTCAGACGCCGAAGCCGACGCCGCGCTTCTCGGACTCACCGATCTGCACGTAGCCGAGGACCGCCGCGGGGACCAGGAGCTGGCGACCCTTGTCGTCGGTCAGCGTGAGGACGGTGCCCTTCTCGAGCGACGCGCTCACCGCTGCCGCGACCTCTGCCGCGCCCTCGGTGGACTCGAAGACGACCTCACGTGCGACGTTCTGGACACCGATGCGGACCTCCACGGTGGTTCCTCTCTTCTGGGCTGACCCAGGTGTTCTGGGTGTGGCCGCGGCGCCCCCGGAAGGGGAGGTCACGGTCCACGGTGGGCACGCGGCATACGAGCGCGTGCGGGTCTGTCGACAAGGCTAACGAGCGGTGTGTCAGGAACCTTCCCCGCCCACCTTGGGGAACGACCCGAGCCCTCGCCAGGCGAGCGCGCCCATGAGGAGCGCCGCTTCGTCCTTGGGGACGTCGGACCCCTGGGCGAGCCAGTGGCGCGCGCTGACCTGCGCCAGCCCGGTGAGCGCCATGCCCAGCAGGGAGGCGTCCTCGTCGGTCAGGCCGGTGTCCTCGGCGATGACCTCGGCGACCGCCTCGGCGCACACCAGGCCCACCGCGTCGAGGCGGTTGCGCACGGCCGACTCGTTGGTGAGGTCGGACTCGAAGATGAGCCGGAACGCGGCGCCGTCGCGCGAGACGAAGTCGAAGTACGCGGCGATCGTCGCGTAGACCCGCTCCCTGTTGTCGTGGGTCGACGCGAGCGCCTCGCGCACCAGCTGCTCGAGCGCCTCGCTGTGCTTGTCGAGCAGCGCCAGGTAGAGCTCGAGCTTGCCGGGGAAGTGCTGGTAGAGCACCGGCTTGGAGACCCCTGCGCGGTCGGCGATGTCGTCCATCGCGGCGGCGTGGTAGCCGGACTCGACGAAGGCGGCCTGGGCGGCCTCGAGGAGCTGCGCGCGGCGGGCCGACCGCGGGAGACGCTGGCCGCGGGCGTTGTCGGTGCCTGGGACTGCTCGGATCGACATGGTGGCCTTCTGTTCGATGGTGCGGCGTTCGGCGGTGGTGCAGCCTGACTGCGGTGTCGGACACATCGTACGGGTGGGTAACCTGCATCACATGGCGATCCCACCGCTGGTCGCGCCCGGACCCGAGCTCAGCACCGAGCAGATGGCCCGGTACGCCCGCCACATCCTGCTGCCCGAGATCGGCGTCGAGGGCCAGCGACGGCTGGCCAACGCGCGCGTCCTCGTGGTCGGGGCAGGCGGTCTCGGGTCGCCGGCGTTGATGTACCTCGCGGCAGCCGGCGTCGGGACGATCGGGGTGGTCGACGACGACGTGGTCGACGCATCGAACCTCCAGCGCCAGGTCGTGCACGGTGTCGCCGACGTGGGGCGGTCCAAGACGGAGTCGGCCGCCGAGACCGTCGCAGCCATCAACCCGCTGGTCACCGTGGTCCGCCACGACCTGCGACTCACCTCCGAGAACGCCCTCGAGATCCTGGCCGACTACGACGTCGTTCTCGACGGCGCCGACAACTTCCCGACGCGTTACCTCGTCAACGACGCGTGCGTCTTCCTGGGGCTGCCCCACGTCTGGGGGTCGATCTACCGGTTCGACGGCCAGGTCTCGGTGTGGTTCGCCGGCCACGGGCCGTGCTACCGCTGCGTCTTCCCCGACCCGCCCCCACCCGACGCCGTGCCGTCGTGCGCGACCGGCGGGGTGCTGGGTGTCCTGTGCGCGGCGATCGGATCCGTCCAGGTGGCGGAGGCGCTGAAACTCATTGTGGGACAAGGCGATCCGCTTGTCGGGCGCCTGCTCGTGCACGACGCGCTGCGCCAGACCTGGGACTCGCTGACCGTGCGGGCCGACCCCGACTGCCCCGTGTGTGGTGAGTCCCCTGCCGTCACCTCGCTGGTGGACTACGAGCAGTTCTGCGGTATGCCGGGTGCCTCCGACGCGCACGAGGAGCAGGAGGGTGCCGTGCCCGGCTTCGCCGACGTCTCGGCGACGGAGCTCGCGCAGATGCTGTCCGAGCGGGAGAGCGGCGACCGGGCGTTCGAGCTGGTCGACGTCCGTGAGCCGGGGGAGCGTGCCGTCGTGTCCATCCCGGGGTCGCGCGCGCTCCACCTCGACCGGTTCCGTGACGGGACAGCCGTGGCCGAGCTGCCGGCGGACACCCCGGTGGTGCTGCTGTGCAAGTCGGGGGTCCGGTCGGCGGAGGCGGCCGGACTGCTGGTCGCGGCCGGCCGCACCGACGTCGCGAACCTCTCGGGCGGGGTGCTGGCCTGGGTGCACGACGTCGACCCGAGCCTGCCGGTCTACTGATGCGTCGGGTGGGCTCGACCAGCGAGGTGGGACTGCGATGGTGACGCAGGCCGGGCGTGTGACTGGTGCCCCCAGCGAGTTCGCGGACGACGTCCTCGAGGTCGTCGACACGATCCCCGAGGGCAGGGTGATGACCTACGGAGACATCGCGGAGCTGCTCGGGCGTGGCGGGGCCCGAGGCGTCGGCAACGTCATGGCGCGCTACGGCTCGGACGTGCCGTGGTGGCGGGTGATCCGCTCCGGTGGCTACTTCCCGCAAGGGCTCGAGGACGAGGCGCTCGCGCACTACCGCGAGGAAGGGACACCCCTGGTGCGCGGGCAGGTCGATGGACGGCGGGTGGACCTCACCCGGGCGCGCTGGCTGGAGGCGACGGCACCTGTCCCCCCGCCGCAGCCCTGACTCGTGCGGCACGGCCAGCGCCGTGGCAGACGCGGTGACCGAGGACGCGGGGCGTCCCACGCGCTGTCGGTCGCGGATGGTGGGATGAACCCGTGCTGAACCTCCGCCGCGCCCCGAGCGTGGTGGCCGAGGCGCCGCCGCTCGACGACGTCCAGCTGGCAGCCCTCGCCCACCGCGGCGGAGTGCTGCGCGTGCTCGGCGGCCCCGGCACCGGCAAGACCACCACGGCCATCGAGGCCGTCGTCTCCCGGGTCGAGTCGGGCGAGGCGACGCCCGACCAGTGCCTCATCCTCACCTCCTCGCGCGTCGCGGCCGGCAGCCTGCGCGAGCGGGTCACGGCCCGGCTCGGCGGCACCTCGACGGAGCCGCTCGCCCGCACGCACCAGGCCCTCGGGTTCGGCATCCTGCGCCAGGCCGCGGCGCTGCGCGGTGACCCCACCCCCCGGCTCCTCAGCGGGCCGGAGCAGGACGTCATCCTGCGCGAGCTGCTGGACGGACACGCTGCCGAGGGCACGGGCCCCGCCTGGCCCGAGCGGGTGCACCTCGCCCTGGCCACCAGGGGGTTCCGCGGCGAGCTGCGCGACCTGCTCATGCGCGCGGTCGAGCACGACCTGGAGCCGCACGACCTCGCCCGGCTCGGCCGGGAGCACGACCGAGCCGAGTGGGTGGCGGCGGCCGAGGTGCTGGCCGAGTACGACGAGGTCACGGCCCTGTCCGCACCCGGCGCCTACGACCCGGCCTGGATCCTGGGTGCCGCGGCCGACCTGCTCGAGGAGGACCCGCCAGCCCGTGCACGACTCGTCGACGGGCTGCGCCTGGTCGTGGTCGACGATGCGCAGGAGCTCACGTCGGCCGCGGCGCGGCTGTTGCGGACGATCGCCACGCCCGGGCTCGATCTCGTCCTGCTGGGCGACCCTGACAGCGCGGTGCAGACCTTCCGCGGCGCCGACCCCCGCCACCTGAGCGACGGGTGGGCGCAGCTCGGCGCTGCCGCCGCGGGTGGCCACCGGTCCGCAGGCCCCGCGGGCGGTGAGCCGCGCACCCTGGTCCTGCCCACGGCATACCGGTTGCCGCAGGCGGTCGTCGACGCTGCGGCGCGGGTGGCCCCCAAGATCGGCGCGCTCGCCGGCGGCGTCCAGCGGGGTGCGGCCGCGGGGCGCGCTGGGGGCCGCGTCGAGGTGCGGCTGCTGCGGGCGGTGAGCCAGGAGGCCAGCCACGTGGCCGCCGAGCTGCGCGAGTCCCACCTGAGGTTCGGGATCCCGTGGTCCGAGATGGCGGTCATCGTGCGTGGCCAGGGGCGCACCTCCACGCTGCGGCGGGTGCTGATGGCTGCAGGGGTCCCCGTGGCCGGCACCTCCACCGACCTGCCGGTCCGTGACGAGGTGGCAGTGCGCCCGCTGCTGGCCCTGCTCGAGGTGGTGCTCGACCGGGCCCGCGGCCTCGACGAGCCGCTGTCCGCGCAGGTCGCGGTCGACACCCTGTTGTCGCCGATCGGCGGCGCCGACGCGGTCGGGCTGCGCCGGCTGCGTCGCGCCCTGCGGCGGCTCGAGCTCGAGGGTGGTGGTGGTCGCACGAGTGACGAGCTGCTCGCCGAGGCGCTCCTCGCGCCGGGTGCGCTGGTCGAGGTGGGGGCCGAGGGGCATCCCGCCCGCCGCGTCGCCGCGACCATCGCCGCCGGGGTCAAGGCTGCGCGCGGCGTGGTCGACGACACCCCGACCGGACCCGCCTGGCGCTGGGAGGCCGGGGTCAGCGCCGAGTCGGTGCTGTGGGCGATGTGGGCCGCGACGGGGCTGGGCGGCGAGTGGCAGGCCACCGCGCTCGCCGGGGGCGCCGGCGCTGGGCGGGCCGACCGTGACCTCGACGCCGTCGTCGGGCTGTTCGACGCCGCGGCCAAGTTCGTCGACCGCCTCCCGCAGGCCGGTCCCGAGGAGTTCCTCACCCACATCGGCAGCCAGGACATCCCGGGCGACACCCTCGTCGCGCGCTCACCCGTCGGTGAGTCGGTGACGGTCACGACCCCCCAGGCCGCCGCCGGCCGGCAGTGGCACCTGGTGGTCGTCGCGGGGGTGCAGGAGGGCGTCTGGCCGGACCTGCGCCTGCGTGGCTCCCTCCTCGGATCGGAGCACCTGGTCGACGTCGTGTCGGGGCGGGCGGGCACCTTCCGGGCCGCGCAGGCCGCGGTGCGCTACGACGAGACCAGGTCGTTCCTCGTGGCGCTCACCAGGGCGAGCGACCGCGTCGTCGTGACGGCAGTGCGCTCCGACGACGAGCAGCCGTCGGTCTACCTCGATGTCGTCGACCCCGAAACCATTGCCACCCAAGGAGATCGGCCCTTCGCCGAGGTTGCGCGCACGATGACCCTGCCGACCCTGGTGGGTGAGCTCCGCCGACAGCTGGTCTCCGACGACGCCGTGGTGCGCCGCACGGCGGTGGCAGCGCTGGCCCGGCTGACCCGCGAGGGAGTCCCCGGGGCCGACCCGGCCCAGTGGTGGGTGCTGCGCGAGCTGTCCGACGACCGACCGCTGCGGGAGCCCGACCAGGAGGTGCGGGTCTCGCCGAGCAAGGTGGAGTCGTTCGGCAACTGCGGCCTGCGCTGGATGCTCGGCTCGGTCGGGGGCGACGGCCCGTCGGTCGGCGCGGCCGACATCGGCACCCTGGTGCACGACATCGCCGCCGAGCTCGGCGACGTCGATGCCGACACCCTCGTCGCCGAGGTGGACGCCCGGTGGGGGCGCCTCGGTATGCCGGCCGGCTGGGTCTCCGACCGCAAGCGCCACGAGGCCCACGGCATGGTCCGACGGCTGGCAACGTACTTCGACGAGGCCCGTGCGGGGGGCTGGGTCCGGCTCGGGGCCGAGGTGGACATGAAGGTCGTCCTGGGTCGGGCGGTGCTCAGCGGCAAGGTCGACCGCATCGAGGGCACGCCCGACGGCACGGCGCTCCGGGTGGTCGACTACAAGACCGGCAGCAGCAAGCCCCGCACCGAGGAGCTCGACCGTCATCCGCAGCTGGGGGCCTACCAACTGGGCGTCGAGCGCGGCGCCTTCGGAGAGCTGGGAGACCGCTCAGCCGGAGCCGCGCTGCTCCAGGTCGGCAAGGCGGCCCTCGTGAAGACGACCCTGCAGGCCCAGGGTCCGCTGAGTGCCGACCCCGAGCCGCAGTGGGCCGCGGAGCTGGTCACCAGCACGGCCGAGGGGATGTCGGGCTCCACGTTCCAGGCGACCGTGGGCGACTGGTGCAAGCTCTGCCAGGTGCGGGCGTCGTGCCCCGCCCAGCCCGAGGGGCGGGTGCTGTGATGGCGCGTCCCCTGTTGTCTGCCAAGGAGATCGCCGCAGCGCTCGGTCAGCCGCCGCCCACCGACCAGCAGGTGCGGGTGATCGAGGCGCCGATGTCCCCGGTGCTCGTCGTCGCGGGTGCCGGGTCGGGCAAGACCGAGACGATGACCGGCCGGGTGGTCTGGCTCGTCGCCAACGGGTTCGTCGAGCCCGACCAGGTCCTCGGCCTGACCTTCACCCGCAAGGCCGCCACCGAGCTGTCCGAACGCATCGGCGCGAGGCTCCGGCTGCTCCAGCAGCGCGACGTCTGGCACCCGCGCACCGACGACGCGGAGACCGGTGCCGAGGTCCTCGGTGGCACCCCGACCGTGTCCACCTACCACTCGTATGCCGGACGGCTGGTCCGCGAGCACGCCCTGCGGCTGGGCTACGAGTCCGAGTCGCGGCTGCTCTCCGAGGCTGCTGCGTGGCAGTACGCGTCGGAGGTCGTGGCCGGCTACGACGGCCCGATGGACGAGGTCCGCTTCGCCGAGTCGACGGTCACCGCAGCCGTCGTCGACCTGGCCGGTGAGATGGCCGAGCACCTCGTCGAGGTCGACGACGTCGCGGCCTACCTCGAGCGGGTGCTCGGCTCGCTGGCCGCTCTTCCGCCACACGTCGGCGCCCGCGGCAAGGACCTGCCCGGCGAGGTGAAGAAGATGCGGGAGCAGCTCCTGGCCCGCGCCGGGGTGCTGCCGATGGTGGAGCGCTACCTCACCCTCAAGCGCACCCGCGACGCGATGGACTTCGCCGACCAGATGGCGCTGGCCGCCAAGCTGGCGATCGGGTTCGAGGACATCGGGAAGATCGAGCGAGAGCGGTTCGGGGCCGTCCTGCTCGATGAGTTCCAGGACACCTCCGCGGCGCAGCTCCAGCTGCTCCAGTCGTTGTTCGTCGCGCGGGGGGAGCCGGCTCCGGTCACCGCGGTCGGCGACCCGCACCAGTCGATCTACGGCTGGCGTGGCGCCAGCGCCACCACCCTCGGCGAGTTCCGTCGTGCGTTCGGTGGCCCTGAGGGACTGGCGCCCGTGCTCCCACTCGCCACGAGCTGGCGCAACGACGAGGCGGTGCTCCACGTCGCCAACGCCGTGGCCGAGCCCCTGCGCGAGCGCTCGACCGTGCCGGTCGACGAGCTCGCCGCCCGGCCCGGCGCCGGAGCGGGCCGGGTCGTGGCGGCGCGGGTCGAGACCGCCGGTGAGGAGGCGGCGCTGGTCGCCGACTGGCTGGCGCAGCGACGAGCGGCAGGCGCGAAGTCGGCTGCCGTGCTGTGCCGCAAGCGCTCCCAGTTCGCGCCCCTCATCGACGCGCTCGAGACCAAGGGCGTCCCCTACGAGGTGGTCGGGCTCGGTGGGTTGCTGCTCACGCCCGAGGTCGAGGACATCACCGCGCTGCTCCACGTCGTGCACGACCCCAGCCGCGGCGACCAGCTCATGCGGTTGCTCACCGGACCGCTCTGCCGGTTGGGGGCGGCCGACCTCGACGGGCTGATGGCGTGGGCCCGTCACCAGCAGGACCTGCGTCTCGGCATCGACGACCGGTCGGCCCCGGAGGACGACGACGATGCCGAAGGGGCGGTCATCGGTACGGCGACGGCCGCTTCGGGGCCGGGCCCTTCCGCGGCCGGGAGCGGCGGGGGCGACGCGACCCCCGCCCCGCGGCCGGTGCGCGACCAGTCACCGGACAGCTCCGACCGGGTGAGCATCGTCGAGGCCGTCGACGACCCGCCTCGGCCGGGCTGGACCAGCTGGGACGGCAAGCGGGTGAGCGACGTGGGACTCGGCCGCCTCCGCGGACTGCAGCAGGCGATCCGCCGACTGCGCTCGTTGTCGGCGCTGCCCCTGGCCGACCTGGTGGGCGAAGCCGAGCGCGCCCTCGGGCTCGACATCGAGGTGCTCGCCCGTGAGGGCTACACCCCTGCCGCGGCCCGAGCGCACCTCGACGCGTTCGCCGACGTCGCCGCGACGTTCACGGTCAGTGCTGACCGACCCAACCTCGGCGGCTTCCTGGCCTGGCTGGCCGCAGCCCTCAAGGAGGAGCGAGGGCTCGACAAGGGCTACATCGAGGCGTCGTCCGACGCCGTGCAGATCCTGACGATCCACGCGGCCAAGGGGCTCGAGTGGGACGCGGTAGCCGTCCCCGGGCTCGTCGAGGGCTCGTTCCCGGCGCTGGCCTCCGCCGCGAGTCGTTCCGACGGCACGGCGTGGACGATGTCCGACCCCAAGCAGCGCGGCTGGATCGGTGGCCTCTCCGACGGTGGCATCCCCTACGCCCTGCGGGGAGACCGTGACGGGCTGCCGCTGCTCGACTGGGAGGGGGCCGGCGACTGGAAGGACATGGAGACGCGGGTCGAGCGGTTCCTGCGGGCCGGCGGCGAGCACGGGGTCGACGAGGAGCGACGCCTCGCCTACGTCGCGTTCACGCGGGCGAGGTCAGACATGCTGCTGACCGCCCCGGTCTGGACCGACGGCAAGACACCGAAGGTGACGTCCCGCTTCCTGCTCGAGGTCGTCGAGGCCGAGCCGGCGCTGCCGGTGACGCGCCTCGCCTGGGTCGACCTTCCCGACCCCGCACAGCCCGCCGAGGCCGTGAACCCGACCGCCGCGACCGCGGTCAGCGTGCAGTGGCCGGCAGACCCCTTGGCCCACCGTCGGGCTGCGCTGGCTGCGGGGGCAGAGGCGGTGCGCGCTGCGGTCGCCGGACAGGTCGACGGCTCGGGTGCTCCGCCAGCGTTGGGGGAGCAGGGCATGTTCCCGCTGCCGGGCGACGCCCTGACCGTGCTGGAGGAGCTCGACCTGCTCCTCGAGGAGCGCCGCAGGCTCGCGCACCGCAGTGACGTGACGGTCCTCATGCCGCGCCACCTGTCGGCCTCGGCGGTCGTCAGCCTCGCCCAGGACCCGGCCCGGTTCGCCTCGTCGCTGCGTCGGCCGATGCCCGAACCACCTGCGCTCGCGGCTCGCCGCGGCACGGCGTTCCACGCGTGGGTCGAGCAGCACTATGCGCAGGCGGCGATGGTCGACATCCTCGACCTGCCCGGGAGCGCGGACGACGACCCGGGCGACGATGCGGCCCTGCCCGTCATGAAGGAGCGCTTCCTCGCCAGCGAGTGGGCCCACCGCACCCCGGCCGAGATCGAGATCGCGGTCGAGACCGTCATCGACGGGATCGCGGTCCGAGGACGGATCGACGCGGTCTTCCCGCGCCCCGGAGGCGGTTTCACGATCGTCGACTGGAAGACGGGGTCCAAGCCCAGCGGGGTGTCTGCGCGGTCGCGGGCCCTCCAGCTGGCGGCCTACCGCGTCGGCTTCGCCCGACTGCGTGGCCTCGACCTCGACGAGGTCGACGCGGCGTTCTACTACGCGGGCACCGGCGAGACGGTCTGGCCAGAGCTGCCCGACGACGTGGCTCTGGCCGCCCTGCTGGAGACCGTCCCCGACGCCTAGGTCGGGGTCAGCCTGCTGACGTGGTGGGCAGCTAGGGGCTCGGGCGGTAGCCGGGCTCGAACTCCGGACCAGGGTCGTCGCCCTCGATGACCTCGGGACGGCGCAGCGAGCTCACGTCGATCTCGGCCGTCACGTCGTGGACGGAGTCGGTCGCGGTCTCGGGCTCGCCCTCGAGCGCACCCGCGGTCTCGAGCTCCTCCTCGAGCTCGTCCTCGAGCTCACCCTCGAGCGCGGTGGCGCCGCCCTCACCGTCGGTCGCGAGCTCGTCCTCGAACTCACCCTCCGCCTCGTCCTCGTCCTCACCCTCGAACTCGACGTGGCGGACCGGGATCGGTGACGCCAGGTCGCTGTGACCGTCGCTGCCACCGTCGGCGTCGGCGTCGGCGTCGCTGTCACCGTCGGGGTCGGCGCTGTCACCCGCGGTGTCGGTGTCGTCGTCGGAGTCGGCCGTAGGGGCGAACATCACCTCGACGTCGTCCTCGTCGTCGTCCTCCGCGTCCTCGATGACCGGGGGCACGAGCACCGGGTTGCTCTTGGCGGGACCGCTGCCGGCTCGGCGGTAGTCGTTCGCCGCCTCCTCCTCGGCGTGCACGCGCTCGTCGAGGCGCCGCAGGGCCGAGGCGAGGCGCTCGACCTGCAGTCGGTCGCCGCCCGACACGGCGGACATCAGCTGCGAGAGCGTCCGCATCTCGGCCGAGAGCCGGGCACGGGTGAGCAGGTGGGCGTCGGGCCGCTCGGCCCGGGCGTGCGCGTAGGCCTCCATCAGCGTCTCGAGGGCCTGCGACGAGGTCTGGCTGACCAACGCGAAGAAGTCGTCCGCGGGGTCGGCGACCTTGGCGTCCTCCCACCCGGTGAACGCCTTCACCCGGCCGCTCGCCGCGTCGCCGTCGTCGTCGAAGACCACGAGCACCTGGTCGCCGGTCAGGTCGCCGTGCGTCGGGGTAGGGGCGAACCGCCAGAGCGTCACGTCCTCCAGCAGCTTCTCCCAGCGCGCGAGGAGCCCGGTCGGCACGTGCCCGGTGGCAGCCGCGCGGTCGAGCTCGCTGAGCCGCCGGGTGCGGTAGGTGTCGGCGTCGTAGGCAGGTAGCCCGGCCTCGTCGAACAGGCCGTGGTCGGCGTTGTGCAGCGCGGCGATCGCCCGTCCGAGCTCGGCGGCCAGGCCGGGCCCGGGCGGCAGCTGGGCGAAGTCGACGTTCTGGCCGGGCAGGTAGGGGTAGATCGCGGCCCGGCCGCCCTCCTTGAGGGCGGCAAAGCCCTTCGGGGTCGGCACGCTGAACGGAAGCCGCCGCGCCAGCAGCGCGAGCAGGCCGAAGGTCGACTCCATCTGGGCTGCGGCCGCCTGGCTGCGCGGCACCCGCACCACCCAGCGCCGGTGCTGGGTGTCCTGCACGAACGCGACGTCGTAGCCGTTGGCCTGGTCGGGGTGGTCGGCTGTGCCGGGGAGCGCCTCGACGCTGGCCGGGTCGAGGCCCGGCACGGCAGCGCTCGCGAGCGCTGCGAGGAAGAGGGGGCTGCGGTCCACACGGTCACCGTATGCCGTGCGGGCGCGCCTAGGGTGGAGGCGTGGGCCTCCTGACCGAAACTCTCCCGAATCTCGCGCTCGCCCGACCGGGTCTCGACCGTCACGCCGAGCTGCGGGCGCAGCCGGACCTGCTCGACCGACTGCTCGCCGACTCCTCGACCCGGGTCCTGGAGGTGCACGGCGACAAGGTCCCGGTCCGCCTGGGCGCAGGCGACCAGCGAGACCGGCCGGGGGATGACGCCGCGGGCGGGGCCCCCGCCCTGGACCTGCGCGCCCCGATCCCTTCCGATGCTGATGCGCTCGTCCTGTTCCTGGGCCAGGACGGCGACGGCACGGCATACCTCGCTGTCGCGCGACCGGCACCCGAGATGGAGGCGCCGGACGGGGGCATCTGGGAGCGGCTGCGGGGGCTGCGCCAGGTCGGCGCCGACCTGTCCGACCGCGACGCCACGGTCTTCGCGACGGCTCTGGCGCTCGCCAACTGGCACGCGACCCACGGCCACTGCCCGCGCTGTGGTGCCCCCACCGAGCCGATCCAGGCGGGGTGGCTGCGCCGGTGCGGCCGGGACGGCAGCGAGCACTACCCGCGGACCGACGTGGCCGTGATCATGTCGGTCATCGACGATCGAGACCGGTTGCTGCTCGCCCGAGGGGCGGGTTGGGGCACCGGTCGCTTCTCGGTGCTCGCGGGCTTCCTCGAACCGGGGGAGAGCCTGGCGGCCGCGGTCGCCCGGGAGGTCCACGAGGAGGTCGGCCTGCAGGTCCACGACGTGGAGTACCTCGGCGACCAGCCGTGGCCCTTCCCGAACTCGCTCATGGTCGGCTTCACTGCCAAGGCGACCGGCGAGGACCTCCGGCTGCAGGAGTCGGAGATCGCCGAGGCGCGGTGGTTCACCCGCGACGAGTACCGCGAGATCCTCGCCGCGGGGGAGGTCAGCCCGTCCACGCGCCTGTCCATCGCCCGCCGGCTCATCGAGCGCTGGCTCGGCCACGACCTGGCCCAGGTCGCTCCCGACTGAGCTCCGGGCCGGGAGGCAGACAGCCCGAGACCCCGGCCGGTGGCCGGGGTCTCGTGGGTGTCTGGGTGCTCCTGATCAGGAGGCGAGGCGCTGCTTGACCTCGTGGATCGAGGGGTTGGTCGCCGACGAGCCGTCCGGGAAGAGCAGCGTGGGGACGGTCTGGTTGCCGTCGTTGGCGTCCATCACGAACTTCACGGCCTCCGGCACGTCCTCGATGTTCACCTCGGTGAACGCGATGCCTTCGCGGCCCATCTGGGCCTTGAGACGATTGCAGTAACCGCACCAGGAGGTGCTGAACATGGTCACGGAACCGGGGGCGGGGTGCTTCAGGGCGCTGGCGCTCATGATCTCTTTCAGGGGGTCGGAGACTGTCAAGCCATACAACCACGGCCGTGCGGCGCTTCTTCCTCGCCGTGGTGTGACCTCTATGACCATGATGTCCCATGGCCCCCGATCCAGCCGCACCACAGGCAGCACACGCGGCACAGAAAGCACAGGCAGCACAGGCGGCACAGGCAGCACAGGCGGTGCAGACACCACAGGCGCCACAGCCGGCCGCGTTCGACCCCGCCCTGCTCGCCCTGGCTGCCGGCCGCAACCTCGGGGCGCTCGCGGCGCTCAAGCGCGACGGCCGGCCGCAGCTCTCGATGGTCAACTTCGCCCTCGACCGCAGCGACCCGGCGGCCCCCACGGTGCGGGTGTCCGTGGTCGACGGCCGGGCGAAGGTGGCCAACCTCCTGCGCGACCGGAGGGGGTCGCTCATGGTCACCTCGCCGGAGGGCTGGTCGTATGCCGTGCTCGAGGGTGACGCTGGGTTCTCACCGGTGGCCGTCGCCGAGGACGACGAGGTGGTCGACGAGCTGGTCGAGCTCTACCGGACCATCCGCGGCGAGGACCACCCGGACTGGGACGACTACCGGCGGGCCATGGTGCAGGACGGCCGCCGCATCCTGCGGCTGAGGGTGACCCGGGTCTACGGCCTCGTGCAGTGAGGGCAGCGATGACCGGTCGAGTGACGAGTCCGGTGGCCACCGCCGTCGGTCGCCCATGACAGGATCGCGGCGATGCCCACCCAGCCCCACGGCATGCCCGTGCCCTCCTCCGCCGACGACATCCTCGACGCGCTCGACCCCGAGCAGCGCGAGGTCGCGGCGCACCCCTTGGGACCCATGGTCGTGCTCGCCGGCGCCGGCACCGGCAAGACCCGGGCGATCACGCACCGGATCGCCTACGGCGTCCACTCCGGCGCCTACCAGGGCCAGCGCGTCCTCGCCGTCACGTTCACCGCACGCGCGGCCGGCGAGATGCGCACCCGGTTGCGCGCGCTCGGCGTCGCCGGGGTGCAGGCCCGCACCTTCCACGCGGCAGCCCTGCGGCAGCTGCACTACTTCTGGCCGCAGGCGATCGGGGGCGCTGCCCCTGAGGTGATGAGCCAGAAGGCCGCCGCGGTCGCCCAGGCCGCCGCCTCCCTGCGACTCGACCTCGCGCGTGACCGCACCGCCATCCGTGACCTCGCCGCCGAGGTGGAGTGGGCCAAGGTGTCGATGCTCACCCCCGAGACGTATGCCGCGGGGGCGCGGGCCGCGCACCGCGAGCCGCCCGGCTTGGACGCCACCGCGATGGCGCGGGTCCTCGAGGCCTACGAGCAGGTCAAGACCCAGCGCGGCGTGATCGACTTCGAGGACGTGCTGCTGCTGACCGTCGGGATCCTGGCCGAGCGCGACGACATCGCCCGGGCGGTGCGTTCGCAGTACCGCCACTTCGTCGTCGACGAGTACCAGGACGTCAACGCGCTCCAGCAACGGCTGCTCGACCTGTGGGTGGGGGAGCGCGACGACCTCTGCGTCGTCGGTGACCCCGCCCAGACGATCTACTCGTTCACCGGGGCCAGCCCCCGCCACCTGCTCGAGTTCCAGACCCGCCACCCCAAGGCCGAGGTGGTCAGGCTGGTGCGCAACTACCGCTCGACGCCGCAGGTGGTGGGGCTCGCCAACCTCGTCGTGCGGGGGCCGTCTGGGGCGATGCGCAGCAACGCGGTGGTGCTCCAGGCCCAGGGGCAGGACGGGCCGACCCCGGTCCTGACCGCCCACCCGGACGACCCCGCCGAGGCCGCCGCCATCGCCGCGGAGGTCGCCAAGCGGGTGTCCGACGGCGTCTCGCCGGCCGAGATGGCCATCCTGTTCCGCACCAACGGCCAGTCCGAGGCCTTCGAGTCGGCGCTGGCCGACCAGGGGGTTCCCTACCTCGTGCGGGGCGGGGAGCGGTTCTTCTCCCGGCGCGAGGTGCGTGACGCGATCCTGCTGCTGCGGGGTGCGGCCCGGTCCGACGACGCGTCCAAGCCGCTGCCCGAGCTGGTGCGCGACGTGCTCCTCGGCGCCGGGTGGACCCGGGAGGCGCCGAGCTCGGGAGGCGCCGGTCGCGAGCGGTGGGAGTCGCTCAATGCCCTCGCCGCGCTGTCCGACGACCTGGTCGTGACCAGCCCGGAGGCCCGGCTGCCCGACTTCATCCGCGAGCTCGACGAGCGGGCTTCGGCCCAGCACGCCCCCGCGGTCCAGGGGGTCACCCTCGCCTCGTTGCACGCTGCGAAGGGACTGGAGTGGGACGTCGTGTTCCTCGCCGGGGTCTCCGACGGCTACCTGCCGATCATGATGGCCGAGACCCCCGAGGCCATCGAGGAGGAGCGCCGGCTGATGTACGTCGGCGTCACCCGGGCCCGGCGCGAGCTGCGGCTCTCGTGGTCGGGCGCCCGCACCCCCGGGGCGCGAGCCAGCCGTCGGCCGTCGCGGTTCCTGGACGGCGCGGCAAGCATCCTCGGCGACGGCGCGCGCTCGCAGCCCAAGGGCTCGGCGAAGGTCGGGGCCGCCAAGGGCGGGCGGGGCAAGGCCCTCAAGCCAGCGCTGCCGGCGCACTGCCGTTCGTGTGGCACCGAGCTCACGACTGCGGCGCAACGCAAGACCGGGCGCTGCGACACCTGTCCGCCGACCTACTCCGAGGCCACCTTCGAGCGGTTGCGTGCGTGGCGGCTGGCCGTCGCGCGGGAGACGAGCGTGCCGGCCTACGTCGTCTTCACCGACGCCACGCTCACGGTGATCGCCGAGCGCGAGCCCGGCTCGGAGGGCGAGCTGGCCCAGATCTCCGGGGTCGGGGCCCGCAAGCTCGGGCTCTACGGCGCGCAGGTGCTGGCCCTCATCGGCGGCGCGGACGTCGAATCTGTGCTCGAAACTCGTTCTGCCGCAACGGATTCCGACGAATAGGCGTTCGTTCACCAATTCTTTGCAGGAAATCTCGATAAATGCGTTGCTGCCCCGCAGGGGCGTCCCGTACTCTGGATCAACACACCAGCCCAGGGTGTCGCGCGCGATGCGCTGGGGTCCACGAGCACACGAAGGAGGGTAGGTCCCAATGGAGAACTTCACGATGACGATCGACGCGACTCACATGTCCCGCGTCCGTTCCGTGTGCCCCGAGGTCGGCCGTGTCCTCCTCGCAGGCAGCCGTGGATGGGTCCAGGGGACCACTGTGCCCGCGCCCATCGCCACCCGTGTGATCACCGATGCCCCGGTTCCGACGTTCTACGTCGGCGGCTTCGGCGCCACCAAGGATCTCGCGTTCCGTCCCTTCGGAGAACCACCTGTCTAGGCCACCAGCCAGCAGGCCCTCTCCGAGGCCGCGGAACCCGATATCCGGGATCCGCGGCCTTTCTGTTTGTCCAACGCCGTGGTTTGTCCGAACAGATTTCTTCCGCACCACACCGAGCAGGAAGAAGCACCGCCAGAGATGAAGTCCGACACCGAAGAGAACGGGCCGGCCCCCGACCGGGGAGCCACCGGCCAGACGGAAACAGGGATATCCGCCACCACCGTGGCGGTTCGACGAGAGGGAGGTGACACCCGATGCATCTGAGCGCACTCCACGACCTGAACGAGCAGGCCGCGATCGCAGGCGCCGGCATCCCGTGTCAGGAGAACGACGCCGAGATGTGGTTCGCCGAGAGCCCGGCCGACGTCGAGTTCGCGAAGTCGCTGTGCCACATGTGCCCGGCCCTGGCCGCCTGCCTCGCAGGCGCGCTCGAGCGGTCCGAGCCGTGGGGCGTGTGGGGCGGCGAGCTCTTCGTCCAGGGGGTCGTCGTCGCACGCAAGCGGCCCAGGGGCCGGCCGCGGAAGAACCCGGTCGCCGCCTGATGACGCCGACCGTCCACACCATCGAACACTTTTCACACACCAGGAGTTTCACCATGTTCCAGGCCTTGTACGCCGACCTGGCGCGCGCCCATCGACGGCGCCGTCAACGGGAGTACCAGCGCCGGCTCGAGGCACAGGCGCAGCACGAGTTGCTGCTCGCCATGCCTCGCATGCTGGCCCGGTGACCCCCGTGCCCGAACCCGCCGGGACCTTCCGCTCTGGAGGTCGTCCCGGCGGGTTCTTTCATGTCTTCCCGAGTGCCCGGGGCCCTCGACTCGGTAGCGTCCGCACATGTCCCGCGAAGCCGTGGTCAAGGCCCTGACCGCTCCCGACCTGTCCGCCGTCGTCGACCTGGCGGTGTGGGTCGAGGACGGGGTGGCCCACGCCGCGAACCACCTGGGCACCGTGCGGCTGCACGCCAACGGCGGCCACGAGGTCCTGTCGGGGATCGACCCCGTGGCGAGCGAGGACCCGATGGCCTTCCTGCCCTACGAGGTCGAGCTCGCCGCCGCCGGCCCGCGGGTGTCCACCGACAACGCCTACCCGTATGCCGCGCAGCGGATCCGCTCGCTGTTCGGCGACGTCGACCGCAGTCCCGACGTCGCCGTCGTGCACACCCCACGGCACTGGTTCGTCGCGGAGGGCGGTCACGCGGGCGAGCACGGTTCGCTCGACGTCATCCAGTCGCGCGCCCCCCTGGTGATGTCGGGTCCCGGGGTGGCGACGCTCGGCTTCGTCGACGACCACGCCCGGCTCGTGGACGTGGCCCCGACGCTCGCGGTGTTGTCGGGTGTGCCGTCGGCCGACCTGGGCGACGCGGACGGCGCCGAGCTCGACGGCCGTGCCCTCACGGCATACCTCGAACCAGCCGCTGAAGGGCAGCGTCGCCGTGTCGTCGGCATGCTCTGGGACGGGGCGCACTGCGGTGACCTGCTCCACCTGGCCGAGACCGGCGAGCTGCCCGGGGTCGCCCGCCTCATCGAGCACGGGCTGGCGATGCGCGGGGGTGCGGTGGCCGAGTTCCCGAGCGTGACGCTCACCAACCACACCTCCATCCTGACCGGCGTCGGCCCGGGGCGGCACGGCGTGCTCGGCAACGTCTACTACGACCGCAGACTGAAGGAACGGGTCGTCCCCAACGATGCCGAGACCTGGCACCGCAGCGCGGAGTGGCTCCGACCCGGCGTCCGCACAGTGTTCGAGATGGTGAACGACCATGTGCCGCAAGGGGACTCACCCCGGACCGCGAGCGTGGACGAGGCCATCGACCGGGGCGCGGACTACGGCACCATGGCGCTGCTGAGGGCAGCCGGCGGGTTCGACGCGGCCGCCACCGGCATGGGCGACCTGCTGCCGGTCCCGGAGGAGTCCCCGTTCGTCGAGCGGCCCGAGCACCTGGCGGACGCGTACTTCCGCTGGGGGGTGCAGGTGGATGACATGGGTCTGCAGCAGGTCCTGCAGCTGTGGGAGTCCGCCGAGGACGCGCCCACGCTGACCTGGTGGGCGCACGTCGTGACCGACGCCGGACACCACGCCGGCGGGCCCAGGTCGCAGATCGCGCGCGACTCGCTGCGCCAGAGCGATGCCCGGCTCGTCGTGTTCCTCGACCACCTCGAGGGGCTGGGGGTGCTCGACGAGGTGACCTTCCTGCTCACGGCTGACCACGGGTTCGAGGGCGCCGACCCGAGCGTGACCGGCTCGTGGAAGCCGGCGCTGGATGCGCTCGGCATCCCCTACCGCGACGAGGGCCCGGGGTTCGTCTACCTGTTGTGAGGAGCCGTCCTCGAGATTTGGGGCCAACTGGCCCACTTTCCAGGCGATCTGCGCGACGCGGCCCGGAAAGGGGGCCAGTTGGCCGACTTTCCAGGGCTAGCGGCTCTGCTCAGCCTCGTTAGGCTGCCTGCATGGCTACGCAGATCCGCATCGCCCAGGACGAGGCCGCCGACGAGGTGCTGAGCAACGACCCGTTCGCGCTGCTCGTGGGGATGCTGCTCGACCAGCAGTACCCGATGGAGCACGCCTTCCGCGGGCCGTGGAAGATCCTCGACCGGTTCGGGACGCTGGCGCCCGACGCCATCGCCGCCGCGGAGGCGGAGTCGTTCGCCGACCTCTGCGCCACGCCGCCGGCGATCCACCGCTACGGCCGGTCGATGGCGGGCCGGGTGCAGCAGCTCGCCGCCGTCGTCCGCGACCAGTACGACGGCCGGGCCGAGACCATCTGGACCGAGGCGACGGACACCCGCGACCTCATCGAGCGGCTCAAGGCGCTGCCCGGGTTCGGCGACCAGAAGGCCCGCATCTTCGCCGCCCTGGTCGGGAAGCAGCTCGAGGTGCGCCCGCCCGGGTGGCAGGAGGCGATCGGGCCGTATGCCGAGGACGGCTCCTACCGGTCGGTTGCCGATGTCGTCGACGCCTCGTCACTGGCCAAGGTGCGGGAGTTCAAGCAGGCCGCCAAGGCTGCGGCGAAGGCCAAGGACGCCGCTTTGACGAAGAAGTAGCCGTGGCTGACCAAGGCAGACCCGCCGAGACTCCTCCCGTGTGCTCGACCTGCGGCACCGTGTCGGGCGATCCTGCCCTGGCCGCGATCACCTGGACGCGCGGCACCGAGAACGGCCGCGAGGTCTGGACCTGCGACCGCTGCAGCCGGGAGCACCTGCGCAGCATCGAGGGCAAGCTCGACTCCGCCTGGTGGTGACCCGCGTCAGGCTGGTGATCCGCCTCAGTCGACGGGCGGCGGGAGGTGCTGGAGCTGCATGCCGGGCATGTGGTCGACCACGATCTGCCGGGCCGAGACGGTCCCACCCAGCTGGCACAGCACGCCGATCCCGCCGAGCCAGACCCGGTGGATGAGCAGGTAGGACGGCGGCAGGTTGAGCTTCATGCCGACGAGGAACTCGGGCCTGCGGATGTCGTTGACGTGGGCAGCCACGCCCCGCAGCCACGGCCGGCTGAAGGTGAACTCGGCATGTGACAGGGGCTCGATGAACGGGCCGAGGTAGTCCAGCAGCGCCTCGGCATCGAGCGACATCGACGGCTTGATGAACCCCTCGGACCGCAGGCCCCTCTCGAGCTCGGCGGCCTCGCCGCGCAGCGCCGCGCTGACCAGCGTGCCCATCGCGGGCGGCAGGCCGGACGGCAGGCGGTTGACTGCGCCGTAGTCGATGACGCCGAGGCGCCCGTCGGGCAGCAACCGGAAGTTGCCCGGGTGGGGGTCGGCGTGCAGCAGCCCGGCGCGGGCCGGGCCGACGAGCAGGAACGCCATGTAGCGCTCCGAGGCGGCGTTGCGCTGCTCTGGCGTGCCCGACGCGACGATCTGCGACAGCGGGATGCCGTCCATCCACTCCGAGACGATGACGTGCTCGCTGTTGACCAGCACGTCCGGCACGGCGAAGTGCGGGTCACCGCGGAACGCCTTGGCGAAGGTGCGCTGGTTGGCGGCCTCGAGGTTGTAGTCCAGCTCCTCGCTCATCCGCGACTTGAGCTCGTCGGTGATCGGCTTGATGTCCATGCCGGGGATCCACCCGCCGGCCAGCCGGGCCACCCGGGCGAGCTGGTTGAGGTCGGACAGCAGGGCCTGACCGGCGCCCGGGTACTGGATCTTGACGGCGACCTCGCGACCGTCACGCCAGACCGCCTTGTGGACCTGTCCGATCGAGGCCGCCGCCGCGGGCTTGTCGTCGAACGACTGGAACTTCGCGGTCCGCCACCGGGGTCCCAGCTCCTCGGCCAGCACCTTGTGCACCGTCGCGGCAGGGAGGGGAGGAGCCGCCTCCTGCAGCTTGGTCAGGGTGGCGCGGTAGGGACCGGCCATCTCCTCCGGGAGCGCGGCCTCCATGACCGACATGGCCTGGCCGAACTTCATCGCCCCGCCCTTGAGCTCGCCCAGGACCTTGAACAGCTGCTCGGCCGTGCGGGCCTGCAGCTCGGCTGCGACCGCCTCGGCAGGTTTGCCGCCCACGCGCTTGCCGAACCCCACCGCGGTGCGGCCGGCGAAGCCGAGGGGCAGGCTCGCCAGTCGGGCCGTGCGACTGACGGCACGGCGAGGGAGTTCGTTCACCCGGCCATTCTCACCTGCGGGGCAACCTCGCCGTCAGTGGGTCGGCAGAACCCGTCGGATCGAGCACCGCACCCGCACCGCGGATGTGCGGTCCACTGACGCTGCCGGACCCCCGGCCAGGGCAGGGAGACCTCCAACGACCGGCCCGTGGGGAGCGCGTGACCGTCGAGCACCGCCAACGCCACCATCGCGGCCATCGAGGCGGTCAGCGCGACCAGCGTGGTCTCCCCGCTGACCTCGGGTCCGGCCCCGACCGCGACCGGGACGAGCTGCCCGAGCAGGGCGGGCCACGCCGGGTCGAGGTCGGCCCGGGCGAGGTCGAGGCAGCGCAGGCACGGTCCGTCGGGCACGACGACCGGGCCGACGAGGGCTTCCACCCCGTGCAGCACGACGGGCAGCACCGGTATGCCGCGGGCGCGCCACGGCATGGCCGTCGCCGAGTCGACGGCGCCGCAGCCGACCAGGACGACGAGCGCAGGTGGCTCCCAGTCGTCGGCGACGTGCGCGCCGTGCCGCACCGAGCCGACACCGGCGCGGCGCAGCTGCTCCGCGACGGCCCGCGGCAGCTCACCCCGGCCGACGACCAAGAGGTGCGCGGCGTGGCGGCCGGCCAGCGCGGCATACGCCTGGCCCTCGGTGGGGGCGGTGCGCAGCACGGCCTGCGTGTCGTGGGCGAGCAGGATCCGCGCGGGTGGCGGCTGGGGCGCGGGCGGCGCAGCGTCGACGACCAGCCGGTGGGCGACGAGCTGGCCGAGCAGGTCACGACCGGCCGGCGTCTGCAGCGCCGCGGGAAGCTCACGGGTGCCGTCGAGCAGCTGGAGGGCGTCGACCTCGTCGGCACGCAGGCCCTCCACCACCCTCGCGCGGGCGGGGTCGGTGCCGAACTGCACGCTTCCTGCGCTGCGGCGCAGGACCGGCCACAGGGCCTTGAACAGGGTGCGTCCAGTCACGCGGCCCAATCTCGCACAGCGCACTGGCGACCCGACCCGCCATCCACAGGTCCGGACGCCGCGAGGGGCGGCACCGACCAGTGGTCGGTGCCGCCCCTCGCGTTGGGAAAGCCTGGTGTCAGGCCTTGCCGAGAATGCGGTTGAGGTTGGTGCCACACACGGGGCACACGCCCTTGGCCATGCGGCGACCGTTGGTCTCCACGACACGGCCCTCGGCCTCGCGCTTCTCCTTGCACTTCACGCAGTAGAACTCGCCCTTGTAGGTCTCTTCAGCCATCGCCATGTCTCCTCTTGTTCACGGCACACGGTGCGCCGTCGGACTTCGGCCAAACTTAGACCATGCTGAGCACAAAATCGCGCAAGGGGGGCCTGTGCGTCGTGCTCAGGGCCCACCCCTAGTCTTCGCCCCATGAGCACGCAGCCGTGGTGGGAGACCCAGTTCGACGACCTGCGGGTGGATTCCCGGGACGCCTCGGGACGCCGGATCGCGGTGGTGACACTCGATCTCCCAGATCGACGCAACTCGATGAGCACGGCCATGACGGCCTCCTGGGTGAGGCTGATGGGGCTGCTGCGCACTGATGAGGCGCTCGCGGCCGTCGTGGTGACCGGAGCCGCCCCGGCGTTCAGCGCGGGCGGCGACCTCTCCTGGATCGTCCAGGACCCTGACGCGACGGTCAGCGAGCTCCGCGACCGGATGCTCACCTTCTACCGCGCGTGGCTCTCGATCCGCGACCTCGAGGTGCCCACGATCGCGGCCGTCAACGGCGCGGCGATCGGCGCCGGGTTCGCCGTGGCGCTCGCCTGCGACCTCCGGTATGCCGCCGCTGACGCCCAGGTCGGCGTGCCGTTCACCTCCCTGGGGCTGCACCCCGGCATGGCGACGACCTGGTCGCTGCCCAACGTCGCAGGTCATGCCGTGGCTCGCGACCTGCTGCTCACCGGTCGCGTGATCAGCGGCACCGAGGCGGCGGAGCTGGGCCTGGTGTCGCGCGCCCTGCCGGTCGACGCCGTGCTGCCCGAGGCGATCGCGGCTGCCGAACGCATCGCGGCGGCAGCGCCCGTCGCCACCCGCCTGACGCTGCAGGCGCTGCGTGACGGTGGGCACGCGACGTTCGAGGACGCTCTGCAGTGGGAGGCGCTGGCCCAAGCCGTCACCCTCGCCACGGAGGACCTGCACGAGGGCATCTCGGCCGCGGCAGCCAAACGCCGGCCGACCTTCCACGGCCGCTGACGCTGCTCTCTTCCCCCGGGGCACTTCGGGCCACCGGTCTGGCACCCGGGTCCGATAGGCAGGGGTTGGTGCGGCATGGGTGGCCAGAAGTGGGGGACGGGCGAGCCCTCGGGGGCTTCACTAGGGTCGGGCGCATGGACTTCTCCCTGTCTCCGCGCGCCACCGACCTGCGCGACCGCGTGCGTGCCTTCCTCGACACCGAGATCGAGCCGGTCGAGGCGGCACTGCACGCCGAGATCCAGGGCAGGCGCGAGAGCGGCGGCGATCCGTGGACGCCCTCGCCGGTCATCAAGGAGCTGCAGGCCAAGGCGCGGTCACAGGGCTTGTGGAACCTGTTCCTGCCCCAGGAGCACGCCGGACGGTATGCCGCGGAGTTCGGCACCGACGGCGGCGAAGGCCTCTCGAACGTCGACTACGCGCCGGTGGCCGAGGTGATGGGTCGCTCCGCCATCGCGCCGCTGGTGTTCAACAGCAACGCGCCCGACACCGGCAACATGGAGGTGCTGCTCAGGTACGGCACGCCCGACCAGCAGCGGGAGTGGCTCGAGCCGATGCTCGACGCGCGGATCCGCAGCGCCTTCTGCATGACCGAGCCGGAGGTGGCCTCCTCCGACGCCACCAACATGGCGGCCACCGCGGTCATCGAGGGCGACGAGGTGGTCGTCAACGGCCGCAAGTGGTTCTCCACCGGGATGGGCAACCCGGAGTGCCAGATCCTGGTCTTCATGGGGCTGTCCGACCCCGACGCCGACCGGCACTCCCGCCACACGATGGTGCTCGTGCCGCGCGACGCCCCCGGCGTGGAGGTCGAGCGGATGCTCTCGACGATGGGCTACTACGACGAGCCGCTCGGCCACGGCGAGGTGTCGTTCACCGACGTGAGGGTGCCCACCGCGAACATCCTGCTCGGCCCCGGGCGCGCCTACGAGATCGCCCAGGGTCGGCTCGGGCCGGGTCGCGTGCACCACTGCATGCGTGCCATCGGCCTCGCGGAGCGTTCGCTCGAGCTGGCCTGCCAGCGCGCCCTCGAGCGGACCGCCTTCGGGAAACCGATCGCCAAGCTGGGCGGCAACCTCGAGCGCATCGCCGACGCCCGGATCGCCATCAACCGCTCGCGCCTGCTCGTCATGCACGCGGCCTGGCTGCTCGACCAGGGCGCCTCCCGTGAGGCGCTGTCCGCGGTCAGCGAGATCAAGGTCGAGGTGCCCGCCATGGCTCTCGACGTCATCGACCTCGCGATCCAGCTGCACGGCGGTGCTGGCATGACGACCGACTTCCCGCTGGCGGCGGCCTGGGTGGGCGCGCGCTCCCTGCGGCTGGCAGACGGCCCCGATGAGGTCCACCGCAGCGTCGTCGGCCGCATCGAGCTCGGGAAGCACCAGTGAGCCGGCGGGTCCTCGTGACGGGGGGAGCCTCGGGTCTGGGCGCTGCCCTCGTCACCGCGTTCCGGGCGGCCGGCGACGAGGTACTGGTCACCGACGTCAGCGACGCCGACGGGGTCGACCTCGTCCTCGACATCACGTCCGACGACGACTGGGCCGCCGCCCTGGCCCACGTCGAGCAGACCTGGGGTGGGCTCGACATCCTCGTCAACAACGCCGGCATCGCCGGTGGTGGCCGGATCGAGCTGTCGACCATCGAGGAGTGGCAGCGGATCATCGACGTCAACCTGCTCGGTGTGGTCCGCGGCACCCGCACCTTCACGCCGATGTTCAAGCAGCAGCGGTCCGGCCACGTGGTCAACGTCGCCTCGCTCGCCGGGCTGGTGCATGCCGCCGGCATGGGCTCCTACAACGCGGTCAAGGCTGCCGTCGTGGCCTTCACGGAGACGACCGGACACGAGCTGCATCCCTTTGGTGTCAAGGCATCTGCCGTTTGTCCTTCCTACTTCAAGACCAACCTGCTCAGCTCGATGCGCGGCTCCGACCGACGGGTCGGACGCGTCGTGGCGGGCCTGATCGAACGGGCGACGGTGACGGCCGACGAGGTGGCCGCCGCGGTGCTGGAGGGAGTTGCCAACGGCGTCGACGTCATCGTCCCCGACGAACCCGCCCGCCACGCCTTCGCGCTCAAGTGGGCCGACCGCGCGGCATACGACGCCTTGATGCGCCACCAGGCGGCGCGGCTCGCGGAGGAGCGGTGAGCGAGGTCGCCGGCGCGCGACCGGTCCGCACCGAGGACGCCTTCGACGTCGACGCGGCCGTCGCGTGGCTGCGCGCGCACACCGACGAGCGGTATGCCGCGGGGCTGGCGGGGGAGCCGGAGGTGCTCCAGTTCTCGGGCGGCGCCTCCAACCTCACCTACCTCCTGCGCTTCCCCAGCCTCGACCTCGTGCTGCGTCGGGGACCGAGCGGCACCAAGGCCAAAGGTGCCCACAACATGGGTCGCGAGCACCGCATCCAGGCGGCGCTCGGACCCGTCTTTCCTTATGTCGCAACGATGGTCGCGATGTGTGACGACCCCTTCGTGGTGGGCGGCGACTTCTACGTCATGGAGCGCCTCGTCGGGACGGTGCCTCGTCGCGAGATGCCGGTGGACGTGTCAGCCGACCAAGCCGGCCAGCTCTGCGAGTCGATGCTCGACGTCCTCGTGGAGCTGCACTCGGTCGACCCGGCCGCGGCGGGGCTCGACACGCTGGGCAAGGGTGAGGGCTACGTGCGCCGCCAGGTCGAGGGCTGGTCGACCCGATACCGGCGCGCGCACACCGCCGGCCAGCCCGACCTCGAAGCCGCCATGGCCTGGCTCGACGAGCACCAGCCAGCCGACGTCGGCAGCTGTGTGATCCACAACGACTACAAGCTCGACAACCTCGTCCTCGCCGACGACGACCCCACGCGCATCGTGGGGATCTTCGACTGGGAGATGGCCACGGTCGGCGACCCGTTGATGGACCTCGGCGCGGCGTTGGCCTACTGGGTGCAGGCCGACGACGACGCCGACTTCCAGAGCTTCCGACGGGTGCCTACGCACCTGCCCGGCATGCTCACCAGGGCCGAGCTCATCGCGGGCTACTGCGCGCGCGCGGGTCGTGAGGTCAGTGCCGAGGACGCGGTGTTCTACGAGGCCTACGGCGTCTTCCGGCTCGCTGTCATCGCCCAGCAGATCTACTACCGCTACGCCAACGGGCAGACCACGAACGAGGCGTATGCCGTCTTCGGACCGGCCGTGCAGGTGCTCGACCGCAGGCTGGCGCAGCTGCTGGCCTGAGCCGTGCCCACGCCCTGCCCTGGCGTCGCGGTGCCGTCGTCGCGGCGCGGATCACCGGCCATGTCGGTCGGCTCGCCTATCGTGGTGGCATGGGGAGTCCAGACATCGAGGTCCGGCGCAGCCGCAAACGCCGCCGCACCGTCAGCGCCTACCGCGAGGGCGGCCGCACGATCGTGCTCATCCCCGCGCGGTTCACCAAGGCCGAGGAGCAGCAGTGGGTCGACACGATGCTCGAGCGACTGGCCAAGGGTGACAAGAAGCGACGACCCAGCGATGCCCAGCTGCGCACCCGTTCGGCCGACCTCTCGCAGCGCTACCTCGGGGGCCAGGCGAAGCCCACGAGCATCCGCTGGGTGACCAACCAGAACTCCCGGTGGGGCTCCTGCACGCCCGCCGACGGCACCATCCGCATCTCCACGAGGGTCAGGGGCATGCCGGGCTTCGTGCTCGACTACGTGATCCTCCACGAGCTGGCCCACCTGCTCTCGCCGGGGCACGGCCCAGACTTCTGGCGGTTGCTGGAGGGCTACCCGCGGCTCGAGCGGGCGCGCGGCTACCTCGAGGGCGTCGCGGCGACGGCCGGCCTCGACCTGTCCGACGGTGAGACGGAGTTCGACGAGCTCGGCCAGGCCGCGCTCGACTTCGGTCCCAGCGACTGACCCGGGGCGACCTGCTCGGTCACCGGGGCTACCTGGCGAGCACCCGCCGGGCTGCCTCGGCGAGGGGTCCGATCTCGTCGCGGCTGGCCTCGGGAAGCGAGTCCACCGGCCACCAGGCGACGTCGAGCGACTCGTCGCTCACGGCATACCCGTCCTCGTCGTCGGTGACGCCGACGTAGCGCAGGTCGAGGTGCTCGGTGCACCGGCCGAACCCCGACGCCAGCAACGCGTGCCGGTCGAGGTGCGCGAGCTCCGGGTGCAGCTCGAGGTCGGCGATGCCGGACTCCTCGCGGGCCTCGCGCGTCGCCGCGGCCAGCACCGACTCGTCGCCCGGCTCGAAGTGACCCCCGAACTGCAGCCACAGCCCGGCCTTCGCGTGCAGGGTGAGCAGCACCTTGTCGAGCGAACGGTTCAGCACCAGTGCGCTGGCCGTGAGGTGCGCTGGTGGCCCCTGCTTCGACATCGCGTCCGGGTGCTCGGCGCAGTGCGCGAGCAGCTCGAGCCGCAGCCTGTCCTGTCCCGGGTCGGGTGCGGTCCAGCCGGCGAGGACGCGTTGGGCGTCCTCCCGCAACGCGAGGTATGCCGCGGGCACGCCGGTCGGCGGTGCCGTCACCGCCCGTCCGCGCCGTCGTCGCCCCGGTCGGCCTCGCCCTCGCGGAGCAGCTCGTCGAGGGCCGCGTCGAGATCGGCGCTCTCGGAGGTGCCGAAGCGCTCGACGTAGCCGAGCGGGTCGTCGAGGTCCGCCCCGGTGGGGGCGACGTCGGGGTGGCCCCACCCGGCGTCGCGGCCGTTCGGTCCGTGCTTGGCCTCGAGGGCGGCCCAGAGGTTGGCGGCGTCGCGCAGACGGCGCGGGCGCAGCTCCAGACCGACCAGGCCGGCGAACGCCTTCTCGGCCGGGCCGCCGGTGGCCCGCCGGCGACGGACGGCCTCGCCGAGCGCTGCGGACTGGGGCAGGTGCTCCCGGGTGGCGCGGTCGGCCACGACGTCGACCCAGCCCTCGACCAGCGCGAGGTAGGTCTCCAGCCGCGCCAGGGCGGCGCGCTGGGCGGGGCTGGGGTCAGGTCGGAACAGCTGGTCCTGGAGGGCGGACTGGAGGGCGGTCGCGTCGCTGGCGTCGACGGACTGCAACGCGCTCTCGATGCGGTCGGTGTCGATGCTGATGTCGCGGGCGTAGTCGCGGACGGCGGCGACCAGCTGCGGCCCGATCCACGGGACCTCGGAGAAGAGCCGGACCCGCGCGGCCTCCCGGACCGCGAGGTAGATCCGCACCTGGTCGAGATCGACCCCGAGACCCTCGGCGAAGGCTTCTACGTTGGCGGGCAGCAGCGCGACCGACCGGTCGGCCACCAGGGGGAGCCCGACCTCGGTGCCGCTGACGGTCTCGGTGGCGAGGGTGCCGACGGCCTGGCCGACCTGCAGCCCGAACATGGCACCGCTCATCTTGGCGAGCATCGGCTCCATCTGACCGAGCATGGCCGCGGGGTCCATCCCGGCCGGCAGGAGTCCCTCGGGCAGGCCCCCTTCGCCCAGCTGCTGGAGCTGGGCGCGCATGGCGTCACCGACGGCCCGCCCCACGCCCTCGGCCACCGGCTCGACGAGCGTGCCCCAGGTGGCCATCGTCGCCTCGACCCACTCCGCCCGGCTCCACGCGTGCGTCGAGATGCCGGGCGCTTCGAAGGCGGTCACCTCGTCGAGCCAGAGCTCGGCCACCTGGACCGCCTGGTCGAGCTGGCGTTGCGCGGCCTCGCCGACCACCGAGTCGCCCGCCTCGGACACCGTCTTGCGGGCGGTGTCGGTGGCGAGGGTGAGGTTGAACGCGTCGGTGTCGGTGCTGGCGAACATCGACTGCATCTGGCCGACCATCATCTGGAGCATCGCCGGGTCGACCTGGTCGATACCCATGTCCTTGAGGGCCTTGGCCATCTCGGGGTCGACCTGGCCGCCGGTCAGCCGCGCCAGCACCTCCGCGATCTCCGGGGACAGGGCATCGCCGAGGGCGTCGTCGGACGGTCGCCCGCTCGGGTCGGCGGTGGAGTCGTCGAACTCGGCGCGCGGGTCGGGCTGGTCGTCAGCCTGGTCGTCGGGCTGGTCGTCAGCCTGGTCGTCAGCCTGGTCGTCATGGTCACGGGGAAGGTCGGGCACAACTGCTCCTCAGCGGTCCTGAGAGGATGGTCTCTCACTAGACAACCACGCGGAGGCCACAGTGAGTTCCCCCGGGCGGGCCGGACGGGGCGCCGTTCGCTCGCGGCGTAGCGCGATCGACGTCGCGGTGATCGGCACGGCCGACCCGGCGAGTCGTGCGGTGCTGCGCGCCCTCGTGTCGGCAGCCGCGCGGGGCACGACCACGGCGCAGCCTGGTGGCACCGAAGGAGAGGCGCGGATCGGCACGGTCGTCGCGGTGGGCACCGAGCCTGCGGCGGTCGGGGGAGTCGAGTTCCGGCACGCCGACCCGGGCGACCCGAGCCTGGCTGCGGCGCTCTCGGGACTCCGCGCCGCGGCATACGTGGCGACGAGCACCAACCTCGAACGCGACCTGGCGATCGGCGCCCGAGCCCGGCGTGAGCGCAACCTGCGCGTCGCGCAGACGGTCATCACCTCGGCGGCCGCCGCGGGACTGCGGCACCTCGTGGTGGTGACCTCCGCGCAGACCTACGGCGCGCATGCCGACAACCCCGTCCCGCTGGACGACGACGCGCCGCTGCGGGCTGCGTCGGACGAGGGGCAGGTCGGCGACCTGATGGACGTCGAGCAGCTCATCGCGGTGGCCCGCGACGTCCACCCCGGGCTGACCATCACCGCCGTGCGGCCTGCCGCGCTGGTGGGTGACGGCGTGGACACGGTGGTGACGCGTCACTTCGAGGCCCCGCGGCTGCTCACGCTGCGCGGCGCGGAGCCCGCGTGGCAGTTCTGCCACGTCGACGACCTGGGGAGCGCCGTGGCGCTGGTCCTGGCGCAGGGCGTGACGGGCGCCGTGACCGTCGGGGCCGCGGGCCACCTCACGCAGCGCGACCTCGAACGGCTGACCGGCATGCGCAAGGTCGAGCTGAGCCTGAGGGCGGCGATGGGAACTGCGGACCGGCTCCACCGCGTTGGGGTATTGCCGGCACCTGCCAGCGACCTTGCCTTCGTGGCATTCCCCTGGGCGGTCTCCGCCCGCACGATGGTCGGTCGCGGCTGGGTGCCGGTCCACGACAACGAGACGTGTCTCGGCGTGCTCCTGGAGGCGATCCGGGGGTCGCACGCGGTGGCGGCACGCAGACTGGACCGCAAGGATGCCGCTCTGGGAGCGGCCAGCGCCGCGGTGGCCCTGGTGGGAACGGCGGCAATCATGCGGCGACGCCGCAGGAAAGGTTCAACGGCATGACCGATCCGGTCAGGGAGCTCGACAGCGAGCCCATGGTGGTGCTCAGCGACGTCCGTGACGAGCCGCTGAGCGTCGACGAGGTGCTCACGGCGGTGCAGCACCCCCGGTGCGGGGGCATCGCCCTCTTCGTCGGCGTGGTGCGGGAGCACGACCACGGCGCCGACGTGTCGGCCCTGGACTACACCGCCCACCCCAGCGTCGTGGAGACCCTGAGCCGGGTCTGCGCGGAGGTCGCCGGTCGGCACGAGGTGGCCCGGGTCGCCGCCGTGCACCGGGTGGGCCACCTGGAGATCGGCGACCTCGCCGTCGTGGCGGCCGTCTCGGCGCCCCACCGCGGACAGGCCTTCGACGCCTGTCGCGACCTCATCGACACCCTCAAGGGGACGGTCCCGATCTGGAAGCACCAGCTGTTCACCGACGGGAGCGACGAGTGGGTGGGGCTGCCGTGACGACGCCCCTGCAGGACCCCTACCGCCTCAGCCGCAAGTCCACCGTGAGCCTGGTCGGGTTCTTCCTGGCGATCGCCCTCGGCGCGCTGTCCGTCATGGTCGGCCTGCCCTACGTCATCATGAAGCCCGGCCCGGTCACGAACACCCTCGGCAAGCACTCCGGCCAGCAGCTGATCACCGTCTCCGGCGCCCCGACCTACCCGACGCAGGGCGCCCTCGACTTCACCACCGTGCGGATCTCCGGGGGGCCCGGCTACAAGGTCACCGTCTGGGACCTGCTGAACGCAGCGATCCGTCCGAGCGAGGACATCGTCGACGAGGAGCTGTACTTCCCCAAGGGCGTGACCGGCAAGCAGGTCGAGGAGGAGAGCGCCGCCGAGATGATCGACTCCCAGCAGGAGGCGGTCGCGGTGGCGCTCAAGGCGGTCGGACAGAAGGTGACCGAGCACGTCGTCGTGGCCCAGGTCGCGAAGGACGCGCCGTCCGCGAGCCTGCTCAAGGCAGGTGACGAGATCGTCTCGGTCGACGGCAAGGCGGTCACCGACTCGACCGGCGTCCGCGACGGCGTCGGGGCCCACCGGCCGGGGGAGACGGTGGCCCTCGGACTGGTCCGCGACGGCAAGCCCGTGGCGGTCGAGGCCAAGACCCGCGCTGCCGACGGCCGGGCCACGGTCGGGGTCTTCCTCGGTGTCCGGTTCGAGTTCCCGATCGACGTGAAGATCAACGCCGGCGAGGTCGGTGGTCCCTCGGCCGGCACGATGTTCTCGCTGGCCGTCTACGACACCCTGACGCCCGGTCCGCTGACCGGCGGCGCGCAGATCGCCGGCACCGGCACGATCAACGCCAAGGGTCAGGTGGGGCCGATCGGTGGCATCCGCCAGAAGCTCGTCGGCGCGCACGACGGGGGTGCCACGTGGTTCCTCGCCCCGGCCGACAACTGCGACGAGGTCGTCGGCCACGTGCCCGACGGCCTGCGGGTGGTCAGGATCGCGACCTTCGACGAGGCCAGGTCCGCGGTCGAGGCGATCGCCGACAAGCGCACCGACGCGCTCCCCACCTGCACGAAGTAACCGCGTGGAGCGCTAGCGGGTATGCCGCGCGGCCGGCTCAGGCCTGCAGCGTCGCCGTGAGCGCGTGGACCAGGCCAGGGGCGATCTCGTCGCCGAGGGCGACCTTGTCGTCGCTGTCGTTGGCCCGCTGGCGCAGCAGGCATCGGCTCTGGCCGTCGCGGGTCACCGCGACCAGCAGCCGCACGTCCTGACGCCCGGGGTGGGCGGCCAGCGCGTCGACCGCCGACTCGGTGTGGGCCGGCAGGTCGCGCTCGGCCTCCGGCGGCACGACGATGCGCTCGACGGCGAGGGCCGCCCCGACGACGCTGTCGGGCCAGGCGATGCCGCCGAGCAGGCTCTCGAGGTTGGAGGTGCGGGGGAGGTCCTCCTGCTCGACCGCGCTGAGCGCGCCCTCGGCCAGGTCGGACCCGCGCATCTGGGCGCGCAGGTGGGGCTCGCGCTCGAGCAGCTCGGCGGTCGGCACCAGGGCGAACAGCCGCGGGTTCTGGTCCCACCCGGCGGCGGCGACGTGGCGTTCGGTGTCCAGCGCGGCGATGGACAGCGGGTCGGCGACAGGGCGGGAGGTCTGGCTCACCCGCCCATGGTGCCGTATGCGGCATACCCAGTCGGTGCACAGGTGGTGCCAACCCGTGTCCAAGGTTGCCGTGGGAACCCCACAGGCGCTCGGTAAGTTGGACCCACTACAGCAGGCGACCACCGCGGGCGGTCGCACGGATGATCGGGCGTGGCGTGAGTTCTTCCTCTGAATGGTTCGGCCAGGGCGAGCCGGGTGGCGAGGGCGGCAGACCGGAGGGGACGCCGCGAGGAGCCGGCTCCGGCCCCGGTGGCCGTCGTCCCCCGACGCTGACCTTCGGCAGGCGCCGCGGACCGTTGGTGCCGACCCTGGTCGTGCTGGTGGTCCTGGGCTTCGCGGTGTCGCTGATGGCGTCCTTGTGGACCGACGTGCTGTGGTTCAACTCGGTCGGCTACCAGCAGGTCTTCGTCACCGAGCTGACCACCAAGATCCTGCTCTTCGTCGTCGCGTTCGTGCTGACGGCGGCAGTCGTGGCGTCCAGCCTGATCGTCGCCTACCGCACCCGCCCGATCTACGCTCCGGTCACCGCCCAGCAGCAGAACCTCGACCAGTACCGCGAGGCGATCGAACCGCTGCGGAAGGTCGCCATCTTCGCGATCCCCGCAATCCTGGGCCTGCTCGCGGGCACGGGCGCGTCAGGGCAGTGGAAGACCTACCTGCTGTGGCGCAACGGCGTGCCCTTCGGGACGAAGGACCCGCAGTTCGGCAAGGACCTGTCGTTCTTCATGTTCACGCTGCCGTGGATCCAGTTCCTGCTGGGTTTCCTCACGATGGCGCTGGTGATGGCGACGCTGGCCGCGGCGTTCACGCACTACGTCTACGGCGGGCTGCAGATCCAGTCGCGCGCCGAGCGCACGTCGCGCGCAGCCCGGACCCACCTGGCCATCCTCGTGGCAGCACTGGTCCTCGTGCGCGCCGCCACGTACTGGTTCGACCGCTACGCCTTGTCCACCAAGGACTCTCGACTGCTGACGGGCATCGGCTACACCGACGCGCACGCTGTCCTGCCGGCCAAGGCGATCCTCGCCATCGCCGCGCTGATGACCGTCGGGCTGTTCGTCGCGTCGATCTGGTCGCGCTCGTGGCGGCTGCCGATCGTCGGCGTCGCCCTGCTGCTCATCACCTCGATCGTCGTGGGCAGCATCTACCCGGCGCTCTACCAGCGGTTCATCGTCAAGCCCTCGGAGAAGTCCCGCGAGCAGATCTACATCGACCGCAACATCAAGGCGACCCGCGCTGCCTACGGCATCGCCGACGTGAAGACCGAGGGCTACACCGCGACCACTGAGGCGACCCAGGGACAGCTGCGCGACGACGCCGAGACCATCCCCGGGATCCGCCTGGTCGACCCGATCGTCGTCTCGCCGACGTTCAAGCAGCTGCAGTCGGTGAAGTCCTACTACGCGTTCCCGGACGCCCTCGACGTCGACCGCTACAAGGTGGACGGCAAGGTGCGCGACACTGTGCTGGCCGTCCGCGAGCTCGACCTGAACGGCATCCCGGCCAACCAGCGCAACTGGCTCAACGACCACACCGTCTACACCCACGGCTTCGGCCTGGTCGCCGCGTTCGGCAACCAGCGCACGACCGATGGCCAGCCGGTGTTCTACGAGCGGAACATCCCCCAGGCCGGCGAGCTGCCCGACTTCGAGCCGCGCATCTACTTCGGCGAGCAGTCCCCGTCGTACTCCATCGTCGGAGCGGCGGCGGGCAGCAACCCGCGCGAGTTCGACTACCCGGACAACAGCGCGGCCGGGCAGAAGAACAGCACCTACACCGGCAAGGGCGGTGTCGCGCTCGGCTCGCTGCCGCGCAAGCTCGCCTACGCGCTGAAGTACCGCGAGCTCAACCTCCTGCTGTCCGACGCCGTCAACGACAAGAGCCGGATCCTCGACCACCGCGAGCCGCTCGAGCGGGTGGAGCGGGTCGCTCCGTGGCTAACCCCTGACGGGAACCCCTATCCCGCGGTCGTGGACGGTCGGGTGCAGTGGATCATCGACGGCTACACGACGTCGGCCGACTACCCCTACTCGCGCCTCACCGACATCGACAGCGCGACCTCCGACTCCGTGACCGCGCGGTCCAGTGCGGTCACCACCATCGGGAGCGGCCAGGTCAACTACATGCGCAACTCGGTGAAGGCCACCGTGGACGCCTACGACGGGTCGGTGAAGCTCTACGCCTGGGACGACAAGGACCCGCTGCTCAAGGCGTGGAGCAACGCGTTCGACAACACCGTGCTCCCGATGAGCGACATGAGCGCAGACCTGATGTCGCACATCCGCTACCCCGAGGACCTCTTCAAGGTGCAGCGCCAGATGCTGGCGAAGTACCACGTGACCGACGCCGCGTCGTTCTACGGCGGCCAGGACTACTGGCAGATCCCCGAGGACCCGGCCCAGGAGGCGAGCGTCGTGCAGCCGCCCTACTACCTGACCCTCAAGATGCCCGACCAGGACGACGCCCGCTTCTCGATCACGACGACGTTCAAGCCCGTCGGTGACCGGCAGATCCTGACCGGCTTCCTCGCGGTCGACGCGGATGCCGGGTCGGCGAAGGGGCAGCGCAGCAGCGACTACGGCACGATGCGGCTGCTCACGCTGCCCAAGGACAGCCAGGTCAGCGGCCCGGGGCAGGTGCAGAACGAGATCGGCTCCTCCAACGCCACCTCGCCGGACTCTGCCCTGAACCTGAGCCAGTTCCTCAACAACGCCCGCCAGAGCGGGTCGAGCGTCACGCTGGGCAACCTGCTCACCCTGCCCGTCGGTGGTGGCCTGCTCTACGTTCAGCCGATCTACGTGCGGGCCCAGGGCGACTCGGCGTTCCCCCTCCAGCGGGCCACGGTGGTCGCGTTCGGTGACAAGCTCGCCTGGGCCTACACGCTCGACGGTGCGCTGGACGGACTCTTCGGCGGCAACTCCGGGGCCACCGCAGGGGACTCGGGCTCGACCCCGCCGACCACCCCGGGCGGGACCCCCACCACGCCGCCGCCCGCGGACTCGGCTGCCCTCGCCAAGGCGCTGGCCGACATCCAGGCGGCCTACGACGCGGGCCAGAAGGCGCTCAAGGCCGGTGACTTCGCGGCATACGGCACCGCACAGAAGCAGCTCAGCGAGGCGATCCAGCGGGCCGTGGCGGCTGCGCCCAAGGGTGGTTCGGTGACGGTGAAGCCGTCGCCGACCACGACCGCCACCCCCACGGCGACGCCGACCACGACGTCCACGCCATGACCCGGGTGCGGTGACCCTCGTGCGGTGACGTCCGCCGCCTGACCTGCTGCGGAAGCCCTGCGCACGGACCGATTTGGTTCGGGCGCAGGGCTTCCCGTAAGGTGGTGTCTACCGACGCGGGGTGGAGCAGCTCGGTAGCTCGCCGGGCTCATAACCCGGAGGTCGCAGGTTCAAATCCTGCCCCCGCTACCACGAAGTAGCAGGTCAGAGGCCCTTTCCCTTCGGGGAGGGGGCCTCTGGCGTTGGCTCGTGTGGCCCAATGTGTAGCCAGCGGGGTCGGGGCGCTCGTGCGCCGGTTGGACGCACTGGGACGGCCTGGACAAGGCAGGAACGCATGAGACGCCGCGACGGACGAGGGCGGACGCCGTTTCAGGGTGTCGCCGGGTCGATATCCGGACGATCGCAGCGTGGGGCTCGGTTAGTGGTTTCGCCGCGGGAGCAATGAGGCTCGGAAGTCTGGGCAGTCAGGATGTATGAGACGTGGTCTGGTCCGGCTTGCCTGCGGCGTGCTTGGCCACCCAGCCCGCGACCCACTTGGTTACCCGGCCTATTTCAGCGGGAACCTCCAACTCCGCAGCCCGGGACACCAACAGCCGGGGGCTGACCAGGCCAGCCAACAGAAGGGCACTGGCGAACTCGACGTCCTTCGCGCGACCAGCGACCAGCTTCGACACGACCAAGTCATGTGCCTCCAAGCAGTGCCCTCGCGCACCCTCGGTCGCGTCACTGCTATGCACCACGATTCGCGACCGCCACTTCGCAGGAAGGTGCGCCACCTCGATGTTCACCCCTTGGGCGTAGTGCCCGTACATGTCGTGGAAGGCGGAGTCCTCACCGATGTGCATGTCAACGCTGTCGGACTTTTCATTGTCCGGGTCGGCATAGAAAGTCACGTCCGCTTCGATGGACGCGCGCCTCCTCGGGCAACTCGTCCTCAGTGAACGTGCCCAGGATTGACTGGCTGCCCACCACGATCACGTCTTGGTCGCCGACGATGCGGGACGCGGCGCGCAGGATGTGTTCAAGTCCGTCGCGCTTCAACGCGACGACCTGTCGGTGTCCCGAAACGCCTCAAGGACCTTCGTCCGTTCCTCGTCCGACAAGACGCCAGCGAACGGGGAGTTCTGCCTCATCTCGCGCGCCCAGGGGGTAGGCGACGTCAGAACATTCAGGACCTGGTCGACGGGACCCTCAAGGACCTCTTGCCACTGGCTCAGCCAGTACGCGCCTTGGCCACGGGAATGCTTGCGCTGCAGCCTCTCGAGGTTCTCCCGCGCGAGTGCCAGGACCTGGTCCGGTTCGGCCACGAGCTTTCCCGCCACGGCCATGTTGAGCCACTGGCTGCGGCGCTGGTCACGACTGGGGCGCAGAGTCCGGTTCCGCAGGGCCTCCACGTCACGACGGCGAATTCGCCGGTGCCGGCCGACAGTTTGAAACGGAAGCTCCCCGCTGTTGCACAGGTCGACTACGTGTTGACGTGAGCTCGAAAGTAGGCGCGCGACCTCGCCGGTGGTGAGCAAGTCCTCACTCTCCGTCGTCGTCGCATGCTGAACGTCCGCCAATCTCATGACAACCATCCTCCGCCGTAAACACCAAAAACACAAATTGGAAGCACAAGATTTGCGTTTTTTGCGTCTGTGGGATGTGGCCAGATGTGTACCGGGAGGTGGCGGGACGCCTTGGACGTGCCGCGACGTCAGGGACGCTGCGCCGAGATTTCGTGCGGCAGGGGAGAGGTTGCGGGACGTGCGAGACGTGGTGGGGCTGGCTCCTAACCCGGAGGTCACTGGTTCAAGTCCTGCCCCCAATACCACGAACTAGCAGGGATTACCCGGGCGGAGTCCTCGTGTCTCTGACTAGCTTGCTCGGTTCGACAAGATGTGGTCGGAGACCCGCCAGGCGTTGGCCATGATGGTGAGTGTCGGGTTCGCTCCTGTGGCCGTGGGGAACGGAGAGCCGTCGACGACGAATAGGTTGTCGACCTCGTGGGCGCGGCAGTTGCGGTCCAGAACTGACAACTCGGGGTCGTCACCCATCCGGGCGGTACCGTGCTGGTGAGAACAGTTGCCTGTCACCTTCTCGGCGTAGACGCGGTCGACCTGCTTGGCTCCGGCAGCGTCGAGGATCTCCCCGCACCGGTCGACCAGGAACCTGCCCTGGTCGATATCGTTCTGGTGGGTTTGAAGGGTGATGCGGGCGACCGGCAGCCCCCAGGCATCCTTGACGTTGGGGTCGAGGTCGACACGGTTTTCGTGCTGCGGCATGTCGTGCAGGACCATGGCGACAGCCATGCTGTGGCTGAAGTAGTCGCGATCGTTCTGCTTGGCCTCAGCGCCCCAGGTGGGTCGACCCGGCAGTCCCCAGTTGATAGGGAGGGGTATGCCGACGCCCGCGGCAGCAATGTGCCCGCCACTGACGAATCCCCGGGAGTCGTCGTGCTCGTAGAACTGGAAACTGCTCGCGCTGACGTAGCCGCCGCCGGCCCAGGCATTGATCGGATCCTCGAAGGTGCCGACCGACGCGCTGTACTCATGGAAGGTGACGTTGCGGCCTACGAGGTCGCTGCCGTTGGCGAGTCCGTTGGCGAATCTCGAGGAGGTCGAGAGCAGCATCAGCCGAGCGGTCTCCACGGCGCCACAGGCAAGGATGAAGACATCGGCCTCCTGCTCCACCAGAACGCCCGCGGAGTCTTCGTAGACGGCGCTCTTGATGCGTCCCTGCGAGTCGACGGTGAGCTCACGAACGTATGAATCCGCGCGGAGGTCACATCGGCCCGTGGCGAGGGCATCGGGGATGAACACGTTCAGTGCGCTTGACCGGGTGCCGCTGGGATCGCCGTGCTGTTGCGCGAAGGCGCTGATGACGGTGGCGGGCCGCCCGTTGAACGGTTGGGACAGGGCTGCCTGCGGAGTCGGGAACGAGTTCCAGCCGAGGTGTTCGCAGCCGAGGTGGAACTTCTCGGCGTAGCGGGACTGGGGCATCGGCGGGCAGGGGTAGCCCCGGGAGCGGAAGGACTCGAACGCGTTCGCGCCCGCCTGTCCCGAGACGCCGAAAGCCCACTCGACCTTGTCATAGTACGGCTCCAGCTCGGCGTACGTGATCGGCCAGTCAGCAAGCGTGGTCCCGGGCAGCTCGCCCGCAATGCTGCGTAGCCGGAAGTCGTTCTCGGTGAACCGTGGAAGCCACCCCTGCCAGTGGACCGTCCCGCCCCCGACCATCTGCGGAACCGGGCAGAAGAGGTCGACCTCCGCTTCGCTCTCGGTGTCGCGCCGCGATGTGCGGGGGTTCAGCAGGGGATCCGGCCAGAGGTTGTAGCGGTTGACGTTGGCCAGCTCGTCCCCACCGAAGGTCTCCTTGGTTCGCCAGGGCCCCTTCTCGAGGGCGACCACGCGCATGCCACCCTCGGTGAGCACCTTCGCCGCGGCCGCCCCCGAGGCGCCCGCCCCGATGACCACTGCATCGACTTTCTCGGGCTTGGTCGCGCGGATGGTCATGAGGGCTCCTGCAGGCTGCGGTGGGTCGGGTTGTCGGAGAAGTACTGGCGTGTCGTGTACTGGCCGGTGTGCACCTCCGCGAGATCCTTCGGCCCGGGGAAGCCGATGGTCTGCCAGCCGACCTGGCCGCGGTTGCCGCCGTAGATCGGATCTGCGAGAAAGCCCTGCCGGGTGTGCGTCACGAGCAGGCCGAAGAAGTCGAGGTCGGACTCGGCGTTGGTCTGCTGCAGTGCCGGCTCTTCGGGACCGCCATAGTTGATGGTTGGGGCCGTCGTGCCGCGCTCAAGGCCGCGAAGGACGTCGTCCTGCTGCCCATCGTCGAGATCGACGAAGGGCCTGCCGTGGGCGTTGTCGGCCCGCTTGTCGAGCTCGACGACCCCGGACATGTACACGCTGCGCGCGTGGTCCACCCGCTGCTGCCAAGCCAACGCCCGCGGGCCAGTGAGCGTCTCGAACCCGCTCCCGTCAGGGAGGGCGTAGATGTAGTCGATGCCAGAGAGGTAGCGGTCGAGGAAGTCGATCGTGCCGGCCTCGCGTGCTCCGGGTGTGTCGTCAGTCGGGATGACACGGGCCATTGCCGCCTCTATCGTCTCCCGCTGGTGGGCGTCGAGGAAGGTGTCGGCCATGGAGGCCTCCGTTCGAGTCGTGGGGGTCAGGCGATGATGAGTGGTCGCAAGGTGCGGTGGGCGACGAGCAGCCCGGTTTCGATCCGGGCCTCGCTGCCACCCCAGACGGGGTCCTCGTGCTCCACCGACAGCACGCCGTCGAACCCGCCCTCGTAGAGCGTGTCCACGACGCGGTTCCAGTCGACCTGACCGCGGCCGGGGATGCGGTACCGCCACCAGCCGACGTTCCAGGGGTCCGCGCTCTTGTCCGCAATCCCGGGCCAGCCGAACCGGTTCCGCTTGTGCGGGAACAGCTCGATGTCCTTGGCCTGGGCGTGGGCGACGCGGTCCACGTAGGGGCGCAGCGCCTCCACGGGGTCGATGCCCATCCAGACCAGGTGGGACGGGTCGTAGTTCAGGTAGAGGCCCAGCCCGAACATCCACTCCCAGAGCTCGGGGGAGTACGCAAGGTTTCCGGGATAGCCATCGGGGTGCCAGCCCTCCATGACGCAGTTTTCGATGACCAGTTTGACGCCCTTCTGGCCGGCGTGGTCCACGAGTCGCGGGAAGATCCTCTCGGCCTCGCGAAGGTTGTCCGCCACGCTCTGGCCGGGATGGCGGCCGATGAACGTCCCGACGGTGGGGACATCGAGGAGAGCAGCAGCGTCGATGCACGCGATGACGTGGTCGTTGATCGCCTGTCGTTCCTGGGGATCGGGGTGGAGGTTGTTGTCATAGAACGCCAGGGACGACAGGGAGAGATCGTGCTGTTCGAAGAGCGCACGGATCTTCTCGGCGTCGCCGTCGGTGAACGACTCGGCCGCGATGTGGCTAGCCGTGAACGGTCGATCACCGAGTGCTGGCCAAGCTGCCACCTCCAGCGCCTCATAGTCGTGTTCCGCCGCCCACCTGGCAATGTCTTCGAGGGGCCGGTCCGGCAGGCAGGACGTGAGGAATCCGAGTTTCACGAGGGCACCTCCACCCAAGAGTCCTTGGCAGCCGAGGCCAGGACGGCCTCGGTGATGACGGCGGCCCGGTGGCCGTCGCTGAAGCTGGGAAGTCCTTCGGGCCGCGGGCCGGACACCGCGGCATACGCATCTGCCATGAACGCGGTGAAGCTGTCCTGGTATCCCTGTGGGTGTCCGGCAGGCAGGCGCGAGTAGTCGGCGCCGCCACCGGCGGCGAACGTATCCGGTCCACGGGGGACTATCTGGCTGGAGGATCGCCCACCGATCCACAGAGAGTCCGGGAGTTCCTGGTCGAAGACGTAGGCCGCCTCGGTCCCGTCAAAGGAGAACCAGAGGCGGTTCTTGCGGCCCAGCGACACTTGGCTGGCTACCACCGAGCCGGTCGCGCCGCGGTCGGTCTCGAACATCACGGTTGCGCCGTCCTCGGTTCCCACAACCGAACCGCCGTCGGTGCCTGCTCGGCTGGCATAGGCCTGGGACATCCGGGACACGAGACGTGTGATGCGGTGTCCGGTGGTGAACTCCATGACGTCGCACCAGTGGACACCGATGTCGCCGAATGCTCGCGACCCACCGCCTCTGGCCGGGTCCACCCTCCAGTTTGTTTCCTGTGAGCCGGAGAGCCAGTCCTGGAGATAGGAGCCGTGCAGCATCCACAGGTCTCCCGCCTGTCCGCTGGAGATGCGGTGCCTCGCCTCACGGACGGAGGGGTAGAAGCGGTAGACGAACGGCACTGCGGTGACCGCGCCGGTGGCCTCGGCCGTCTGGGCCAAGAGGGCGGCGCGCTCCGCGCTGATGGCCAGCGGCTTCTCGCAGATGACCGCCTTCCCGGCTTGCATTGCGGCGAGCGCCAGGTCGTAGTGCGTGTCATTCGGTGTGCAGATGTGCACCACGTCGACGTCGTCCGAGGCGATGAGCGCCTCGGCGGACTCGGCGCCTGATTGGGCTCCGAGCCGAACGGCGGCGTGGGCCGCTGCCTCGGGGGAGTGATCGGCGACTTGCGTCACCACTCCTCCGCTTGCTCGCACGGCATAGGCGTGCACACCGCCGATGAAGCCGGCGCCGATGATTCCAGCTCGCAGTGCGGGCATGCGGCTCACTTCTTCCGCGCGAGTGCGACGGCCAGGATGATGATGACGCCGCGGACGACCTGCTGCTGGCTGCTGTCGAGTCCGGCAAGAATCAGGCCATTGTTGATGAGGCCGATGAGCAGCGCGCCGAAAAGCGTGCCGACCACGGATCCTGCGCCCCCGAAGAGGCTGGTGCCGCCCAGGATCACCGCCGCGATGGCGGACAGCTCGTCGCCTGCGCCCCACTGGAACCGTCCGGACTGCAGCCGGCCCGCGTAGAGCATGCCGGCCACGCTGGCAACCGTGGCGGACAGGAGCAGCACCTGGAACTTGATCCGGCGTGTGTTCACCCCAGTGAACTGAGCCGCGGTGCGGTTGCCACCGGTCGCGAGCACCTGACGGCCGAAGCGCGTCTTGGCTAGCACGATGGCGCCGATGGTCACGAAGATGGCGCTCCACGCGAGCAGGCCGGGGACTGGACCGAAGTTTCCACCGCCGAAGATCAGGTTGAACGTGTCGCTCAGGATGGGCTGGGGCGCCGAGTCGGTTATCCATTGCGCCACCCCTGCGGCGATGCCAAGCATGCCCAGCGTCACAAGGAACGACGGGATACCGAGCAGGCTCACCAGGGCACCGTTTACCGCGCCCACGGCAAGGCCCACCGCGAGTCCGGCGAGGACGCCGGGGATGAGACCCCAGCTGGAAAGCGCCATGGCAGTCACGACACTCGAGAGTCCTGCTACTGAGCCCACGGACAGGTCGATCTCGGCACAGGCGATCACGTAGGTCATACCCACAGCGATGACCGTGATCGTCGCCGTCTGGCGGAAGATGTTGAGCAGGTTGTTGGAGGAGAGAAAACCTTGGTCGCGCAACAGGACGGCGAAGAAGGCAAAGACGACCAGGAAGCCGATGTAGATGACGTAGCGGCGCCAGTCGATCGTGGACATGCGGCTCTGAAATGAGCCCACTGCGGTGGTCTCTTTGTTCGGTGCGATGGTGCTCATGGCTCAGACTCCTTGAACGGCGAGTTGAAGGGATTCTTCGTCGGCGATCTCGCTCCGCCGCAGATCGCGGGTCACAGAGCCGTCACGCAGGATGAGGATGCGGTCGCTGACCGCGAGGAGCTCGGGGTACTCCGAGGAGATGACGATGACGGCCTTGCCGGCATCAGCGAGGGCGCGGACCATGTCGAGAATCTCGGACTTGGTCCCGATGTCTACTCCCGCGGTGGGTTCGTCAAGGATGAGGACGTCGGGTTCGGTGCCCAGCCACTTGGCGATCACGACCTTCTGTTGGTTGCCGCCCGAGAGCAGACGAATAGGCCGATTCGGGTTGGCTGCCTTGATGGCAAACCGCCGAATGAGGCTGGAGGACATGGCCTTTCCTGCCTTCCCGTCGAGCAGGGGACCCTTCTTGAGTTTCCCTAGCAGGGGAAGCAGCAGGTTCTCGCGTACGGAGTGGTCCAGGACCAGTCCTTGTTCGCGACGGTCCTCCGGGATGAGCGCGAGTCCGTGACCGATCGCGGCGCGGGGGTCATTGACGGTGATCTCCTTGCCGCGGAGTCGGATCGTTCCGCTCGTGGCCTTGTCGATCCCGAAGAGGGTTCGGGCGAGCTCGGTGCGTCCACTACCCATGAGGCCGGCGAGCCCGATGATCTCGCCTGCGTGGACGGTGAATGAGACGTCCTGAACCAGAGGACCACTGGTCAGCCCGGATACTTCCAGCAGGGCCTCACGCTGGTCGAGACCTTCCCGCTCGCGGTAGTTCATCTGACCTTCGATCTTCTTGCCGACAATCCCCTCGACGATCTGCTCGGGCGTGACTGCAGCCAGCGGCTCGGTGAGAAGGCGCTTCCCATCGCGCAGAATGGTGATGCGGTCGGCGATTCGGTAGATCTCGTCCATCCGGTGGGAGATGTAGATGATCGAGATTCCGCGATCTTTGATCCGACCGATAAGGTCGAAAAGCGCCTCGGTCTCGTGCTTGGCCAAGCTCGCCGTCGGCTCGTCCATGATCAAGATCTGGGCGTTCTGGGCCAGCGCCTTGGCGATTTCGGTGAGCTGCCAGTAGGCAGTTCCAAGGCTGGCAACCATGGCCTTCGGGTTGACTGAGACCTCCATGGTCGCAAAGACGTCCGCGGCTTTCGCGACGGCAGCGCGGTCGTCGATGAGACCGAACCTTCCAGCGGGCTCGTCGGCCAGAAAGATGTTCTGTGCCACGGTCAGAGTCGGTACCAGGCTGAACTCTTGAAACACCATGCCGATGCCCGCTGCTCGCGCGCTGTGGATGGAGTTGATGTCCGCGGGCTCACCGTCGACGCGGATCTCCCCTTCGTCGGCCCGGTAGACCCCTTGGAGGATCTTCATGAGCGTCGACTTGCCTGCGCCGTTGCCCCCCGCGAGGGCATGGACCTCGCCGCGGCGGACCTCGAAGTCGACGTTGTCCAGGACGACGACGCCGTCGAATGCCTTGCTGATGCCGTGCATTTCTACCGCTGTCGCGGTACTGCTCTGCTCGTCCATCGCGAACTCCCTTCTAGTGGCGGGGCGGGCCGCTGCCGGACCGCCCCGCCGGGATGTCTACTTCTTGTACGAGCTCTTCAGGTCGGCCGGGGCCTCTTGGTGGTAGACCTGCTTCCACGCCTCGAGGATGTTCGAGTGGTCGACAGGCAGCGAGCTCAGGGCGACGTACGCCGGGGCCGTCTTGCCCAGCAACGCACCTGCGCCCAGTCGAGCCTCCGCCACGCCCTGGTCGAAGGGCAGCTGCGCGCCCAAACCGACCACGAGCTCGTTCTTCGCCAAGGCGATGGCGACGTTCTTGCCCAGGTCCTCTGTGGCGATCTTCAGGTCTGCACGGCCGGAGGCACGTGCCGCGGCCATGATGCCCTCGGCGGGAACGTCCCAGACGCCCCAGATGCCGGCCAAGGTGGGGTGCTTGCTCAGCATCGCATTGGCCGCACCCTGTGCATCGCCAGCGAAGTCGGGCCCTGCGATTCCCTTCTCCTCCACGATCTTGATGTCGGGGTAGTCCTTGGTGATGGTGGACTTGAACCCGTCATAGCGCTGCTTCGTGACGAAGAAGTCGGCCTCGTGGAAGACGAGGCCAATCTCGCCCTTGCCGCCCAGGGCCTTGGCCATCAGATGGGCGGAGGTGACGCCGTTGCCGTAGTTGTCGGCGGAAACGACCGAGACGTAGTCGGTGCCAGCCTTCATCCCCTGCGGGACGTTGTCCATGAAGACGAGCTTGACTCCTGAAGCGGCGGCCTTCTTGAACGCAGAAGCCGTGGCCACGGGGTCGGTGGGGATGGAGACGATGATGTCGGGCTTGAGGTTGAGCACGGTCTCCAGGTCGGACACCTGCTTGTCTGGCTTGAAGTTGGCGTCGGTGATTGCGACGACCTCAATGCCCAGCTTGCCGAACTCGCTCTTCAGGCCCGCCACTTGGGCATTCGCCCAGTCGTTGCCGCCGTAGTGCATGACGATCGCCGCCTTGGCCTTCATGCCCTTGACCTTCGTGATCTCCTCGGCGCTGAGGTCCGCAGACGAGGCAGGGGACGGGTCTTCGCCGTGGGGCCCCTTGCTGAGGACGGTGCCCTTGATCTTCGCCAGCGCGTCATCGGCCTTGGACGACACTCCGGCGTCGACGCTGGTGGTCGCGCTGGTGGCTGAACTGCAGCCGGCCGTGGCCAAGGCGATGGCGGTCGCCAGGCCCGCCAGGCGGTAGGTGCTCTTCTTCATCGAATTTCTCCTGAGGGGAGGGTGCCGCCAGCGGTTGCGAGCAGCGTGTCGAGGTACTTCTTGCTTGTGGCGGCCGCTTCACGAGGGTCGCCTTCGAACGAGTCGAGCTCGACGACGATCCAGCCGTCGTAACCGCTCTCATTTAGGGCCGCGATGACGTCATCGAAGTTGACGTCCCCCTGGCCCAGGGGAAGGAATTGCGTTGTCGCCACGTCCACGTCCTTCAGGTGCACGTGACGCAGGCGCGTCGCATAGCGGCGGATCAGGTCCGCAGGGTCACCGCCACCGGCCGTCAGGTGGGCGGTGTCGGGGCAGAAGCCGATCCGGGTCAGCGGCATGAGGCGGTCGAGCTCATCCGGGCTCTCGACGATGGTGCTGAGGTGCGGGTGGTAGCAGGCCACCAACCCGTGCTCCTCGGCGATGTCAGTGACCAGGTCGAGTGCAGAGCCCAGCGCGGCGTAGTCCCCGCCTGTGGTACCCGACGCCCTGCGGGCGCCGCCGCCCACAACGAGGCTGTCGGCTCCGAAGAGAGCAGCGAGCTCCGCTGCCCGACGCACCCGGTGCAGCTCGTCGCTCAGGATGTCCGGGTAGATGAAGTTGCCCCCGGTGTAGACGGCTGCCAGCACCACGCCGGCGTCGGCCAGCAGGTCCCGCAGCTCGTCGGGCCGGTCTGCGTAGTCCGCCACGTTGCCGTCGAACATCTCGACGCCCTCGTACCCCAGGCTCGCGATGTCCGCGAAGGCACGGTTCATGGGGCCGTTCACGCGGTAGAAGAGGTCCTTGATGCTGGTCACGCCCGTGGCGTCGCCCACGACGCCACCCCAGGTGATGGTGTGGTAACCGAGCCTCATCGTCGAGTCCGTTCTGTCTGCAGTGTGGGGTGTCTCAGCCCCTGCCAGGTTTTTACTGTGGTATGCATACTTCTGCATGTTGCGTGCAAAAGTCAAGAGCAAACGTGCTGATACATTTGCGTCACAGACAGAAGGAGGTGGCTGACATGGATGCCAGAACTCAAGGGGCCCTCGCTCCCGATCACGTCGCCGACCTGGTCCGTGTGCTGGATGCCGTGCGCTCCGGCCGGGCCAGCACACGGCCGGAACTCGCCCACGCCACGGGTCTTGGCAGAAATGTCGTGACCCAGCGGGTGGCCCGTCTGATGGACTCGGGCCTACTGGTCGAGGCTCCGCCCTTGCGGTCGACCGGTGGTCGCGCACCTCGTGGACTGCGGTTTCCCGCCGATGCTGGCCGGATTCTGGTAGCCGAACTTGGCGCGACAAGCATCGGGGCAGCCGTGAGCGACCTAGAGGGGACTCTTCTGGCCCAATACGAAGAGGACGCAGACGTGACCGTGGGGCCGGTCGCGGTGCTCACCCGCGTGGCCGAAGTCTTTGACGAGCTCCTTCAGCAGCTCGGCGCCAGCCCGCCCATATGGGGCTTGGGGATTGGCCTTCCGGGCCCCGTCGAGTTCGACACTGGTCGGCCGGTTGCGCCTCCCATCATGCCCGGCTGGGACGGGTTCGACGTGCGCACCTTCTTCGCGGGACGGTTTCATGTGCCGGTCTGGGTCGACAACGACGTCAACGTGATGGCGCTGGGGGAGCTGCGTGCTGGGCAAGCTCAGGGCCTGCGCGATGTCGTCTACGTGAAGATCGGCTCCGGTATTGGCGCAGGACTTATTTCTCAGGGCGTCCTGCACCGGGGGGCTCAGGGCTGCGCGGGCGACATCGGGCACGTGACTGTGGAGGAGGGGTCCACCGTGCTGTGCCGGTGTGGCAAGTTCGGCTGCCTCGAGGCGCTGGCTGGGGGCGCAGCGCTGGCGCGGGACGGCGAGACCGCCGCCCGAGAAGGTGACAGTGCCTATCTCGCCGATGTGCTCGCGCACGGGAACACGATCGATGCGCGCGCCGTGAGCGACGCCGCCATCCACGGCGACCCCGTGGCGATCAAGCTCCTGGCAGGCTCTGCCCGACTGGTCGGGCAGACCTTGGCCCGGATCGTGAACTTCTTCAACCCGTCTCTCATCCTCGTCGGAGGGGGGGTGTCGGAGGCAGGCGACTACTATCTGGCAGAGGTTCGGCAGACCGTGATTGGCCGGTCGCTGCCCCTCGCGACCCGCTCACTCCAGATCGTCCGCTCAGGCCTGAGCGACCGCGCTGGTCTGCGCGGCGCCGCTCACATGGTCATGGACGCCCTGCTCTCGCCTCAAATCCTCCCGAGATGGCTGGATCAAGGAACTCCCGCAGGCCGTGCCGAGCTGACTGCCCAGTAGTGCGTCCCGCGCAGGGGCCGTCGTGCAGGGCAGTGAATGGATCCTGGGGCGGTAGCCACGTCGGACGGACCTGCACTGTGTCCGCACTGTGTCCGCACTGTGTCCGCACTGTGGAGGTGTGGCCAGATGTGTAACCGGGAGGTGGCGGGACGGCTTCAGACGCGGCGTGACGACGGGGACCCGGCGCTGAGATTTCGTGCGCCGGGGGAGAGGGCGCGGGACGGGTGAGACGTGGGCTGGGCTGGCTCATAACCCGGAGGTCGCAGGTTCAAATCCTGCCCCCGCTACCACGAAGTAGCAGGTCAGAGGGCCTTTCCTTTCGAGGAGAGGGCCTCTGGCGTTGGCACGTGTAGCCAAATGCGTAGCCAGCCGGCGTTGAGACGCTCCGGGACGAGTGGCACACGGCGGGATGGCTGGGACGAGGCAGAAACGCATGAGACGCCCTGCCGCAGGCGTCAAGACGCCCATTCAGGGTGTCGCCGGGGTCGATTTCCGGGCGACAGCAGGCTTTCGTGCGGGCAGAGGGCCGCCGGGTGCCCGACCGTGGCAAGACCTCCCGGTACAGCGATCGGTCAACGGTTACCAACGCGGCGGACTCTGCCTGCCACGAGTCTCGAGGTGAGGGTGGGCGCGACGGGCCGCATGATGGTGACGAGCGAAGGATGAAGACCGCATGGACTCGCAGTCCCAACGAAGGAGAAACGCATGAACCAAGCGTCCCTAGGAGATCGCTCGCACAATGCTCTGGTCGAGCGCGACGAGGCTGCGTCCGATGGCCCGCGCCGCCCCAGCCTGATCGTGTTCGACGTCAACGAGACGCTGTCCGACATGAGCGTTCTTGCGGATCGCTTCGGAGAGGCGGGCCTGTCTCCGCAGCTTGCGGCCACCTGGTTCGCCGGACTGCTGCGGGACGGGTTCGCGCTGACCGTGACCGGTGAGAACCCGGACTTCGCGCAGGTGGCGTCCGATTCGCTCGTTGGCCTGCTCCGGGCCCGGGGCGTTCCGGATGTCGATGGTGGAGTCGAACGCGTCATGAGCGCCTTCATGCAGCTGCCGCTCCACCCTGACGTCGTGGACGGGATCCGCGCCCTGAGTGACGCCGGAATGCGTTTGGTGACACTCAGCAACGGGTCGACAGCTGTTGCCGAGGGGCTCCTCGAGCGCAACGGCATTCTGGAGCGGTTCGAGCGACTCTTGTCCGTTCAGGACGCATCGGCATGGAAGCCCGCCGCGGCGGCTTACCGATACGCGATGGAGGAATGCCGCGCCAGCGCCTCGGAGAGCATGCTGGTGGCTGTCCACCCGTGGGATATCCACGGAGCCCACAAGGCTGGGCTCGCCTCGGGCCTCATCAATCGCACAGGCGCGCTCTACCCCGGCTTCTTTGCCAGGCCCGATGTCGAGGCGCCCACGTTGGTCGAGCTTGCCCGGGCCCTGACGGGAGACCGGACAGGCTGACTGCCGGATCTACTCCTCGACGTTTGTCCGGCGTCCCGAACAGTCGTCCTGAGGTCCACCGCGCGGGTGCGAGATGATGTCGCCATGACTGTGGACGTGCAGGTGCAGACCACGATCGACATGCCGGTCAGCGCGGTTGCCTCGTTTGCGAGCGACCCCACAAACGCTCCGGACTGGTACACCAACATCACGTCCGTCGTCTGGCAGACCCAGCCGCCCGTGGCGGTCGGATCGCGGATGGACTTCGTCGCGCACTTCCTGGGCAGGCGCTTGGCGTACACCTACGAGGTGGTCGAGCTCGAACCGCAGGTGCGACTGGTGATGAGGACCGCAGACGGTCCCTTCCCGATGGAAACGACGTACAGGTGGGAGACGGTTGGCCACGGCAGCACAAGGATGACCCTGCGTAACCGGGGCAACCCTGCAGGCTTCTCCCGACTTGCCGCACCCGTCATGGAACTCGCTATGCGCAAGGCCACGACCAAGGACCTCGCACGACTCAAGACCCTGCTCGAGGCCGCCCACCGCTGACCTCAGTGGGTTCGGCGACCACGGGTCAGGAGGGCGGAAGCGACCGCCCCCGGCAGCATGGCCGACGGGTCGGCGAACCGGCATACGGAGGCTCGTCTGCCGGGGCGGGTCCACGAACGGGCCGCGGGTGGGTGAGGTCCGTCCGAAGGAAGGCCGACGACGAGTGCGGCCAAGATCTCGGTCTGCATGACGCCTGGCCTCAGGACGCGGCGATGGTAGGAGCCATGCAGGCATTTGCCCCCGTGGCGGGCTGTTCTTTGAGATGTCGAGCGAGTCACGCTCGTCGGTGAAGACGGCGGTGACCTCGGCCCCGCGATGAACCAAGGGCCTGTCACTGCCGAGCACGAGAGGCTCGGCAGTGACAGGGCTGGCTACTGGCGAGTGATCTCGCCGCAGGCCACGGGCAGGGTCGCTTCGAACAAGCTGCTCAGCGAGGTGTGGTCCGGGTCGCTCGGCAGGTCCGTGCCATGGATGACGATGTGAAGGTTGGCGAGGTTCTTGGCGACCTCCTTGGGAACCACGACGCTGCGGTGGTAGTTGAGGTTGCCATTGGCGTCGGCGGCCAGGAACCGTTCAAGGCTGAGGCCGCTGGAGGGGCTGGTGTCGCCGGTCACCGTCATGGACACGTCGATGGGACCGTAGTCAGGTGCCCCCTCGCCCAGGGAGATGAGCCCGTCGGGTTGGCCCGCGACGAAGGTAGAGGGGTCGATCGGGTCGCCGGTATTGGTGTCGGCCTCGATGCCCGGGCACTCGTTCCTGGCCTGTGTCAGGCCGTGAATGTGCATGGCATGCGGCTCGTTGGGGGTCAGGCCCGAGGCAGTCAGGTTGATGTCCAGGGTGCGACCAGTGAGCCGCAGCACGGCGTTGCCGGTGACGTTCGATCCGCCATCAGCTGCGTGGTCGTGGGGAACCGGCGCCAAAGATGCACCGAAGGTTCCCGCGCTGACCGCAGCCGCGGCCCCGGCCGAAAGCAGAACGGCAGCCGGTACTGCCAAGGCGACCTTCATGGTCTTGTTCATGTCGAACCCTTCATTGCGTTGGGGTGCCCCTCGGCGCCCATGCACCACACCCGATGTGGTGTTCGTCACAACCCGGCCATCCGGATTGCCGCCCCACCGCATCGGGCGCGGGCCCCCGTTTACTTCACGCGTTATCTATATTGATGGATGTCACGAAGGAGCCCCATGGCCACGTCCAGCAATCTGCGACTGAACGACCAGCTGTGTTTTGCCCTCTACGCCGCGACCAACCAGGTGACTCGGGCCTACCGGCCCCTGCTCGAGGCCATCGGGCTGACCTACCCGCAGTACCTGGTGATGTTGGTCTTGTGGGAGTCGGACGGCCCACTAATCCACGAGATCGCCGCTCGGCTGCAGCTGTCGTCGCCCGCAGTCAGTCCCATCCTCGGCCGTCTCGAGGAGGCCGGCTTGGTGGTGCGGGACCAGGACTCCGCCGATGGGCGAGCGGTCAGAGTCAGGCTCACCAGCAAGGGCGCTGACCTGGAGTCAGCTGCGTCGAGGGCGCAGCTGAACGTGGTGGATCAGACCGGCCTGTGCGGTGACGAGCTCGGCGAGCTCAGGGACGGCCTGCACGATCTTGTGATGCGCATGTCCGTGCGCCACCCATGAGCGAGCATGCTCGCCTGGGTGGCGGCACGGGTCATCTCGGTGAACCTGACCCGGCGCCCGCGTTGGCAGACCTGCTGGTTCGATGCGCCTCCGGCGACGAGAGAGCCTTCGAGGGGCTGTACGGCGCCACGGCTTCCCGGGTGTTCGGCCTGGTCTTGCGCCTCGTGGTCCAGCATTCCCTCGCTGAAGAGGTCACTCGGGACGTCTTTGCGTGCGTGTGGGCCGAGTCGAGTCGCTTCGAGCCTTCCCGTGGCTCCGCCATCGGCTGGGTCCTGACGATTGCCCACCGGCGCGCGGTGGACAGAGTCCGCAGCATCAGCGCCAGCCGGACTCGTGATGACGTGTGGTCGCGGAAGGTCACCGATGCGCCCTTCGACTCCACGGCAGAGTCGGCGCACTCCTCCTTCGAGGCTGCCCGGGTCAGGGGCGCCCTGGCGGCGCTGACGGTGAAGCAGCGCACCGCCCTCCAGCTGGCCTACTTCCACGGACTGACGTACCCGGAGGTCGCGGTCCAGCTCGGAATCCCGCAGAGCACGGCCAAGACCCGGATCAGGGACGGGCTGCGGAGCCTGGCGAGCGCGCTTGACCACGTTGCGGCCACAGCCTGACGATCCCCTTCGAGTCCGTCCTCTGACGTCTGGGCGCAGCGCCATCGGTGGCCGCTGCGCCTCGGGAATCGTCGCGGTCATGAGCGGCGCGAACCAAGCCGGATCGAGCGTCGCACCGAACTCCTGACCGTGGTCGCCCAAGCGGCCGCCCGATCTGGAGGCATCACATGACCCGCAAGATCTCGCTGCTCGCTGTCGTCCCGGTCCTGGCTCTGGGCTTGTCTGCGTGTGGTTCGTCGAGTGGGGACGCCGGCTCGTCATCCACCTCCCCCATGTCGGGCATGGACATGTCGTCCTCGAGCAGCAGCTCAGCGGCGCCGTCGTCGTCGTCGCCGGCGCAGGAGTCCGAGTCGGTCATCACCATCTCGGACTTCGCCTACAAGGTGCCGGTGTCGGTCGCCCCCGGGGCCACGATCACGATCAGCAACGACGACTCGCAGGCCCACACGGTCACCTCCAAGGACGGCGGGTTCGACGTGAAGATCGACCCCAAGGGGACGGCCACGTTGAAAGCGCCCGACAAGGCCGGCAGCTACACGTTCGTCTGCACTTTCCACGCGAACATGACCAGCACCCTCGTGGTTAAGTGACCATCCAATCGGGCCACGCGAAAGCCGATCGTGCCCCCCGCGTGCTGCACCTCGTGCTGCGGGCAGCGATCGCGGTGACCCTGGTCGTCGACACGGTCGTCCACCTCCACCTCGCGCCCGGTTACCAGCAGTCGGCCCCCAGCGGAATCGGTGCGGGCAACCTCTTCCGCATCGAGGCGGCGGCAGCCCTGGTGGTGGCCGTCTGGGTGGTATGGCGCGGGAGCCGGGCCGCCTTGCTGGCGGCCTTCGCCGTCGGGGTGAGTGCGTGTGTGACCGTGGTGCTCTACAGGTATGTCGACGTTCCAGCCCTGGGGCCGATACCCGCGATGTACGAGCCGGTCTGGTTCACGGAGAAGTCCCTGAGCGCCGTCGCCGAGGCGGTCGCCGCCGTGGGCGCTGCCGCCGGGCTGGTGGTGTCGCGTCGCGACCGCACAGGCGCCTGACCTGCGTAGGAGCGAGCCAGTCGCGCAGAAAGTTGAGCTTTGCACCCATCTGGGTCGTGAAGGGCGACGAAGTACCTGCACAAGTGTGTTTCCAGTGCGACCCGAAGCGGCCGCGGATCAAGGAGTTACCGAATGCGTACCACCACCAAGATCGCGACCATCGCCCTGGGCTCTGCCGCCCTGCTGCCCTTCCTCGGTGCAGGCGTTGCGCAGGCGGCCGACGGGAACACGATGGCCACCCTTCGCCCCGTGGTCCTCAATGGCGTCAAGGGCAGCGGCACCGCGATGGTGACCGTCAGCGGCACCCGCATCGACGTGACCATGGCGGCGAACGGCCTCCTTCCCGACCAGCCGCACGCGGCCCACATCCACTTCGGGGCGGACGCGAGGCACGAGTGCCCCGCCGCCGGCGACGACGCCAAGGGCGACGGCACCATCAACACCACCGACGGTGGCCCGGCCTACGGCCCGATCGTCGTCTCCCTCACCAAGACCGGTGACACCTCGCCCAAGAGCGGCCTCGCCGTTGACCGGTTCGACACCGCCCCCGGCGGCAAGATCAACTACGAGCGCGGCAGCATCAAGGTCTCCTCCGACGTGGCCCAGGCCATCACGGAGGGCAAGGCCGTCGTGGTCGTCCACGGCGTCGACCACAACGACAACGGCAAGTACGACGGTGACACCAAGAGCGACCTCGACCCGAGCCTGCCCACCGAGGCCACTGACCCGGCCATCTGTGGCGTCCTGAGCGCGGCTCCGGCCGGTGGCATGGACACGGGCGCCGGCGGCACCTCCACCCCGAACAACGAGGGCATGCTCCTCCTCGGTGGCGGCCTCCTGCTCGCTGCCGCGGGTACCGGTGCCTTCACTGCTCGCAAGGCTCGTAACCGCGCCTGATGTCCCTCTCCACGAAGTTCGGTGACCGTCGCGGCAGCATTGCCGCGGCGGTCACCGTCGTGCTCCTCCTCGTGGGAGGGCTGCTCGTGGTGAAGTCCTTCTCGGGCACGCAGGCACCGCCGCAGCCCGACGCGGCTCAGTCCGCCTTCACGACCTCCCCGGCTCCGTCGACCTCGGCACCGAGCGCGACGTCCTCCCCCACGTCCGGGGCAGGCAAGACAGCGGCACCCACCACCCCCGACTTCGGTCCGATCATGGAGCCGAGTTCGCCTGTCGCACTCCGAATTCCATCCATCGGCGTGAACACCAAGGGCATCGTCGACCTCACCCTCGACAAGAAGGGCAAGCTCCAGGCGCCGACCGACTTCGCCAAAGCAGGCTGGTATGCCGGCGGCCCCACCCCGGGTGAGTTCGGCCCCGCCGTCATCGGGGCGCACGTGGACAGCAAGTCCGGTCCCGCGGTCTTCTACCGCTTGGGGTCGTTGCAGAAGGGCGCGACGGTGAGCGTCCTCCGCAAGGACGGTTCGACCGCCCGCTTCGTCGTCGACCGCGTCGCGCGCTACTCCAAGGCGGACTTCCCGACCTCGACCGTATACGGCGACACCAGGGGTCGCGCCGAGTTGCGCCTCATCACGTGCGGTGGAGCCTTCGACCAGTCCACCGGTCACTACGTCGACAACATCGTCGCCTTCGCCCACCTCACGTCCTGAAGCGGCCATCGCTGGGCCACTCGGCGTCTCCGACCTTCTGTGCAACAGGCGCTGGCCAGTTCCGGGCCACCAAGCCAGAAACACAGCCTGTGTATCGGTGCGCGGGTACCCCAAGCAGGCCAATGACCAGACGTGTCTTGCAGGCTGGGAGATGTAGCCAGATGTGTAACCGGGAGGTGGCGGGACGGCTTGAGACGCGGTGCGAGGACGGGGACGCGACCCTGAGATTTCGTGCGGCGGGGGAGAGGCTGCGGAACACCTGAGACGTGGGCTGGGCTGGCTCATAACCCGGAGGTCGCAGGTTCAAATCCTGCCCCCGCTACTTGAAGTAGCAGGTCAGAGGCCCTTTCCCTTCGGGGAGAGGGCCTCTGGCGTTGGCACGTGTAGCCAAATGTGTAGCCAACCGGGGTCGAGACGCTCGAGAACGGGTCGGACACGGTGGGACGGCTGGGACAAGGCAGAAACGCATGAGACGGCCGTTTGGAACGGAGCGGGGCACGTTTCGGGGTGTCGCCGGGTCGGTGTCCGGGCGATCGCTGGATTCTGCGATACCTCGCCCCACTGATTCTCATCACGCGGTTTCGATCTCGGGCGAGCGAGTCGCTGCAATCAGGGGCCCGCGCTCTGGTGGCCGCGGCGGCCTCAGGCCGGCTTTGCCCGGGTGAGCTTGTCGTGGGTTTCGTACATGCGCTGGGCCACGACGAGCGCGGACGTAGCGGTCATTGCTGCGATCAGCCAGATCGCCGCGCGGACGCCGAGGGTGTCGGCGAGTACTCCGGTCAGGAGCGCGCCGACCGCGAATCCGAGGTCTCGCCAGAGTCGGTAGACGCCGACGGCGCGTGCTCGCCAGCTGGGGTGAGCGACGTCGCTGATGGCGGCCAGCAGAGTGGGGTAGACCATGGCTGTGCCGGCGCCGAGCAGCACGGACCCCAGGGCCCATGGCGTCTGTGAGTTGGCGGTTGCGATGATCGCCAGAGCGGCGGCTTGGAGCAGCATGCCGCCGGTGATGAGGTGTTTGCGGCCCCAACGGTCGGACAGTGCACCGGTGGCAAGTTGCCCCACGCCCCAGACGGCGGGGTAAAGGGCGACGAGGATGCCGGTCTGGCCGAGCGACAGTCCGGCGGAGGTGAAGAGAACCGGGAACAGGCCCCAGGCGAGGCCGTCGTTGAGGTTGTTGACCAGGCCGGCTTGGCTGGCCGACGAGAGGGCGGGCTCGCGGAAGCTTGTCAGCACGAGGACTTCCCGGTCGGTCAGGTCCTCGGAGTCGGCACGGGTCGCCGCCTCGTGGTCGGAGTGGGGACGGGTCTCCCGGACCCAGAGCGTGGAGAGGCCGAGGCCGAGCGCGGTGTAGGCGACGCCCAGCAGGAACGGCTCGGGCCGAAGTCCGGCGTTCGCTGCGATGGTGCCTGTGAGCAGGGCGGTCACGGCGACCGCGAGGTAGCCGGCGGACTCGTTGAGGCCCATGGCTAGGCCGCGGTGTCGGGGCCCGACAAGGTCGATCTTCATGATCACGGTGGTGGACCATGTCAGCCCCTGGCTGATGCCGAGCAGGACGTTGGCGGCGACGACGACCCACCAGTGGGGCGCCCAGATGAGGAGCAGGGGGACGGGGAGGGCGACCAGCCAGCCTGCGACTAGTACGGGTTTGCGCCCATGGCGCTCCGACCAGGTCCCGGCGAAGTAGTTGGTGCATGCCTTGGCCAGGCCAAACGCGAGGATGTAGGTCAGGGCCGCGGTGTAGGAGTCGAGCCCGAACTCCTGGGTGGCAAGGAGGGGCAGGACGGTGCGTTCCTGGCCGAGCGTTCCGCCGACCAGAGCGTTGACGGCAACGAGCAGGCCGAACTGGGCGGCGTTCGCTCGTACGCCGAAGACGGGAGACGCCGACGTTCCTGCTCGTTTCACGGGCCGCTGGCGAGGTCCTCGCCGTGGGCGGTGGCCCAGTCCTGGGGGCTGCCGGCGAACACGGCGACCTGGGTGAATCCGGCTCCGGACAGCAGCGATGCCGCTCCCATCGCGCGTTCGCCGTGTCCGCACATGACCACGGTAGGCACGTTGGCGAGGTGGCCGAGCACGGCAGGGAGGTCGCCGAGCTCGATGTTGAGGGCACCAGGGACGTGTCCGGCTCGGTACTCGGCCTCCTGACGGATGTCCAAGACCCGCACGGTGGCCGCGGCGCTCACCCCGGCGCTTGCCTCGACCAGCGGCACCGAATTGGTCGGCAGGCACGCAGCGGACCAGGCCTCCTGGCCGCCGGCTAGTTCGCCGATTATGTTGTCGTAGCCGATCTTGACGGCCTGCCAGAGCACCTCGTCGACGTTCTGGTCGGGTTCGCGGAGCACGACGAGTGGTGTGTCGTTGGGTGCGAGCCAGCCGAGCCAGCTCGCGAACGCGGGCCGTAGCGGGATCGAGAGGGCGCCCGAGGGGTGTCCGGCGGCGAAGGCGGTCACTGGGCGCACGTCGACGATCACGGCGCCGGTTGCCTGCGCACCGGCAGCCGCCTGCGGTGTGAGCTGCTCCAGCCCGAGCCGACGGGGCAGGATCGCTGGTCCGCGCCGGTTGATCTCGGCCAACCGCAGGAAGTAGGGCGGGAACGAGCCGAGCCCGGCGAGCAGCCGAGCGACGAACGCGTTCTCGTCTGCGGCGGACAGCAGCGGGTTGTTGGCCCGTTCGGCGCCGATGGTGCTGGTGCGGGCGGAGCCGCCGGGTGCGGCGCAGAAGGAACCAGCGCCATGAGTTGGCCACACCTCGACGTGGTCGGGCAGCTCCAGCAGTCGATGCACGGACCGGTACTGGGCCCGGGCGAGCTCGATCGTGCGGTCGGGGTCGACGAGGTCGGTCCGGGCGACTGCCCCGACCAGCAGTGAGCCCCCGGTGAAGACCCCGACGGGTTGCGAGCCGTCCAGCAGAAGGTAGGACAGGTGCTCGTCGGTGTGCCCGGGCGTCCCGAGGGCGCGCAGCCGCAGACCCCCGAGGTCGAAGTCGTCACCGTCGCTCAACCCGTGGTGTCCGAAGCTCCGGTTCCCGGCGGCCGAGGCCAGCACCGTCGCGCCCGTAGTCGCAGCGAGCTGACGAGCGCCGGAGATGAAGTCCGCGTGCAGGTGGGTGTCCGCGGCGACGGCGACGCGAAGACCCCGGGCGTCGGCGGCCGCCTCCAGGGCGCGCAGGTCACGACTGGGGTCCACGGCCAGGGCGCGGCCGTCGCCGAGGTCGACCAGGTATGCCGTGTTGCCCAGTCCCTTGTCCGCGATCTGGAGCGTGAGGGGGTGCGTCATGTGCTGTTCGGCTCCATCTGCGTGTCACGCCTCAGCTGGGCTTGGCATAGGCCTTGATTCCGGTGTCGAGCAGGACACAGGGCTCGTCGCCGTCGGTCCACGCGTCGTGCCCGGGGTCAAGGTCCACGACGTCGCCGGGGCCGATGGAGACCTCGCTGCCGTCGTCGAACCGGACGGTCATCTTTCCCGAAAGGCAGATTCCCGTGTGGTGGGTCTGGCAGGAGTCGGTGCCCGCGATGGGCTTGACGTCGTTTGACCAGCGCCAGCCTGGTTCGAAGACGCCGCGACCGAGAGTGAAGTCGCCGAGGGTGACCACATCCAGGTGGCCGTGAGCCTTGAAGGGGCGCTGCTCGTGCGGGGTGTCGATGTTCTGCTTGTCGGACATGGGTTCCTCCGGTGGTGTGGGTTAATCGGTGGTCAGGGTGGCGAGGATGGAGATGCTCTTGACGCCGTACCTGGCGCTGGCATTGCGGGCCTGGTCGGATATGAACGCGTACGCGTTCTCGCGGTGACGGGTGATGGTGACGCCGGCCGATTCGATGGCCTCTAGGTGTACTGACCACGGACCTTGTTGACATGAGGGAGGACCTCCGGGCGAAGTGATGGGTGTCGAATCCGTTGCTTCCCACCGGAGGTCGGCGTTGCAGACGATGGAGTCCTTGAGCTGTAGCTCGCTGATGATGTCGGCGATCGCGAGCCGCCCGCCGGGCTTCAGCACTCGTGCGGCTTCGGCGAACACCGCCTTCTTGTCGGGGCAGAGGTTGATCACCCCGTTGGAGATCACGCAGTCCACGGTGCCATCTCCCAGCGGGACTGCCTCGATCCGGCCTTCCCGGAACTCGACCTGTAAGAGCCCGGCCTCGTCGGCCAGCCGGCGTGCCTTGCCGAGCTGCTCCGGGGTGAAGTCGACCCCGCACACCCGCCCCGCGGGACCGACGAACCGCGCTGCGTACAAGGCGTCCATCCCTGACCCGCTGCCCAGGTCGACCACGGTCTCACCGGCCCGGAGGTCGGCCAGGTCGAAGAAGAAGCCACTCCGGCGAACGACTCGACCGCCCCCGTCGGAATGTCTGCCAGTCGGTCAGCGTCGTAGCCAACCCGCAGTGCGAGCGGTGCACCGAGTTCGAAGTGGAAGCGGTCGTGGGGCTGCTGCGCCACGTGCCGGTACATCTCCTTGACCTTGCCCTCGAGCTCCTGCGTGTTCACCAAGATCGTCACGGTTCGCCTTCTTCGCAATATTCAATGATTCACTTGAATAAAACTCCTGTAGCGTGAGCCTTGTCAAGGGGAATCTTGAATAGAGTGGGGGGAGAGGTGACAGATGGCAGATCACGCAGCAAAGGCCGCTCTGTATGACGCACTGGCGGAGTCGGCCAAGGCGCTGGCCAACGGGCGACGTGCGGAGTTGGTCGACGTGCTCGCTCAGGGCGAGCGATCGGTGGAAGAGCTTGCCGCCGAGATCGACCAGACCCTCGCCAACACGTCCCAGCACCTGCAGCGGCTGCTGCGTTCCGGCCTGGTGCAGTCGCGTCGCGAGGGCACCCGGATCTACTACTCCCTGGCCAGCGAGGTGGTTGGTGACCTGTGGCGGACCATGCGACGAGCCGCCCAGGAGCATGTCTCCGGGCTCGAGCAGCTGGCTGCCGACTACCTCGGTGACCGCAGCAAGCTGCGGACCATCACCCGCGACGTGCTGCGGAGCCGCCTGCGCGACGGTGACGTGGTCGTGCTGGACGTGCGACCCGAGGCCGAGTACGCCGCCGGTCATATCCGCGGAGCGATCTCGATCCCGATCCATGACCTGAGGTCGCGTCTTGGCGACATCCCGGACGGCGCCGAAGTGGTCGCCTACTGCCGTGGCCCGTTCTGCGTCTTCGCCGACGAGGCCGTCCGGCTGCTCAGCAGGAAGGGCTTCAGCGCCGCCCGCCTCGAAGACGGTTTCCCAGAATGGAATGAGGCTCACCTGCCGGTCGCCCGCCCGTAAAGACCGACCCAGAGATGCGTGGCGCGTTGAGTTGCTTGGAGTTGAAGCAGACCGGGCACACCAGCAGCCGGCCGCCTGCTGCCGCGTAGCGTCCCCTGAGGTCAGGGATGCTCGGGCAGCCTTCGCAGGCGGTTACCGACGGCGACGCCTTCGAGTGCGAGTGGGACAGCTTCCTGGGTGAGGAACGTCAGGGTCGGCCGTCCGCTCTCGGCGGCCCCGACGGCGACGAGCAGGGCGACGGTGACGCGCTCGGCGTCTTCGAGTCCCGTGGTGAGGCTGATGGCTGCTTTGTTGTCCATTGTGTGCCCCTTCGAGGTGGTACATCGCTACCAGTGGAGTCGGTCAGTTGCGGTTCTCGCGCTGGAATCCGGAGCACAGGAGGTCTATCGACGCGATGCGCTCGCCGGCTTGCAGGTAGGCCTGCTGCTCGATGACGTGCCAGGCATCGTCGCCCCACGGCGTCGGATGCATGCGGAGCCGCCACGCCACGTGCGGCCTGCCAGCGACCTCGCCGACGGCACTGTCGAGCACCTCGAACTCGTGGGCGCCTCCGAACCAGATCTGAAGGTTCTCGACGATCTGGGCGGCTCCGTGAAACGCGGTGGGTCCGCTGGGAAGCATGGCCCGCATGGTTGCGTCGGCCTCGAAGCACGCGGGCATCCGATCAAAGTCGCGTGCGGCCAGAGCCTCCAGAAGCTGGCCGCCTGCCGACCTTCGATCCACCGGGTTCGGCCGGATGGGCGTTGTCGTTGTCTCAGTCATGTCAGAACCTCCGCAGATTCAAGTGATTACTTGAATATGGTCCCGACCTGGAAACTTGTCAAGAGAAGTCTTGAATAGAGCCCTCTCACGCCTCAGGGAGGTCGACCGGAATGCCGACGCGGGCCCCTTTCGGTATAGCCGTCCTCGAGACGAGCGGCCTGGTAGCCACGGTCGGGTGATGGCGGGTCGGGAGGTCAGGCTGACCGACGACTTCAAGGCGTTCCCTGGCACGCCCGGGATCGGGGTGCATCAGTGTTGCACCCGCGGCCCTGAGGCCAAGAGCATCCTCGAGCGGGCCAACGGGTACCTGAAAACCTGGTTCCTGCGCGGTCGGACCTTCACCGGCCCGGCTGACTTCAACACCCAGCTGAGCCACCCGCTGAAGCGGGCGCATACGCGGCCTTCGTTGCCTCTCCGTAAGGGCGGGTGGAGTACTAGTCCGATCGGGCGAGGCGGCCGCCGTGGGCTGGGAGGAACGTGCTGTGGTGCGGGCCGGGTGGGCCGCCCTGGCGCATCGTCCGCGTGGAGGGACAAGCTATGAGAGCTTTTGCGATTGCACGCGCCACCCTCGTTGCTGCCGCGACTGGGGCCTTGATGTTCACTGGGACGGCGGCTATGGCTGCTGCTGCCAGCCCTGTCACGACGGTCGTCCACGAGCACCAGGGCACGGAGACCTTTGTCGACGTGGGTCCCGAGTGCGGCTCGACCGAACTCTTCGAGATCACCGTCACCTATAACTCGGTGGAGAAGCAGACCATCTTCGCCGACGGGCGAGAGCACGACACCTTTACCCAGACCGGGACCTTCGAAGCGGTGTCGCTCGAGACGGGACGGACTGCGACCGGACACTTCACCGTCTGGGGCGGTTTCAACGCCAACGGGACGAGCGCCAACGGGACGTTCACGTTCAACGTCAACGGCGCCTACGACGACGGCCAACAGATCAGCGTCCACTCCGTCGACCACTTCAGCGCCATCCCCACCGGAGCGGTCTTCGAGTGGTCGAAATGCCACGGCTGACGGCTGGCTGAGGCGACCTTCGACTCGAGACGTTTTGCACCGGTGGGCGTGTACTCCAAGTAGGCAACGGCCAGACGTGTCTTGAAGGCGGGTAGGTGTAGCCAAATGTGTAACCGGGAGGTGGCGGGATGGCTTGAGACGCGGCGCGACCATCAGGACGCGACACCGAGATCTCGTGTGGCAGGGGACATGGCACGGGACGTGTGAGACGTGGGCAGGGCTGGCTCATAACCCGGAGGTCGCAGGTTCAAATCCTGCCCCCGCTACCAACGCGTCACAGACAGAAGGCCCGGACCACTGGTCCGGGCCTTCTGGTGTAGCCGTCAACCTTGGACAGCATCAAGGGGTGACGGTTGCCTCGTAGGTGAGGATTTCGGTGCCGTTGGCCTCTTCGCCGTTGTCCGGGGCGACGCGCATCGTCAGGTGTTCGCCGTCCGCAGTCATCTTGAACGGGTTGCGCGTGGCCACGTGCCCGGCGCTCGACCACTTCTGGAACGGGATGTCTCGGGTGACCTGGTGGGTCCGCAGGTCGATCAGGGCCACTCCGCCGAGCTCGTACGTTGCCGCGGTCCCGCCAGCGGTCGGGGTCTGGGGAAGGTTCGTCACCCCAGCGCACAGCATCTTGGCGTCGGGGACGTACTGGCAGTCCTGGTAGTCGACGAAGAAGTTCGGGTTGTCCCACGTCTTCAGCTGCTTGCCGGCCAGGTTCCACTCGGCGAACCGCCGCGAGCCCCACGTGTTGCCGACGAGGTGGCCGGTGGTCTTGTCGAGGACGATGCCGCCGAAGTGGTCCGGTACCTCGAACTGTTTGTGGACCGCGAGGGAAGCCGCGTCGACGCGGTAGATGATGGCGCTGGAGTCGGGGCGGTACTGCGCGACGGGGACCCACACGTTGGTGCCATCGAAGTCGATGCCTCCCGGGTGGTACATGTCGCCCTCGCCGAGCTTGATGTCCTTCTGCAGGTTGCCCGCCTTGTCCATGACGAACAGGTGGCCGACGCCCTTGCCCGCGGGCCGGTCGTAGCCGCCCTGCGGGGTCGGGTACTTCACCGTGGGCTCGAGGATTTCGACCGACGACAGGAAGATGTGGTCGGGAGTGAAGGCGATGCCTTCGGTGTGGAACGTGGGGAAGTTGAGCTTGAGCTTGCTGGTCTGCTGCCAGTCCGTGTTCCGCGTGACCTTCCCGAAGTCGTCGGCGAGGGTCGTGTTCGTGGCGTGACGGGGTCGGGCGTCGGCTGCCTGAGCGGTTGCGCTGGCGACGGCTGCCCCGCTCAGGGCGACGGCGGCGGTGGCGCTCAAGGCGAGTGCTCGGGTGCGGGTGCGGTTCATGGGATGTCTCACTTTCGGGGGCGGCTTGCCCCTGCAGGGGTTCGTTTGACGCCTCGCGACGCTATGCAGCGCGGGTGAACGGCAGTGGGCGATCAGCGACCCATCGGCTGAACAGGCCCGTTCCGGCGAGGCCGCCGGTGGGCCGCCCCGGTAGTCCCCCGCTGCTTCACGTGGACGTCATGCGCACGTCCCCTTTGGGGCGGTATGGGTGCCTACCGTTCGAGGCGTCCCACTCCCTTCCCCCCAGGAGTTCTCATGCACCTGCGAACAGGTTCCCTGCTCGCTGCCTTCGTCACGGTTGCGGCTGGTGCCGCTGGCGTCTCGCCCGCACGCGCCGCCGAGCCCGGCCCGGTCCTGCCCCAGAAGACCCACTTCGACCTGCAGGCGCACCGCGGCGGCATCGGCATGACCACCGAGGAGTCCCTCCAGGGTTTCGCCAAGGCGCTGCGGCTCGGCGTGACCACCCTCGAGCTCGACACCCAGGTCACCAGGGACGCCAAGGTCGTCGTCAACCACGACCGTCAGATCAGCGCCCAGAAGTGCCAGGACACCGCGCCGGTGACGCCCGGCGACCCGCAGTTCCCCTACGTGGGCAAGTACATCAAGGACCTGACCCTGGCCCAGATCAAGACCCTGGACTGCGGCTACCAGCAGCTGCCCGGCTTCCCCGAGCAGGAGCAGGTCAAGGGCTTCCGCATGGTCGAGCTGAAGGACGTGCTCGGCCTGGTGAAGGACTACCACGCCAACCAGGTCACCCTGAACATCGAGACCAAGGTCGAGGCCGGCGCACCGGAGCAGACCGCCCCGCGCGAGCAGTTCGTCCGGCGGGTCTACGAGGAGATCCACGCCTCGGGCATCGAGCGTCAGGTCACCATCCAGTCGTTCGACTGGGGCGCCCTCAAGACCATGCACACCCTCGCGCCGAGCTGGCCGCTGGTCGCCCTCAGCAACTACGACTTCCTGCAGGTCGGCAAGCCCGGCGCCTCACCGTGGCTGGGTGGCCTCGACGCCGACGACTTCGGTGGCGACTTCGTCAAGGCGGCTGACGCCATCGACGGCGTCACCGCGCTGTCGCCCAACTACGGCTTCCCGCAGAGCGGCAAGGTCGGCGACCCCGGCTTCCGCTTCTACCCCGACCGGCAGATGGTCTCCGAGGCCCACGCCCGTGGCCTCACGGTGATCCCGTGGACCTGCGACGACCCCGACACCGTGCGCGCGCTGATGGACCTCGGCGTCGACGGCATCATCACGAACTACCCGAACCGCGTCCGCGACATCATGGCCGAGCGCGGCATGCGCCTGCCAAAGGCATACCCCGCACCCTGACCCGGACAGTCACCCCGGCCACGGCCGGGGTGACTGCCAGGTGCGTCATGGCTCCCGGCACGGTCCGGCTACCTCGGCTTGGCGTAGGCCGCGACCCCGGTGTCGACGAGGACGCATGGCTCGTCGCCGACCGTCCAGGCGTCATGCCCGGGGTCGATGTCCATGACGTCACCCGGTCCGATCGCGAGCTCGCTGCCGTCCTCGAACCGGACCGTCATCTGCCCGGACAGGCACAGCCCCGTGTGGTGGGTCTGGCACGAGTCCGTGCCCGCGATCGGCTTGACGTCGTCGGACCAGCGCCAGCCCGGTTCGAACACGCCGCGGCCGAGGGTGAACCCGCCGAGCGTGACCACGTCCATGTGGCCGTGGTCCTTGAAGGGCCGGCGCTCGTGCGGGGCATCGATGTTCTGCTTGTCGGTCATGTTGACCTCTTCCTGGTGGTCGTGCTGTCTGCTGGGCGAAGTGACTGGCTTGCGTCAGCCGATCGTGGCCCGGAAGGCGATGCCCTCGCCCGCGATCCCGGCCGACTCCTCGATGGGGAGGATGGGTTTGGCCGTGAACCGCAGCCAGGGCGTGAACGCGCTCACGGACCGCGCGAGCGTTGCCGCACTGTCCACCTCGATCAGGGCGACGCCGCCGTCCCCGTCGGCGAAGCCGTAGAACGCCTGGAAGTCGGCGCCGGGTGGCGGCTTCCAGCCCTGGAACACCTCCAGGGCCCGGGCGCCGCCTGCTTCGCTGGCATCGGCCCACTCCCACACAACGTGCATCAACATGATCCGCAACCTCCACTTCGGGTCGGATCCGGGTGACGCCGGGGTGACGTCCCCGTTGCGGGCGTCGCAGCCCCTGCCACAGCTGACGTCGATCCCAGCGTCGTCCCGACCTCCACCCGAAACCACCGGCAAAAGTGTGAGGACCGTTGGCCCTGAGCCTCTCGGGCTGTTACCTGTTCTGGCCCGTGACCCACTCGGCGTAGAACAGCCCCAGCCCCGACACCACACAGATGCCGGCGATGATCCAGAAGCGGATGACGATGGTGATCTCGGCCCACCCGACCATCTCGAAGTGGTGGTGGATCGGTGCGATGCGGAAGACCCGTCTCCCGGTCAGCTTGAAGCTGGCGATCTGGATGACGACCGACATCGTGATCATCACGAAGAGACCGCCGAGGACGACCAGCAGGAGCTCGGTGCGCGTCAGGATCGCCAAGCCGGCCAGGGCGGCGCCGAGGGAGAGTGACCCGGTGTCGCCCATGATGATGCTGGCGGGGGAGGCGTTCCACCACAGGAACCCGAAGCAGGCCCCGGCGATGGCGCAGGCAACCACGGCGAGGTCGAGCCCGTCGCGCACGTCGTAGCAGCCGGGGCCGGGAGTGCTGGCGCACGCCTGGTTGTACTGCCACAGCGCGATGCCGCTGTAGGCGCCGAAGACCATGACCGACGCACCGGTGGCGAGCCCGTCGAGCCCGTCGGTGATGTTGACGCCGTTCGAGGCCCCGGCGATCAGCAGGTTGGCCCACAGGATGAACAGGACCAGCCCGAGCACGGGACCGGCGACAGCAAGGTCGACAGGGGTGTCCCGGATGAAGGAGATGGCGGTGGAGGCCGAAGCGCGCCCGGCACCGTCGGTCACGAGTAGCGCCAGCACCGCGAAGACCACCGTCACGAGGGTCTGGCCGGCGAGCTTCTGCTTCGACGTGAGCCCGAGGCTGCGCGCCTTCGAGATCTTCGTGTAGTCGTCGAGGAAGCCGACCAGGCCCATCCCGACCAGCAGGAAGAGCACGAGCAGTGCGCTCAGGGAGAGTCGACCCGGCGCGACCGCGATGGCGCCACTGGAGCTCACCGCGATGAGGAGCAGGTGGGAGACGAAGTACCCCACCACGGTGGCACCGATGATGACCGCGCCGCCCATCGTGGGCTTTCCCCGCTTGTAGTGGTGCTGGGTGAGGTCGTCCCGGATGAACTGGCCGTACTGACGCCGCACCAGGAACCGCGTGAAGAACGGGGTGCCCAGCAGCGACAGAGCCATCGAGATCCCGCCGGCGAGCAGGACGTTGACCATCAGCTTCCCTTCGTGTGCCACCGGCCGTGGCGGACTCGCCGTCCGGGCGGTCCTGCCGGATGGGGCAAGCCGTGACGCGTCCCCCGATGCGCCGCATGCCCTGCTGGTCAGCAAACCTAGGCGACCGGTCGAGCGTCGAAGGTCCCGACGCGCCCGCCGTGTCGCGACTGGTGCGTCACCCGGGCCGCAAGACCGTGGGTCCGGGACCACCACGTGCAACACGGCGCCGAGGTGAGGGGAGGGGAGGGGAAGGGAAGGGTCAGGCGGAGGGCAGGCGCTCGGCCAAGTACTCCAGCAAGGTCTCGAGGTGCTCTGCGTCCAGGGCGCCCGCACTGCGCACGAGCCCGGGGAGACCGGTCTTGCCGGTGACCAGGACACCCTCGACCTCGAGCTCCGCATCGGTCGGCACCGCCGCGTCGACGAAGCACATGACCCCGATCACCGGCACTGCGGACAGCTCGACCTCGTCGAGCAGCGCGCGCACGATCGCAACCCGCCCCTGGGTCGCTGTCACCGTCGAGGTCATGAGGCGTCCGCCGACGAGCAGCTCACGGGCCACCGGAGCCGGCTCGTCGACGGGACGCACCTCGATCGAGGCGTTCTTGGCGCGCACGACGTCGATGACGTACACGCCGCCGGCTCCCACAGCGAGGTGCGCGATGCGGCCGCGCCGACCCGGCATCCGCCGGTCGTGCAGCGACCGGACACCCGCGTCGGCCGCGGCGTCCAGGAGGGCGCGGGTGGCGCTGTCGGGGTTGCCGGTCACGCCCGGGTCCCGGCCGCGGGAGGCGCGCAGTGCCAACAGCCCGGCGGGCAGGAACGTGCGGCGTCGGTGCGACGGGCCGACGATCGCGACGGCCTCGTGCGACACGGCGATGACGTCGGGCGCGGGCGCAGGTGTTACTGGTGCGGCGGCGTCCGCGAGCGGAGCGGGAGCGGCCTGCGTTGCCTTAGGTGCCGCTGCGGGAACAGGGGACTCGACCGAGGGCGCAGGAACGACGACCTCGGCGACCTCGTCGGTCGGCGACGGCGGGGCGAACTGCACGACCACCGACGGCGCCGGGGGATCGACCGGACCCGGCGACACGGGCGCCGCGGGGGGCAGGTCGACCGTGATGCCCGCCGATCGCTGCCAGGCAGGAAGCGAGCTCGGGGCCGACGGCCCCCAGTCGGCGGGGATGACCACGGCGGCGGGCTCGGGCAGCTCGAGGGGCAGGTCGCGGTCGGCCCGGCCGGTCGCCGGCGCCTCGAAGTAGACGCTCGAGAGGTCCTCGGCAGGAGCCGTCGAGAACGCAGCGAGGCAGCTCAGGCACACGACGCGTCCGGGGTGGCGGGTCGAGCCCGCGCGTTCGCCTGCCGCAACGACTACTCCGCAACCGCACACTCCAGCCTCCTTCAGCCGAACGACCTCAGGCACCATGCCACCCACCCCCTACTGGGTTCGAGGTCGCCAATCTGACACCCGCCAGGGCGTGCAGAGCCGCGAAAGGGCGTGAAGGGGGCAGATGTGCCGAGCCCCCGGGTATACGTTCGGTGGAGTTCGGTCTGGACTCCGTCAGTTCGCCTGCGGGATCGGGCCCATCAGCGTAAAATCACGCGACGGCCGCGGAGAGGGCGCAGCGGGCTGTCCGGAAACCGGGTCGCGCAGGCCTGCTACCAGGTGACTTCCCTGCACCCGGTGTGCGTGTCGGGCTCCACCTGCAGGGTGGCGTGCTCGACCCCGAACTGCGACCGCATGACCTGCATGGCGCGGTCCAGCACCCCGTGGGCGTCCGCGCTCTCCGAGGTCACCAGGTGGGCGGTGGCGACGTTCATCCCGGACGTCAGCGTCCACACGTGCAGGTCGTGCACGTCGATGACCCCTTCGACCCCGGCGAGGGCGTGCGCCACCGTGTCGGCTTCCATGCCGGCAGGGGCGTGCTGGCCGAGGACGCCCAGGACCTCGCGACCCAGCAGCACGGCACGCACCGCGACGAAGGCTGCGATCGCGAGCGCGATGCCGGTGTCCCACCAGGCGCTGCCCGTGGCTGCCACCAGCACCCCGGCGACGATGACGCCGACGGATCCCAGGGTGTCGGCGACCACCTCGAGGTAGGCGCCCCTCACGTTGAGCGACTCGGCCGCCCCACCGCGCAGCAAGCTCAGGCAGACGACGTTGACGACCAGGCCGACGGCGCCGACGACGAGCATCGGGCCGGTGGCGACGTCGGGGGAGTCGCCGACCCGGCCGACTGCCTCGACGACGATGTAGACCGCCACGCCGAGCATGAGCAGGACCGCCAGCCCCGAGGCGAACACCTCGGCGCGGTAGGAGCCGAACGTGCGGCGCCCACTGCTGTCGGGCCGCGCTGCGATGCGGGTGGCGACGAGCGCGGCGCCCAGCGCGACCACGTCGGCCGCCATGTGTCCGGCGTCGCTCAGCAGGGCGAGCGACCCCGACACCAGCCCGGTGACGAGCTCGACGACGAAGAAGCCGGCGACCAGCACGAAGGCCGTCCGCAGCCGCCACCGGTGCATGGCCCCCGGGTGTCCGTGCGGGTGACTGCTCACTTGATCGCGGCCGCAGAGGTGGGGTCGGCTGCGTCGGGTCCGCTCTCGCAGCGCATGCGTCGATCCTATGTCAGCACCCGGGGACAGCCGGGTCGGCCGCGCTGCGCGGGGAGGGCGCGCTGGGTCGCGAGGCGCCGCGCTGGGCGGTGCGGTATGCCGGGTGGTGGCCACCCGGCATACCTCCGGCGCGCGGCTGCTGGCCTCGCCCGATGGCGCTCGCAGCACGGTGATGAGCGCGGCGTTCGCGGCGCAGGCGTGCGGCGCGGTACCATCGACGCGTACCGGCTCCCGGCCGTACCGCACTTCTGGCGCCGACTCGGTTCTCCGCCTGGCGGGCCCCGCGACCGTGGTTGTCGGTCGCGCCGTGGGCGCGCCGTCGGGGACGGCACGTCGATCAGTCCCAGCACCATGGGACGAGCAAGGAACGGCCGCTCGGCCGCTCCGCCCGGTGACCACACCGTCCGACGGGGTGGCCCGTCGTTCGCTCGGCCCGCACGTCGCGGGCATCCTTCAGGAGGAGTACTTGGCTCAGCGAGGCCAGCGCCAGTCCGGCGGTCAGCGCCCTGCCCAGCGCGCCCAGCGCCGCGGGCGTGCGCTCGACAACGAGGGCATCATCCCCGTGTTGGCCCGCGCCGTGCGCGAGGTGGAGACCGACGCCCAGCGCGGTCGGGTGAAGCCGTCCGGACGGGCCAAGTTCCAGGTCGTCGCCCTGCTCGTGCGCGAGGAGCGCGCGCGGGTCAAGGCCGACACCACCGTCACCGTGACCGAGCGCGACGGACAGCTCAAGCGGCTCGACGGCGTCGCCACGATCCTGGCCAAGACCGCTGCCCGCGACACCTCCCTGCTGGCCCTGTTGGCCGAGGACGCCGTCGTGAGCGACACCGCGGCGACGCTGCGACGGGACATGCTCCGCGCCGCCGGTCTCGAGGCCGAGCCCGAGGCGGTCGAGGAGGAGGCCCCCGAGGGAGCCACCCCTGGGCCCGAGCGCCGCGCCGTGCCCCAGTCGGTCGTCTCGCGCCAGCTCGCGAACCCGTTCCTGGCTCCCGACTTCAGTGCCGTCGCCCCCCGCAAGCCGACGACCGGACGGCTGGCCAGCTGGGAGCTGCTCGGCCCGCTGTTCCGGGCGTTCGAGTACGGCGGCGACTCCTCCTGCATGCCCCTGCCCGAACCCACCAGCGTCCTGCGCGGCGCCGGCCAGCTGCAGCTGATGCGCCACCAGGGCCAGGTCGTCGCGGCGGCGGCCGCGGGCCACCGCAGCTTCCTGCTCGCCGACGAGCCGGGTCTCGGCAAGACCGCCCAGGCCCTGCTGGCCGCGCGGGCAGCCGACGCCTACCCGCTGCTCGTCGTGGTCCCCAACGTGGTCAAGGCCAACTGGGCCCACGAGGCCGAGCTGTGGACTCCCGGCCACCCGGCCACGGTCATCCACGGCAACGGCGACACCATCGACGGCTTCGCCGACATCGTCGTCGTCAACTACGAGGTCCTCGACCGACACGTGGGGTGGCTGGGAGACCTCGGCTTCCGCGGCATGGTCGTCGACGAGGCCCACTTCATCAAGAACAAGACGTCGCAGCGCTCGCAGCACGTCCTGCAGCTGGCCGAGCGGATCCGCCAGCGCACCCCCAACCCGCTCCTCATGGCGCTGACGGGCACGCCGCTCATCAACGACATCGAGGACTTCAAGGCGATCTGGCAGTTCCTCGGCTGGATCGACGACAAGAAGCCGCGGCACGCCCTGATGGCATCCCTGGAGGAGACCGGCCTGACCCCGGCCGACTCGGGCTTCTACGCAGCAGCCCGCACCAGCGTCATCGAGCAGGGCATCGTCCGGCGGCGCAAGGTGGACGTCGCCGCCGACATCCCGGCCCGTCGGGTGGCCGACCTGCCGGTCGAGCTCGACGACGACGCGGGACGCTCCATCCGCGCCGCCGAGCAGGAGCTCGCGCGCCGACTCGTCAAGCGCTACCACGCAGCCATCGCGGCACGGACCGCCGCTCCGGACGTCGAGGGGATCGACCACGACCTCGTGCGTCGGGTCGCGACCTGGGAGCGCGAGGAGGGCAGCAAGGCCAAGTCGGGCGACAACGTCTTCACCGTCATGCGTCGCATCGGCCAGGCCAAGGCCGGTCTCGCCGCCGACTACGCGGGCCAGCTCGCCCGCAGCGTCGGCAAGGTCGTCTTCTTCGCCAAGCACATCGACGTCATGGACGTCGCCGAGGAGACCTTCGCCAAGCGCGGGGTCAAGTACTCCTCCATCCGGGGCGACCAGACCGCGAAGGTTCGCAAGGCCAACATCGACGCTTTCATCAACGACCCCGAGGTCGCCATCGTCGTCTGCTCGCTGACGGCGGCGGGCGTCGGGCTCAACCTCCAGGTCGCCTCCAACGTCGTGCTCGCCGAGCTGTCCTGGACTGCCGCCGAGCAGACGCAGGCCATCGACCGCGTCCACCGGATCGGTCAGTCGGAGCCGGTCACGGCGTGGCGGATCATCGCCGCGCAGACCATCGACGCCAAGATCGCCCAGCTCATCGACACCAAGGCCGGCCTGGCCGCTCGGGCGCTCGACGGCTCCGACGAGGAGGTCGGGTCGTCGGCCGACGTGCAGCTCGAGGCCCTGGTCGCGCTGCTCACCGATGCGCTCACCGAAGAGCTCGGGGCCGCCGACGACGGCCTCGACGCCCTCGACGACATTGCCCTCGCGGGCACCTCGAAGAAGCCGTCACCGGCGGTGGCGCCGACCGCGCCCGCCCCCGTGCTCGATCTCTTCTCGACCCCGGAGATGTCCGCCACGCAGTAGCCGTGGTCGTCGCCTCGGCTACCCGACGTGCCTCACCCGGGCCAGCGGTTCCGGGTCACCTGCCCGCCGATGACCGACGCGGTCATCACCACGGGTCCGTCGGGCAGCGGGTAGAGCTCGTACTCACCCTCGGTCACCGACGGGTAGACCAGCGAGTGCACGACGCCGTCACCATCGGGGCGGGCCACCACCCCCACGTGCGGGTATGCCGCGTGCGCGGGTGACGCAGCGTGGCCGGAGGTCCCCGCGTGGTCGTGGTCGTGGTCGTGCTCGAGGTAGTGGCCGTGCTCGTGGTGTTCGCGGTGGTGGTCGTGGCCGTCGGTGTGGAGGTGTCCCTGCGCCGTCGGCCCCGCGGCGGTCGCGCCGGCCGGGCGCAGCTCCACCTCCAGGCCGTCGGTCTCCGGTGGCATGACGACCACGAGGGCCCCCACGTCGCCACCGATGTCGAGAAGCACCGGTCCCTGACCGGCATACGGGTTCTCCATCGTTCCGCCCATGGCGGCCTCCTGGCTGTTCGTGTTCCGTTTGTTCGCGGTGTGCTCGGGTGGTCACCCGAGGAGGTCGTGACGGCGGCCGCTGGTGGACCGGGCCGCCGCCACGACGTGGCTCAGGCCGCGGGTGTCCCGGGCATCGTCTGGTAGCCCCCGGCCGGGTGGCCGAGGTAGGGGAACGCGCTGAGGTAGGGCGCGTTCGTGTTCGACGTGCCGTCGGCGAGGCCGCCGGAGGCCGCGTCGGGCGTGAAGGTCGGGTCGACCAGCGGGATGGTCGCCCCGGCCACGGCCCGGAGCTCGATCGCCACGACGTCGTCGATCAGGCGACGGCCGTTCGGGAACCCGGCGGCGTCACCCGCGACGAGCCCGATCGGGTTGGGGTTCGCCGTGGGCGGCACCGCGACGTTGAGGCGCAGCATGTCGGCCTGGGTGCTCCCGGTGTAGTTCTGGAAGCCCGGGACGACGCCCTTGGGGATGCCGGTCAGCAGGATCGCGAGCAGGTCCGCGCGGTCCTTGGTGTAGGCGGCCAGCTTCGGGAAGACCCCCGGGTAGAGGACCGGGAGCAGCTTGGCGAGCTCCGGCCTGGCCACGTACTGGGCGAAGTCGGAGTCGTCGTGGGGCTGACGGGCGTTCCAGCGGTCCTTCTTGGCCATCGGGGTGATGACCTCGTTGAACAGGGGGTTCCCGAGGCGGGAGACCTGGCTGAACGGACCACGCCACGCGTAGCGCCCGGCGTAGTCGTCCCAGATCCGCGACTTCTGCCGGCTGGCCGTGGCCCAGACGCCGATGACGGACCCGGCGTCCAGCGGGTCGCTCGGCTTGTTGCCCCTGCGGGTCAGGTCGGAGATCGGCACCTGGATGGCGATGCTGTGGACATTGAGCCCTTGGGTGCCGTTGACCCCGACTGCCGTCGCCGACGGGATCAGGTGAGCCATCTGGAACGGGCGCAGCGTGCCCAGGTCGAAGATGCTCCCCAGGTCGACGTGGAACCCCTCGGCCCGCTGGCCGGCGAACACCTTGCGTCCACCCTGGATCGAGTGGACCGCCTGGCCGGCCAGGCTGGCGTAGTTCGGCGTGCTGCGCGGGCCGATGTTGACCGGAGGGCAGGACAGCCGGCTGGCGAGCAGTCGGCCGTAGTCGCCCCGCACCAGCCGGGTCACCGAGTAGGACTGGGGACGGTTCCAGGCCGGGTCGGAGATCGAGGTGATGCGCCCGGTGTTGTACAGGAAGGTCGAGTCGTTGCGGACCTTCGTGTGGAACCGGAACTGGTAGGTCACGTCGGCGCGCGCATCGCCGCGGTTGCTCACGTGGATCTCGTAGAGGACGTCGTCGCCGAACTCGTAGAAGTTCGGTCCGCCCTGGGGGTTCTGGAACGGGATGAAGTTGGCGATCAGCGTGACGGTGTCCGGCTGGTCAGGGCTCACGAAGGCGTAGACGTCGGTGTTGTCTGCCACCGGGTCCTTGGAGACCTCTGGTGCTTCGCGGTGCGAGGACATGACTACTTCCTCGCTGCTCGGGTCAGGCGACGGACCAGGTCGGCGTCCTGCACGACGACCTCGTCCTCACCGAACAGGATGGCGACGCGCCCGGTGGTCACGTCGTCGATGTAGGCGACGAGGGGCTCGCCGTCCGGTGCGGAGTCATCCGGCCGCTGGCCGGAGGGGGCGGCCAGGGCCCCCGGTGCAGCCGCGAGTGCCGCGGCGGCGGCAGCGCTCGACCCGGCCGCGGCCAGGAAGATTCGCCGTGAGGTGTTGCTCATTGCTCACTCCTTCAGAGTGCGCGGGCAGCGGGATCCCGCGCGGTGGTGGCCTGGTCAGCGCGGGAGCACCCAGACTGACGTGACCCACCTCACATTCGGGGCGGTCGGCCTCGCTGGATTGGCGTCGGCGAAAGCGCCGCACCTCTGGCCACCGGCGTCGGCGAAAGCGCCGCACTTCTGGCCACCCATGTCGGGGTATGGCGTGAAAGGGGGGCGCGGATGCGGCACGGCTGGCCAGAAGTCGGGGTGGTCGGGGTGGTTCGCGCGCTGGCCGCGCGGGAGCTCGCGCAATGGCCGCGCGGGAGGTCGCGTCAGCTGGCGGCGGCGCGGCCGAGGGCCAGGGCGAGGCGGTGGGCAGCGGTGGCCACGGAGTGCCCGAGGGTCACCGCGCCCTGCCCGACCTCGAACTGCGCGCCACCACCGACATGCACCCGCAACACCGGGTCGGCGGCGCGCAGGGCGGCGACCGTCTCCCGCGTGGACAACACGTCGGTGGGGGTGGGGGTCCCGATCACCACCGCGGCCGGCCGTTGCTGCTGGACGACACGGACCCAGTGCTGGGCGGGCAGGTCGGCCCCGAGGTAGAGGACGTCGACGCCGGCCCGCCGCAACATCACACTGAAGGCGAGGATCCCCAGCTCGTGCTGGGCCCCTCGCGGCAGCCCCACGGCCACCCGTGGTCCGCCGGCACTCGGGGTGGCCGCCGCCAGCTCGATCGCCAACCGTCGGTGCACGGTCGCGCTCACCACGTGCTCACCGGCGACGTCCACCCGCCCGGCCCGCCACTGCGCCCCGAGCATCTCGAGGGCGGGCATCAGCCAGACCTCGACGACCTCCTCCAGGGGGCCGGCCGCGAAGGCGGTCGTGATGGCCTCGTCGATCGCAGCCGGGTCGAGCTCGGCGGCCCCGCGGGCCAGGGCTGTGACGTCCCACGCCCCGGACGCGTCCCGGTCGGCTGCGGAGTCATCCGTCGAGGGAGCGTCGGCGATCTCCCCGCCGTCCTGCTCCTCGGTGGCGAGATAGGGATCCCAGGGCGCGTGTTGCGGCTCGCCCTCCGAGGTGACGTCGGAGCGCAGGTGCTCGGCGGCCTGACTGGGGGACCAGCCGGCCGCAACGAGGGCGCCCATCGCCCGCAACAGCTGCAGGCCCTGCTCGTCGTACAGCCGGTAACCGCCCTCGGTGCGCACCGGGCGCACGAGTCCGTAGCGGCGTTCCCACGCCCGGATCGTGGCGGACGGGACGCCGGTCAGACGGGCGGCGTGCCCAATCGTGTACACCCCCGCAGGGTCCCACATCGTTGCGCAAAGCATGGACAAGTTCGCTGGTGAGGGGCCCAATCGGGGGAGGCGGCTGACAGGATGACGCCATGAGCGGACCCCTCCTGCCCGAGGTCGCGCCGGGCCGGGTCGTGGGGGTCGACGTGGCCCGTGCCCTGGCTCTCGTGGGCATGATGGCCACGCACATGCTGCCCGGACTGGTCGGCACCCACGTGCCGTGGGCGCAGCAGGTGGCCGGCGGCCGCGCCTCGGCCCTCTTCGCGGTGCTGGCCGGGGTCAGCGTCGCCCTCGTCAGCGGCCGGACCCGGCCGGCGCACGGACGAGCGCGGTATGCCGTGTCGACCAGGTTGGTGGTCCGCAGCCTGGTCATCGGCGCCATTGGCCTGACCTTGGGGCTGGTGCCGACCGGGATCGCCGTGATCCTGGCCTACTACGCCGTCCTCTTCCTCCTCGGCCTGCCCTTCCTGGGGCTGCGGGCGCCCGCGCTGGCCGTGCTGGCGGGCGTCTGGGCCCTGGCCGGGCCGGTCCTGTCCCTGGTGCTGCGACCGCACCTTCCCGCCCACGAGGTCGGCAGCCCCACGCCCGGCTCCCTGGCCTCGCCCCTCCACCTGCTCAACGAGCTGCTCTTCGTCGGCTACTACCCGGCAGCGGTCTGGCTGGCCTACCTGCTGGCCGGGATGGCGATCGGTCGCGCAGACCTGCTCCGCAAGGGCATCGAGGTGGTGCTCCTCGCCGGCGGCGCTGCCCTCGCGGTGGCCGCCATGGTGCTCTCGCGGGCGCTCCTGTCCCGCGACGACGCCTGGGCCGCGCTCGGGGCGACCTACCCGGACCAGGGGGTCGGTGCGGACCATGAGCTCCTGGCCGCCGCCCTGACCCACGGTCTCCACGGCACGACCCCGACCGACTCGTGGTGGTGGTTGGCCACGGTCGCCCCGCACTCCGGGTCGCCCCTCGACCTGGCCCAGACGATCGGCAGCGCCATGGCAGTGCTCGGGCTGTGCCTGCTGGGGACGCGGGTCCGGCCCCGGGTCTGGGCCGCGGTCTTCGGCGCCGGGGCGATGACGCTGAGCCTCTACACGCTGCACGTCCTGATCATGGGAGAGGGCTGGTGGCCGGACCTCGAGACGCCCGGCAGCTACCCCGACCAGGTGCTCATCGTGCTGGGCGTGGGAGCCGTCTTCGCGCTGGTGCCGCTCAGGGGGCCTCTCGAGGCGTTCGTCGCGCTGCTGTCCCGCACAGCAGCCGCGCCGTGGACGGACCCTGCCCGTGACCCCGAGCCCAGGGCAGGCGCAGGACCACTCCGGTGACCCAATCCAGCAGGTCAGGCGTGCCGAATCACTGCCGACCCGTCACCGAGAATGGATGGACCCCCATGTCTGCACCACGCCGCGCCGTCATCGGCAGCGGAGTCGCAGGGCTCACCGCCGCCCACGTGCTCAGCACACGCGGCGCCGTGACCCTCTACGAGGCCGACCGGCGCCTCGGCGGCCACGCCGACACCCACGAGGTGACGGTGGACGGCCGGACGATCGGCGTCGACACCGGCTTCATCGTCCACAACGACCGCACGTACCCCACCCTGCTCCGCCTGTTCCGTGAGCTCGGCGTGGAGACGCAGGAGTCGGACATGAGCATGTCCGTCCGCGACGACGAGGCGGGCCTGGAGTATGCCGGTGCGCGGGCTGCCCGGGGACTCTTCCCACGAGTGGCCAACCTGACCAACGGCAAGTACCTGCGGATGCTCACCGAGGTGAAGAAGTTCCACCGCGAGGCCAAGGCGGTCCTCGCCCGGCAGGCCACCGACGCCGACCGTGACGAGACCCTCGGCTCCTTCGCCGGACGCTGCGGTTTCAGCCCCTACTTCACCCGCCACTTCCTGGAGCCGGTCGTCGCCGCTGTCTGGTCCTGCGACCCGTCCGTGTCGTTGCACTACCCGGCGCGCTACCTGTTCGAGTTCCTCGACCACCACGGCATGCTCACCGTCTTCGGCTCGCCCACCTGGCGCACCGTGACCGGTGGCTCCAAGCGCTACGTGGAGGCAGTCGCTGCCGGGATCGAAGACATCCGGTTGTCGACTCCCGTGCGTTCGGTCGTCGAGACCGCGAAGGGTGTCGTGGTGACGGACGCCCACGGCACCGAGGACGTGTTCGACTCGGTGGTCATCGCCGCACACCCGCACCAGGCCCTGGCCATGCTCGCCGAGCCGACCCGTGCCCAGCACGACGTGCTCAGCGCGATCACCTACTCGCGCAACGTCGCCCAGCTGCACACGGACGAGTCGGTGCTCCCTCGGACGTCGGGGGCGCGCGCTTCGTGGAACTACTGGCGTCGGGCCGAGGGTGACGGCACCGGAGTGCTGGTCACCTACGACCTCACCCGGCTGCAGAGACTCGACGTGACCGACCGTCGCTTCCTCGTCACCCTGAACGGCGTGGACTGCGTGGACCAGGGTCTCGTCATCGACACGATGCACTACGAGCACCCGCTCTACACTCCCGAATCCGTTGCGGCGCAACGTCGCCTTCCCGAGATCAACACCGCTCGCATCGCCTTCGCGGGGGCCTACCACGGGTGGGGCTTCCACGAGGACGGGGCGCGGTCCGGTGCGGTCGCCGCCGAGGCGCTCGGGGTGCCGTGGACCGAGGACGAGCCTTCTGTACCTGCCGGTCGCCACCGCGCCGACGTGACCCTGGACGCGCGCGAGGTCGCGCCGGTCGACGACGCGACGGGTCTCGTCGGCGAGGCCGAGGGTGACCTCGAGGAGGTGGGCGCCCGATGAAGGCACCTGCCGCCACACGCATCTACGCGACCTCGATCGTGCACGCCCGCACGACCCCACTCCGCCACAGCTTCCGGCACCGCAGCCACACCTGGCTGGTGGACCTCGACGAGCTGCCCCGACTGGGGCTGCTGGGTCGGCTCGCGAGCTTCGAGTCACGGGACCACCTCGGGTCGCCGGACCACACGCTGCGTGAGAACCTCGACACCTTCCTCGCCACCGAGGGGATCGACCTCGACGGCGGACGGATCCTCATGCTGGCCATGCCCCGGGTCTTCGGCACCGTCTTCAACCCCATCAGCGTCTACTGGTGCCACACCCCCGACGGACGGTTGGCCTGCAACGTGGTCGAGGTGCACAACACCTACGGCGACCGGCACGCCTACCTCGTCCACGCCGACGACAAGGGCCACGCCGAGGTCGACAAGGCCCTCTACGTCAGCCCCTTCAACGATGTCTCGGGCCGCTACCGGCTGACCATCCCGACCCCGGGCGAGACCGTGCAGGTGCAGGTGGTCCTCGAACGCCCGGACCAGGCTCCCTTCGTGGCCGGCCTGCGCGGACGCGCCTTGCCCGTTCGTGCCACGACGGTGCTGCGCCTGGCCGTCACCCAGCCCCTCGAACCCCTGGCCGTCGCTGCGCGCATCCGCTGGCACGGCATCCGCCTGTGGTTGCGCCGCCTGCCGGTCCAGCCACGCCCTTCCCACCACCAGGAGGCAGTCCAGTGACCACCGCCACCGCCGGCCTGTCCACGCGGCCCGCCATCGACGCCAGCCGCTGGCCCGACCTCACCGCCCGTCGCGCCAAGGCGCGTCGCGCCGTCGAGGGCGCCGTCGCCCGCAAGATCTTCCTCTCGGTCGCGCGACGGCTGCCCGTGCGCATCCAGCTCGGGCGTGAGGCGATCGTCGGGGGCGCCGCCACCGACACCACCGCGCCCCTCATGGTGATCGAGCGCCCCGAGAGCTTCTTCGCCGCGCTCGGCGCCGGTGGGCTGATCGGCTTCGGCGAGTCCTACATGACCGGAGACTGGAACGCCGACGACCTCGGCGGCCTGCTCGAGGTCTTCGCTGCCCAGATGGGGACGCTCATCCCCGAGCCCCTGCAGAAGCTCCGCGCCTTCTACGTGGCGCGGGCCCCGCACACCGAGAAGAACACGACGACCAACACCCGCACCAACATCGCGCGCCACTACGACCTGTCCAACGACCTGTTCGCCACCTTCCTCGACGGCACCCTCAGCTACTCGTCGGCCCTCTTCGACGGGGCGGAGGACTCCGGTCGGGCCGTAGCCGGTGAGGCCGTCACGACCAGCGTCCCGAGCACCGTCCCTGCGTGGGAGCAGCTGGCCGACGCCCAACGGCAGAAGATCGACCGGATGCTCGACTCCGCCGGCGTGGGCGACGGGAGCCGGGTCCTGGAGATCGGCACCGGTTGGGGCGAACTGGCCATCCGCGCCGCGTCGCGCGGTGCCCGGGTGTTGTCCGTGACCCTGTCCAGCGAGCAGCAGGCGCTGGCCCGCGAGCGCATCGCCGCCGCCGGCTACTCCGACTCCGTGGACGTCGAGCTGCTCGACTACCGGTTGGTCGAGGGGGAGTTCGACGCGGTCGTGTCGGTCGAGATGATCGAGGCGGTCGGCCACGAGTACTGGGGGGAGTACTTCCGCAAGATCGACAGCGTGCTCGCCCCGGGTGGCAAGGTCGCCATCCAGGCGATCACCATGCCGCACGACCGGATGCAGGCCACGAAGTACACCTACACGTGGATCAACAAGTACATCTTCCCCGGCGGCTTCCTTCCTTCGACCGAGGCGATCATCGACGTCAGCGAGGCGGAGACCACCCTCCACGTCAGCGAGCGGCTCTCGTTCGGGCAGCACTACGCCGAGACCCTGCGCCTGTGGGACGAGCGCTTCCTCGACTCCCTCGACCGGGTGCACGCGCTCGGGTTCGACGCGGTCTTCCACCGGATGTGGCACTTCTACCTCGAGTACTCGCGAGCCGGTTTCCGCTCCGGCTACCTTGACGTCCAGCAGGTCGTGCTCGAGAGGAAGGCTGCCTGATGACCACCATCGAGAGAGTCGATTTCCCAACCGGGACAAGGCGATCCGGCGTCGCAACTGAGATCGCCAACGCGCTTGCCCCGTTCGTCGGCGGCGAGCTGCCGGTGCGCCTCACCGCGTGGGACGGCAGTGAGGCGGGGCCGGCAGGTGCCCCCCACGTCATCCTCCGGTCGCCGCGCGCGCTGCGCCGGCTGCTGCGCCACCCGGGCGAGCTCGGAGCCTCCCAGGCCTACGTCACCGGCGAGCTCGACGTCGAGGGCGACCTCGACGAGGCGCTGACCCACGTCTGGTCAGTGGCGCGCGAGCGCCGGCTCACCGGCATACGTCCCACTCCTGCCGCCCTTGCGGCGGTGCTCAAGGTCGCCCGTGGCGCAGGCGCCATCGGCCTGCCACTTCCCGCCCCGGCCAGCCAGGCTGCGCTCAGCGGACGGCGGCACAGCCTCGGCCGCGACCGTCAGGCGATCCACCACCACTACGACCTGTCCAACGACTTCTACAGCCTCATCCTCGACCCCCACATGGCCTACTCGTGCGGCTACTGGCGGTCCGAGGAGGACGGCTACACCGTCGAGGACGCCCAGCGCGACAAGTTCGAGCTCGTCGGCCGCAAGCTCGGGCTGGGCCCGGGATCGCGGCTGCTCGACGTGGGCTGTGGCTGGGGTTCGATGAGCCTGTATGCCGCGGAGCACTTCGGCGCGCAGGTCGTCGGGGTGACGATCGCGGTGGAGCAGAAGCGGTTCATCGATGCCCGCATCGCCGAACGGGGACTGCAGGACCGGGTGGAGATCCGGCTGCAGGACTACCGCGACGTGCCGGAGGACGACTTCGACGCGGTCGTGTCCCTGGAGATGGGCGAGCACGTCGGCCAGCGCAACTACCCGACCTACGCGAAGGTGCTGCACGACCGGGTCCGGCCTGGCGGCCGCGTCCTCGTGCAGCAGATGTCCCGCCGTGGCCGTCACCCCGGTGGTGGCCCGTTCATCGAGTCCTTCATCGCGCCCGACATGCACATGCGACCGGTCGGCGAGACCGTCGACCTCATCGAGGCCTCGGGGCTCGAGGTGCGTGACGTGCATGCCCTGCGCGAGCACTACGTGCGCACCGTCGCAGCCTGGCACCGCACCTTCGAGGACAACCTCGACCAGGTCATCGCCCTCGTCGGTGAGGAGGTCGCGCGCGTCTGGCGGCTCTACCTCGTCGGTGGTGCGATGGCCTTCCGCGACGGCCGGATGGGGGTCGACCAGATCCTCGCCGTCCGCCCCCACCACGGGGAGTCAGACCTCGAGCCGGTGCGACCGGCGGGCTGGTCCTGATGTTCGACGGCTCGAACTTCCTTGCTGTCACCGGGTTCTCACTCCTGGCGATCATCCTGCTGATGGTCGCCACGGCCGTGGAGGGGCATCGCCAGGGCAGGGTCAGCGTCGTCGACACCACCTGGGGGCTGGGCTTCGTCGTCGTCGCAGCCGTGGCCGCGGTGGTGGGTGATGGGGCCGGCTGGCGTCGAGTGGCGCTGCTCGTCATCGTGGCCGTCTGGGGGCTGCGGCTGGCGTGGCACATGCACCAGCGCAACAGTGGCAAGGGCGAGGACCCGCGCTACGCCGCCATGCTCGAGAAGGAGACCGGCAACCCGACCCTCGTCGCCATCCGGAAGGTGTACGGCATACAGGGGCTCTCGGTGTGGTTCGTGTCGCTGCCGATCCAGGTCAGCGCCGCCGCGGGCGGGGGAGCGGTGGTCGTCGCGCTGGTGGGCCTGGCCCTCTGGCTGCTCGGCGTCTGCTTCGAGTCGCTGGGCGACAAGCAGCTCAAGGACTTCAAGGCCGACCCTGCCAACAGGGGCACGGTGATGGACCGTGGTCTGTGGTCCTGGACGCGGCATCCCAACTACTTCGGGGACTCCTGCGTCTGGTGGGGGATCTGGCTCGTGGCGGCGAGCGCCTGGCCCGGTGTCCTGACCATCCTCTCGCCCGTGGCGATGACCTACTTCCTGGTTTTCGCAACCGGCGCAAGGCTGCTCGAGAAGCACATGGCGGAGCGCCCCGGGTATGCGGAGTACCAGCAGCGCACCAGCTACTTCCTGCCGCGACCACCTCGACGCTGACGCGAGAGTTCAGGGGCAAACAGCCACAAACCCCGGTCTGACCCGCTACTGTGCTCGATTGGCGAGCAGGGCGCCACGGAGCTGGGTCGAGCGGAGGTGTCGACGTGGATGGTGTCGCCATGGACGACGCCGTCGCTGCCGCGAGGACCGGTGACCCCGCCGCCTTCGGCCAGCTGTGGCGGGAGCTGTCGCCCCGCGTGGCCGGGTACCTCCGCTCCCACGGTGTCGCCGACGCCGAGGACGTCACGAGCGACGTGTTCCTCGCGGTCTTCCGCCAGATGGGGCGGTTCTCGGGCGGAGGGGCAGCCTTCCGCGCCTTGGTCTTCACCGTCGCGCACCGCAGGCAGGTGGACTGGCACCGCCAGCGGACCCGCTGGGGCACGTGGGTGACCCTCGACGAGGCCGGACCTGACCCGACCGAGCCGTCGGCCGAGGCCGCAGCCCTGGGCCTGCTCGCGGAGAAGCAGGTCGCCGAGGTGCTCGACACTCTCACACCCGACCAGCGGTCCGTGCTGCTGCTCCGGGTGGTGGCCGACCTCAGTCTCGAGGAGACGGCGACCGTGCTCGGCAAGGACCTTGGCGCCGTGAAGTCACTGCAGCACCGGGCGCTGGCCCGGCTGCGGAGAAACCTTCCGGGCGCAGCAGGAAGTGAAAAACTTTCGCCAGAGCCGTATCCCGGGGACGCCCTCGCGCGATTGAACCCTCGACATGCCTGAATCCGAGGAGTTCCCCCCCAGCGGACTGCACCTGCCGGCAGACGACCCGGCGGGCCCTGCCGTCGACGCGCTGCGCGCCATGGCATCCCACGGGCCCGTCGAGCCCAGCCCAGAGCTGGCGGCATTCCTCGACGACCCCGCTGTCCTGGGTTCGGGCACCACCCCCACCTCAAGGAGAGATCTCGTGAAGGTTGTTCGACTTCCCATCCGCCGGGCCGGCCGCGTCGCCGTCGCCGTCGGAGCAGCCCTTGCCCTCGCCGCGATCGGCGGCGTTGCCGTGGCCGCGACCGGTGGCACCCCGGACCGTGAGCCCGCCCAGGTGCAGCAGGACGACCCGAGCGACACGACCACGTCGACGTCCACCGAGACCGAGACCCCGGAGACCGAGACGGCCACGGCCGAGCCCGAGGAGTCGGAGACCGCCGACGACGACGCCGAGGACGCCGAGACCCACACCGCCAACCCGACCGCGTCGGCCAACCACCACGATGGCAAGGGCAAGGACGACGAGCACGCCGATGTCAACGGCGGAGGCGTGGTCGACCACCACTCCGAGCACTCGACGGCAGCCCACCAGAACGGTGACGACGACGACCAGGGTGACGACCAGGGCGACGAGCAGGGCGAGGACCACGGCAGCGGCCACGGCGACGACCAAGGCGACGAGGGCGGGTCGAAGGGCGACGACTGAACCGCCTTCCGGACCACGCTGACCGGTCGCTGCCCCGAGCCGTGCGGGGCAGCGACCGGTCCGGCGTGGTGGGTGCGCCCGGGCTAGAGTCCGCTCGTGGACTGTCTGTTCTGCCGGATCATCGACGGCGCGCTGCCGGCGACCGTGGTGCTCGACGAACCGTTCACGCTGGGCTTCCTCGACACCCGGCCGGTGTTCAAGGGACACGTCCTCCTGGTGCCGAAGATCCACGTCGACACGCTCGTCGACCTGCCCCCTGAGCTGCTCCCCGTGCTGATGGGAGCGGCCCAGCGGATGTCCGGGGCCGTGGTGGCGGGCCTCGGCGCGCAGGGGTCGTTCGTCGCGGTCAACAACGTCGTCTCGCAGTCCGTGCCGCACCTGCACGTCCACGTCGTGCCACGCACCAAGGGGGACGGCCTGCGGGGCTTCTTCTGGCCCAGGACCACCTACGCCTCGGACGACGAGGCGCAGGAGTATGCCGCGCGGCTGGCTGCCGCCCTCCCGCCGCCGCCCGCCTGACGCGACGTGTTCGGAAGATCCACCGGGTCCTGGCCCGGTGGATCTTCCGAACAACGTGGTCGGGCTGTCGGGGGTGACTGGCAGGATCGGCACCGTGCGCAGCCACCTCGTCACGTCGTCGCCCCTCGGCGAGCTGACCCTCGTGGCCGAGGACGGTGCCCTGGTCGGCTGCTTCATGGCCTTGCCCGACCGCGACCCGTCCGACGAGACCCTCGGTGAGCCCGCCGAGCCGGGGTCGGCCGACCCGGTGCTGCGCGAGGCCGAGTCCCAGCTCGCCGACTACTTCGCGGGGGAGCGCACCGAGTTCGACCTCCCGCTCGCACCGCGCGGCGACGAGTTCCAGCTCAAGGTCTGGGCCCTGCTGCGGGAGATCCCCTACGGGGAGACGCGCAGCTACGGACAGCTCGCGCGGGTCCTGGGCGACGTCAACCTCAGCCAGGCGGTCGGGTGGGCCAACGGCCGCAACCCCATCAGCATCATCGTGCCCTGCCACCGGGTCATCGGGGCCGACGGCTCGTTGGTCGGCTATGCGGGAGGGCTCGACCGCAAGCGCTTCCTGCTCGCGCTGGAGGAGCCGCCCGCTGACGAGGCACACCGCCTGTTCTGACCGCGCGACTGTGACTGGTGTGACTCCTGTCCGTTTGGTGGTCGTCCGTTCGTCCGGCATTGCCCCGGAGCGCCCGTGTCGGCGAGGTCACGACCGCGAGGATCCACGGGGAAAGGGGGCGCCATGTGGATGCGGAGGCGCCGGGCGGGTGCGGCGGTGCTCGCCGCTGCGACCGTGCTCCTCAGTGCCTCCACCTCGCCCCCGGCAGGCAGGCCGACCGACGCTCACCTGCGACCCACCGCAGACCTCACGGCGCTGGCCCTCGTCGCGGTGCCTGCTCAGTACTCGTTCGACGACCTCGCCCCGACCGAGGCTGGCGCCCGGGAGTATGCCGGGCCACCGGCCCTGGTGCTGGCTGGCCCGCGCATGCCGCCACGACCGCCGCGCACCGGCGCCCACGGCAGCTCGCCCGCCGCGGGGACCCCGCAGGCCGTGCTGGCGGCCGCCTACCGCAAGGCCGTCTCCGGCTCGCCGAAGAGCTGTCACCTGCGAGTCGAGCACCTCGCAGCCATCGGCCAGGTCGAGTCGGGCTCGATCGGTGGCCGGTCGGTGACCTCGGCGCACCGGGTGGCGCCCGCGATCTACGGCCCGCTGCTGGATGGCGGACCGTTCGCGGTGGTCCACGACAGCGACGGCGGTGGCTACGACGGAGACGGCCAGTACGACCGGGCGATGGGTCCGTTGCAGTTCCTCCCCGGCACCTGGCGGTGGGCCGGACGCGATGGCGACGGGGACGGGCGTCGCGACCCCCAGAACGTCTTCGACGCCGCACTCGCGACGGCTGGCTACCTCTGCCTCGGCGGGCGGGACCTGTCGCACGCCGGCGACCTGAGGTCCGCGGTGCTGTCCTACAACCAGTCCGGCCAGTACCACTCGGCGGTGCTGGAGTGGGTGTCGTACTTCCGTCAGCACGGCCTCGCCGCCCTGACCAGTGTGGCCTTCCGGGTCGGATCAGGCGGCCGAGCGAGCGCGTTGGCCGAGCTCGGACCCGACGCGGACCAGGCCGCTGACCAGGCCACCGGACCCGCCAAGGCAACGCCCACCAAGACCCCGGCGAAACAGCCTCCGCCCACCGCGACCGACACCCCGACGGCACCCGTCACGACCAGCCCGTCGACCACGCCGACGCAGCCCAGCCCACCACCCACGACGCCACCCACGACGACACCGATCGACCCCACTCCGGAGCCGACGATCCCGGCTCCGACCACGACGACACCGCCCCCCGCCTCGTCCACCCCTTCGCCGCCCGACCCCGAGCCGTCGCCGGCCGGCTGACCAGGGGGTGGGACGGCGACGTGACGCGCGTCGCACTTCACGCTGGTAGGGGGCCGAACGGCATACCACGGGGTCTAGCGTCGTTGACGAGAGTGACTGCTGGTCCGCACAGCAGACGTCAGTGAGGACGGCACCCCGACAGGGGTAGCCGTCCTTCGCCTTTCACAGGAGAGTGGTGGAATGACCTCGCAGCAGGTGCCCACAACACCGTCGCGTCACCGGGTCGTCGTCATCGGTTCAGGCTTCGGCGGCCTCTTCGGCACGCAGGCCCTCAAGCGGGCCGACGTCGACGTCACGCTGATCGCCAAGACCACGCACCACCTCTTCCAGCCGCTGCTCTACCAGGTCGCGACCGGCATCCTCTCCGAAGGCGAGATCGCGCCCGCGACGCGGGAAGTCCTTGCGCGCCAGCGCAATGCGCGCGTCCTGCTCGGCAACGTCACGCACATCGACCTGGCCGCCAAGACGGTGACGTCCCGCGTCCTCGACCGCGACACGGTCACCGCCTACGACACCCTGCTCGTGGCAGCCGGCGCGGGCCAGTCCTACTTCGGCAACGACCACTTCGCGCAGTTCGCCCCGGGCATGAAGTCGATCGACGACGCCCTCGAGCTGCGCGGCCGGATCTTCGGGTCGTTCGAGTGGGCCGAGCTCGCGAGCACGCCCAAGGAGATCGAGCGACTGATGACCTTCGTCGTCGTCGGCGCCGGCCCGACCGGCGTGGAGATGGCCGGCCAGATCGCCGAGCTGTCCCGTCGCACGCTGCGCAAGGACTTCCGCAACATCGACACCAGCCGGGCACGCATCGTGCTGTTGGACGCCGCCCCGACGGTGCTGGCCGCCTTCGGTGACCAGCTCGGCGCCAAGGCCGCCAAGCGGCTCGCCGAGATCGGCGTGGAGGTGCAGCTGGGGGCCAAGGTCACCGGCGTCGACGCCACCGGCATCGACGTCGAGGACGCCGACGGCACCCAACGCCGCATCGAGTCGGTCTGCAAGGTCTGGGCGGCCGGTGTGCAGGCGTCCGAGCTCGGCGCCCAGCTGGCCGAGCAGTCCGGGGCGCAGCTCGACCGCGCCGGGCGCGTCGCCGTGAACGACGACCTGACGCTGCCGGGGCACCCCGAGGTCTTCGTCGTCGGCGACATGGCATCGCTCAAGGGCTACCCGGGCGTCGCGCAGGTCGCCATCCAGGGTTCGCGCTACGCCGCCGAGCAGCTCAAGCGTCGACTCGCCGGCAAGGAGCCCAAGGGGCCGTTCGAGTACCACGACAAGGGCTCGATGGCGACGATCTCGCGGTTCAGCGCGGTCGCCTCGATCGGCAACCTGCGGTTCACGGGGTTCGTCGCCTGGCTGCTGTGGCTGGCGGTCCACCTCGTCTACATCATCGGCTTCAAGCACCGCCTGACCACCCTGCTGCACTGGGCCGTCAGCTTCCTCGGGCGCGGTCGCTCGGAGCGCACCGTGACCGAGCAGCAGGTCTTCGCGCGCACAGCGATCGAGCAGCTGGGCTCGGGCTACGCCCCGTCGCTGCCACGGGTCGCCGCCGACAAGAAGTCTCCGACCCAGTCCGTGGCCCAGGCGCGCGAAGAGGGCAGCCGCATCCTCTGAGCCGCTGCACCGTGCCCGCTGCGTGAGATGCCGCGTGCTCGGCGTGTGACTCGCCTAGGGTGGCGCCATGCCGCTGGACTACCCCATCCACGAGAAGACGCTGGCCAACGGCCTACGGGTCGTCGTCTCGCCGGACGCCTCCGTGCCCACCGTCACCGTCAACATCTGGGTGAACGTCGGGTCGCGCCACGAGGTGTCAGGGCGGACCGGCTTCGCCCACCTGTTCGAGCACCTGATGTTCCAGGGGTCCCGACACATTGCCAGCGGTCAGCACTTCACCCGGTTGATGGCCGAGGGCGGGCGCCTCAACGCGACGACGTGGTTCGACCGCACCAACTACTTCGAGACCATCCCCAAGGGCGCCTACGAGCTGGCCCTCTGGATGGAGGCCGACCGGCACGGGCACCTGCTCGACGCGGTCACGCAGGAGAACCTCGACAACCAGCGTGACGTGGTCAAGGAGGAGAAGCGCCAGCGCTACGACAACGTCCCCTACGGCACCGCCCTGATCGAGGTGTATGCCGCGGTGTTCCCTGCCGGGCACCCGTACCACCACCCCACGATCGGGTCGATGGAAGACCTGGACGCGGCCAGCCTCACGGACGTGCACGACTTCTTCCGCCGCTACTACGGCCCCAACAACAGCGTGCTCACCCTGGTCGGCGACGTGACCCCGGAGGAGGGGTTCGCCGCGGCGGAGCGCTACTTCGGCCACCTGTCCCCATCGGCCGAGCCGGCCAGACCGGCAGTCCCACCGCTGGAGCCGCTCGCCGCGCCGGTGCGGGTGGACCGACCGGGACACGTCCCCAACGACCGCCTGCACATCGCCTTCCGGCTCCCGGTCGACAACACCCCTGAGTTCTTCGCGGCAGGGCTGGCCATCGACGCCCTCGGCGGTCTCTCGACGTCGCGACTGGTGCAGCGGCTGGTCCGGCGCGAGCAGGTCGCCAACTCCGTGCAGGCGCACGCAATGGGCTTCGTCGACGGTGTCTCGCTGGGGTTCCTCATGGTCGACGTGGCCGACGGCCACGACCCGGAAGCCGTCGAGGCAGCCGTGGTGGAGGAGCTGGAGCGGTTCGTCGTCGAGGGTCCCACCGAGGTCGAGATGGAGTCCGCGCTGGCGCAGTCCGAGCGCTCGTGGCTGTCCGCTCTGGCCGGGCAGGAGGAGCGGGCCGACCTGATCAGCCAGCACGTGCTGCTCCATGGCGACGGCCAGTTCGTCAACACGTTCCTCGACCGGATCGGCGAGGTCGGGCCGGACGACGTCCGTGCCGCCGCGGCCCGCTGGCTGCGGCCCGAGAGCAGGGCCGTCGTCCGACACCTGTCCGTCCGTGACGAGGAGGAGGTGGCATGAGCGACGTGACCGACGTCGTCGACCGCGCGGTCGACGACGGCACCCCGCCCGAACCCCCGGTGCAGGCCCCCGGCGCGTGGCAGTTCGCGACCCCGGCGCGGCACACGCTGTCCAACGGCATCGAGCTGCTGGCCTACGACATCCCGGGGCAGTACGTCATCTCGGTGCGCACGGTGCTGCCCTTCCCGTTGTCCGTCGAGCCCCGCGAGGTCGAGGGCGTCGCGAGCATCATGGCCCGGCTCCTGGATGAGGGGACGGCCGAGCACTCGCCCGAGGAGTTCGCAGAACTGTTGGAGCGCAAGGGAATTGCCCTCGGCGCCTCAGTCACTGACGGTGGGCTCGGGGTCGACCTCGACGTCCCGAAACGCCGTCTCGCCGAGGCCCTCGACCTGCTCCGCCAGGCGCTGGCCGAGCCGGTCTTCCCCGAGGCCGAGGTGGACCGCCACCGCAAGACCCGGCTCGCCCAGATCGAGCAGGAGCGTGCCCTCGCGCCGCAGCGCGCCGCGCAGGAGTTCATCGCGACCTTCTTCGACGGGGCCGACCGTGCCTCGCGACCCACGGCCGGCACCACCGCCAGCATCTCCGCCCTGACCCGCCAGCACATCGTCGACTTCCACGCCGTGCGGGTCGGCCCGACCGGCATGACCGCCGTGGTGGCCGGCGACCTCTCCGGCCTCGACGTCGTGGCCCTGGCCGAGGACACCCTCGGCAGCTGGCGCAACGCCGCCCACGTGCCGGCCCCGACCGCCACGGCCCCGCGGCGTGCCACTGACGCGGCGCGAGTCGTGCTCGTCGACCGACCCGGGTCGGTGCAGAGCGAGCTCCTCGTGGGCTGGGCGGGACCGGACCGGCACACGAGGACGGGCTGGGCGGCATACCCGGTCCTGGGCTTCATGGTCGGGGGCTCCCCGAACGCGCGCGTCGACGCGGTGCTGCGCGAGGAGAAGGGCTACACCTACGGGATCCGCTCGGCCTTCCGTCCCCGCCGGGTGGGCGGGCTGTTCCTGACGTCCGGCTCGGTGCGGGCCGACGCGACCGTGGAGTCGGTTCGCCTCCTGCTCGAGCTGCTGGCGTCAGGGCGCGAGGGGTTCAGCCCCGAGGAAGTGCGCGCCGGTGTCGACTTCATCAGCAAGACGGCTCCGGGCCGCTTCGCCACCGCCGACGCGGTCGCCGACGAGGCGGTGTTGATGGCCCTCGACGGCCTCACCACCGAGTTCACGACGCAGACCCTCGAGGCCATGCGCCGGCTCGACGGCGACCAGCTCACCGCGGCCTACCGCGAGTGGGTGCAGGGGGAGTGGACCATCGTCGTGGTCGGCGACGCGAGCTCGTATGCCGAGGACGTGCGTGCCCTTGGCGTCGGCGACGTGAGCATCGTCCCCGCCTGAGCGACGGCAGGTACCCAGGGTGCGGTCCGGCCCCGGCGTGCGTCAGGCGCGGGCGCCCGTACCCAGCCGGTCGAGCACCTGGTCGTGCAGGATGCCGTTGGTGGCGAGCGCGTTGCCGCCCCACGGGCCGTCCTTGCCGGCCAACGAGGTGAACCGACCGCCCGCCTCGGTGACGATGGGCACCAGGGCGGCCATGTCATAGACGGCGAGGTCCGGCTCGGCGGCGATGTCGACCGCGCCCTCGGCGACGAGCATGTAGGACCAGAAGTCACCGAACGCGCGGCTGCGCCAGCAGTCGTCGGTGAGCTGCAGGAACTCCTCGTGCCGGTCGACCTCGCGCCAGCCCTTGAGGCTGGAGTAGGAGAGGGACGCGTCCGCGATGTCGGACACGGCAGACACGTGGATCCGCTTCGCCGCCGCGAGGCTGCGCCCGGACCAGGCTCCTGAGCCGTTGGCGGCCCACCACCGTCGACCCAGGGCCGGGGCGGCCACCAGCCCGAGCACGGGCATGTCGTTGTCGACCAGCGAGATCAGGGTCGCCCAGGCAGGGACTCCGCGGACGAAGTTGTGGGTGCCGTCGATGGGGTCGATGACCCAGCGCCTCGGACCGTGGCCGGTGGTCTCGAACTCCTCGCCCTCGACGGCGTCGCGCGGGCGGGTCCGTTTGAGCTGCGACCGGACGAGCTCCTCGGCGGCCTTGTCCGCGTCACTGACGAGCGACAGGTCGGGCTTGGACTCGACGACGAGGTCGTGCGCCCGGAAGCGGGACATGGTGATCCGCTCGACCGCGTCGGCCAGGACATGGGCAAGGCGCAGGTCGTCGTCATAGGGCACCCGGCCACGCTAGCCCGTCGGGGCGCCACGACGGTGGACCCCGGCTTCCACGGCGGCGTCCGCAAGAGTGGACGGAGGGCGTTGCGCCTCCGTCAACGACCGTAGGGCATTCCAAACCAAACATCACCAAATAGGGACAAAAGGCATTCGCGCCGAAGATCTGCTCTCAAGTCGGCGGCAGGACGATCACGTTTTTGTCTCGGGTTGGCCCAGAGCGTCGCCTTTACTCCTTCCTTGCCCTTTCATGGGTGCCACAACACGAACGCCCTGTGCGTTACAGGGCTGCGCTCCAATCGGTGCACAGCCCGGACCGACCGCCCATCTGGGCGGCAGACCCTAAGTAGGAGGACGTCAATGCGAGGAACTACTCGCACGGTGGCCCTGGTTGCTGGTATCTCTTCCGTTGCGCTGCTTGCTGCAGCCTGCGGTGGCGGTAACGGCAGCGATGACACCAGCTCCAGCGCCGCTGGCAAGACCGGCGGGGCTGTCACGGTCCGCGGGTGCAACCCCCAGAACCCCCTTGTCCCGGGCAACACGAACGAGACCTGTGGTGGAAACGTGCTTGACGCCATCGCGGCCAAGCTCGTGCACTACAACCCGGAGACCGCTGCCCCCGAGAACGACATCGCGGACAAGATCGAGACGACGGACAACCAGAACTTCACCATCACCCTGAAGAAGGGCTACAAGTTCCAGGACGGCACCGAGGTCAAGGCGAAGAACTTCGTCGACGCCTGGAACTGGGTGGCTGCTGGCGAGAACGCCGCGCTGGGTAGCTACTTCTTCGACCCGATCGAGGGTTACGCCGAGACGCAGTGCACCGGCTCCGGTGACGACCCGTGTGCGGGTGCTGGCAAGGCCAAGACGAACAAGCTGTCCGGTCTCGCGGTGAAGGACGACTACACCTTCACCATCAAGACGAAGGAGAAGGTCTCGAACCTTCCCGTCCGCCTTGGCTACACCGCGTTCGCGCCGGTCCCGGACTCCTTCTTCAACGACCCCAAGGCCTTCGGTGAGAAGCCGATCGGTGCGGGTCCGTTCAAGTTCGACAGCTGGACCAAGAACACCGAGATCAAGATCAGCAAGTTCGCTGGCTACTCGGGCAAGTTCGCCGGCAAGCTGGACAGCATCACGTTCAAGATCTACCAGGACGACGACGCTGCCTACAACGACGTCATCGCCAACCAGCTCGACGTGATCGACACGATCCCGTCCTCGGCCCTGATCGACGACAAGTACAAGACCGACCTGCCGGACCGCAACCTGTCCAAGGCTGTCGGTGTCATCCAGGCGATCAACTTCCCGCCGGCCAAGACCGACCCGAACTACTCGGACGTCAAGCTGCGTCAGGCGATCTCCATGGCGATCGACCGTCCGACCATCGTGAAGCAGATCTTCAACGGCACGCGTGAGCCTGCCACTGGCTGGGTCTCCCCGGTCGTCGACGGCTACAAGGCCAACGCCTGTGGCGAGTCCTGTGTCTTCGACGCTGCCAAGGCCAAGGCCAAGCTCGACGAGGCCGGTGGCTTCAAGGGCGGCAAGATGACGATCTCCTACAACGCCGACGCTTCTCACAAGGCGTGGGTCGAGGCGACCTGCAACTCGATCAAGACCGCCCTCGGTGTCGACTGTGTCGCCACCCCGGTCGTCGACTTCGCCACGTTCCGTAGCCAGATCACGGACCGCAAGATGAAGGGTATGTTCCGCGCCGGATGGCAGATGGACTACCCGTCGATCGAGAACTTCCTCGCCCCGCTGTACGGCACGGGCGCGGGCTCGAACGACAGCGACTACAGCAGCGCCCAGTTCGACCAGCTGCTGAAGGAGGCTGCTGCTGCCAAGGACGGCGCTGCGGCCAACGCCAAGTACCAGGAGGCTGAAGGCGTTCTCGCGAGCGACATGGCTTCCATCCCCATGTGGTACTCGACCGCCCAGTTCGGATGGTCGAACAAGGTCACCGGCGTGAAGGTCACTGCGTTCGGCACGATCGACTTCTCCACCCTGGCGCTCAAGTAAGCCAACCCCCGGTGCCCCCACCTTCTCGGTGGGGGCACCGAGGCAGCGTCGTCGGCCTGCCGGCCCAGTGCCGGCAATGTTGTGAGCAGCACAAGGGCGTGCACGTCTCGCCCCACACGACTGGTCTCAGTCACGCCGGCGGGCCTCACCCCTCCCCGCGGCGTCCAACAAGGAGGTGACGTGTACAAATACATCCTTCGCCGAATGCTCCAGATGGTCCCGGTGATCATCGGATCGACATTCATCATTTTCTGGATGGTCTTCTCCATGCCTGGCGACCCGACGGCCGGCATGTGTGGTGACCGACCCTGTGCGCCCGGGTTCGTGAAGCAGTTCCGTCTCGAGCACAACCTCGACGATCCCTTCCCGGTCCAGTACGCCAAGTACATGGGCAACGTGGTCACCGGCGACCTGGGCACCAACTTCCGCCAGATCAAGGTGTCCGACGAGCTCGGACAGCGCTACCCGATCACCGGCAAGCTCGCCCTCATGGCGATCGTCTTCGAGACGGTGATCGGCATCATCGCCGGCATCATGTCCGGCGTTCGCAAGGGCAAATTCATCGACAACCTCGTCCTCGTCAGCACCTTGTTCGTGATTTCGGTGCCCGTCTTCGTCATCGGCTTCCTCCTCCAGTTCTACGTAGGCGTGAAGTTGGGCCTCGCCCCCGTGACCTACCAGGCCGACCACCCGACGAGGTCGCTGATCATGCCGGCCTTCGTGCTGGGCAGTGCCTCGATCGCCTACGTCGCGCGCCTGACCCGCACCAACCTCGTGGAGAACCTCCGGGCCGACTACGTGCGCACCGCCGTGTCCAAGGGCCTCACGCGCGGACGCGCCATCGGCGTGCACGCCATGCGCAACTCGCTGGTGCCCGTCGTCACCTTCATCGGTGCTGACTTCGGAGGGCTGCTCGGTGGTGCCATCGTCACCGAGCGAATCTTCAACATCCCAGGCGTGGGAGGCTTCCTCTACCAGGGCATCCACAACCACGACGGCGTGTCCGTCGTCGGCACGGTCACCGTCCTCGTGCTGGTCTTCCTGCTCGTCAACCTTTTCGTCGACCTGTTGTACGGCGTGCTCGACCCGAGGATCAGCCATGACTGAGTCATCGACCATTGCCATTGGCGCCGAGACCGCCGCCCCGGCCGGAGGCCACGACGAGGCTCGGTCGCTGACCTCGGACGCCTGGCGGATCCTGAAGGGCAACCCAGTCTTCTGGGTGTCGGTCGGGCTCATCCTGCTGTTCGTCCTGATGGCAGCCGTGCCGCAGCTGTTCACCCATGTCGACCCCGACGCCGCCCTCCTGAAGGAGGCCCGGCAGAAGCCCAGCGGAAGCGCCTGGTTCGGCCGCGACATCCAGGGCTACGACATCTACTCGCGCACCGTCTACGGTGCCCGTGCCTCGATCCTGGTTGGCTTGTTCGCCACGTTGTTGACGACCTTGATCGGCGTTGCACTGGGCACCCTGGCCGGGTACTACGGCGGGTGGCTGGACGCCGTCGTGTCGCGCATCACCGACATCTTCTTCGCGATCCCGCTGCTGCTCGGCGGCATCCTGTTCATGTCCGTGAAGCCGAACAACCAGGACACCCCGTACCTCGTGGTGGTCGGCAAGGTCGTCATCGTCTTGGCGATCTTCGGTTGGCCGGGTATCGCCCGACTGATGCGGTCCAGCGTGATGCAGGTCAAGCCCAACGACTACGTCCAGGCAGCCAGGGCCCTCGGGGCGACGCCGTGGCGGATCATCCGCGCGCACGTGCTCCCCAACGCCATGGCGCCAGTCATCGTCGTATCCACGATCAACCTCGGTGTCTTCATCGCCGTCGAGGCAACCCTGAGCTTCCTCGGTATCGGGCTGACGCCTCCCGCGATCTCGTGGGGCGTGGCGATCTCTGACGCCCTCGTCGGGCTGCGGACCACTCCGCACATGCTGCTGTTCCCCAGCCTCTTCCTGAGCCTGGCGGTGCTGGCCTTCATCATGCTCGGTGACGCAGTCCGCGACGCCTTCGACCCGAAGTCGCGCTGAGGCGGGAGAAAGACGACACATGACAACCTCTGAAACCATGGCCCGCCAGTCGGCGAAGTCCTCCGGCCAGACCTACACGCCGAAGGACGGCCTCCTGCTCGAAGTGGACGACCTCCATGTCGAGTTCCACACCGCCGACGGCGTCGCCAAGGCGATCAACGGCGTCAACTTCGACCTCTACGAGGGCCAGACGCTGGCCATCCTCGGTGAGTCGGGGTCGGGCAAGTCCGTGACCGCGCAGGCGATCATGGGCATCCTCGACATGCCGCCTGCGGTCATCCCCAAGGGCCAGATCCGCTACTGCGGTCAGGACCTGCTGACCATGCCCGACGAGCAGCGGCGCAGGACCCGCGGCCCGGAGATCTCGATGGTCTTCCAGGACGCACTGTCGTCGCTCAACCCGGTGTTCCCGGTCGGGTGGCAGATCGCCGAGATGTTCCGCGTGCACCGCGGCATGAACAAGTCCGACTCGCTCGAGCGGGCGGTCAAGCTCATGCAGCGCGTGCAGATCCCGGCCGCCAAGGAGCGGGTGAAGGCCTACCCGCACCAGTTCTCCGGCGGCATGCGCCAGCGCATCATGATCGCCATGGCGATCGCGCTCGACCCGGCGGTGCTCATCGCCGACGAGCCGACCACCGCGCTGGACGTGACCGTCCAAGCGCAGATCATGGCCCTGCTGCAGGAGCTGCAGGAGGAGCGCCAGATGGGGCTCATCCTGATCACGCACGACCTCGGTGTCGTCGCCGACGTCGCCGACAAGATTGCGGTCATGTACGCCGGCCGGATCGTCGAGCGGGCAGACGTCTTCGACCTCTACCGGCAGCCCGGACACCCCTACACCAAGGGTCTGCTCGAGTCGATCCCGCGCCTCGACCAGAAGGGTCAGCAGCTCGCTGCCATCGGTGGCCTGCCGCCCAACCTCATGCGGATCCCCCCGGGCTGCGCCTTCAACCCGCGCTGCAAGTACGCCCAGGACGTGTGCCGTGAGGACCGCCCTGCCCTGCTCGAGGTCGCTCCCGGCCGCGAGAGCGCCTGCCACTTCGCCGAGGAGGTCCTCCATGGCTGAGGCCATTCTGACCGCGACCGACCTGGTCAAGTACTACCCCATCAAGGGCGGTGTGCTGCGCCGGACCGTGGGCAACGTCAAGGCCGTCGACGGCGTCAGCTTCGAGCTCCTCAAGGGCGAGACGCTGGGCATCGTCGGTGAGTCCGGGTGTGGCAAGTCCACGCTCGGCCGCCTCCTGATGCGCCTGGAGGAGCCCACCTCGGGCAGCGTGATCTTCGACGGCGTCGACATGTACGCCCAGCAGGGTCGTGCGATGCGTCGGCTCCGGCGCGACATCCAGATCGTGTTCCAGGACCCCTACACCTCGCTCAACCCTCGCAAGACGGTCGGCGACATCGTGGGGGAGCCCTTCGACATCCACCCCGACGTGGTGCCGAAGAAGGGTCGCCGCAAGGCCGTGCAGGACCTGCTCGACCTCGTGGGCCTCAACCCGGAGCACATCAACCGCTACCCCCACCAGTTCTCCGGTGGTCAGCGGCAGCGCATCGGCATCGCCCGTGGCATCGCGCTCAACCCCAAGGTGCTGATCTGCGACGAGCCGGTCTCCGCGCTCGACGTGTCGGTGCAGGCGCAGGTCGTCAACCTGATGGAGAAGCTGCAGGACGAGCTCGGCCTGTCCTACATCTTCATCGCCCACGACCTGTCCGTCGTCCGGCACATCTCGGACCGCGTGGGAGTGATGTACCTCGGCAAGATGGCAGAGCTGGGGGAGGAGGACGAGATCTACGGTCGTCCCACCCACCCCTACACCCAGGCGCTGCTGTCCGCCGTCCCGGTGCCGGACCCGACGCTGCGTGACAAGCGCGAGCAGATCGTCCTCAAGGGCGATGTGCCCTCGCCGGCGAACCCGCCGTCGGGGTGCCGGTTCCACACGCGGTGCTGGAAGGCGCAGGACAAGTGCAAGACCGACATCCCGCTGCTCGAGCAGCGCCCTGACGGCGTTGCCGAGCACCTGTCGGCCTGTCACTTCGCTTCTCCGCGCGAGATCATCGAGACGATCGACCTCACCGAGGTCGACCCGAAGGCGCAGACCGCAGGCGCCTGACCGCACGACCCCTCACGGTGCCGTCCTCCTTCACGGGAGGGCGGCACCGCGTCGTAGACGGGCCCTATTGCCGACCGGGCAGCCGGCGGTTCAGCGAGAAGATCCGCCCGAGCAACGGCATCAGGACGATGTTGAGACCGTGCAGGATCCCGATGATCAGGAGTATGCCGCCGAGTCGGCCCAGCTCGAAGGTCACCTGCTCAGCGGTGACCTTGCCCGAGATCGAGTTCTGCCAGTCCTTCTGGGGCGCGACGTGCACGCTGAAGAGGATGTACGCGGCGAAGATCAGGTAATAGACGATGTCGGTGAGCACGATGTAGCTCTTGCCGGTGAGCGGGTTGTCGTGGAAGACGTCGGCGGCATACGCCCGCCCGAAGCGCTTGATGAACGGGCCGAGCCACAAGGCGATGGCCAGCAGGGCGAGGTTGGTACCCACCTCCAGGATCCACCAGGGCATGTGCAGTCCTTTCCCATCTCTCGGTGTGAGGGTCAGCACGGCTGCCGTCAGGGCAGCGGTCCCGACCAGCCAGAGGGCCCCGACCCGGGCCAGGCGGCGCCGTCGGGCCCGGTCGTCGTCGATCGAGGCGACTACGCGGGCGAAGAGGTCCGGCGACGGCTCGGCCCGGGTCCCTTCGCTCACGAGGGCTTCGTGCAGGCGTTCCTCGAGGGTGCTCATTGCCTCTCCTCCAGGGCGGTTCCGAGGGCACGCATGCCCCGCTGCAGGTGGGTCTTGACCGAGTTGGTGGAGATGCCAAGGGTCGTGGCGATCGCCTCGACCTGTAGGTCGAGGTAGTAGCGCAGGACGAGGCAGTCGCGTTGCCGGTGCGGCAGCTTGCGCAGTGCCTCGACGACTTCCGAGCGTGACTCCCGGGCGGCGGCGGTCTCCTCCGCGGAGGGCTCGTCGAGGACGGCCGGCGGTCGGTGGCGCAGCGAGACGAGACCGCGCCGGTTGTGGTCGCGGGCCAGGTTGATGACGATCGACCGCAGGTAGGCCGCAGCGCGCTCGGGATCACGGATCCGGTGGGCGCTGCGCGACAGGCGGATGAACGCCTCCTGCACGAGGTCCTCCGCGGCCGTGCGGTCCTCCACGAAGAACCTCGCGAGCGAGACGAGCCGTGGCGCCTCCGCGGCGAAGAGCGCGGCCACGAGGGCGTCGGCGGCAGGGACCGCCAACGCCTCCCGTGTGCCACCGTCCACTACGCCCACAGACTCCATCACCTCAACAGACGAACGAGCAGAGCCGTTGGGTGACAACGAATTTCGGTGAATTCTCGTGTCACCCATCGCGTCGTGGTGTCGCGTCAGTGAGGTGTCAGCACCACGGCATCACAGGGCAAGGAGAGCATCATGGAACACATCCAGTCATCACCTCTTTGGCGGAGGACGGCCACCGCGGCGGCCTGCGCTGCGATCGTGGGCGTGGGCGCCGCAGTCGCCCCGGCTGTTGCGGGGGCGGCACTGAACTTCAACAGTGGGTTGCGGGACTTGGCCCCGACAGCGTCCGGACCGTTCGACGGGGCGTCAGCCAAGCTGACCCTGGTCGGCACGGACGCGACGCAGGCCGTGTTCGTCGTCCATGGCGTGGACCCCGCGGTGGCGGGCCGGACGTTCGGCGCACACCTGCACCGCGGGCCCTGCGTGGCGGGAAACGGCGGGGCAGCCCTCGGCCACTACAACCACTCCGCGACGACACCCGCCACGGTGAACGACCAGACCGAGATCTGGCTCGACGTGACCATCAACGACGGTGGGAACGGGCAGAGCATGGCCCGGGTCGACTGGGCGCCGGCGGCCGGCCCGCGATCCGTGGTGATCCACGCCAACCCGACCGCAGCGGACGGGACCGCGGGGGCGAGGCTCGCGTGCCTGCCCGTGGAGTGGTGATGACAGGCTCCCGGCACGCGGTGCTCCGCGCCGCCCTCACCGGCCTCGGCCTGGGGGCGGCGTGGGGTGTGGTGGCCCGGGCCTGGATGCGCCTGGTGTCGACCGAGCCGGAGTTCACCTGGTCCGGCACGTCGATGGTCATCGGCCTCAGCGGTGTCCTTGGGCTGCTGATCGGGCTCTCGTGGGTGGCGCGCCACGCCACCGGGCCTCGGCGGTGGTTCCGGCTGCTGTTCGTGCCCGGGCTCATCCTGTTCGCCGGACAGGGCGCGCCGCTGGCTCCCGGACTGCTCGTCGCCGGGCCGTTGCTGCGTCGTCCTGGCCTGCTGGCCCGCGCCGTGACGGTCCTGGCCATCGCCGGTCCCGGCGTGTTGCTGTGGTGGTCGGGGCGTCTCGACGAGGACACCATGTTGTCCGCGCCGATGCATGTCCAGCTCGGACTGCTGTTCGGGATGCCAGTGCTGTCAACGGCATTGGCGTTCGCCGGCCACTTGGTGCTGGGTCCGCTGGGGCGGCGGGTTCAGTCCGAGTCGCCCGACCGCGCGCGCAACAGGCGCCGCAGCGACTCCAGGCGTGAAGTGCCGGCCGGCCCCGCCTGACCGGATGCGACCCACGCGTCGAGGGCGCACTCCTCCTCGTCGTGGGTGCATCCGCGCGGGCACTCGGCCGTGCCGGGCTCCAGGTCGGGGAAGTGCTGGATGATCCGGGCGAGGTCCACGTGGGCCAGGCCGAAGGACCGCACCCCGGGGGTGTCGATCACCCAGCCGCTGCCGTCCGGGAGCCGCAGCGCGACTGCGGAGCTGGAGGTGTGGCGACCACGACCGGTGAAGTCGTTGACCACTCCGGTCGCACGGCGGGCATCGGGGACCAGCCCGTTGACGAGGGTGGACTTGCCCACGCCGGAGTGGCCGATGAAGACGCTGACCCGGTCGACCAGCTGCTCCTGCAGTGCCTCGAGACCCTCGAAGCCGGTCTCACCGGTGGCGGTCACGATGTTGCGCACGTTGAGCGGGGCGTAGTTGGCGAGGAAGGCGTCGGCGTCGGCGAGGTCGGCCTTGGTGAGCACCAGCAGCGGATCGAGCCCGGCGTCGTAGGCGGCCACGAGGCAGCGGTCGATCATGCGGGGACGCGGCTCGGGGTTGGCCAGTGCGGAGACGATGACGAGCTGGTCGGCGTTCGCGACGATGACGCGCTCGACCGGGTCGGTGTCATCAGCGGTGCGGCGAAGCACCGATCGCCGTGGGGTGAGGCGGACGACCCTGGCCAGGCCGTCGGGGTTGCCGGTGGTGTCGCCGACCAGCTCGACGTCGTCGCCGACGACGATGCCCTTGCGCCCCAGCTCGCGGGCCTTCATGGCGGTGACGATGCGCTCCGGCCAGGGCCTCCCGTCAGGGCGCTTGCCGCCAGCGCCCGCCGCGACCAGCACGGTGTAGCGACCACGGTCGACGCCGATGACGAACCCGGGCACGGCGTCCTCGTGGGCGGGGCGGTCCTTGGACCTCGGTCGGGACCCCCGACGGCTCGGCCGGATGCGGACGTCGCTCTCGTCGTAGTCCGACGCGCGTCGGCTCACCGTCGGTCACCACCGGGGTCCACCAGGCCGTGCCACAGGTCGACGAACTCGGGGAGGGTCTTGGCCACGGTGCCGGGGTCCTCCACGACGAGCCCGGGGGCGCGCAGCCCCAGGACGGCGCCGGCCATGACCATCCGGTGGTCGGCGTAGGTGTGGAACAACCCTCCGGTGAGGGCGCCGGGCACGATGCGCAGGCCGTCGTCGGTCTCGGTGACGGTCGCGCCGGCGGCGCCGAGCTCGCGCGAGAGGGCGGCCAGCCGGTCGGTCTCGTGTCCCCGGATGTGGGCGACCCCGCGGATCACGGTGGGGGAGTCGGCCAGCGCGGCCAGCGCAGCGACCACAGGGGTGAGCTCGCTGGCGTCGTGCAGGTCCACGTCGACCCCGCCGACCTCACCGTTCCCCGACACGGTCAGCCCCTCGCGGGAGAGGGAGACGTCGGCCCCCATGGCGTCGAGGATGTCGCGGATCGCGTCGCCCGCCTGCGTGGTGTGCTGGGGCCAGCCGGGCACGGTGACGCGTCCGCCGGTCACGAGTGCGGCGGCGAGGAACGGCGCGGCATTGGACAGGTCGGGCTCGACCTGCACGTCGAGACCGTTGATCTCGGACGGCTCGACCCGCCAGGTGTTGGCGTCGCCGTCGTCCACGATGGCGCCCGCGTCGCGAAGGGTCTCGACCGTCATCTCGATGTGGGGCTCGGACGGGACCGGCTTGCCCACGTGGTGGATCGTCACGCCGTTGTCGTAGCGCGGAGCGGCCAGCAGCAGCGCGGAGATGAACTGGGACGACGAGGACGCGTCGAGCGTGACGGCACCACCCGGCATGCTCCCGGTGCCGTGGACGGTGAAGGGCAGCGTGCCGCGGCCCTCGTCCTCGACCGTCGCCCCGAGCACTCGCAGGGCGGCGAGCACCGGCCCCATCGGGCGCACTCGCGCCTGGACGTCGCCGTCGAAGGTGACCAGGCCGTCGGCCAGGGCGGCGACGGGTGGGAGGAAGCGCATCACGGTGCCGGCCAGCCCGCAGTCGACGTGCGCCCCGCGGTTGAGCGTCGCCGGCGTGACCACCCAGTCGGGGGCGAGGGCGCCGTGCCCGGTGGCGTCGTCGACGCCCGCACCGAGGTCGCGCAGGGCCTGCGCCATGAGGAGCGTGTCGCGTGACCGCAGCGGCCGACGCAGCCGCGACGGGCTGTTGGCGAGCGCGGCGAGGACGAGGAAGCGGTTGGTCAGGGACTTGCTGCCCGGCAGGGCGACCTCGGCGTCGACGGGTCGGGTCGCGCGGGGCGTGGACCAGTCGCCCTGCGCGGCGTGCGATGGGTCAGGTGAGGGCATCGTGCGCCTGGGCGGCCGCCAGCTTGGCCTCGCGACGGGCGGCGTGCGCGGCGTGCTTCGCCTCGCGCCTGGCCCGCTTGGCGGTTCGCTTCGCGGAGTCGCCGGCGAGCCCGGCGCGGTAGGCAAGGCCGGGCTTGCCCTCGGTGTCGACGCTGGCGAGCAGGAGGCCACCGAGCAGCCCGAGGTTCTTGAGGAAGCCGATCCGCTGGGTGCGCTTCACGGCCGGGTCGGTCTCGGCCCAGAAGGGGTGGCCGACGTAGGTGGTCGGCACGAGCGCGCCGGCCAGGGCCAGGGCGGCGAGGCGCGGCACCCGACCGGTGGCGAGCAGCGCACCGCCCGCGACCATGGTGGCGCCGTTGGCCCGCACGAGGAGCTCGGGGTCGTTGGGCAGGCCCAGGGGAGCGAGCTGCTCGGCGAAGGGGGCCACCTTCGGCTTGAGGGCCGAGGGGTGCCGGAGCTGCTCGAGGCCCTGGACGACGAAGATCGCTGCGAGCAGCGGCCGGGCCACGCGGCGGACGAGGGTCATGTTCACTCCTGGTGATGCCTTGGGGGGTGCGGTCGGTCGGTTCGCACGTCGCCTCCCTGTCTACCGTATTGGCAGGTCAGCGTCGCTGCGTACCCTGTCCACCATGTGCGGCCGATACGCAGCGACAGCAAACCCCGACGAGCTGGTCGAGGAGTTCGAGGTGGAGCAGGACCGCACCTCGGAGCCGGCCCGCAGCATCCTCAAGAACCCTCAGTCGCCGCCGGCCGGCACGCCCGACTACAACCTCGCCCCGAGCAAGCAGGCGCCCGTCGTCCTGGCCCGCGCTCCCCGCGACACCGCGGAGGAGTATGCCGGTGAGCCGGCTCCCGTGCGCCAGCTGCGGTTGCTGACGTGGGGGCTGGTCCCCAGCTGGGCCAAGGACGTCAAGATCGGGATGCGGATGATCAACGCCCGGGCCGAGTCGGTCCTGGAGAAGGGCTCGTTCGCCAAGGCCGCGGCGTCGCGCCGGTGCCTGGTGCCGGCCCAGGGCTGGTACGAGTGGCAGAAGTCCCCGGTCAGCACGGACGCGAAGGGCAACCCGCGCAAGCAGCCGTTCTACCTGCACCGGGCCGACGGCGACATCGTGGCGTTCGCCGGTCTCTACGAGTTCTGGCGGGACCGCGAGATCGCGGACCAGGACGACCCCGAGGCCTGGCTGACGACCTTCACGATCATCACCACCGACGCCGAGCCGGGCCTGGACCGGATCCACGACCGGCAGCCGCTCGTCCTCGAGCGGGGCGACTGGGCCACCTGGCTCGACCCCGCTGTCACCGACCCGGCCGTCGTGGGCCGGCTGCTCGCCTTCGCGTCGCCGGGACGCTTCGAGGCGCACCCCGTCGGGACGGCGGTCTCGTCCAACCGCAGCAACGGCCCCCAGCTCATCGAGCCGGCCGGCCCCGACGAGCTCGACGGCGTCGTCGACCCCATGACCGGCGAGATCATCGGCGGCCACGCTGCCGGTGCCGCCGACTCGGCCGGAGGGCCCAACCCCGCATGAGCACCACCCGAGTCGTCGACGTCGAGACGCCGCTGGGACCGGCGCGCGTCCACCTGGCCCGACCGCCCCGGGCGCACGGCTCGGTCGTCCTCACCCACGGCGCGGGCGGCAGCATCCGCGCCGGCGACGTGACCGCTGTCGCCACCGGGCTGGTCGAGGCCGGGTGGGCCGTGGCCCTGGTCGAGCAGGCCTGGGTCGTCGCCGGGCGCAAGCTGCCGCCACCCGCCGCGACGCAGGACCCCGCGTGGCTGCCGGTCGTCGCGCACCTGGCCCGGGGGCGCGGCGCCCTCCCCAGGCCGCTGGTCGTGGGCGGCAAGAGCAACGGGGCGCGGGTCGCCTTCCGCACCGCCCACGAGGTGGCCGCCGATGCGGCGCTCGCGCTGGCCTTCCCGCTCCACCCGCCGGGCAAGCCCGAGCTCTCGCGGGCGGAGGAGCTGCGCGCACCCGTGCCACACGGCATACCGCTGCACGTGGTGCAGGGCGAGTCCGACGCGTTCGGCACGCCTGCCGAGGTGCGCGCCGAGCTGCCGGACCCGTCGTGGGTGACCGTGGTCAAGGGCGGTCACGGTTTCACCAGGAAGCCGGACGACCTGGTGGCCGCGGCCGTCGCCTTCGTGCGCTCGCTCGCCTGAGGCCCGGCCGGGTCGCGGTCCTGCGGCTAGAGCGCGCCGCCGGCGGCGGCCGGCGCCGAGGCGTCGTTGCCGCTGTCGCCCACGGCCTCACGGGCGAGGTGGTCCTCGATCTGGAACCAGTCCTCACCGGCTCGCTGCGCGATGGTCAGCAGGGTGTTCATCGCCGCCACTTCCTCGACCTGCTCCTTGAGGAACCACAGCATGAACTGCTCACCCAGGACGTCGCCCTCGGTGCGGGCCGCGCGGAACAGCGCCTCGATCTGGGTGGTCACCGACTTCTCCTGCTCCAGCGCGAGGGCGATCGGCTCGTGGGGCTTGCCGAACTCGTTGCGCACCTCGTCGACGCCGGGGACGGTCAGCGCCCAGTCACGGTCCAGCATGTACTGGACCATCATCATGGCGTGGTTCCGCTCCTCGACGCTCTGGAGGTAGAAGTGCGTCGCCAGGCGCGGGAGGTCGTGCCCGTCGAACCACACCGCGATGGCGATGTACTGCTGGCTGGCGGTGAACTCGTGGCGGACCTGGTCCGTGAGCAGCTGGACGAAGGTGGGTTCCGGAGCGCGCGACATACCGGAAACCGTAGCGCCTGGGAATGACGGCGAGAGGCGCCCCGTTGGACCAAGGGACCGGCCGCGAGGCGGTCGAATCCCACCGATGCACCACCAGGAGCCAGTTCGTGCCCGTCATGACCGCACCGCCCGTCCGCGGCACCGCGCTCACCGCGCCTGTCGGACTGGGCCTGTCCGCCACGACCGAGAAGCCTGTCGACGCCACCGCGGGACTAGGCTGGAGGGCAATGACTGAGACACCCGCCACCGACACCATCATCGACGAGGCCACCCCTGACGCCACGGTCGACGTGTCCAGCGAGACCCCCGCCGAGCGCCAAGGGCGCTTCGAGCGCGAGGCGATGCCGCTGCTCGACCAGCTCTACTCCGCGGCGCTGCGCACCACGCGCAACCCGGCGGATGCCGAGGACCTGCTCCAGGAGACCTACACCAAGGCCTTCGCGGCGTTCCACCAGTACCGCCCCGGCACGAACTTCAAGGCGTGGATGTACCGGATCCTCACCAACACCTACATCAACACCTACCGCAAGAAGCAGCGCGAGCCGCTGCAGTCCGATGCCGCGGAGATCGAGGACTACCAGCTCGCCCGTGCGGAGTCGCACAGCTCGAGCGGCCTGCGGTCGGCCGAGATGGAGGCGTTGGACCACCTGCCCGACACCGAGGTGAAGCGGGCGCTCCAGGAGCTGCCGGAGGACTTCCGGATGGCGGTCTACCTCGCCGATGTCGAGGGCTTCGCCTACAAGGAGATCGCCGAGATCATGGACACCCCCATCGGCACCGTCATGTCGCGGTTGCACCGCGGCCGGCGCCAGCTGAGGGAGCTGTTGACGGAGTATGCCGCCGAGCGCGGCTTCGTGACCCAGGGAGCGGACTCATGAGCTGCGGAGAAATGGGACCGGGAGAGGCTGCGGGCTCGGACTGCTCCGAGGTGCTGCACCGGGTCTACGAGTACCTCGACGGCGAGATGACGCACGCCGACACGGTCAAGATCAAGCACCACCTCGAGGAGTGCGGGCCCTGCCTGCAGGAGTACGACCTCGACCAGGCGCTCAAGGCGCTGGTCAAGCGGTCGTGCGCGTGCGAGGAGGCCCCGGTGGCGCTGCGCACGTCGATCATGGCCCGGATCACCACCATCACGTACCAGATCTCCGAGTAGCCAGCGGGGCGCTCCGGACCCCACGAGGGGACGACGGGGCCGCCGACGCCAGACGGGGCGGTCGAATCCAGTGGATTCGACCGCCCCGTCTCGTGCGTCGTGGCGCTGGCTCAGGCGTTGGGCTTGCGGCCGTGGTTGGCCGCGTTGCCCTTGCGCGAGCGGCGCTTGCGGGCGCGCTTGCTCATGGGAGTCACTCCGTCAGTGGTGGTGAGGCGCGATGTGCACCAGGTGCACGGCGATTGTCTCACAGCCTCGAGGTGCCATCGTCCGCCAGAGCCGAAATCGGGATCTCTGCGGGCAAACACGGACCAAAGGGCCCAAGCATGCCGGGAAAAGGTGCGACGCCTTGTTCAAGGTTTGGCAAAGAACGGGCAAGGAAAGTCCCAAGGATACAGGTTGACCGGCATCATAGTCCTGTCCGCGCACCGCACCCCTGGCGGCTCGGGACAATTGATGGTCTGAAGTAACCGAACGGACGAGTCGGGCATCAGACAGAAGGAGCATCTGCCATGAAGGCGATCACCACCCTCTTCGAGTCCATCCTCACCAAGGACGACTCGCTCGTCTGGACTCCGGCTGACGGTCCCACCAAGGCGATGCCGGACGCGGGCTGGCACTGGGACGGCGTCGAGGCGAACCGCGGTTGGCACTGGGACGGCTGAGCCTCGCTCCACCGGCCCCTCCGGCCGGTAAGTTGACGGCATGAGCCCTTCGCCGTCGAGCCCTTCCGAGGGCTCCGGCACGAGTGCGCTCCGAGTTACCCTGTTCATCGCTTTTGTGTGTGCCCTTGCCCTGGCGGCCGGCGCCCTGGCATGGCTGGTGGCTGGCCCGCCGACCAATGTCCCCGCCGTGGCCCTCCTCCTGCTCGTCGCGGTGGCCGGCTGGGTCGGTCGCGACAACCCGGTCGGGACGCGAATCCGGATCTCCTTCGTCAGCATCGTCGTCCTCGCCTCCATCGTCATCACCGGCCCCGTCGGGGCCGCGCTGGTGGGTGGAGGGGCCAACCTCGTGGGCTTCCGCAAGGTGCCCCGCCGGGCCCGGGTGTTCAACACCGGCATGTTCGCCTTCATCGGCGCCGTCGGGGGGCTGGTCTACCTGACCGTCGGCGGCCAGGCCGAGATCGCGTCCCTGCACGCCCCCGCCCTGCTGCTGCAGGTCGGTCTGCCCCTCGTGGCGGCGGACGTCGCCCAGTGCCTCGTCAACGCCCTGCTGCTCGCGGGCATCCAGAACATCGTCAGCGCCATCCCGCTGCGCACGCAGGTCTGGGCGCTGCTGGCCACCACGGGGCCTGCCTACATCGGTTATGGCGTCATCGGCTTCCTCTTCGTCGTGCTCTGGATCCCCGCGGAGGTGGGCTGGTTCAGCTCGGTCCTCGTGCTCGCCCCGCTGTTCGTGGCGCGGTGGGCGTTTGCGCAGTACGGCGACGAGCTGCAGGCGCACGAGCGCACGCTGCGGGCCCTCGTCACCGCCGTCGAGACGAAGGAACCGCACAATGCCGGCCACAGCGAGCGGGTCGCCCAGCTGAGCGAGTGGATGGCCGGGGCCATGATGCTGGGCCACAAGGAGATCGAGGACATCCGCACCGCAGGGATGCTCCACGACGTCGGCAAGGTGGCCATGCCCACCCGACTGCTCGGGTCGCGGCAGGCCCACACCGACGACGACCACGTCACCATGGCCGGGCACGCGCTCGCCGGTGTCGAGCTGGTCAAGGACGTCGACTTCCTCTCCGGGTCGGTGGACGGGATCGCCCACCACCACGAGCGCTTCGACGGGCGGGGCTACCCCGACGGGCTCAGCGGCGACTCGATCCCCCTGGCCGCCCGCATCATCGCGGTGGCGGACGCGTTCGAGTGCCTGACCTCCGCGCGTTCCTACCGGCCCGCGCTGCCCCCTGAGGAGGCGTTGGACGTCGTCCGCGGACAGGCTGGCACCCAGTTCGACCCCCAGGTCGTCGAGCTGCTGGTCAAGGCGCTGTCGCGGCACGAGTGGGCCGTGACGGACCGCACCCCCGACGAGCTGGCCTCGGCAGGCGTGGCCCTCGACCACGACGAGCCGGAGGTGTCCGACCACATCGCCTTCTCCGACCGGTTGCGCACGAGGATCACCGGCCGCGCGGCCGGGCTGCACCACGCGAGCGGCGAGGTGCGCTGATGCGCGAGCGGCTGCGTCGCATCGACCTGCGGGGCGCCATCGGGCTCCTCTGCGGCGCCTGCATCGTGGTCTCGCTGTGGCTGTCGCTGGGCTCGGTCGGCGAGCTGGCCGGCGGGGTCGGGCTGGAGATGCTGATCTTCCTCGTGGCGATCGCCCTGGGCGAGACCGCGCGGCTCACCATCCTGACCGGCCGCGAGACGGCTCCCATGTCGACGGCAGCTGCGCTGGGCCTCTCGCTCACGCCCCTGACGGAGGCCGGTGACCCGCCGGTCGATGCCGCCGTCGTCGTGGCGACCATCTCGCTGGGCATGCTGGCCGGCTTGCTGATCCTGCGGCTCGTCACCGGTTCGGGACACTGGGGCGGCACGGCGGCACGCCTGCTCGCCGCTGCCAGCGCGGCGGTGCTCTACCGCTCGGTCGACTTCAGCGGTCACACCCTCATCGCCCTGCAGGACAGCTGGCACGAGCATCGCTGGCTCGTCGCGATCGTCATGCTCCTGGTCGGCAGCGTGGCGATGGTCGTCGAGCTCGCGCTCGAGGCGGCGGTGCGGGCCGGGCGCGACCACGCGCCCCTGCTGCGGTCGGTGGTCGACGAGGTCCGGTCCAGCGGCGGCCTGGCCACCGCGTTGGTCGCGTCGGGAGCGTTGATCGCCCTGGCCGAGGTCGCCGTCGGCGTGGCCGCCCTGCCGCTCTTCCTCTTCCCGCTGCTGCTGACCTACTTCGCCGTCCAGCGCTACGCCTCGATCCGCGCCACGTACCGGCAGACCATCGGGGCGCTCTCCTCGCTGACCGACCGGGCCGGCTACACGCGCACGTCGCACGCCCAGCGCGTCGCCGACATGTCCGTGGCCGTCGGCCGTGACATGGGCATGGGCCAGCGCGAGCTCACCGACCTGGAGTATGCCGCGCTGCTGCACGACCTCGGCCAGGTGGCCCTGAGGGCCCCCATCCCCGAGGGGGCCACCGTGATGGCGGCTCCCGCCGATCAGCAGCGGATCGCCCATGACGGCGCTGAGATCGTCCGCACCACCGGGGTGCTCGACAACGTCGCGGCGATCCTGGAGGCCCAGACGACCCCCTACCGACAGGTCCGGGAGTTTGGTCAGGAGCTGCCGATGTCCAGCCGCATCATCAAGGTCGCGAACGCCTACGACGACCTGTGTCCACCCAATGGCAACGACGACCGGGCGATGGAGCGGATCCACCTCGGGCTGGGCTACGAGTACGACCCCCGCGTGGTCGACTCGCTCACCCGGGTGCTCGAACGCCGTCGGGGTCGCACGCCGATGTCGGCCGGCTGACGCGACCGAGGCTGCACGGCATACCTCGCCGTCGCCTGGTGGACCGCACGGCAACCGGCCGGGGGCAGCCGGGCAACGCAGTGGGCGGTGCCGGGACCTCGTCCCGACACCGCCCGACCTTGCTGAGGGGCCGCCGCTACGGCGTGCCCGTGGTGAGGTGGGCGTCCATCTCGCGGTTCTTCTCCACGCGGGGGTCACCCGCATCGGCGAAGTAGTCGCCCCGGATCGTCTCGTCGCGACCGGCGTCGACCTTCATCGCCGTCAGCACGACGGTCAGGACCACGGCCACCAGGAGGTTGATGACGAACGCCGTCATGGCGATGTAGCCCAGGTCGCCGAGCACCGGGATCGGGTCGAGCGACCCACCGAAGTGCGCGACCTTGCTGCGCGGGTTGGCCACGCCCCACGCCGCATAGGTGCCGTAGGCCATGCCCACCGCCCAGCCGGCGAGCAGGGCCCAGCGGTGGAACCACCGCGTGTAGAGCCCGAACACGATCGACGGGAGCGTCTGCAGGATCCAGATGCCGCCGAGGAGCTGGAAGTTGATCGCGTTCTGCTTGTCGAGGGTCAGCACGAACACCAGGGCGAACGCCTTGACCAGCAACGAGATCAGCTTGCCGACCTTGGCCTCCTGGGCATGGGTGGCGTCGGGCTTGAGCCATTCCTTGTAGATGTTGCGGGTGAACGTGTTCGCGGCTGCGATCGACATGATCGCCGCCGGGACCAGCGCCCCGATCGCCACCGCCGCGAACGCGACCCCGGCGAACCAGCTGGGGAACTTGTCCTCGAAGAGCTGCGGGATGACCAGCTGGGCATTGGGCTTGCCGTCGAGACCGATCGGCTTGGTGCCAGCCGCGATCGCCACCCAGCCGAGCAGGGCCAGGAGGCCGAGGACGAACGAGTACGCCGGCAGGATCGAGGCGTTGCGGCGGATCGTGTTGCGGCTCGAGCTCGAGAGCGTGGCCGTGATCGAGTGCGGGTACATGAACAACGCCAGCGCCGAGCCGAAGGCCAAGGTGGCGTAGGCGACGAACTGCTGCTGCGACGGGATGAAGGCGCCGTTGGGCTTGCCGTCGATCGGGTTGGGTGCGGCCATCTTCTTCTCGGCGGCACCGAAGATCGCGTCCCAGCCGCCGACCTTCGTCGGCAGGTAGATCACGGCCACGATGATGACGAGGTAGATCAGCGCGTCCTTGACGAACGCGATGACCGCGGGGGCCCGCAGACCACTGGAGTAGGTGTAGGCCGCGAGCAGGGCGAAGGCGATGAACAGCGGCAGGTCCTTGGCGAGGACCGACTCGCCACCCACACCGGCGACCTCGAGGACGGCCTGGATGCCGACCAGCTGGAGCGCGATGTAGGGCATCGTCGCGAGGATGCCGGTAACCGCCACCGCGAGCGACAGCCCACGGGAGCCGTAGCGCCCGCGCACGAAGTCGGCCGGCGTCACGTAGCCGTGCCGGTGGCTGACCGACCACAGGCGCGCCATGAAGATGAAGATGATCGGGTAGAGCACGATCGTGTAGGGGACCGCGAAGAACCCGGCGACCGCACCGGTCGCGAACATCGCCGCAGGCACCGCGACGAAGGTGTAGGCCGTGTAGAGGTCGCCGCCGAGGAGGAACCAGGTGACCCAGGTGCCGAAGCGGCGACCGCCCAGACCCCACTCGTCGAGCGACTCCATGCTGTCGGCCTTGCGCCACCGGGTGGCCCAGAAGCCCATCCCGGTCACCAGTGCGAACAGCAGGACGAGGACGGTCAGGGCGACCCCGTTGACGCTGGTGTCGGTCACGAGGGGGGCGAGCGCGGTCATCGGCCGGCCTCCTCGTCGCGGCGGCGGGTCTCATCGTCGCGGTGGCCCGGCATCGGGCGGTGCGGGCGCGCCCTGAGCACCAGCTTGTAGGCCGTGAACGTCAGCGCGGAGCAGAGGAAGACCCAGAGGAACTGGTACCAGATGAAGAAGGGGAAACCCCACAGCTCGGGGTCCTTGCGCGCGTAGCTGCCGACCCAGGCCAGCGCCACCAGTGGGAGGGCGAGCAGGACGCCGGCAATGGCCAGCAGACCCTTGTTGGCAGGGGGGACTGTGTCGTGATCGACGTCGGTGTCGATGCTCACCGTGACCTCCAATGGAGAGTGGGCGACTGCGGGACGGCAGCCAGTGCGTACGATATGCCCGACTCGTGGGTAACTGTGGGAGCAAACAGGGGTCACTTCCGCACCAACCCGCAGGTGGCAGGCGTGCGCAGGGCAGGGTCGGCGTCCCCAACGACGAACGCCCGCCCCGCGGTGCGGGACGGGCGAACGGCTGGAGCGGACCTCAGGCGGCCTTGGTCTCCTTGAAGATCTTGTCGATCTCGTCGATCTTGGCGAGCAGCTCGTCCGCCTTCGCGGCGTCGAACTCACCCTTGGTGCCCGACGCGCCAGCCAGCTTGGTGGCCTGGTTGAACAGCGTGTGCAGGTCGGGGTACTTCTCGAAGTGCGGCGGCTTGAAGTAGTCGGTCCAGAGCACCCACAGGTGGTGCTTGACCAGCTCGGAGCGCTGCTCCTTGATGACCACCGCGCGGGTGCGGAAGTCGGGGTCGTCGTTGTCGGCGACCTTGGCGATGATCGCCTTGATCGACTCGGCCTCGATGCGCGCCTGGGCGGGGTCGTAGACACCACAGGGCAGGTCGCAGTGGGCGCTGACCTCGGTGGTGCGGAAAATGCGGGAGAGCATGCGAATCCCTTCTGCGAGGTGGACTTCCGGGCGTAGCAGGAGTTCAGGAACCTTCACCTGCGTCTTCGACCCTACCCCGCAGGTCAGCGAGCCGCACGGCACCCCCTGGGCTGCCCGGCATACGAACCGGTATGCCGCGTGGGCGGCTCTCGCGCACCCGCTCGCGCGGGGCCCCCGCACCTCAGTCGAGGTCGGGGCGCCCGCGGCGCGGGCCGGGCAGACGGACCCGGTGGGGGATCCGGAAGAGCACGATCGCGCGGATCTGCTCGCGAGCCAGCGAGCCGATGCCGTGCGTCCACGAGTCGGCGACACCGGTGGCGCTCTGGTTGTCGCTCTCGACCCAGTAGCGCCGCCGGTCGCTGGGGTCGCGCATCGTGACGCGCTTGATGGCCAGCGGTCGGGGGTTCCCGGAGTCGTCGTCGGGCAGCCGGACGATGGCCAGGCGGCCGAGCCGGGGCGGTGCGCCCCGCAGGACGAGCATCCGGTCACCGGTGTGGAGGGTGGGCTCCATGGACCGTCCACGGACGACCACGACGCCGAGCCCCACCGGCATCAGCCGGCGCCCTCGGTGTCCAAGGGCGCCACGGCGCCCTCGCGGGCCTTTTCGTGCGCTTCCTCCTCCTGCCGCATCCGCCGCAGGAAGCTGCGGGTGCGCTCGTGCTGGGGGTTGGAGATCACGGTGCTCGGCGGTCCCTGCTCGACGACCACGCCGCCGTCCATGAAGACGACGCGGTCGGCGACGTCACGGGCGAAGCCCATCTCGTGGGTGACGACGATCATCGTCATGCCGTCCTGGGCGAGCTGGCGCATCACCAGGAGGACCTCGCCCACGAGCTCGGGGTCAAGGGCCGAGGTGGGCTCGTCGAAGAGCATCAGCTTGGGCTGCATGGCCAGGGCACGGGCGATGGCGACGCGCTGCTGCTGACCACCCGAGAGCTGGGCGGGGTAGGCGTTGGGCTTGTCCTTCAGCCCCACCTGCTCGAGCAGGGCGAGGGCGCGCCCGCGGACCACCTTCTTCTTCTCGCCCTTGACCTGGATCGGCGCCTCCATGATGTTCTCGAGCGCCGTCAGGTGGGGGAAGAGGTTGAACCGCTGGAAGACCATGCCGATCTCACGGCGCTGGGCGGCGATCCGCTTGTCCGTGAGGCGGTGCAGCGTCCCGCTGCGGTCCTCGTAGCCCATCAGGTCGCCGTCCACCCAGATCCGGCCGCCGTCGATCGACTCGAGCTGGTTGATGCACCGCAGGAAGGTGGTCTTGCCCGATCCCGAGGGTCCGAGCAGGCAGACCACCTCACCGGGGTGGACGTCCATGTCGATGCCCTTGAGGACCTCGGTGCCGTGGAACGCCTTGGTGACGTTGACGGCGTGGACCAGGGGGTCTCCCGTGCTCATGCCGGTGTCCGTGGTGGAGCCGGTGCTGGTGTCGGTGCTCATCAGTGACCTGCCGTGATCGTGTCGAGCTTGCGCCGGGTGGCCTTGGACGGGGCTCCGAAGCCGCGTCCGTAGTAGCGCTCGAGGTAGTACTGCCCCACCATCAGGATCGAGCACACGATGAGGTACCACAAGGTGGCGGCCATGAAGCCGGGCACGATCTGGAAGCTCCGCGAGCCGAAGCCGTAGGCCTGGAAGTAGAGCTCGGTGATGATCGACGCGGCGATGAACAGCGAGGTGTCCTTGACCATGGCGATCGTCTCGTTGCCCGTCGGGGGCACGATCACGCGCATCGCCTGGGGCAGCACGATCCGTCGCATGGTCTTGCCGGGGGGCATGCCGAGGGCGTGCGCCGCCTCCGCCTGTCCCTTGTCGACCGACAGGATGCCGGCGCGGGCGATCTCGGCCATGTAGGCGGCCTCGGAGAGCCCGAGGCCCAGGATGCCGATCCAGATCGAGGACGAGATGTCGTTCCAGCTGAAGCTGAAGAAGGTCAGGTCGTTGCCGAGGCCGAGCGCCTTGGACAGCTGCTGGCCGAACGGGATGCCGACGTCGATCGGGTTGTACAGCACCGCGATCGCGCCACCGAGGATGGCCAGCAGGACGTAGCGCGGCATGGCCCGGAAGAACCAGGTGTAGACGAACGCCACCCCCCGCAGCACGGGGTTGGTCGACAGCCGCATGACGGCCAACGCGATCCCGAGGACGATGCCGAGGACCATGGCGCCGATGGTGCCGAAGATGGTCCCCTTCCACAGCCCGTCGATGACCGGCCGCTGCTGCATGATCTCGAACGCGAAGGACCAGTTCCAGTTCGGGTTGGTGACCACCGAGCTCACCATCATCGCGACGATCACGAGGATCACCGCGATCGCGACCCAGCGCCAGGGGTGCCGGACCGGCCGGGCGTGGATCTTGCCCGGCCGGTCCGCTGCAGCGGAGGTGGTGGACATCAGGGCTGCGGGTTCACAGCGAAGTCGCTGATGGCGCCGCCCTCGGTCTTCCACTTCGCGAGGATCGACTTGTACGTGCCGTCGGCCTCGAGCGACTTGAGCGCGTCGGCGATGGCCTGCCCGAAGTCGGTCTGGTCCTTGGGGAGCACGTAGCCGTAGGGCGCCGAGTCGTACTGCTCACCGAGCAGCTCGAGCTTGCCCTGGGTCGTGGCGACGGCGCTGATGGCCGGCGGCAGGTCGACGAGCATGGCGTCGGCCTTGCCGGTCAGGACCGCCGAGGTCACCTTGGCCTGGTCGGCGTCGACGATGGGCTTGATGGCCGGCTTGCCGGCGTCGGTGCACTCCTTGCTGCGCTTCGGCAGGTCCTCGTCGGCCTGGACGGTGGCCTTCTGCACGGCGATGTTGAGGCCACAGGCGCTCGCGGGGTCGACCTTCTTGGGGTTGCCCTTCTGGGTGACCCACTGGGTGCCTGCGGTGAAGTAGCTGACCATGGTGGCCTGCTTCTCGCGCTCGGCGTTGACCGTGAAGGAGGACACGCCCACGTCGTACTTGCTGCTCGTCACGCCGAGGATGATCTGGTCGAAGCCGGTGGGGACCCACTCGGTCTTGATGCCGAACTTGGCCATGACCGCGTCGAAGAGCTCGACGTCCATCCCGATGACGGTCTTGCCGTCGGAGTCGAGGTACTCGTTCGGCTGGTAGGTCGCGTCGGTGCCGATGACGATCTTCCCGGCGCTCTTGATCTTGGCCGGGAGCTTGGCCACGAGGGCCTGGTCGACCGTGGCCTTGGTCGTGGAGCTGCTCGAGCTGCTCGTGTTGGTGGACAGCGAGTCGGAACCACAGGCCGACAGTGCCAGTCCAGCGGTGGCCAGCCCCGCGATGAGGAGGGTGGTGGGGCGAAGGCGGTGGGTCATGCGGTGAGGTTCCTTCCTCGGATGACGAGTGGCGGGCAGGGGCGCGGCGCCACGTGGGGGACTGACGCGCATCCTGCCACCCCGATGGGCGACGCGGGTCACACTCGCGTCACGACGGTGGTTTCGCCGTCCCTCTTGTGCCACCATGAACTCGCGGGTAACCCCCGCACCTTGCGTTTGAGAGGCCACACCCGGCTGTCGTTCGACCGCGCGGCTCGATCCGTGCGCGGTGTGTGCCCCACGCAGTTCTTCTGTCAGCAAGCTCCGGCTCCCTTTTGAGGTGACTCGTCCATGTCTGCCATCCCGTCGTACCCGCTGTTCGACCCGTCCGACCCGGTCTTCCGGGCGCACGAGGGCGGCAAGCTCGGGGTACACGCCACGCAGCCGCTGCGGGACCGCACCGACCTGGCCCTGCTCTACACGCCGGGCGTTGCGGATGTCTCCCGCGCGATCGCGGTCGACCCGACGCTGGCCGCCCGCTACACCGCTCGAGCCAACACGGTGGCGGTCGTCACCGACGGCACGGCCGTCCTCGGGCTCGGCGACATCGGCCCGCTGGCTGCGTTGCCCGTGATGGAGGGCAAGGCGGTGCTGTTCAAGCACTTCGGTGGCGTCGACGCCGTGCCGGTGTGCATGGAGTCCGGCACGGTGGAGGAGCTGGTCGACGCCATCGCCCGCATCGCGCCCACCTACGGCGGCATCAACCTCGAGGACATCTCGGCGCCGCGCTGCTTCGAGATCGAGCGCCTGCTGCAGGAGCGCCTGGACATCCCGGTGTTCCACGACGACCAGCACGGCACGGCGATCGTGGTCCTGGCCGGCCTGCTCAACGCGGCCACCGTGGTGGGCCGCCCGCTCGAGTCCCTGCGCGTGGTCGTCTCCGGAGCCGGTGCCGCGGGGGTGGCCGTGACCAAGCTGCTGGCCCGCGCCGGCGTCGCCGACCTCGTGGTGTGCGACTCGCGCGGCATCATCTCGCCGAGCCGCGACGACCTGGCCGACCACAAGCGCCGGCTCGCTGCCACCACCAACCCACGGGGGCTGTCCGGCGGCTTGTCCGACGCCCTCACGGGCGCTGACGTCTTCGTCGGGGTGTCTGGTGGGCAGGTCCCTGAGGAGGACGTCGCCCGGATGGCCCCCGACGCGATCATCTTCGCGCTCGCGAACCCCACTCCCGAGGTCCACCCTGACGTCGCGGCCCGCTATGCCGCGGTGGTCGCCACCGGGCGCTCGGACTTCCCCAACCAGATCAACAACGTGCTGGCCTTCCCGGGGATCTTCCGGGGAGCGCTGGACTCAGGGGCGTCGCAGGTCACCGAGGCCATGAAGCTGGCTGCGGCACAGGCGATCGCGGATCTGGTCGAGCACCCCACCGCCGAGGAGATCGTGCCGAGCGTCTTCGCCCCGGGTGTGGCCGACGCCGTGGCAGCGGCGGTGTCGGCGCTCGCGTGAGCGCCGGTCGCGTGGCATGCGTCGACACCCGCAGGTAGAGTCTGGGCGCCCGTAACGGCGTCTTTGGCTAACAGCGGGGGCCGTCACGTGCCCCACCTGCGACCCAAGGACATCCATGCCGCTCGACCTCGCCCAGATTTTCGACACCGACCTGGTCCGCAACGACAGCGGCGTCTGGCTGCCCGAGCGCAGCGACGGCACGGGCTACCCTTCCGACGACTTCGCCCGTGGCCCCCTGCTCGGACTGATCAACGGCGCCCGGGACCTCAGCTCGCTGTCGCCTGAGCTGGAAGGGCTGGCAGCGAGCTGGCCGGCTCGCTACTACCTCAGCGCCGAGCGCAGCACGCTGCTGCGTGCCTTCGAGTTCGACCGGTCCTCGACCGTCATGGAGATCGGCTCGGGTTGCGGCTCCATCACGCGACTGCTGGGCGAGACCTTCGAGGCGGTCGTGGGCGTCGAAGGGGAGGTGCACCGGGCGGCGGTCGGCGCGGCCCGTTCGCGCGACCAGGACAACGTGGCCGTCGTCTGCGCCCCGTTCCAGCAGCTGACTCCGGTCGAGCCCTTCGGCGTGGTGTTCTGCGTTGGCGTCCTCGAGTACTCGGCGATGTCGTCCACGGCGGACGACCCCATCCACGAGATGCTGACCGACCTGCGGTCGCGGGTTGCCGACGACGGCGCCCTCGTGCTCGCCATCGAGAACAAGTTCGGGCTCAAGTACCTCTCCGGCGCGGCCGAGGACCACACCGGCGTGAGGTTCGACGGCATCGAGGGGTACCGGGGCAGCGGCACGAACGGTCCCCGCACCCTCGGGCGCGTGGAGCTCGAGCAGAGCCTGCGCAAGGCTGGTTTCGAGGGAGTGGACTTCTACTTCCCGTTCCCTGACTACAAGTTCGTCCGGTCCGTGGTCTCCGAGAGGGCGGCGAGCACGGCGGGTCCGCAGCTGGCCGAGCTGATCTCCCAGCAGGTCGCCACGGACTACTCGTCGTACCCGAAGAGCCCACTGTTCAACCAGCGCGCCGCATGGCACGAAGCCGAGCGCAACGGTTTGGTGCCGGACCTCGCCAACTCCTTCCTCGTGGTGGCCTCCCCGGCGGCCACGCAGTCGAGGGTGACGGCCCCGTGGGACATCGCCGCGTTCAACATGACCCCCAGGAAGCCCGAGTACTGGGCGTCGACCCGTGTCTCAGGGCTCGAGTCAGGCATGGCGAAGGTCACCCGAGAGAGGATGACGCAGCTCCCGCAGCGTCCCGGCCCGGTCTCCATGACGGAGTCGTCGACGGAGAGCTGGATCGTCGGGGAGTCCGCCTCCCAGCTGGCTTCGGACGCCGCCATGGCGCGCAGCGCCACGACGGAGTCGGTGGCGCTCGCCCTCGGTCCGTGGATCGAGCACCTTCGCGCCAACCAGGACGCCTCGGGTCACCTCCCACCCTCGTTCCTCGATGCGACGCCGGGCAACGTCATCGTCAGCGAGGGTGAGACCACCTACATCGACCAGGAGTGGTCCTGGGACTCGCCCCTCGCGTTCGAGAGTGTCGTCGTCCGCGGGCTGGTGATGTTCTACGTCCGCGCCCGGGACACGGGCGGGCTGCAGGGTGAGCTGGCCAGGAAGTCGGTGGCCAAGCTCGTCATCGAGACGGCTGGTCACCTCGGAGTGCAGGCCTCCCGGCGGGACCTGGACGACTACGTGGAGATCCAGGAGCAGCTCCTGCGCCAGGTCCAGGACTACTCGGGATCACGGGCACGGATGCTGCGCTCGATGCTCCTGTCGTCCACGACGAGGGGCGCCGTCGTGCAGGGGCAGCGGACCGTCGATCTCGCTCGCCGAGCCGCGCGTCGAGGCCGACGCATCGCTCGAAGGGTCGTGGCGCGCTGAGCGACGCCTGAGACCGGACTCTCCGGCCCTGTGCCACCCACCTGACGATTCGGGTCCGCCACGCACCCCGCGGGGCTGGGCCCCCTGGGCCCGATCGCTCAGGACTCGCTGCGGGTGGGCGCGCGCCGCAAGGAGATCGGCCCCACGTCGATCCCGGCGCGACCGAGTCTCACCCAGCAGGCCACGGCGTAGGCGAGGGCCGTCACTGCCGTCCCGACGGACACCGCGAAGGTGCCCCAGTGGGCGAGCAGGGGCAGGCCGACGGCGGCCAACACCAACAGGACCAGGGTGAACGTGCGCGCATCCCGCTCGAGTCCCGCGACCAGCATCACCTGGCTGACCGGACCGATGAGCACGACCACCAGGCCACCCACGGTGAGTGTGGTCAGGATTGGTGCCGCGTCGGCATACCCTCCGAAGATCGCAAGGATGGCCTGGGGTCGGACCACTGCCACGGCGCAGAACAGGACCCCCCAGGCGCTGGCCCACCGGACGGAGCGGCGCGACACCCTGGCGAGGCCTTCGAGGTCGCCCACGTGGAACAGCCGGGCGAACCGGGGCCCGAGGTACGACGCCTGGATGAGGGCGACGATCGCCACGAACTGGGCCGGCCGGGCGCCGGCGTTGAAGGTGGCGACATCGTGCTGTGCGAGCCGTGCGTCCGCGTTGACGTACCCGAGGACCACGACCGGCAGCCAGACGAAGAGATAGCTGCCGAGGGAGGCGGTGAGAAAGGAGGACAGCGTGTGGCGCTGTTGGCGCAGGAACTGACCCAGCCCAGGGGATGCCTGGCGCACGGACGGCACGAGCCGCGTCACGAGCCAGCACGACCAGACCATCGTGATGACGTTGCCGACCAGCAACATGACGACGGCCGCGATGGCCGTGGCATGTCCAAGAAGGGCCATCACGGCCATGCCGATCGCCGCCACCCATACGCTCAGGCCCACCTCGGCGAGGGTGCCGGCGCCCACCCGGCCCAGCCCGCGGAGGGTGGAACCAGCCACCGTCGACAGGGCCCACGGTGCGACCGTGAGCCCCGCCACCACGGCTACCCACACCGAGGTCGTCCCGCGGCCCTGCACGAGGATGGCGATGACCAGCAGCACCGAGACGGCGGGGGACGCCAGCACGCTGAGCGCCGCCGTGTGGCGGATGGTGGCTGCCGCCGAGGTGGCATCGCGGGCGCTGTCGCGCATGGCCAGGGTGTTGCCGCCCAGAACGGCGACGGTCGCGGCAACCGCGAGCACCGTGTAGATGAACAGCACCAGCCCGGCCTCGCGCACCTGCATCGAGCGGAGGTAGACCGTGGTGAGCGCGAACGCCCCGGTCATGCTGACCGCCCGAGCACTGACCGCCGCGACCGCGGGGGTCAGCAGGCGCCCCACTGTGGAACTCAAGGCCGACCCTCCTGTCCGGGACCGCGACGACGCCGGACCGCGCCCGGCGAGTATAGGCGGCGCCCAAGGGTGTGGAGGAAGACCGCGCCGTTCCTCCTCCGAGGGCGCGGGTGAGTGCCGCGGTGGTGGTTGCCGGCGAGCCCCCTGTCAGAGCCGTGACGATAGGGTCGGCGGATGCTTCTCGTCACCGGTGCCACAGGGCGCAGTGGTCGCTTCTTCGTGGAAGCACTCGTGGACAACGCGTACTCGGGGCGCATCCGCTGCGTCGTCCGGAGCACCTCCGACACGGCCTTCCTCGAGGGCTGCGGCCTGGACATCGAACTCGTGGTCGGGGATCTCGACGACCCTGTGTTCGTCGACCGCTGCATGGAGGGCGTCGACGAGCTCCTGCACATCGCCTCGATCTTCCTCAGCCTCCAGGTCGTCACTGCTGCGGCGAAGCGCAACGTCAGGCGGGCGATCCTCGTGCACACCACTGGCATCTACTCCTCGTACAAGAGTGCTTCCGAGGAGTACACGCGCATCGAGAGCGCCATCGCCGAAGTGACGCGCGAACACCCCGGGCTGGGAGTCGTCTACCTGCGGCCGACGATGATCTACGGCTCGGTCAGCGACGGCAACATGGTCACCTTCATCAAGCTGGTGGACCGGTTGCCGGTCATGCCGGTGGTCGATCGCGGCCGGGGGCTGGTCCAGCCAGTGCACCAGCGCGACCTGGGCCGCGCCTACCAGCAGGTACTCGCGAATCCCGAGATCACCGAAGGCGACTTCATCCTGTCCGGGGAGAGCCCTGTGGCGTTGCGCGAGGTGCTCGAGCTGATCCGCTCGGAGCTCGGTCGTCGCACGCGATTCGTGAGTGTCCCGCTCGGCGTCGGTGTCGCCCTGGCGAGAGTCATCCGCGTCCTCACCGCTGGGCGGGTCGACTACGTCGAGAAGGTCCAGCGGATGAGCGAGGACCGCAGCTTCCCCCACGACGCAGCCACAGCCGCCTTCGGCTACACCCCCAGCTCGCTGCGAGCAGGACTGCGCGCGGAAGTTGCCGAGTACGCGGGGAACGGTGGTGGGTCGTCAGTCGTCACCGAGGTGGGGCGAGGGCGCGGCGTCGCCTGAACCGTCGCCCCAGCTGAAGGGCGCAGTAGGCCCGCACCGCCACCCGGTGGGCCACCGAGTGGGGGCTCGCCGTCCCTCCGCTGGACGCCGTGTGGTCGTGGCGCCGATAGAGCATCAGCGGCTGACGGACGAGTCCGACGTCGAAGTAGAGCTCGGCGACGCACGCCAGCCAGTAGTCGTAGGCGCAGAGGTCTGAGCGCCCGGGAAGTGGTAGCGCCACGTCGAGGACCCGACGGTGCATGGCCATCGCGGCACCGATGTACCGCGTGCGCAGGAAGTTGTGCAGGAACCCGGCGTGCACCCGGTATTCGTCGAAGTGCGACGGGGAGGTCTGGCGCAGGTCCCCGTCGACGATGGCGACGTCCGACACCACGAGGTCGTGCACGCTCAGAGCCTGCACCATGGTCGAGACCTTGTCCGGCAGCCAGACATCGTCCTGGTCGGCGATGAAGACGAGGTCGCCGGTGGCGCGGCGCAGGGAGTTCTCGAAGTTCTTGCTGTACCCGAGGTTGCTCCCGTTGCGGTGCACCGTGATCCGTGGGTCGCCCAGGGTGGTGATGCGCTCGACCGTGGCGTCCGTCGAGGCATCGTCGGACACGACGACCTCGTCTTCGGGGCCCAGCTGGTCGAGGATCGACTCGAGCTGCTGCACGACGAAGGCCTCACCGTTGTACGTCGCCAGACAGACCGAGATCCTCATGCCGTGCGCCACTGCCCGGTCGCCTCGTCCCACCGCTTCAGCACTCGAGCGGGCACCCCGGCGACGATGGTGGCAGGTGGGACGTCCGTGGTCACCACGGCGCTGGCGTTGACGATGGCGCCGTCCCCGATGGTCACGCCCGGCAGGATGCACACGTTCTCACCAATCCACACGTTGTCGCCGATGCGCACCGGTCGCGAGGAGAGTGGCCGGTCGTTCGGGTCGGTGTCGGGCGCGGACTGGTGGGCGCCTTGGTAGCTGCCATGTGAGGTGTCCGAGATGAAGATGTTCGAGGCCATCAGGCAGTTCACGCCGACCTCGACACGTTCGGAGGCGACGATGTGCACCCTGTCTCCCATCCGACAGTTTCGACCGATGCGGAGGGTGGTGCCGTCCACTCCACCGCCCCCGAGGTCGAAGCGACAGCCATAGCCGGTGGTGAAGCCAGGCCCGAAGGACAGGTGGCGACGGCCCCGGAGGAACACCGGGCGACGAACCAGGCGCGCGCCACGGAAGAACACCTTGGTGAGAGCGAGGCAGTATGCCGAGCGCAGCAGCTCACTCGTGGAGTACCGACTCATGGTGACTCCCTTCTCCCATGACGATCTCGCGGAGCCAGGCATGGATTCCGTAACGCTCATAGGTGGCGTCGTCCAGTCTGTCCTGCGGGATCTCGATGAAGGCCCTGATGGCCGCGCTGTCGAACTCGGCCGTGTCCAGGACCAACACCCGCGAGGGGTCGTAGAACGGGTACTTGACGACTTCGGCGTTCGACGTGACCAGCTTGCGGCGAGCGCCCACGGTCTCGATGGTCCGCATCGTGAGTCCGGACTGAGCGTTGTGGCTGACATCCAGCACCGCATGCGACCGAGCCAGCACGTCGAGGTAGTCACGGACGTCCAGCGGGCGGAATCCGAACTCCCTCCACCGAGCGCGCTTGAACACCGGCGACGTCGCCTTGTTGTAGGCGAACTGCAGGGGGTTCAGGTACAGGTAGGAGAACACCCGGAGACCGGCATCCTTCAGACGCGGCACCAGGACGCTCATCAGGGCGTAGCGGTTGGCGTGGGCGGTGCAGACGTTCGCGAGGTCGAAGTCGAAACGCTCCACGTGCCTGGCGCCGAGGGCCCGGTAGTCGTCGGTGTAGAAGAGTGGAAGAAGCACGAAGTCCGGCCGCTCACGGGCGTCGACGGCATCGAAGGTGTAGCGGCGGTCGAAGAGGTCGGCGAAGTCGAGGACGTGCGGGTAGAGCTGGATGGAGTCCCAGAGGTAGAGCACTGCCTCGGCATGGGGGTGCTGTGCGCGCAGTGCCTGGACGAACTCGCGCGTGAGCACCTTGCCGTTGATCACGAACACCAGGTCGTAGTCCCGACCGCGGGTCTCGTCGAGGATGCCGTCCAGATAGCGCTGGACGACACCGTCCACGAGCCCGGGCCGTACCCGGATGGCGCCCTTGAGGAACGGGTTCTCGCCGGGCCGGTCGTTGAAGTAGTCGACCGCGTAGCCCTGTCGCTCGAACGCCGAGATGATGTGTTGGTGATAGCCGAAGAACGGTGAGCCCAGGAAGAGCACCCTTCCCACAGGTCCCCCTTCACTTGCCCCTCAGGGGTGTTTCCGTCCGGAATTGTCCCGGCGAGTATACGGGTGGGGTCGGATTCGCCTACGTGGTGACTCCTGGTCGCGCTCTGCCGTCGCGCCCCTCCGACTGACGGGGTCGAACGCTGTCTATGCTGGTCGTTCCGCAGGCACCGGTCAGTACGCCTGGACGACAGGAGGGTGGTGGACGGCGTGCCATCGAGGGCAGCGCCCACCGGACTCCGCTTGTCTCGGCGCCTGACCGCGGGCTTCTTTGCAGCCTTCGTCGCCGAGTGCACGGTGGGATCCAGCGGTCGCTGGCTCGTCGTCGGTCCACTCAGCATCCGCATGCTCTTGTTCATCGGCTGCCTGCTTGCCTCCGTTCCCATCGTCTGGGAACAGCGTGGCTACCTGGTGCGCCAGGGGTTCATCCGGGTCCTGGCCGCTTTCCTGGTTCTGCTCGGTGCTTCCGCCGCATGGGCAACCCACCTGCACAACTCCAAGGCGTTCATCGCTGCCGACCTGACCACGTTCTCCGCCCTGCTGCTGGTGCCGACCGTCTTGGCGCTGCGGCTGAGCGTCCCCGAGCTCGAACGCCTGCTGAGGATCCTCTTCTGGGGATCGGCTGCCTTGGCGGTCGCGGTGGTGGTCCTGCACGTGGCAGCGCCATCAGAGGCACTCGACGTCAACGCGCTCGGTCAGTGGCTCACCCGCCACTCGATGGGCGGGCTCGCGCTGGTGGGTGACGGGATCCTGCGTATCTACCTTCGTAGTGAGGTCCTGTTCATTCCGGCACTGCTTCTGGGGATCCGGGGCATGGCCACGGTCGGGCAGACGCAGGTCCGCAGCCGACGACTACACCAGACGGCATACCTCATCGGGTCGGCAGTCGTCGCGATGGGACTCGTGCTGTCACTGACCAGGTCCCTGTGGATCGGGTTCATCGCCGCCCTCCTGATCTTTCTCGTGTGGTGCGCCCGCGACCTTGGCGCCTTGCTGCGGGCCCTGGGCCTGGTTGCAGCCAGCCTGGCTGTCCTGGTCGCGCTGTCAGCGGCTCTCTACGGTGGGCCAGAGCTGCTTCGCGCCGGCGCTGCCCGGTTGAGCCCGGGGCTGGCTCACCTCGTGCCGAGCTCCGAAACCCCTACGGGCACGCCTCAACCGTCGCCAACCACCACCACCACGCCCGGCGTTCCCGGTCCGGGGACGACGACCCCTGCTCCCTCGGGGGTGCCCAGCACGGGCAGCCAGTCAACGACTCCGGCATCCCGCTCGAGCACGGCGAAGACGCCTACCGGCAGCGACGACCCGGACGCGGTGGCGGTGGAGATCCGGGCCCGGACCCTGGTCCTCACCAAGGAGAGAATCCGGGAACGACCCCTGACCGGATGGGGCATCGGCTACAACCTGGACGAGATCCGAGATGACGGCCGCACCGAGTACCTGTACTGGGATCTCCTCATGAAGCTGGGGGCTCCAGGGCTGGTGCTCTTCCTCGTTCTCTATGCCTGGACGCCGATCGCCTTGCTGCGGACGCGCGGTGCGCTGACCGGACCAGCCTCCGCGACGGGCGCACTGGCGGCCGCACTGGGTGGAGTGGCCGTCACGAGCTACTTCAACCCATTCCTGAACAGCACCTTGGGCATCATCATCCTCGTGCTCCTGGTGGCGGCTGCTCAGCTCGAACCGGCGCGAGAGAGGCGACGCGGGCGGCACCGGGCCTGAGGCAGGTGGTCCACCCGGGCGGGAGCTCAGCGTCTGGGCGGCCGGCGTCGTCCCCCGCGTCCTCGCATGCCGTCGAGGAGTCCCGCGCCGGTGGCGGCAAACTTCGCACGCCTGTCCGTCTCGAAGAAGAGGACCTTGATCGGCCCCCAGGCGAGGGCCAGGCCGGTGCGCAGCGCCCAGCGCGGATCTGCACCTGCCGTGCCTGACCGGACCAGCAGCAGGTAGTTGCGGTACTTGTAGTAGGCCCTGTCGGCAGAGTGGTGGAGGTTCCGCACGGCCAGTCCCGGGACCACTTGGCTGGCCCGCATCGCCCCGATCGAATGCTTCATCACGGCGTCGGGTGTGGTCCAGATCTGCCAGCCCCCACGGCGCAGCCTCAGGCAGATGTCGTGGTCGACGTGGTCGATGAACAGGTCGTCACGAAAGCCGTTCACCGACGTCAGCCCGGCCACTCGGCACAGAGCGCCGGAGGTGATGACCATCCGGGCTGCCACGGGCTGGGTGTGGTTCCCACCCTGGAGGACCGTGCCGCTGGCGGCATCGACGATACGGGGGGCGACGACCGCCGCCCGTGGGTCACGTACAGGGGCTGACTCCAGCAGACCCTGCACGAACCCTGGCCCGATCACGCTGTCCTGGTCGAAGGTGAGGAGCCAGGCCGCGCCGCCGGCCCGAGCGAGGCCGACATTGAGGGCGCCGCTGACACCCCGGTTGTCGGGGAGCCGCAGGACGTCGGCGCCGGCCGCGTCGCTGGCCTCCAGTGCCTCCTGTCCCTCGACAGAGGCGTTGTCGACGACGAGTACGGCGATGCCGGCCTCGATCAGGTCTGCACAGAGTCGGGGTAGCAAGGGCCCGGGGTTGAAGGTGACGACGACCGCGAGTACCTGGCCCGGTGAGGAGGCCTGGGGGCTGCCACCGATCGGCCCAGAGTCCGTCATCGGGTGAGGCCGCGCTCGTCCAGCTCGACCAAGGCCTGGTCCCAGGCAGACGAGGCTGCTCCGGGTTTGTCCCAGGAACGCCGGACGAAGTCGATGATGGCATCTCGGGTCGACCACTGGGCCATCGGTGCGCCCAGCTCCACGAGGCGGCTGAGGTCGGCGCAGGCGTGCTCGATGTCGCCGGCTCGGTGGACGTCGACGTGCTCGATCGGGACGTCGGCCCGACCAGATCCCGCCGCGGCAGCCTCGGCGAGCTCATCCAAGGTGGTCCGCACCCCAGAACCGGCATTGAGGACGAGGGCGGAGCCGGGGTGCGCTGGGTGTCGGGCGCACCAGTCGATCAGGCGGGCCAGGTCTTCGACGTGGATGAAGTCCCGGGTGGCGCTGCCGTCGCCGTAGACGACGAGGGAGCGACCTTCGCGCAGCCGTGCCAGGAAGGCCGCAAGCACGCCCGTGTAGGGATTGTGCAGGGCCTGTCCGGGGCCGATGACGTTCTGGGGCCGAATGATGGTCACCGGCACGGCGGCAGCGGTGTCGCTCAGGACCTGCTCGCCCTCCGACTTGGTCTCGCCGTAGAACGACACGGGCGTGTGGGGGTCATCCTCCGTCGACGCCGCCGGGGCTGCCTCCTGACAGCACGGCTCGCCGAACCGGGTGCCGTGGGTCGGGCACTCTGAGCGGCCGTTGCCGTAGACGGCTCGCGAGCTCATCGCAATCAGGGGAACTCCCCATTCGCGGGCGGCGACTCCGGCGGCGCGGGTCCCCTCGACGTTGACCCGGCGGTAGCGCTCCTGCTCGTACATGGACTGGCCGGTCCCGGTCTCGGCGGCCAGGTGAATGACCAGGTCCGGGCTCTGCAGCCTCGCCCAGACGTCTTCGTCACTCACGTCGCCGAGGACGACTGGTCCCGGGAATGATCGCCGACTCGCCTCGGGGTCCAGGTGGACCTGCGGGTGAAGCAGGTCCAGGGCCTCCAGCTCATGGTCGGCCTGGAGCTGGCGCGCGAGGTGCAGACCGATGAAGCCCGCACCTCCGCTGATCAGGATGCGCATGGGGGACGGCCTTTCGGGGGTGGGACGGGTCGGGGCGCTGGGCTCACGACTGCACGGGGGGTCGTGCGTAGGCCGCGAGGAGACGCGGTGAGCAGAGATAGGCGGCGCACGCCAGCACCGTCGCTGCCACACCCGTCGCCGTGCCCACCACCCATCCCGCGGTCACCAGCGTCGCGAGCCCGGCGGCATACGCAGCCACGACCGCGTGGGGTAGGCCCCCGGGACCTGACGTCAGGCGCTGGTAGACGTGGGAGCGGTGCGCCTCGAGGAGGCGCTCACCCCGACGCACGCGGCTCACCATGGTGGTGGCCTCGTCCACGAGGTAGAGCGACAAGGGGGCGACCAGGAGTGCTCCGCGAGCCCCATCGTGCAGTCCGATGAGGACGCCACTGGCGACCAGCGCCCCGAAGAGATAGCTGCCGGCGTCGCCGAGGAAGAGCCGCGCAGTGGGCGCGTTCCAAGGGAGGAACCCCAGGGCGAGGCCCGCCGTCACCGCCCCGAGAAAGGCCAGTGAGGCAATGCCCTGATCTCGGCCGACCAGCCAGGCGACCACCCCCCAGACGGTCATCGTCGTGGAGGTGATGCCGTTGATGCCGTCCATGAAGTTCACGACATTCACCACCGCAGCGGTGACGAAGGCTCCCACGAGCATCCAGACGACGCCCCCGAGCGACCAGCCCACTGCTCCGCCGGCCCCGACCTGGGCGAGCAGCCGCGGCAGTGGGGGGAGCTGCACCCGGTCGTCTGCGAAGCCGAGCAGCGACAGTGCGACGCTGGCGGTCACGGCAACCCACGGGACCTCGTGGCCACGGATCGTGGCCACGCTCGTGGCCGCGACCAGGCCGGCGAGGCAGGCGAGCCCGCCACCCCGCGCCACGACCACGGTGTGGGATGAGCGGTGGTTGGGACGGTCCAGGACCCCGCTTCGCACCATTCCTGCGCGCACGACAGGGGCCAGCCCTGTCGTCACGAGCAGGGACACGACGAGTTCGACCACCGGTTCAGTCGCCTCGGAGCCCGGCGCTCGCAGTCTGGGACGTGGCGCTGTGGCGCCGAAGCCAACGAACCGCGTCGTCGTCCGTGCGGTGCTCGGCACCGTGCACCTCGGACACCCCGATCCCCGGCACGTCGACCCGGGAGACCAAGGGGTGCTGCGTCGCCCTCGAGACCTCATCCGGCGAGAAGAGCTCCTCCGAGATCTTCTCGCCCTGGCGCAGGCCCGTGTAGACGATGTCGATGTCCTTGCGGCCGGACATGCGGATCAGCGTGTTGGCCACCTCGACGATCTTCACCTGGTCGCCCATCTCGAGGACCATCACCTCGCCGTCGGTGCCGATCGACGCTGCCTCGAGGACGAGCTGGCAGGCCTCGGGGATGAGCATGAAGTAGCGCTCGACGTCCGGGTGGGTGACCGTGATCGGGCCACCGCGCTCGATCTGCGAGGTGAAGGCGTGGACGACCGACCCGCGCGACCCGAGCACGTTTCCGAAGCGCACCGACACGTAGCGCCCCGGCTCGCGGTCGGCGAAGTGGGCGGTGAGGCGCTCCGCGACGCGCTTGCTGTAGCCCAGGACGCACGAGGGCTGCGCAGCCTTGTCGGTGGAGATGTTGACGAAGGTGCCGACCCCGACCGCGGAGGCGGCCGCGAGGACGTTGAGGGTGCCGAGCACGTTGCTCTTCCACGCCTCGAGGGGGTTGGCCTCCAGCAGGGGGAGGTGCTTGAGGGCGGCGGCGTGGAAGACGATGTCTGGGCGGGTCTGCTTGAAGACCTGCTGCATCCGTGGGGCGTCGCGGATGTCCGCCAGGACGACCTCGTCCGTGTCGAGGAGGCCGTTGCCGACCAGGGACATCTGCGTGGTCTGCAGGCCCGACTCGTCGCGGTCGAGGAGGTAGAGCTTCGCTGGGCCGAAGCGCGCGATCTGTCGGCACAGCTCCGACCCGATGGAGCCGCCGGCTCCGGTCACCAGCACCGACCTTCCGGCAATCTGCTCCGCGATGACGGCCGTGTCGAGGCTGATGGGTCGACGACCCAACAGGTCGGCGACGTCCACGTTGCGCAGGTCGCTCGCCGTGGGTCGCCCACCGATGATCTCGCCCACCGGGGGGAGCGTCAGCACGTTCAGGCCGGCCGTCGTGGCCAGCTCGGTCAGCTCGCGGATCGTGGCTGCGTGAGCCTGGGGAAGGGCGATGACCAGGGTGTTCGCCGTGAACTTGTCCGCGACCTTGGCCAGGTCGGCGCGGGTGCCGCGCACCCGGATGCCCTCCGTGCGGAACCGCGCCTTGGCGCGGTCGTCGTCGAGCAGTGCGACGGGAAGGTAGCCGCTCCCGGAGTCACGACGCATGCTCCGCGTCAGGCGGCTGCCTGCCTCACCCGCCCCGAAGATGATCACGCGCTCGTGGTCGAGGTCGGTCGGGCGCTTGCGCACCCGCCAGCTCCGGATGAGGAAGCGGCTCGCGAACATCCCCACCAGGGCGAACACGGAGCCGGTGATCGGGACACTGCGGGGCAGCGTCAGCCAGTCGGTGGCCAGGACCACGAGCCCGAGCACGATGCCTGTGACCAGGACGGACTTGAGGATGTCTGCCGTCTCCTCGAAGGAGCCACGATCGTGTCCGATGGCATAGGGGCCGATGATCGCGCCCGCCACCCAGAGGGTCGCGACGCCAGCCGCGCTGAGCCAGGCCATGTCAGGGATGAAGACCCGCTCGAGGTGGAGGTCGTAGCGCAGCCACATGGCGACCATCAGCGCGCCGACCAGGATGGCGGCATCGACCAGGGCCCACAGCCAGCGCGTCACGCGATGACGCCGTTCCTCGCGCGCAGTGGGCATGTCCCCTCCCCTCCCTGTGGTTCCCGCAAACGGCCAGAGTTTACATGTGGATGGCAACCATCTCGTGCATCTGCCCTGCTCACAACCCGGCAAGTCGGACATCCGCCCCGTAGTGAGGCTCTTCGAGGGACTTCGCGCCGGATCATCCAGCCGAGTCGTAGAACTCTCGGCAGGCGGCATACGAGGGGAGCAGACCCTGGTCCCGCGCCTCTGCCAGCGAGGGCGCAGCGGCGTCCTTGGGCGACAGCAGCGGCTCCAGCCCGTCAGGGAAGACCAGGCCCACCTCGGCGTCGAGCGGGTGGATGCCGCGCTCACGGGCGGGGTTGTAGGCCGCGCTGCAGAGGTACATCGCGGTGGTGTCGTCCTCGAGGGCCACGAAGGCGTGACCCAGACCCTCGGCGAGGTAGACCGCGCGTCGGTCGACGGTGTCGAGGAGGACCGAGTCCCACTGTCCGAAGGTCGGCGACCCCACCCGGATGTCGATGATGAAGTCGATGAGGGAGCCCGAGAGGGCGGTGACGTACTTCGCCTGCGAGGGTGGGACGTCGGCGAAGTGGATGCCACGCACGGTCCCGCGGGACGACACCGAGATGTTGGTCTGGACGACCTGGGGCCGGTGCCCGACGGCCTCCGCGAGGAGGTCGCCGCGGAATGACTCGAGGAACACCCCGCGGTCGTCCGGGAACTGTCGCGGGGTGATCTCGTAAGCGTCGGCGATGGTGAGCGGGCGGATCTGCACTACCGGCCCCCAGCCTCGTCGAGGAGCCCGGCCAGGTAGGTGCCGTAGCCGCTCTTGCGCAGTGACTCGGCGAGCGCGGCGAACTGCTCGTCGCTGAGCCAGCCGTTGCGCCAGGCGACCTCCTCGACGCAGCCGATCTTCTGGCCCTGTCGCGCCTCGACGACGTGGACGAACTGGGCTGCGTCCATCAGTCCCAGGAAGGTGCCGGTGTCGAACCACGCAGTGCCTCGCGGGAGGACGGTGACGTTGAGGTCGCCACGTCGCAGGTAGGCCTCGTTGATCCCCGTGATCTCCAGCTCGCCGCGCTCGCTGGGCTGGAGGTCACGCGCGATCTGGACGACGTCGTTGTCGTAGAAGTAGAGACCGGGCACGGCGTAGGAGGACTTGGGGTGCTCCGGCTTCTCCTCGATGGAGATGACGCGGCCGTCCTCCGAGAACTCGACGACGCCATAGGCCGACGGCTCGGTCACGTGGTAGGCGAAGATCTGGCCACCGGTGACGTCGGTGTTCGCGGCCAGCGAGCTGCCGAGCCCGGTGCCGTAGAAGATGTTGTCACCGAGCACGAGGGCCACCGCGTCGTCGCCGATGAAGTCCGCGCCGATGATGAAGGCCTGCGCCAGGCCGTCGGGGCTGGGCTGCGCGGCGAAGGTGAGCTCGATGCCCCACCGCGAGCCGTCACCGAGGAGTCGCTGGAACTGCGCCTGGTCCTCAGGGGTCGTGATCACCAGCACCTCGCGGATCCCGGCCATCATCAGCGTCGAGAGCGGGTAGTAGATCATCGGCTTGTCGTAGACCGGCATGAGCTGCTTGCTGATGCCGAGCGTGATGGGGTGCAGGCGTGTGCCCGACCCCCCGGCCAGGATGATCCCCTTCATGGTGCACGACCATAGTGCGAGGTGCCCCGCCGTGACGCGCCTCCCCTCGCGATAGCCTCGGCGCCATGAAGGTCCTCGTCACCGGCGCCGCCGGGTTCATCGGCTCGAACTTCGTGATCAGGGCCCGTGCGCTCCGGCCGCAGTGGCGGCTCACCGTCCTCGACTCGATGACGTATGCCGCGAACCTCACCTCACTCGACCCCGTCGCCGGCGAGGTCGACGTGGTCAAGGGCTCGGTCACCGACGCGGACCTCGTGGACGAGCTCGTCGCGGCTCACGACCTGGTCGTCCACTTCGCGGCTGACTCGCACAACGACAACTCGCTCGAGGACCCCTGGCCCTTCATCGACACGAACATCATCGGCACCTACCAGCTGATCCAGGCCGTGCGTCGACACGACAAGCGCCTGCACCACGTGTCCACCGACGAGGTCTACGGCGACCTCGAGCTCGACGACCCGGCCAAGTTCACCGAGAACACCCCGCTCAACCCGTCGAGCCCCTACTCGGCGTCGAAGGCGAGCGCCGACCTCCTCGTCCGTGCGTGGGTGCGGTCGTTCGGCCTCAGGGCGACCCTGTCCAACTGCTCCAACAACTACGGGCCGCGCCAGCACCCCGAGAAGTTCATCCCGCGACAGGTCACGGGAATCATCGACGGGGTGCGGCCCAAGCTCTACGGCGCCGGCCTCAACGTCCGCGACTGGATCCACGTGGACGACCACAACGACGCGGTCATCGCCATCATCGAGCAGGGCCGCGCGGGCGAGACCTACCTCATCGGCGCCGACGGCGAGATGAACAACCGCGACGTCGTCGCGCTCATCCTCGAGCTCATGGGCAAGCCGGCCGACTGGTTCGACCACGTGCCGGACCGGCCCGGCCACGACCTGCGCTACGCCATCGACGCCTCGAAGCTGCGGGCCGAGACCGACTGGCGCCCCGCCCACCCGGACGTCCGCTCTGGCCTGGTCGACACCATCGCCTGGTACCAGGACAACCAGGACTGGTGGCGCACCGCGAAGGTGGTCGCCGAGGCGCGCTACGACCGGATCGGGCGCTGATGGCGCGGTGGCTGGTCACCGGCTCGGGCGGGATGCTCGGGCTCGACCTGCAGGTGGCCCTGGCGCTCGCCGGGGTCGACGAGGACGACGTCACGGCGCTCACCCGCAAGGACCTCGACGTCACCGATGCCGACGCAGTCCGCGACGCGGTCCGGGGGCACGACGTCGTGGTGAACTGCGCGGCATACACGGCCGTTGACGACGCGGAAACCCATGAGGGGCAAGCGTTTGCGGTGAACGCGATCGGCGCGGCCAACGTCGCGGACGCCTGCCGTTCGGTGGGCACGCGGCTCGTGCACATCTCCACCGACTACGTGTTCGCCGGCGACGCCGACGAGCCGTATGCCGAGGACGCCGCCCTGTCGCCGCTGTCCGCCTACGGCCGGACGAAGGCTGCGGGGGAGTGGGCGGTGCAGGCCCGCTGCCCGCAGGCGTGGATCGTCCGCACTGCGTGGCTCTACGGAGCCGGGGGCCCGAACTTCGTCAAGACGATGGCTCGGCTGGCCGAGCGCCACGACACGCTCGACGTCGTCGATGACCAACGGGGCCAACCCACCTGGACCATGGACGTGGCGCGGGCCGTGCTGCGGCTGGTCGACGAGTCAGCCCCGTTCGGGGTGTGGCACGCGACCAGCCAGGGTGACACCACGAAGTACGGCCTCACCCGCGAGATCTTCCGGCAGCTCGGGCTGGACCCCGAGCGGGTGCGGCCCACCACGAGCGACGCCTTCCCGCTGCCGGCCCCGCGTCCCGCGTACAGCGTGCTCGGCCACGACGCCTGGCGGATGGCCCGGCTCGCTCCGCTCCCGCCCTGGGAGGCCAGCCTCGCCGCGGCGCTGCCGGACGTCGTGGCCGAGCCGCCCACGGCCTGAGCGCCGCACGACGCGACGGTGAACTGACGGGTCCGCCCGGCCGGTCACCTTGCAGTCGAGGGGTCCGTTGGTCGAGAGTGGCCGCCATGGCAACTGAGACGCAACGCACCTCCCAAGAGGACCTCTGGGCCGGAGAGTTCGGCGCCGACTACATCGAGCGGAACCGGGGCACCAACCTCATCGCGAGCAACACCGAGCTCTTCCGCAAGGTCCTGGCGGCCACTGACGGCGTGGGCTCCGTCCTCGAGCTGGGTTGCAACATCGGCAACAACCTGATGGCCCTGCGCACCCTGCTGCCCGACGCCGACCTGCATGGGGTGGAGATCAACACCCAGGCCGCCGCTGAGGTGGAGCGATGGGGCGGCGCGACCGTCGAGGTGGCCTCGATCCTGGAGTACCAGGCGCAGCACGCCTACGACCTCACCTTCACCAAGGGCGTCCTGATCCACATCAACCCCGACCGGGTGCGCGACGTCTACAGCGCCCTCGTGGAGTCCTCGAAGCGCTACGTGATGGTCTGCGAGTACTACAACCCCACCCCGGTCGAGGTCAGCTACCGCGGTCACGAGCAGGCCTTGTTCAAGCGTGACTTCGCCGGGGAGATCCTCGACGCGTTCCCCGAGCTCACCCTCGTCGACTACGGCTTCACCTACCACCGGGACCCGCGGTTCCCCCTCGACGACTCGACCTGGTTCCTCATGGAGAAGTCCGCCTGAACCACCCGGATCGGCGTGCGGCTAGGGTCGGGTGATGCTCGCCGTCTACGCCGCACGCCAGTCCGCCGACGACCCGCTCTCGGGGCTGGAGGTCGGTGAGCGGCCCGACCCCACCCCGCGCGAGGGCTGGACGACGGTCACGCTCAGGACGGCCGGGCTCAACCACCACGACGTCTGGTCGCTGCGGGGAGTGGGCCTGCCCGCAGACCGGCTGCCGATGATCCTCGGCTGTGACGGCGCGGGCCTCGACGAGGACGGCAACGAGGTCATCGTCCACGCGGTCATCCCCAGCGACGGCTGGCGCGGTGACGAGACCCTCGACCCGCGGCGCACGCTGCTCTCCGAGCTGCACGACGGGACCCTCGCCGAGCAGGTCGCCGTCCCCACCACCAACCTGGTGCCCAAGCCCGCCGAGCTCCCGTGGGAGCACGCTGCCTGCCTCTCGACGGCGTGGCTCACCGCCTACCGCATGTTGTTCACCAACGCGGGGCTGACGCCCGGTGCCACCGTCCTCGTCCAGGGCGCCGGCGGCGGCGTGTCCACCGCCCTCGTGCAGCTCGGGGCCGCAGCGGGCTACCGGATGTGGGTCACCAGCCGCGACGAGGAGAAGGGCCAGCGAGCGGTCGAGATCGGCGCGGACCGCGCCTTCGGCAACGGCGAACGCCTCCCCGACCGCGTCGACGCGGTCATGGAGACCGTCGGTGCCGCCACCTGGTCGCACTCGGTCAACTCGCTCAAGCCGGGCGGCACGGTCGTCATTTCCGGTGCGACGTCCGGCGACGCACCCAGCAAGGCCGAGCTGACCAAGATCTTCTTCAAGCAGCTGCGCGTCGTCGGGTCGACGATGGGCAGCCGCGGCGAGCTCGAGCGGCTGGCCCAGTTCGTCGTGCAGCAGCGCATCGCACCGGTCATCGACACGACCCTGCCGCTGGCCCAGGCCCGGGACGGCTTCGCCCGCATGGCGGCCGGCGAGCTGTTCGGCAAGGTCGTCTTCACCGTCTCCTGAGTGCTGACGCCGCTGGAGGGCCCGAGAGGGGCCAGTGGCGTCAGGAGCGTCAGAGCAGCGAGGAGACCAGCCAGACGATCCCGGCCACCACGAGGATCGCCACGGTGGCGCCGGCGAAGATGACGGCGCCCTTCTGGGTGCCGCCCATCTGCTCGTCCCAGCCCTGCTCCTTGGCGACGTCGCGGATCAGGTCGCGGCCGGTGCTGGCGTCGAACGAGTAGTCGACGACCTTGCCGACCTGGCCGGTCGTCAGGTCGACCCCGAACTCCTTGCGGAACGACTTCTCGTAGACGCGACCGCGCTGGGTGGACGCCGACGCCTGGAGGCGCGGTGACGAGCCCCCACCGCTCCACGAGAACGTGTTGCTGACGTCGGTGATCGTCATCGAGTGGTCGGCCTCGTTGAGCCGGACCTGGTGGGTGAAGACCTTGGTGAGCCCGTGGGCCCTGAAGACGGCCAGCCACTGGGCGTCGGCGACGTCGATCGTGAGGTCGAAGCCCCGCGGAGTCTCGCGCACGGCATACGGCGTGCCGGAAGCGGCGGCGCGCAGGGTGGTGATCAGCTCAGCGGACGTACCCATCGAGGGCCCCCTCGGTCGTCGGTGGTGGTGCGTGCTGTTCGGTCAGCGTGGTTCAGCTCGGTGAGATCTGCAACCAGTCGTACCAGCCGTTGTGCAGGACTAGCCAGGCGATCAGGCCGTACCCCGCCTGGCCGGGGTGGTGGGGCACCCGGCTGGCGGCCAGGTCACTCTGCCACTGCTCGTGCCCCAACAGCGGCCGGAAGCAGTCGACGAACGGCACCCCACGGCGAGCGCACACGTCGGCCTGGGCCTCCACGAGCACGTCGAGCTTGGCGTTCAGCTCCTCGTCGTCACCCGGCGGGGGACTGACCACGAAGGTGCCGATGCCCGCGCTTGCGGCGTCGTCGAGGATGTTGGCCAGGTTGAGCCGGTGCCGGGCCAGGGTCACGCCGGTCGCCGCGTCGTTGCCGCCGACCGAGATCACCAGCCGCTTCTCGGCCCTGCCGCGCCAGCGGGGGGCGCACTCCGCCTGCCAGCGGGCCAGCACGTCGGCCGTGGTGTCGCCGCGGACGCCGAGGTTGTAGGCCGTCAGCTCGAGGTCGGAGTGGTGCGTGCGACCGACGACCCGCGAGACCCACCCCTGACCCTTGGGGTCGCCGACACCGGCCACGAGCGAGGCGCCGACGAAGACGATGCCCACGTCCCGTGGACCGTCAGCGGCGACCTGGAACTCGGCACTCGGGGTGAAGGTGGGCTCGCTCACGCGTCAGTCCTCGTCGTCGTCGAGCCGGGCCAGCCAGGTGGCCAGGCGCTCGACGGGGGTCTCGAAGTCGGGGTTCAGGTCCACGAACGTGCGCAGCTGGTCGGCCAGCCACTCGAAGGAGACTTCCTCTTCCCCTCGGCGAGCAGCCAGCTCCTCGATGCCACGATCCGTGAAGTACACGTCTGCAAGGTTAACGGGGGTATGCCGCGCGGCTGGCTCAGCCACGCGGCATACCGGCTGCAGTGTGGCTTGGTCGTCCGTCCACGCGGCCCCAGAGACAGGTATGCCGCGCGGCTGGGCCAGCCACGCGGCATACCTCTCCAGTGGGTGTCTAGCGGGCGAAGGCCGCCGCGATCAGCTCGGCCTGCTGCTCGGCGTGCCGCTTGCTCGAACCGGTGGCCGGGGAGGCCGAGGCCTTGCGCGACACGATTCGTAGCGGGCGGGTCTCGCCGAGCTCGGTGAGGGCCTGCGGGAGGTTCATGGCCACGAACGGCCAGGCACCCTGGTTGGCCGGCTCGTCCTGCACCCAGACGACGTCGGCGTCCGGGTACTTGGCCAGCTCGGCGGCGATCTCCTTGGCCGGCAGCGGAGCCAGCTGCTCGACCCGCACGATCGCGGTCGAGGTGTCCTCGGCCTTGTCGCGGGCGGCCTCGAGGTCGTAGACGACCTTGCCGCTGGCGAGCAGCACCCGGGTCACCCCGCCGTGGTCGAACGACGCGCGGTCGGACAGCACCGGACGGAAGGTGCCCTCGGTGAAGTCCGCGGGCATGCTGCTGGCCGCCTTGAGCCGCAGCATCGACTTCGGCGTGAAGACGATCAGCGGTCGGCGCGGACGGGCGTAGGCCTGGCGGCGGAGCAGGTGGAAGTAGCTCGCCGGGGTCGAGGGGTAGGCGACCGTCATGTTGTCCTCGGCGCACATCTGCAGGAAGCGCTCGATGCGGGCGGAGGAGTGGTCGGGCCCCTGGCCCTCGTAGCCGTGGGGGAGCAGCAGCACGACGGACGAGCGCTGGCCCCACTTCTGCTCGGAGGAGCTGATGAACTCGTCGACGATGGTCTGGGCGCCGTTGAAGAAGTCGCCGAACTGCGCCTCCCACAGGACCAGGGCGTCGGGCCGCTCGACCGAGTAGCCGTACTCGAAGCCCATCGCCGCGAACTCGGAGAGCAGGGAGTCGTAGACCCAGAACCGGGCCTGGCCCTCACCGAGGTAGAGCAGCGGGGTCCACTCCTCGGCCGTGTGCTTGTCGATCAGCACGGCGTGCCGCTGGACGAAGGTGCCGCGACGGCTGTCCTGTCCGGCGAGGCGCACGGGGGTGCCCTCCATGAGGAGCGAGCCGAACGCGAGCAGCTCGCCGGTGGCCCAGTCGATCCCGCCGTCGCGGGTGGACTGGGCGCGCTTCTCCATGGCCTGCAACAGCTTCGGGTGCACGGTGAAGCCCTGCGGCGGGTTCACGAACGCGTCACCGATGTGCTGGAGCTGGTCGTCCGGGATGGCTGTCTGGTCGGCCGACCGGGTCGCCTGGTCGGTCGCCTGGGCGGTGGGGGGCTCGAGGCCGGAGTGACCCTCGGCGTCGGTGCCGACGAGCGTCGGGTCGCTGGTCTCCTCGGTGGCCTGCTTGAGGGCCGCCTTGGTCTCGACGAAGACCCGCTCGAGCTGCTGCTGGTAGTCGCGCAGCGCGCCCTCGGCATCCTCCTGGCTGATGTCGCCACGGCCGATGAGGGACTCGGTGTAGAGCTTGCGGACCGAGCGCTTGGCCTCGATGAGGTTGTACATCAGCGGCTGGGTCATCGAGGGGTCGTCGCCCTCGTTGTGACCGCGGCGCCGGTAGCAGACCATGTCGATGACGACGTCCTTGTTGAACGTCTGGCGGAACTCGTAGGCGAGCTCGGCCACCCGGACGCAGGCCTCGGGGTCGTCGCCGTTCACGTGGAAGATCGGCGCCTGGATCATGCGGGCGACGTCGGTCGAGTAGGTCGAGGAGCGGCTGGCGCTGGGCGACGTGGTGAACCCGACCTGGTTGTTGATGACCACGTGGATGGTGCCGCCGGTGCGGTAGCCGCGCAGCTGGGACAGGTTGAGCGTCTCGGCGACGACTCCCTGGCCGGCGAACGCCGCGTCGCCGTGCATGAGCAGGGGCAGGACGGTGAAGTCCTCGCCGGCGAGGTCGAGCCGGTCCTGCTTGGCGCGGGTGATGCCCTCGAGGACCGGGTTGACGGCCTCGAGGTGGGACGGGTTGGCGGCGAGGTAGACCTTGGTCTTGCTGCCGTCCTCGGCGACGAACTCGCCCTCGGTGCCGAGGTGGTACTTCACGTCGCCCGAGCCCTGCACGGACTTGGGGTCCTGCTTGCCCTCGAACTCACGGAAGATCTGGCCGTAGGACTTGCCCGCGATGTTGGCCAGCACGTTGAGGCGCCCGCGGTGCGGCATACCGATGCACACCTCGTCCATGGAGTCCGCGGCGGCGCGGCACAGGATCCGGTCGAGCAGCGCGATGACCGACTCGCCACCCTCGAGGCTGAACCGCTTCTGCCCGACGAACTTGGTCTGCAGGAACGTCTCGAAGGCCTCGGCGGCGTTGAGTCGGCGCAGGATCCGGAGCTGCTCGTCGGGGCCGGGCTTGGCGTAGCCGACCTCGATCTTGGCCTGCAGCCAGCGGCGCTGCTCGGGGTCCTGGATGTGCATGTACTCGGTGCCGATGGTGCGGCAGTAGGAGTCGCGCAGGATGCCGAGGATCTTGCGCAGCCGCAGCATCGGCGCCCCGCCGAAGCCTCCGGTCGCGAAGTCGCGCTCGAGGTCCCACAGGGTGAGGCCGTGGGACGTGACGTCGAGGTCGGGGTGGCGACGCTGGCGGTACTCCAGCGGGTCGGTGTCGGCCATCAGGTGGCCGCGCACGCGGTAGGCGTGGATCAGCTCCTGGACGCGGGCCGTCTTGTTGACGTCGTCGTCGTGGTGGGCGGAGATGTCCTGGACCCACCGGACCGGCTCGTAGGGCAGGCGCAGGCTCTCGAAGATCTCGTCGTAGAAGCCGTTCTCGCCGAGCAGCAGCTGGTGCACGATCCGCAGGAAGTCACCCGACTGGGCGCCCTGGATGATGCGGTGGTCGTAGGTGCTGGTCAGCGTGAGGATCTTGGAGACGGCGTTGCGGTTGAGCGTCTCCTGGCTCGCGCCCTGCCACTCGGCGGGGTACTCCAGCGCGCCGACGCCGATGATCGCGCCCTGGCCGGCCATCAGCCGCGGGACCGAGTGGTTGGTGCCGATGGTGCCGGGGTTGGTCAGCGTGAGCGTGGTGCCCTGGAAGTCCTCGACGGTGAGCTTGCCGCCGCGAGCCTTGCGGACCACGTCCTCGTAGGCCGTCCAGAAGTGGGCGAAGTCCATCGACTCGGCCGACTTGATCGAGGGCACGAGCAGCTGGCGGGTGCCGTCGGGCTTGGCCATGTCGATCGCGAGCCCGAGGTTGACGTGGCCAGGGATGACCAGGGCCGGCTTGCCGTTCTCCTCGGTGAACCCGTTGTTCATCTCGGGCATGTGGCCCAGCGCCTTGACCAGGGCGTAGCCGATGAGGTGGGTGAACGACACCTTGCCGCCGCGCGAGCGCTGCAGGTGGTTGTTGATGACGACCCGGTTGTCGATCAGCAGCTTGGCCGGCACCGCGCGCACGCTGGTCGCGGTGGGGACGGTCAGCGAGCTCTCCATGTTGGTGACCGTGCGGGCGCTGGCGCCACGCAACGGCTTCACCTGGTTCTCGTTGGTGGCCTCGGTCTGCTTGGGGGCCTGGGGCTCGCGCGGCTTGGGAGCCTCCTTGACGCCGGCGGTCTCGCCGCCGGTGCCGGCCTCCTTGTCCTCGGGCTTGTCGGCCACGGCCTTGTCGGTGTTGGCGTCCGGCTTGTCGGTGGTCTGCCCGGAGGTGGTCGAGGGTCCAGCGGGGGGTGCGGCCGGAGCGGGCGCAGCGGCTGGAGTCGGCGCAGCAGCTGGAGCCGGCGCAGCTGGAGCCGGCGCGGCAGCCGGTGCAGCGGCAGGGGCGGGCGCGGCTGCGGGGGCCGACGCGGCCGGGGCGGCAGGCGTTGAGGTCGTGCTCCCGTTGGCTCCAGACCCGTTGGTCGTGGCGCCGTCGGACGGCTGGTAGTCGGCGAAGAAGGGCCACCACGCCTTGTCCACGGAGTTCTTGTCGTTCTGGTACTGCTCATACAGCTCGTCCACGAGCCACTCGTTCGGCCCGAAGGCCGCCATGGGGTCGTTGGTCGGGGACTGGTCGGGCACGGCGGATACGCCTCTTTCGTAGCGTCGACAATGACGGGCAATAGGTGTTCCCAGCCTATCCCCGTGCGTCGCGCCGCGCTGCGGCGGGCAAGAGGTTTCCCGAGCGACCTTCGCCACGTCGCCCAGGGCCCCTTCAGGGGGCGCGCCAGCGCCCGGTCCGGGTATGCCGCGGGGCCGGGTCCCGTGCTGGAACCCGGCCCCGCGGCATACCTCGGCGACCTAGCTGATGTCGCTCCGGATGGTGCGCCACGAGCCGAAGCCGGCCAGCACCGCGGCGTAGGCGGCCAGGATGAGCGCGCCGGCCCACCAGGCGAGCGGCGTCACGGCGTTCTCGCCGCCCTGGTTGACCCCGTTGACCATGGCCTGCGTCGCCGCCGAGGGGAGGTACTGGACGATGTGGTCCCGGCCCCAGTCCCAGAACGACAGCCCGAAGCCGGCCAGGGGCTCGACGATCCAGGCCACGCCGACCGAGATCAGCAGGGCCGCCACCTGGTTGGGGATGAGGATCCCCGCGCCCAGCCCGATCAGTGCCCACAGGCCCAGGACGAGCAGGCTCAGGGCAAGGGTGCGGAAGACGCCGGACGTCGGGAACGGTGCGAACCCCCGGGCGTTCAGCACGATGGCGCCGGCGATGATCGACCCCGCCAGGGAGATGAGCCCGTAGATGGCGCCGATCCCGAGCAGGGCGACGACCTTCGCGCCCATCACCTTGGCCCGCTTGGGCGTGCCCAGGAAGGTGCTCGTGATGGTCTTGTGGCGGTACTCCGAGCCGATCTGCATCACCCCGATCGTCAGGGTGAGCAGGTAGCCGATGCTGAGGCCACTGGTGTAGACGCTGTTGGCGATCTGCTCCGGGGTGCCGGTGGGGACACCCTGGCCGGGTGCGGCGTTCGGGTCCGGGGCCTGGGTGAAGAGGAAGCCGAAGAGGACGGCGAGTCCCGCTCCCGCCACGAACATGGCGATGGCCAGCCCCCACCACATGCGCGTCGTGAAGAACTTGCGGAACTCGGCCTTGATGGCGTTGGTCATTCGTTGCCCCCTTCCTGTCCGGCGATGGCGTCTCGCTCGGCGGCCGCCTGCCCTGAGGCGCCGTCGCCGAGGTTGCGGTTGGTGCCCTCGGTCAGCTCGAAGAAGAGCGCCTCGAGGTCGGTGGTGGCCTGGCGCAGCTCGTAGATCGGCAGCCCGGCCCGCAGGGCGACGTCGCCGATCAGCCGCAGGTCGTGGGTCTCGGCCAGCAGCGTGCCGTCCTCGACCTTGCTCGTCACGTCGGCGACCCGCAGGGCGCCGGCGAGCGCGTCGAGGTCGGTGGTCCGGACGATGGTGTGGGCCTCGCCGTGCAGGTCGTCCATCGCGCCCTGCTTGATCAGCCGGCCGTTGTTGATGATGACGACGTCGTCGACCGTCTGCTCCACCTCCTGGAGCATGTGGCTCGAGATCAGCACCGTCTTGCCTTGGGCGGAGAGGTGCCGCAGGAACCCGCGCAGCCACCGGATGCCCTCGGGGTCGAGGCCGTTGGCCGGCTCGTCGAGGATGAGGACCTGTGGGTCGCCCAGCATCGCGGCGGCGAGGCCGAGCCTCTGGCGCATGCCCATCGAGTAGCCCCCCGCACGCTTGCGCGCGGCAGCGGGGATCCCGACGAGCTCCAGCATCTCGTCAACGCGCTGGGCTCCGACGCCTGCAGTGTCGGCCAGGACGCGCAGGTGGTCGCGACCGGTGCGGCCGGGGTGGAAGTTGGTGGCCTCGAGCGCCGAACCCACGACCGCCATGGGCTGGGTGATCTCCTGGTAGCTGCGCCCGCCGATGGTTGCGACGCCGCTGGACGGGTTCACCAGGCCGAGCAGCATGCGGAGCGTGGTCGTCTTGCCGGCACCGTTGGGACCGAGGAAGCCGGTGATGCGGCCGGGCTCGACGGTGAAGGAGAGGTTGTCGACGGCGGTGAAGCTGCCGAACCGCTTGGTCAGGTCGCGCACTTCGATGCGGGCGCCCTCGGTCGGTCGTGGTGGCGCTGTGGTCGTGGTCATCGTTCCCCCGGAGTCGGTGTCATGCCGGCATCCTCCCAACTGACGTGGGGTCAGGGTCAACCGGGTTGCGGCCCTAGGATGACCGGACTATGACCGAATGGCTGCTGGTCCTGACCGGCGTGGGGCTGACGATCGGGACGGCCGTCTTCGTGGCCACCGAGTTCTCGCTGGTCGCACTCGACCGGCCGACCGTGCAGAAGGCCGTGGATGCCGGGGACGCCCGCGCCGAGGTGGTGCTGGGGTCACTGCGCCGGCTCTCGACGCAGCTGTCCGCGGCCCAGGTGGGCATCACGCTGACCACGCTGATCCTCGGGTTCCTCGCCACCCCCTCGCTCGGGGCGCTGCTGGAGACACCGTTGCAGGCCCTGGGCCTCCGGGGCTCCACCCTGGACACCGTCGCTGACGCCGTCGCCCTGCTCATCGCCACGGTGTTCTCGATGGTGTTCGGCGAGCTGCTGCCCCAGTTCCTGGGCATCTCGGCCCCGCTCGCCACCGCCAAGGTCGTCGCCATGCCGGTGCGGGGCTTCGCGCTGGTCGCCCGGCCGCTGATCTTCGTGCTCAACGGATCGGCCAACCTCTTCCTGCGGGCACTCGGCATCACCCCCCGCGAGGAGCTGTCGGGCGCCCGCACCCCGCAGGAGCTGGCCTCGCTGGTCCGCCGCTCCGCCGAGGCGGGGACGCTCGACGAGGGGACCGCCCGGCTGGTCACCAAGTCGCTCGGGTTCGGGGAGCAGACCGCAGCCGACGTCATGAGCCCTCGCGCGCGGGCGTCGTCCATCGAGCGCACCGCCACGGCAGAGGACGTCGTCCGGCTCGCCCGGCGCACCGGGCACTCGCGCTTCCCGGTGACCGGCGAGGACTGGGACGACATCGACGGCGTGGTGCACGTGAAGCGGGCCATCGCCGTCCCGCACGAGCGCCGCGACGACGTGCCGGTGTCGGCGCTCATGGTGCCGCCCCTCCTGGTGCCGGAGACGATCCGGCTCGACCCGTTGTTGTTGATGCTGCGCGAGCACGGTCTCCAGCTCGCCATCGTCGTCGACGAGTACGGCGGCACGGCCGGCATCGTGACCCTCGAGGACGTCGTCGAGGAGATCGTCGGCGAGGTGTCCGACGAGCATGACGTGTTCCGCACGACCGGGCGTGAGTTCACCGACGGGTCGTGGACGGTGCCGGGCCTCTGGCGCCCCGACGAGGTGCGCGAGCGCCTGGGTGCGGTCGTGCCCGACGGCCCTGCCTACGAGACGACCGGTGGCTTCGTCATGGCCGAGCTCGGTCGGATCCCCACCGTTGGGGACACCGTGGACATCCCCGGCTGGGCGATCACCGTGCTGGCCATGGACGGCATGCGGGCCGACCGGCTCCGGTTCGTCCCGACAGGGGAACATGACGACTCGGACTCGCACGAGGGGACCTCGGTCGAGGGTTCCCCGCGGGGTCCGGCCGCACCCGGTCGCGGCGCCGGTCGCTCGGTGACCGCCGGTGGCCGCGACGCGGAGGGGGCGAAGTGAGCGCCGGCGCGGTGTGGGTCACCGCCCTGCTCCTGCTGCTCAACGCGTTCTTCGTCGGTGCCGAGTTCGCGGCGATGGCGGCGCGGCGTTCCACGCTGGAACCCCTGGCGGCACACGGATCCCGCCGGGCGCAGGTCTGCCTCGACGCCCTCGAGCAGATGGGTTCGCTGCTCGCCTGCGCGCAGCTCGGCATCACGGTCTGCTCCGTGCTGCTGGGTGCCATCTCCGAGGCCGCCCTCCACCACGCGCTCGAACCGGTCGTCCACCACCTCGGTCTGCCCGACGGGGTGACCGACGGCCTGGCGCTCGCGCTGGCCCTGCTCATCGTGGTCTACCTGCACGTGGTCGTCGGCGAGATGATCCCGAAGAACCTCGCCCTCGCCGGACCCGAGCGCTCGGCGCTGATCCTCGTGCCGGTGCTGCTGTTCATCACCCGGGCCCTGCGCCCGATCATCTCGGTCATGGAGGCGATCGCGAAGTCGCTGGTGCGGCTGTTCGGGGTGGAGCCCAAGGACGAGATCACGTCGGCCTTCACGGTCGAGGAAGTCGAGCACATCCTCGCCGAGAGCCGCCACGAGGGGCTGATCGAGGAAGGTCAGCACGGGCTGGTCGGCGCGGCCCTCGAGTTCAGCGACAAGGACGCCGTCGATGTCGCCGTCCCCCTGTCCGACCTCGTCACGTTGCCCCTGACGGCGACCCCTGACGACGTCGAGCGCCTCGTCGCCAAGCGCGGGTTCTCGCGCTATCCGATGCTGGACAACGCGGGCGAGCTCACCGGCTACCTGCACCTCAAGGACGTGCTCTACGCCGACGACACCGAGCGCGACATCGCCGTCCCGGTCAAGCGGGTGCGCAAGCTGGCGACGGTGCAGGCCGCCGACGAGGTCGAGGAGGTGCTGCGGACCATGCAGCGCACCGGCTCACACCTCGCACGCGTGGTCGACCCGGAGGGCACCGACATCGGCGTCGTCTTCCTCGAGGACGTCATCGAGGAGCTCGTCGGCGAGGTGACCGACGCCTCCCAGCGCTGACCGCGGCGCCTTCCCCGGCTGTGGGGCCTGCCTTCCCTCGTGAGCTGGAGGACGGTCCGATCGACGTCAATGCGGACGACGTCGGCGGCGCGGGTCCGCAGGCGCGGGTGCGTCGGTCGGCGCGGATTGGAGTCCAGGGCGACCGCCAGGAACCAAGGACTGCTCCTCACCTCGCTCGAGGACACGTGGTGCGACCTGGGCGAGGCTCTCGAGCTCGACGACCTGGTGGTGGTCGGAGATGCCGTGGCGCGGCGGCTCGCAGACGTCACGCCGCTGCGGGATGCGCTCCTCCGGCGGGTTCGGCCGAGAGGGGCGGTCGCCCTCAGGTCAGCCCTCGGACTGATCCGGGTTGGCTCCGACTCACCCATGGAGTCCCGCTGTCGACTGGTCTTCCACCGCGCCGGACTGCCGGAGCCGGAGCTCAACGCCGTGATCACCCATCGCGGTGGCGGCTTCCTGTGCAGGGCCGATTTCGTCTGGCGTGAGCGCCGCGTCCTGGCCGAGTACCAGGGCAGCAACCACTTCGAGTCGGTCCCGAATGACGAGAGGCCCGGAAGCGACGTCCAGCGCTGGGCTGGACAGTCATTCCGGGCCTCTCGACCTGTGGTGCCCCCGGCAGGATTCGAACCTGCGCTCCCGCCTCCGGAGGGCGGTGCTCTATCCCCTGAGCTACGGGGGCCGACACGTGCGCTCCGTGAAGGAGGCGCCCGCAGAGGTTAGCAGCCTAGGGTGGCCCCCATGGAACGTGGGGGACTCGTCTACGTCTGCGACGACACGGAGCAGATCAGGCGCCTCATCCGGGTCAACCTCGAGATGGAGGGCTACGAGGTGCGGGAGGCCGGCGACGGCGAGGAGCTGATCGCTGCCCTGCACGAGCTCGACCGGCTCCCGGGGGTGGTCACCCTCGACGCACAGATGAGCCCGCGCGACGGCTGGTGGACGATCTCGCAGATCCGGGCCGACCCGAGGCTGGCGGACATTCCGGTCATCATGGTGACGGCCTCGGTGCAGCAGCACGACCGGGTCCAGGCGCAGGGTTCGGGACTCGACGCCTTCGTCTCCAAGCCCTTCGATCCCGACCACCTCATCGAGCTCGTCTCGGGCTTCATGGCCGACGGACGAGCGCACTCACCCGCGCCCTAGACTTGACCGGGTGACTCCCGAAGAGCTCTCCGCAGCCATCCGCACCGCCCTCACCGAAGCCGTCGCCGCCGGCGACTTCGCCGTGGACGTGCCCGCGGAGGTCCGCGTGGAGCGCCCGAGGAACCGTGACCACGGTGACTGGTCCACGAACGTCGCGCTCCAGCTGGCCAAGGGAGCCGGTATGCCGCCGCGCGACGTCGCCACGCGGCTCGCCGAGCGCCTGGCCCAGGTCCCGGGCGTCAAGGCGGTCGACATCGCGGGGCCGGGCTTCCTCAACATCACCCTCGACGCCGCGTCGGCCGGTGAGCTGGCCCGCAGCATCGTCGAGGCCGGTGCTGCTTACGGCCGCAACGACTCCGAGGCCGGACACGTCATCAACGTCGAGTTCATCTCGGCCAACCCGACCGGACCCCTCCACCTCGGGCACACGCGGTGGGCCGCGCTCGGCGACGCCATGAGCCGCCTGCTCAAGACGTCGGGCGCGACCGTCACGACCGAGTACTACATCAACGACGCCGGCGCGCAGATGGACAAGTTCGCCACCTCGGTCCTGGCGAGCGCGAAGGGGGAGCCCACGCCCGAGGGGGGCTACCCCGGCGCTTACATCGACGACCTTGCCGCCCAGGCGCTCGCCGCCCGTCCCGACCTGCTCGAGCTCCCCGCCGACGAGGCCCTGGCCGCGGCGCGGTCGGTGGCCTACGAGGCGCAGCTGCAGGACATCAAGGACACCCTCGCCGACTTCGGCGTGCACTTCGACGTGTGGTTCTCCGAGGCGGCCCTGCACGAGTCCGGTGCGGTCGAGCAGGCCGTCGACCGGCTACGCGAGCAGGGGCACGTCTTCGACGAGGGCGGCGCGATCTGGTTGCGCACCACCGACTTCACCGACGACAAGGACCGTGTCCTCATCCGGGCCAACGGGGAGCCCACCTACTTCGCAGCCGACGCCGCCTACTACCTGTCGAAGAAGGACCGCGGGTTCGACGAGAAGATCTACCTGCTCGGCGCCGACCACCACGGCTACATCAACCGGCTCAAGGCGATCGCGGCCTGCGCTGGCGACGACCCCGAGCGCAACATCGAGGTCCAGATCGGCCAGCTGGTCAACCTCGGTGGGGCCAAGCTGTCCAAGCGGGCCGGCAACATCATCGAGCTGCGCGACCTGATCAACTGGATCGGCACCGACGCGATCCGCTACTCGCTGTCCCGCTACCCGGCCGACAGCCCGCTGTCGCTCGATGGCGAGGAGCTGCGCAAGCAGACCAACGACAACCCGGTCTTCTACGTGCAGTACGCCCACGCCCGCACCTCCAACGTCGCCCGACTGGCAGGTGAGGACGGCGTCGTCCGCAGCGACGGCTTCGACCCGTCCCTGCTGACCGACCCGACCGAGGCGTCGCTGCTGGCCATCCTCGGCGACTTCCCCCGGGTCGTCGCCCAGGCGGCCCACCTGCGCGAGCCCCACCGGGTGGCCCGCTACCTCGAGGACCTCGCCGGCCACTTCCACAAGTGGTACGACACCTGCCGCGTGCGCCCGATGACCGCCGACGAGGAGATCACCGACCTGCACCGGACCAGGCTGTGGCTCAACGACGCGACCAGGCAGGTCTTGGCCAACGGACTGGACCTCCTGGGAGTCTCCGCACCCGACAGGATGTAGCCCATGCGCGCTCACGAGGCGGGAGCCCTCCACGCCGAGGGGTATGGCGGACCACCCCACTGGCTGCCCTGGCCCACCGACGTCATGGAGCTGATGCCGCAGCTGTGGCCCCAGACGGTCGGCCGTGACGAGGAGGGCCGCCTGACGGTCGGGGGACTCGACGTGGTGAGCATCGCCCGCGAGTTCGGCACCGCGGCATACGTGGTCGACGAGGCTGACTTCCGCGCCCGGGCGCGGGCATTCCGCGACGAGTTCGGTGCGCCCTTCGCTGCCCTCGGTGGGGTCGACGTCTTCTACGCCGGCAAGGCCTTCCTCTGCACCGAGGTGGCCCGCTGGGTGGCCGAGGAGGGCCTGTGCCTCGACGTCTGCTCCGGTGGTGAGCTCGCCGTGGCGCAGCGTGCGGGGTTCCCCGCGGCGCGGATCGGCCTACACGGCAACAACAAGTCGCTCGCCGAGATCCGTCAGGCCCTGGCCTACGGCGTGGGGCGGATCGTCGTCGACTCGTTCGAGGAGATCGACCGGGTGGCCGCGGTTGCCGGCGAGCTGGGGGTGCGCGCCCCGGTCATGGTGCGCGTCACGGTGGGCGTGGAGGCGCACACCCACGAGTTCATCGCCACGGCGCACGAGGACCAGAAGTTCGGGTTCTCGCTGGCCGGCGGCCAGGCTGCCGAGGCGGTCTCGCGGATCGTCGAGCGGAGCGCCCAGCTCGACCTGCTCGGGCTGCACTCCCACATCGGGAGCCAGATCTTCGACACGTCCGGGTTCGAGGTGTCCGCGCGACGGCTCATCGGGCTGCACGCCGAGGTGGCCCGTGTGCACGGGATCCACATGCCGGAGCTGGACCTCGGGGGTGGCTACGGCATCGCCTACACCTCGGAGCACACGCCGCTGCACCCCGGAGAGCTCGGTGAGCAGATGGCCGACCTGGTCGAACGCGAGCTGAAGGCGGTGGGTGACGGCGGTCCGGACACCCCGACCCCCCGCATCTCGATCGAGCCCGGGCGAGCCATCGTCGGTCCGAGCACCTTCACGCTCTACGAGGTGGGCACCGTCAAGGACGTCGACCTGGGCGGGGGAGCCAAGCGCACCTATGTCTCGGTGGACGGCGGCATGAGCGACAACATCCGCACCGCGCTCTACGACGCCGACTACTCCTGCACGCTGGCCAGCCGGCACTCCGACGCCGCGCCGCGGCTGGCCCGCGTGGTCGGCAAGCACTGCGAGAGCGGCGACATCGTCGTCATGGACGAGTACCTGCCGGACGACATCTCGGCCGGTGACCTGGTCGCCGTCCCGGGCACCGGTGCCTACTGCCGGAGCATGGCCAGCCAGTACAACCACACCCCACGCCCCCCGGTGATCGCGGTCAGGGACGGGCAGGCGAGGGTGCTGGTGCGGCGCGAGACGGTGGACGACCTGCTGGCCCTCGACGTCGGCTGAGCCGATGACCCCCGGCTACAGTCCGGATGGCGGAACAATGGGCGTCCACGAAGTGGTCACCCGTCACGATGGGCCCGACCGTGAGACAGCCCCACGAGGGCGCGAGGAGCAGGTGTGAGTGAGAGCCAGCAGGTGACGGCGGTGGAGCCCCTGAGGGTGGCCCTCCTCGGATGCGGTGTCGTCGGCTCGTCCGTGGCCCGGATGCTCACCGAGCACGCCGACGACCTCGCCGCCCGGGTGGGGCGGCCCCTCGAGCTGGTCGGCATCGCCGTGCGCCGGCCCGGCAAGGACCGCTCCGACCTGCCCGTCGACCCGGCGCTGTTCACCACCGATGCCGAGTCGATCATCACCGGGGCCGACATCGTCATCGAGGTCATCGGAGGCATCGAGCCGGCTCGCAGCCTCATCGAGCTCGCCATGAAGAGCGGCGCCTCCGTCGTGTCGGCCAACAAGGCGCTGCTCGCCGAGGCCGGCCCGGCGCTCTACGCCGAGGCCGCCGCCCACGGCGTCGACCTCTACTACGAGGCTGCCGTGGCCGGAGCCATCCCCATCCTGCGCCCGATCCGCGAGTCCCTCGCCGGCGACGAGGTGCGCAAGGTCATCGGGATCGTCAACGGCACCACCAACTACGTGCTCGACAAGATGGACTCGACCGGGCTGGGCTTCGCCGAGGCGGTCGAGCAGGCCCAGGCGCTCGGCTACGCAGAGGCCGACCCGACCGCCGACGTCGAGGGCTTCGACGCGGCGGCCAAGGCCGCGATCCTCGCCTCGCTGGCGTTCCACACCCGGGTGTCGAGCGACCAGGTCTACCGCGAGGGCATCACCGAGGTGAGTGCTGCTGACGTCCAGGCCGCGCGCGAGATGGACTGTGTCGTCAAGCTGCTCGCCATCTGCGAGCGCACCGAGACGGTCGGCCCCGACGGCACGACGACCGCCGGGGTGAGCGTGCGCGTGCACCCGGCGATGATCCCGCGGTCGCACCCCCTCGGTGGCGTCCGTGACGCGTTCAACGCCGTCTTCGTCGAGGCCGACGCTGCGGGTCAGCTGATGTTCTACGGCAAGGGCGCGGGTGGCGACCCCACGGCCAGCGCGGTCCTCGGTGACGTCGTCGCGGTGGCCCGTCACCGCGTGGGTGGCGGCCGAGGGCACGGCGAGTCGGCCTACGCCGACCTGCCCGTCCTCGAGATGGGTCAGGCGTTGACGAGGTACCACATCAGCCTCGACGTAGCCGACCGTCCGGGCGTCCTCGCCCAGGTCGCGACGTCGTTCGCCGAGCACGGGGTGTCGATCGAGACGGTGCGCCAGCACATCATCGCCGCCGAGCCCCAGGGCCCGGACGGCGAGCTGGGGGAGACCCGTGCGAACCTCATCGTCGTGACCCACACCGCCCCCGATGCCGCGCTGTCCGCCACGGTCGAGGCCCTCGTGCGACTCGACACCGTCCGCGAGGTCGTCTCCGTGATGCGGGTGGAGGGCGCCTGATGGCCACCCTGTGGCGCGGTGTGATCCGTGAGTATGCCGACCGCCTCCCGATGCTCGCGGGTGCGCCGGTGGTGACGCTCCAGGAGGGCGGCACCCCGCTGATCCCGGCAGAGCACCTGTCGGAGCTGACCGGTGCGGTCGTCTTCGTCAAGTACGAGGGGCTCAACCCGACCGCGTCGTTCAAGGACCGCGGCATGACCGCAGCGATCTCGATGGCGGCCAAGAACGGCGCCAAGGCGGTGATCTGCGCGTCGACCGGCAACACCAGTGCCAGCGCCGCGGCATACGCCACGAAGGCCGGCATGGCCTGCGCGGTCCTCGTGCCCGACGGCAAGATCGCGATGGGCAAGCTCAGCCAGGCCATCGCGCACGGCGCGACCCTGCTCCAGGTGGACGGCAACTTCGACGACTGCCTCACCTTGGCGCGCAAGCTCGCCGAGTCCTACCCGGTCGAGCTGGTCAACTCGGTCAACCCGGCTCGGATCGAGGGTCAGAAGACGGCGTCGTTCGAGGTCGTCGACGCGCTGGGCGACGCTCCCGACATCCACTGCCTCCCGGTCGGCAACGCCGGCAACATCACGGCCTACTGGAAGGGTTACCGCGAGTACCACCGCGGCAGCGAGCAGCCCGGCCCCGCGACCAAGCTCCCCCAGATGTGGGGCTTCCAGGCGGCCGGCGCGGCACCGATCGTCCTCGGTCACCCCGTCGACGACCCCGACACCATCGCCACCGCGATCCGCATCGGCAACCCCGCTTCGTGGAAGCAGGCCGAGGCCGCGCGCGACGACTCGGGTGGCCGCATCGAGTCCGTCACCGACGAGCAGATCCTCATCGCCCACCGCATCCTGAGCGCCCGGGAGGGCATCTTCGTCGAGCCCGGCTCCGCCGCGTCGGTCGCAGGTCTGTTGCAGGCCGCCGAGGCGGGCCAGGTCCCGGCCGGCGCCACGATCGTCTGCACCGTCACCGGTCACGGCCTCAAGGACCCGCAGTGGGCGCTGCGCAACGCCGACGGCTCGGACGTCACCCCGACCCGGGTCCAGGTCGACGCGTTCACTGCGGCGCAGGCGCTGGGTCTGCAGGACTGATGGCCGAGCTCGTCGTCGGCAGCTCCGTCCAGGCGCGGGTGCCGGCCAGCAGCGCCAACCTCGGGCCGGGCTTCGACTCGGTCGGGCTCGCCCTCGGGCTCTGGGACACCTGCGTGGCCACGGTCACCGACGAGCCAGGCATCACGGTCGACGTCCAGGGGGAGGGAGCCGCCGACGTCCCCCGTGACGCCACCCACCTCGTCGTGCGCACCATGCTGCGGGCCTGGGACGAGCTCGGCGTCGCACCGCCTCGCGGTCTGCACCTGAGCTGCGTCAACGAGGTGCCGCACGGCCGGGGCCTTGGGTCATCGGCGACCGCGATCGTGACCGGAATCGTTGCGGCACAAGGACTTCACGATGTATGCCGCGGGGTCGCCGAGGGTCCCGACCTCGCCTTCGCCAACGACCTCGCGGCGCGCCTCGAGGGGCACCCCGACAACTCGTCGGCCTCGGTCTATGGCGGGCTCACCCTCTCCTGGTCCGACTCGCCGGACGAGGGGACGCGCACCCTGCGTCTCAAGCCGCACCCCGAGGTGCACGCGCTGGTGCTCGTGCCGGCGACGCAGCTCTCGACCGCGAAGGCCCGGTCGGTGCTGCCGACCCAGATCCGCCACGGTGACGCCGCGCTGAACTCGGCTCGCGCCGCCCTGCTCGTGCAGGCCCTGACCGCGCACCCGGAGCACCTGCTCGACGCGACCCGCGAGTGGCTCCACCAGGAGGCCCGGCGCGACTCGTTCGCCGCGTCCATGGACCTCGTCGACGCGCTCCGTGGAGCCGGCCACGCGGCAGTGATCTCCGGGGCGGGACCGTCGGTCCTGGTCCTCACCCGCGGGGATGGAGCGCCCGCCGTCAAGGCCCTGACCAGCGACGACTGGACGGTGTTGGACCCGGGCATCCCGGCGACCGGGGCGCAGGTCAGCGACCTGCCACCCGGCCAGGACACGTGACGCCCATCTGGGCACACTGGACTGACGAGGCACCCAACGGTGTTACATTGTGAGCGCACTCGCAGCCGATGCCTCCTCTTGCGCATCCAGTGGCGAACTGCACCCACCACATGTCGGCGGCCTCGGCGCTGCCACGCCTCGCTGTGCTGCATGTGGCTCCATCGGTCAGCACGCCTGACCCAAGCACCGGTCCGGGATCTGAACACCGGCCGCGAACGAGGGGGAAGGATCCTTCGTGACAGACACCACCACTCTCGACACTGCGGGTACGCAGGACGAGAAGCCGCGTCGCTCCGGCGCACTGGGCACCATGAAGGTGGCCGAGCTGCAGGGCCTGGCCGCGAGCATGGGCATCACCGGTACCGCCAAGATGCGCAAGGGTGACCTCGTCACCGCCATCAAGGACCGCCAGTCCGGTGCCGGCGCGCCCGCGCGCCGCAGCGCTCCGCCGCAGGACCGCCCGGCGCAGACCGAGGCGCCCGCGACCACCGAGCCGCAGCCGACCCGCGGTGAGCGCCCGGACCGCGCCCAGCGGGCCGAGCGCGCCGACCGTGCCGTCCGTGAGCAGGTCGACCTGGCCGAAGGCCGGGCAGCGGAGGGTCGCGAGTCCGGCTCGGACGACGGCCGCCAGGACCGCGCCGACCGCCAGCAGGGCGAACGCCAGCAGGGTGACCGCCAGCAGGGTGACCGCCAGAACCGCACCCGGGCAGACCGTCAGCAGGGTGACCGCCAACCGGCTGACCGCCAGCAGGGTGACCGTTCGCACCGCGACCAGCAGGACCAGGGCGCGTCGGACCGGGACGAGCGCCAGCAGGACCGGCAGCAGGGGGACCGTCGCGAGCGCCAGAGCCGCGACGAGCGCCAGCAGGACCGGCAGGACCGCCAGCAGGCCGACCGCCAGAACCGCGACGACCGCCAGCACCGCGACGACCGTCCCCAGAACGACCGGGACGACCGCGATGACCGTGACGACCGCGGCAACCGCAACCCGGGCCAGGGCGGCCAGGGCCAGCAGGGCCAGCAGGGCCAGCAGGGCAACCAGGGCTACGACGACGACGGTGAGGGTCGCGGCGGACGCCGTCGTAACCGCAACCGCAACCGCAACCGCGACAAGCGGGGCCAGCGCGGCGACTACGGCAACGACTACGAGAACGAGCCCATGGTCGAGGAGGACGACGTCCTCGTGCCCGTGGCCGGCATCCTCGACGTCCTCGACAACTACGCCTTCGTGCGCACCTCCGGTTACCTGCCGGGTCCGGGCGACGTCTACGTCCCCCTGGGGATGGTGAAGAAGAACGGCATGCGCAAGGGCGACGCCGTCACCGGTGCCGTCAAGGCGCAGCGCGAGGACGCCCAGCAGAACCAGCGGCAGAAGTTCAACGCGCTGGTCCGCCTCGACACCGTGAACGGCATGTCACCCGATGACGCCCGCAAGCGCGTCGAGTTCGGCAAGCTCACGCCGCTGTACCCCCAGCAGCGCCTGCGGCTCGAGACCGACCCCAGCGTCCTGACCACTCGGGTCATCGACCTGGTCGCCCCGATCGGCAAGGGCCAGCGCGGCCTCATCGTCGCGCCCGCCAAGGCCGGCAAGACGATGGTCATGCAGGCGATCGCCAACGCGATCACGACGAACAACCCCGAGTGCCACCTCATGGTCGTCCTCGTGGACGAGCGGCCCGAAGAGGTCACCGACATGCAGCGTGCGGTCAAGGGCGAGGTCATCTCCTCGACCTTCGACCGTCCTGCCGAGGACCACACGACGGTGGCCGAGCTGGCCATCGAGCGGGCCAAGCGGCTCGTCGAGATGGGCCACGACGTCGTCGTGCTCCTCGACTCGATCACCAAGCTGGGACGCGCCTACAACCTCGCTGCCCCGGCGAGCGGCCGGATCCTGTCCGGTGGCGTCGACTCGGCGGCGCTGTACCCGCCCAAGAAGTTCTTCGGCGCGGCCCGCAACATCGAGAACGGTGGCTCGCTCACGATCCTCGCCACCGCGCTGGTGGAGACCGGCTCGCGGATGGACGAGGTGATCTTCGAGGAGTTCAAGGGCACCGGCAACATGGAGCTCAAGCTCGACCGTGGCCTGGCCAACCGTCGGATCTTCCCGGCGGTCGACATCAACAACTCGGGCACCCGCAAGGAGGAGATCCTCCTGTCGGGCGACGAGCTCAAGATCATGTGGAAGCTCCGCCGGGTGCTGGCCGCGCTCGACCAGCAGCAGGGCATCGAGCTCCTCATCGACCGGATCAAGAAGACCAAGAGCAACATCGAGTTCCTCATGCAGGTCCAGCAGAACTCCTCGATCCGCATCGACGACGACGACAAGGACTGACGCCCGGTTCGGTGCCAATCCGACCGGCGGCCCGGCGCCGAACAGGCGCCGGGCCGCTGTCCTGTCGTCCGCTCTGTGGGACGACGGGGAGCCCCGAGGTCTGTGGGTTTGCTCTGCAGTGCCGTCGGAGTGCCCGATGAGCGCGAAGAACGGGTCCTGAGCACGTACATTTGGTTCGGGCTCATCCATTTGCATGACGACGAGAGGACTGGCAGTGACCGCGGCTGAGGGAATCCGAGTGCTCGTCGCCGACGACGACCCGGACATTCGCGACCTGGTGGAGTTCAAGCTCACCCAGGCCGGGTATGCCGTGGAGGCGGTCGGTGACGGCCTGAGCGCCTGGGAGGCGTTCCAGACGGAACCTCCGGCGCTGGTCATCCTCGACGTGATGATGCCCGGCCTCTCCGGGATCGACGTCCTGCGCAAGATCCGCGAGAGCGGCGCGGCCACGGTGCCGGTCCTGATGCTGAGCGCCAAGTCACGCGACAGCGACGTGGACACCGGCTTCGCCGTCGGAGCCGACGACTACGTGATCAAGCCCTTCAGCCCCCGGGAGCTGCTGCACCGCGTCAACGGGATCCTGGCCCGCGTCAGGTGAGCACCCGGGGCATTCTCTGGGGCTCCTGCGCCCTGGTCCTGCTGGCGTGCCTGGCTCTCGTGCTGGTGATCGTCACCACGAAGGTGACGCGCACCCTGCGTGACCGGCGCACCTCGGCCCTGGTCGCCCCCCATCGCGCCGACCTGCTCGCCGTGGGCTCGGGCGAGGACGAGGACGGCACCCACCGCGACGCGCTGATCGCCGTGGACGGACCGGCCCGTGAGGCGTTGGACGACGCGCTGGTCGACCTGCTCACCAAGGTGCGCGGCGTCCCCGCCGAGGAGCTCGCCGCGATCCTCCTGGCGCACGGGGCGGTCGACCGGGCACCCCACGACCTCAAGCACCGGAGCACCATCCGCCGAGCTCGCGCGGCCCACATCCTCGGGCTCTGCCACGTGGGAGCGTCCCTGCCCCTGATCGTCGACGCCCTGCGGGACCCCGCCCCCGAGGTGCGCGTCGCAGCGACCCGCGCCCTCGGTCTCCTCAGGGAGCCCAGCGCCGCTGCCCCCCTCCTCGCGGCGGTCGGCGCCGACCGCGCCGTCCCGGCCGGCCCGGCCGGCGACGCCCTGGAGCAGCTGGGGGTCGGCATCGCCGACGCCCTGCGCGACGGACTCCTGGCTGCCAGCCCCACGACCCGCACGGTCGCGGCATACCTCAGCGGGGAGGGGAGCTTCACGCGGTCGATCGACCTGTTGCGGCTCTCGCTCACGACCGACGAGGACCCCGTCGTCCGGGCCACCTCGGCCGTCGCGCTCGGCCGGATGGGGCGCACCGCCGACGTCGCCGTGCTCCTGGAGGGCACGGGGGACCAGCAGCCCAGCGAGCTGCGCCGCGCCTGCGCGGCCGCCCTGGGTGACCTCGGCGACCCGTCCGCCGTCGACGGGTTGAGTGCCCTGCTGGCCGACCCCGACCCCCGGCTCGCCGAGATCGCGGCCACCTCGCTGCTCAGGCTCGGGCCGGTCGGTCAATCGGCGGTCGACGGCGCGCCCACGAGCGCCTCGATCGAGAGTGCACGGGCCGTCGCCCGGCTGCAGGGGACCCCTTCATGAGCTGGGACGGCTTCGTCGACGGCCTGCGGGCGACCGTGGTGTGGCTCATGAGCATCACGTCGTTGCCGATCCTCATCTACTTCGCGGTCATCAACCTCTCCTACCTGGCCCTCATCGGGCTGGCCTTCATCGACTTCCGGGCGCAGCACCGACGTCGTGAAGCGGTCGTCGAGACCTTCGGGGGCGCCCTGACCCCGGGGGTCTCACTCCTCGTCCCCGCCTACAACGAGGAGGCCGGGATCGTCACGGCAGTGCAGGCGCTGCTGTCCCTGCGCTATCCGCGGCACGAGGTCGTGGCGGTCGACGACGGCAGCACCGACGCCACGTTCGAGCGGCTCCGTGACGCCTTCGACCTCGTCCCCATCCCGCGCGAGATCCCGCAGGACGTGCCGACCCGGGCGCGGGTCATCGACGTGCACGTGCCCCGCGACGGCCGCACTCGCCTCATCGTCGTGCGCAAGGAGAACTCGGGGCGGTCGGAGGCCATCAACGTCGGGGTCAACGCCGCGACCGAGTCCCTGGTCGCCATGGTGGACGCCGACTCCATCCTCGAGCCCGACGCACTGCTGCGCGTCACCCAGCCGTTCGTCGACGACCCGAACCGCATGGTGGCGGCGGGCGGCGCGATCCGCCCGGTCAACGGGAGCCGGGTGGTGTCCGGGCGGATCGTCAAGGTCCAGATGCCCACGTCGTGGCTGGCCAGGATCCAGGTCGTCGAGTACCTGCGTGCGTTCCTGCTCGGGCGCACCGGGTGGGCGCGGTTCGGCGCCCTGATCCTGATCAGCGGGGCCTTCGGCATCTTCCGCCGCGACGTCATCGTCGAGGTGGGTGGGCTCGACCCCGACAGCATCGGCGAGGACTTCGAGCTGGTCCTGCGGATCCACCGCACGATGCGCGACGAGGGCCGTGACTACCAGGTCGCCTTCGTGCCCGAGCCGGTGCTCTGGACCGAGGTCCCGTCAACCACCTCGGTCCTGCGCAGCCAGCGCCGACGCTGGCACCGTGGGCTGTGGGAGACCCTGTGGGCCTACCGCGGCATGCTCTTGCGGCCGCGCTACGGCAAGGTCGGCTTCGTCGCGCTGCCGTACTTCTGGATCTTCGAGCTCTTCGCGCCACTGCTGGAGATGTTCGGCATCATCATCGTCCCGCTGGCCCTCGTCCTGGGCGTCGTGAACGTCCCCTACGCGATCCTCTTCCTCGTGCTGGCCTACGGCCTGGCCGTCCTCGTGACCCTGTCGGCGATGGCTGCCGAGGAGTGGGCCTTCCACCGGCACGAACGCTGGCGCGACCTGGGCCTGACCTTCCTGGCGTCGGTGCTGGAGAACTTCGGCTTCCGGCAGCTCACCGTGTGGTGGCGGCTGGAGGGCTGGTGGGCCAGCCTGCGGCGCAAGAAGCAGGTGTGGGGTGTCATGACCCGGACCGGCTTCGACGAGGCTGGCGAGTGACCAAGCTCGCGAGCCGATCGGTCTCCGGCCAGCTCAAGGTCCTCGGCCTGGCCCTGGTGCTGTTGATCCCGGTCGTGGCCGCGGCATCGCTGTGGAACCTCACCAGCCAGAGTCGCGACATCCGCGCGCTGACGACCTCGTACAGCCCGGCCTCCGATGCCAACAACGCCGTCCTCATCGACATGACCGGGGCCTATGTGACGTGGAGCCAGCTGCTGGGCGGCTCCGCCCCACCGATCAGCTACCGCGGCACGCAGAACCTGGTTTCCGTGGAGCTCGCCGCCATGGAGCGTGCCCTGTCCTCGCCGTCGCTGCCAGCCGAGGACCGCACCCGGTATGCCGCCTTGCTGGACACCCAGCGAGCGGCCATCGACGCCTGGTTCAGGTCGGCGGAGGCCGCCGATGACGGCATGGCGCGCAGCCAGCCGCAGCGCGAGGTCCTCGAGACCGCCGCGAGGGACCGGTTCCGCGCCTTCAGCGACAGCAACCGCAGCCTGTACGACGTACTCCGGGTCGAGCGTGACGCGGCCCGGAACGCGGCGCGGCGCTCCGTCCAGCTGCTCGTCGGTATCGCGGCCGTCACGGTCCTGCTGGCGATGGTCATCGTGCTCAGTGGGTGGCGGCTGCTGGTGCGCTCGGTCAGTGGTCCCCTGGAGCGGCTCCGATCGGTCGTCGAGCGTCAGCGTGACGGTGACCGCGACGCCCAGGCTGACACCGGAACGGGGGCTGCGGAGATCCGCGCGCTGGCGGCCGACTTCAACGGCCTGACCCGCTCCAACCAGGCGCTGCAGGAGCAACAGTCGGTGGTCCTGCTGGCCCACCAGCTCGCCCTGGACGTCGCCCGGGTGGTGCACGGCGCGCCAGAGATCGACACCGCCCTGCACGCGGTGTGCACGATGCTCGGGGAGGGTCTGTCGCTCGACCGGGTCATCCTCTACACCCACGACGAGTCGGGGGTGATAGACCAGCGGACCCAGTGGCATCGTCACGACCTGCCCGAGCTGCCGATCCTCCCGGCCTCGCTGGCCGGTGAGGTCAAGGCCGTGGGCGACGAGCTGCGGCGGCAGGCGACGTTCTTCGTGGTCTCCGACTTCCTCCACCCGGAGGTGCAGGCCCAGGACCGGGCTCAGCGGTTCTTCCGGGCGACCGGTGCCACGTCGCTCCTCATGGTGCCCGTGGGCATCGGCGAGCAGGGTCTCGGCGTCCTGTCGCTGATGACCGTCGACGGCCCGCGACGGTGGCGTCGCTACGAGATCCAGGCGGTGCAGCAGTGCGCCGCTTATGTCGCCCAGTCGATCGTCGACCTCCGGCTGCGCGAGATGCGGGAGGCCCAGGTCGACCAGCTGACCGCGCTCGACCGGCAGAAGACCGACTTCATGGCGACCGTGTCGCACGAGCTGCGGACCCCGCTGACCTCCATCAACGGCTACCTCGAGCTGCTCCAGGACGGCGACTACGGAGACCTCACGAGCGGTCAGCGCGGCGCGCTCGACATCATCGGCCGCAACTCCCACCGGTTGCGTGGCCTCATCGAGGACCTCCTCGTCCTCAACAAGATCGAGGTCACCGGCCTCCACTCGTCGACCGAGGATGTCGGGGTCGACTCACTCGTCGCCGGCGTCGCCGAGCTGCTCCGTCCGGTGGCCGATGCCGCGGGGGTGTCCCTGGTGGTCGACGCCGTCGACCCGGCGATGACCATCCGGGTTGACCGTGGCCAGCTCGAACGCAGTCTCATCAACCTCGTTTCCAACGCCGTGAAGTTCACCCCCTCGGGTGGCCAGGCGACGATCGCCGCGATCCAGGTCGACGACCAGGTGGTGATCACGGTGACCGACACGGGCATCGGGATCCCCGAGAAGGACCTGCCGGACCTGTTCGCCCGGTTCTTCCGTGCGTCGAACGCCACCGCCGCCGCGATCCCCGGCACCGGACTGGGCCTGGCGATCGTGCGAGCGATCGTCGAGGGGCACGGCGGAGAGCTCCAGGTCGCCTCGGTCGAGGACCAGGGCACGGTGATGACGGTGGTGCTCCCGGCGGGGAATGGCAGGCTGGTCCACACCGTTTAGGAGATGTGCGCCGCTCTCTGGCACACTTGACTGCTGACCGGTTCACGGCATGGACACCTCCAGGGCAGCCCGCCCAGCCGACCCGGCCACATTGACTCAAGGAGCACGCTTTGCAGAAGGACATCCACCCCGAGTACGTCGAGACCACGGTGAGCTGCACCTGTGGGTCCACGTTCACGACTCGCAGCACTGCGACCTCCGGCGTCATCCGCGCCGAGGTGTGCTCGCAGTGCCACCCGTTCTACACCGGCAAGCAGAAGATCCTCGACACCGGTGGCCGCGTGGCCCGGTTCGAGGCCCGCTACGGCAAGAAGGCCGCTGCCGAGAGCAAGTAGCTTTCCCGATGCGCCGGTCCTGACCCCCTGGGGTCGGGGCCGGCGCACTGCTTTCCCCGCACCACCCCCGCACCACCCCCGCACCACCCGTACCGCCTCAGGGAGCCCCCATGTTGGAGTCCGCCGCAGCCCTCGTCCAGGAGCACGCCGACCTCGAGAAGCAGCTGGCCGACCCCGCGGTGTTCGGCGACCAGGACCTCGTCCGCAAGCTGAACAAGCGGTATGCCGCGCTGGCACCCACCGTCGCGGCATACCACGCGTGGCACGCGGCGACCGACGACCTGGCGGCCGCCCGCGAGCTCGCCACCGAGGACGCGGGCTTTGCCGCGGAGGTGCCCGGTCTCGAGGCGAGGCTGGCCGAGACCGAGGACGTGCTGCGGCGCCTGCTCATCCCGCGCGACCCCGACGACGACCGCGACGTGATCCTCGAGGTCAAGGCGGGCGAGGGCGGCGAGGAGTCGGCGCTGTTCGCCGGTGACCTGCTGCGGATGTACCTGCGCTACGCCGAGCGGCGCGGGTGGAAGACCGAGGTCATCGACGCGACCGAGTCCGACCTCGGTGGCTACAAGGACGTCCAGGTGGCGGTGAAGGCCAAGGGCACCCCGCAGCCGGGAGACGCACCGTGGGCCCGGCTGAAGTACGAGGGCGGGGTGCACCGGGTGCAACGCGTCCCCGTGACCGAGAGCCAGGGGCGCATCCACACCTCCGCGGCGGGCGTCCTGGTGATGCCCGAGGCCGAGGAGGTCGAGATCACCATCGACGCCAACGACCTCAAGATCGACGTCTACCGCTCGTCCGGGCCCGGTGGCCAGTCGGTCAACACCACCGACTCGGCGGTGCGGATCACGCACCTACCCACCGGGGTGGTGGTCTCGTGCCAGAACGAGAAGAGCCAGCTCCAGAACAAGGAGTCGGCGATGCGCGTGCTGCGTGCCCGCCTGCACGCACTCGCCAAGGAGGCGGCCGACGCCGAGGCCAGTGCCGCCCGGCGTTCGCAGGTCCGCACGGTCGACCGCAGCGAGCGGATCCGCACCTACAACTTCCCGGAGAACCGCATCTCCGACCACCGCACCGGCTACAAGTCCTACAACCTCGACACCGTGCTCGACGGTGACCTCGAGGCGGTTGTGCAGTCCGCGGTCGACGCCGACGAGGCCGCGCAGATGGCCGCGGTCGCCGACGGCTCGGGTCCGTGACGACGCTCCGATCGGAGGTCGTGCGGGCCACCGTCGCGCTCGCCGAGGACGGCGTGCCGTCGCCGGAGGCGGACGCCCTCGCGCTGGCCGCGTTCGCCCTCGGCACCGATGTCGCCGAGGTCGGGCGTCGCATGGTGATGCTCGACGAGGCCGACGCCGGCTTCCGCGATCGCTACGCGGGTCTCGTCGCGGACCGCGGGGCGCGGATCCCGTTGCAGCACCTGACCGGTCGCGCCGGGTTTCGACGGCTCGACCTGAGCGTCGGGCCGGGGGTCTTCGTGCCACGGCCCGAGACCGAGTTCGTGGCTGGGCTGGCGATCGACGCTGCACTGGGCCTCGAGGCGCCCGTCGTGGTCGACCTGTGCACCGGTTCGGGTGCCATCGCCCTCGCCGTCGCCGACGAGGTGTCGACCGCGACGGTGTATGCCGTGGAGCTGGGTCGCGAGGCGCACGCCTGGGCCGAGCGCAACGTCACCGACTCCGGTCTGGCCGTGCACCTGCGGCTCGGCGACGCGACCGAGGCCTTCCCAGAGCTGGAGGGCACGGTCGACGTCGTGGTGTCGAACCCGCCCTACATCCCGGTGGGGATGGTGCCGCTCGACCCGGAGGTGCGCGACCACGACCCGGAGCTCGCGCTCTTCGGCGGAAGCCCTGACGGGCTGGCCATCCCGCTCGCGGTCGCGCGTCGTGCCGCCCAGCTCTTGCGTCCCGGCGGCCTCCTGGTGATGGAGCACGCCGACAGCCAGGGCGTGAGCCTGCCGCACGGACTCGGGCGCACGGGTGAGTGGACGGACGTCGCCGACCACGACGACCTCACCGGCCGGCCCCGCGCCACCACTGCGCGCCGGGCTCCACGCGCGTGACCAGCTGCCTCCCGTCACCAGGCTGCGTTCACGTCAACAGGTAGAACCGCCAGAACCCGAACTCCTCGATGGGGAGGATCTCGAACCCGGTGAAGCCGGCCGCTTCGGCATAGCGACGCAGGGTGGCCGGGCGCATGACGGTGCCGGTCCCCACACTGCCGGGAGCAGACATCCCGTCGGGCAGGCAGACGAGCAGGCTGAAGCCGTACATGACGCGCTCGAGCTCGTCGCCGTGTGGGGAGAACTCCTCCGCGACGGCCTCGTCCATGACGACCACGAACCCCCCGGGCGCCAACGAGGCGCGCGCGGCCGCGAGCACCGCCACGGGCTGGGGCATGTCGTGCACGCACTCGAAGGCGAACGCGGCCGTGAACCGGCTGCGCGGCATACCGGCTGCGTCGCCCGCGGTGAACCGCACCCGGTCGTCGACGCCCTGCTCCGCGGCGTTGGCCGTGGCCATGGCAACCGACGGTGCGTCGATGTCGAAGCCCTCCACCGTCGCCTCGGGGTAGGCCTTGGCGAGCGCGATGCTCGACCAGCCGCCCCCGCACCCGACGTCGGCGATGACGGCGCCCGGTGCGGACAGCGCCTCGTGCACCTGCGGCACGCCCGCGAGGGCGTTGGCGAGCTGGTGCTGGTACCACGGCCGGTTGCCATCGGCCTGGGACTCCCGCGCCTCGGTGCCGAGCTGGTCCCAGCTGACCCCGCCGCCCGAGCGGTAGGCCTCGAGGAGGTCGGGCAGCTGTGGACCGATGGCGGCGAACATCCGCGCCAAGGGGGCGAGGTAGCTGAGGCTGGCCTCGTCGGTCATCACCTCGGCGGTGGCCGTCGGGATCGAGTAGACCCTGGCGTCGGGGTCGTCGTCGGGGTGGTCGAGGGCGAGGAAACCGGTGACCGCCTGCTGCTCCAGCCACTCGCGGGCGTAGCGCGCATGGGTGGACGTGCGGGCGGCGAGCTGGGGCGGGGTCGCCGGGCCGTCGGACACCAGGCTGCGGTACCACCCCAGGCGGTCGCCCAGGAAGACCGACAGGATGTCGACCGTGCCCAGGAGGGCGCCGAAGACCCGCTCGGCCAGCTCGTCGGTGGTCGGCGAGGAGATCTCGGTCATCCCGACATGGTCCCCCCGCGCGGACGGCACGCCATCGTGCACCCGACGTAGCGGCCCGGCATCGCGTCGGGTCAGCCGATCAGGGCCTGCGCGATCGCGCAGAAGTCCGAGCCGGCCAGCGGGAACCTGCCGTGGACCTCGACGCCGGCCTCCTCGGTGTCGGTGGCCGGGTCGTAGGTGAACGTCCACGTCGTCAGCCCCGTGTCCCGGCTGATGATGCCTGACCCGTCGAAGAGGTTGTGGCGGTTGCCCGGCTCCTTGAGCACGCTGACGACCGTCCCGTCGGGCATCACCGTGGCCGGCAAGAGGTGCTCGGACCAGTGGCCGCTGAGCCCGAACCAGTCGCCGTTGGTGGGGTTGGTGAAGACGGAGGTGAGGTCGAGTCGTTGCAGGATGAGCTCGTCCCCCGACCGCGGGTCCTCGTGGAGCAGGGCGCTCCCGCGACCGGTGTCGTGCCAGTCCATGGCGAAGCCACAGACGTCTGCGTCGAGCGACCCGGACTCGTCGATCGTGAACGTGGAGTGTTCCGACGGGGCGTTGGCCTGGGCCGCACCCGCGGCTGCGGCCGTGAGCGCCGCGGCGGCGGCGATGGCGATGGCGACCCTCGCCGGCCGATGTGCTGTGGTCATGTGTGCACGCTAGGACCGGGGCGTGCTTCCTCGGATCCGGGAAACCACGTAGCCGTCGGGACGTGACGCACCGCCCCACCTCACCCGAGTCGTTGGGTGATCCGACGGCCCCCGTCCGCCGGATGACTCAAAGACTCGGGTGAGAGGGCTGGGGGAGGGGGTCCTAGGCTGGCCACCATGAGCCCCGTCTACGACTGCACCACCGACGAGGGTCGCCGCGACGGCGTCGCGAAGGCGGTCGAGGCCGTCCGCGCCGGCGAGATCGTCGTCCTGCCGACCGACACCGTCTACGGCGTGGGCGCCGATGCCTTCTCCGCCGAGGCGGTCGCGTCCCTGCTGGCCGCGAAGGGCCGCGGACGCGAGATGCCCCCGCCCGTGCTGGTGCCCAGCGTGCGCACGGTCGACGGCCTCGCCACTGACGTGCCCGCCTGGGCCCGTGACCTGATCCGCGAGTTCTGGCCCGGGCCACTGACCCTGGTCTTCAAGGCGCAGTCGTCGCTGATGTGGGACCTCGGCGAGACGAACGGCACGGTGGCGCTGCGCATGCCGCAGGACGACATCGCGCTCGCGGTGCTGAGCGAGGTCGGCCCGATGGCCGTGACCAGCGCCAACCTCACCGGGCAGCCCGCGGCCACGACGGCCACGGATGCCGCGTCGCAGCTCGGGGCGGCGGTGTCGGTCTACCTCGACGGCGGGCCGACCACCAGCACCGAGGTGTCGACGATCGTCGACTGCACGGGCGAGGAGTTCGTCGTGCTGCGGGCCGGTGCAGTCACCGAGGCGCAGATCCGGGCTGCGCTCGAGCCGAAGGAGCCGGACCCCTCCACGGAGGCCGAGGCGCCCGGCGAGGCCGCCGCGCCCCAGGCGGACGAACCAGTGGCCGAGACGGCAGACGAGCCCGTGGCCGAGACGGCAGACGAGCCCGTGGCCGACTCGGCAGACCAGCCCACCGACGGGCCCGACGACGCGTCGGGCACCCCGGAGGCCGAGGGGACCCAGGCAATAGAGTTGCCCGCGGATCCCGCCACCCGCAGCTTCGACGGCACCGACAGCACCCTCCCAGGAGACCCGCATGAGCGCTGACACCTTCTACGGCTCCGACTTCGGCGCCCTCGAGTCGTTCGACCCCGAGATCGCGGGGGTGCTCGTCTCCGAGCTCGACCGCATCCGCGGCGGCCTCCAGCTCATCGCCTCGGAGAACATGTCGAGCCCCGAGGTCCTCACCGCCCTCGGCTCGACGTTGTCCAACAAGTACGCCGAGGGCTACCCCGGACGCCGCTACTACGGCGGCTGCTCCGAGGTCGACAAGGCCGAGACGCTCGCGATCGAGCGGTGCACGTCGCTGTTCGACGCCGACCACGCCAACGTCCAGCCGCACTCCGGCGCGAGCGCCAACCAGGCCGTCTACGGCGCGTTCATGCAGCCGGGCGAGACGATCCTCGCGATGGCCCTGCCGATGGGCGGCCACCTCACGCACGGCACCAAGGTCTCCTTCTCGGGCAAGTGGTTCAACGCCGTGCACTACGGCGTCGACAAGCAGACCGAGGACATCGACTACGCCGAGGTCGAGCGGCTCGCCAAGGAGCACCGTCCGAAGGTGATCCTCGCCGGCGGGTCGGCGATCCCGCGGCTCATCGACTTCGAGTTCTTCCGCAAGCTGGCCGACGAGGTCGGGGCGATCTTCTGGGTCGACGCCGCGCACTTCATCGGCCTGGTCGCAGGCAAGGCGATCCCCAGCCCGGTGCCCTACGCCGACGTCGTCACCTTCACGACCCACAAGGTGCTGCGCGGCCCGCGCTCCGGAGCGCTGGTCTGCAAGGAGGAGCACGCCGCCAAGCTCGACAAGGCGGTCTTCCCGATGATGCAGGGCGGCCCGCAGATGCACACCATCGCGGCCAAGGCGGTGAACTTCAAGGAGTGCGCCACCACTGCCTACCAGGACTACGCCAAGCGGGTCGTCGAGAACGCGGCGGTGTTGGCAACCGCCTTGGGGGAGAAGGGTATTCGTCCCACCACGGGTGGCACCGACACCCATCTCTCGCTCCACGACCTGCAGGGCGTCGGTGTGACCGGTGCCGACGCGGAGGCTCGGTCCGACGCGGCCGGCATCGTCCTCAACAAGAACGCCATCCCGTTCGACCCGCAGAAGCCCAACATCGCCAGCGGCATCCGGGTCGGCACGCCCTGCGTCACCACCCAGGGCATGGGCACCGACGAGATGCGGGAGATCGCCGAGCTCATCGCCACAGCGGTCATCCGCGGTGACGCGGACCCCGACCACGCCGTCTCCAAGGAGGTTCGCGCGGGGGTCACGGACCTCGTGACCCGCTTCCCGGCATACCCTCGAGGCTGAGTCCCCCCACTCGAGAGGCGCCATAAGTGCGCGAGTACCTCCTCGTCCTGATGGTCGCCGCGGTGATCACGTATGCCGCGACGCCACTGATGCGTGCCGTGGCCGTGCGCACCGGCGCGTTCACGCCGGTGCGCGACCGTGACGTCCACTCGACCCCCATCCCGCGCCTCGGGGGAGTGGCGATCTACCTCGGGTTCGCGGCGTCCATGATCGCGGCGAGCCACCTGCCGTTCCTGGGCCAGGTGTTCCGGCTGGGGCCGGAGCTGCAGGGCGTGCTGGTCGGGGCCGGCATCGTCTGCCTGATCGGTGCCATCGACGACATCCGCGAGATGGACTGGCTGACCAAGATGGGTGGCCAGATGATCGCCGCCGGGATCATGGCGTTCAGTGGGGTGCTGCTCTACCAGCTGCCGATCGGCGGCGTGACCGTGCTTCCGCAGCCGATCATGGTGGGGCTCACCGTTTTCGCCGTGGTGCTGTTCACCAACGCGGTCAACTTCATCGACGGCCTCGACGGCCTCGCGGCGGGGGTCGTGGTGATCGCGGGCACGGCGTTCTTCATCTACAGCTACGGCATCTCGCGCACCTTCGACCCACCGAACGTGTTCTCGTCGGCGACCCTCATCTCGGCCGCACTGATCGGCTGCTGCGTGGGCTTCCTGCCGCACAACTACCACCCGGCCCGGCTCTTCATGGGTGACTCGGGGGCCCTGTTGCTGGGCCTGCTGCTCGCCGCCGCGACGATCTCCACGACCGGCAACGTGACCCCCGCGCAGGTCAGCACCAACCCCGTCGCCGCGACCCTGCTGCCCCTCGTCGTGCCGGCCGCGATCATCCTGCTGCCACTGGTCGACATCCTGCTGGCCGTCGTGCGGCGCACCGCCCGTGGCGAGCGCCCGTGGCACCCCGACAAGCAGCACCTGCACCACCGCATGCTCCAGCTCGGTCACGGCCACCGGCGCGCCGTGCTGCTCCTCTGGCTGTGGGCTGCGGTCGCCGCCCTCGGCTCGGTGAGCTTCATCTTCGTGGACGACGCCCGGGTGGCCGGCGCGGGCGTGCTGGGCGCCGTCGTGGTGATCGGGGTGCTCACCCTGTGGCTGCCGCGCTGGTCGATCCCTGGCCACCGTCCGCGCTAGCACTGACCTTCCGCGCGAGACCGCCTGGCTCAGGCGTCAGGGAGCCCCAGGCGCCCGCGGAGACCGGCACGCACGGTGGGCCACTCGTCCTTCAGCACGCTGAACACGACCGAGTCGCGGAAGCTGCCGTCCGCCCTCCGGGCGTGCCGTCGCAGGACGCCCTCTCGGGTCGCGCCGAGCTTGGCGATCGCGGCCTGCGAGCGCTCGTTCACCGCGTCGGTCTGGATCTTCACGCGCCCGAAGCCGCAGTCGAAGGCGTGACCGAGCAGCAGCAGCTTGCACTCGGGGTTCACCTGGGTGCCCCACCACCGCGAGCCGTACATGGTCCAGCCGAGGTGGATCCGCTCGTTCTGGAGGTCGACGTCGCCGAGCGACGAGGTGCCCACCACCGTGCCGGCGTCGCCGAGACCGCCCGCGCCCGTGAGCCGGACGGTGTATGCCGTGCGGCCCCTCGCGCCGGCCGCGATGTTGTCTCGGTGTCGGCGCGCGTGGCCGCGAGGTCCTCCGGCGGCGGGCGCATGATGAAGCCCTGCGTGTAGACCGCCGGGTCGGTGTAGACCGCATGCAGCCCGGGGGCGTCCTCCACGGTCATCACGTCGAGCCGGACGAACCGGCCCCGCAGGGGTGCGCCGGTCGGGGGAGTGGCTGGCATGGCGGAAGGCTATCGATGCGGCGACCCGAGTCGTGTGGGTCAGCACGCGTCCAGGCGCGTCCTGACGCCTACGGCTCGGCCTGCCTGAGAGGGGCGGACCCCCCGGTGGCAGGGCCTGAAGCGCTTGTGATACCTTTCACAAGCACCCCAAGGTGGGTGCAGACCACCCCGTTCGCCAGGCACCGCAGCCCCGACGAATCAGGCAGGCCAGACCGATGAGCGCAACTCCGCACACCGACCGCGACCCGTTCGCGGTGATGCTGCGTGGAGCCTTCCTCCCCACCGTCGCGGTGGGTCCGGTGGCCGTGGTCGTCGCCGCCATCGTGGGTGGCGGCAAGGCCGCCCTGGGTGCCGCGCTCGGCTTCGTCATCGCCCTGGCCTTCTTCGCCCTCGGCCTGGTCGTCATGCGCAAGCTGGACAGCGCTGCCGACCCATTGCGCTTCCTCGCCAGCGCCCTGGGGGTCTTCATGGGCCAGATGATCTTCCTGCTCGTGGTGATCATCGCGCTGCAGGACGCCTCCTGGCTCGACGGCACCGCCTTCGGCATCACCGTCCTGGCCGTCGCACTGGTGTGGCAGGTGTTCCAGGTGATCGCCTTCGTCCGCTCTCGTCGCCTTGCTTTCGACGCGCCGCAGGAAACGCGGCAGGATGGGGGTTCGGCCAGATGACCACAGGAGTTCACCGTGACCAATCCGCCCTCGCGACCGTCGCCGGACACCCGGCAGACGCCGTTGCAGAAGGCCGACTCGGGTCATCAACGGCTCGACGAGGCGAGGATGTGGAACGTCGTCTCCTACCTCATCACCGGACCGTCGATGTTCGGTGCGGTGGGCTGGGGACTCGACCACTGGCTGGGCACGACCTGGCTCGTCGCGGTGGGGATCGTGGGCGGGATGGCACTGTCGCTGTACCTCGTGTGGTTCCGGTACGGTACGCAATGACTTCCGCAGGTCAGCTCCCCCCTCTGTATGCCGGGCCCACGCCTATGGGCGCTGCCCCCGTTGGCCCGTGGACTGTTCCGAACGCAAAGCTCAAGGAGAACCTGTGAGTCTGAACGTGCTGGGTGCCATCAGCCTGGCTGCCGCGGGCGGCGAAGGTGAGGGCTTCCACGCCCCCACGCCGGCCGAGTTCTACCAGCCGCTGATCGGTCACGGTGACTTCGCGATCACGCGCCCGATGGTCGTCCTGGCCATCTCGGTCGCGCTCCTCGCGTGGTTCCTCGTCGCCACCACCAAGCGTGCTGCGGTCGTTCCCGGCAAGGGCCAGTGGGTCACCGAGAACGCCTACAACTTCGTGCGCAACGGCGTGGCCCGCGACATCATCGGCAGCCACGACTTCCTCAAGTTCGTCCCCCTGCTGTTCAGCATGTTCATGCTGATCCTGGTCAACAACCTGTTCGGCATCATCCCGCCGATCCAGTACCCGACCATGAGCCGCATCGGCTTCCCGATCGCGTTGACCCTGTTGGTCTTCGTGATCTACCACGCCGTCGGCATCAGGAAGAACGGCGCCTGGGGACACATCAAGCACATGATCCCGCCGGGGCTGCCCAAGGGCATCTACGTGCTGATCATCCCGCTGGAGCTGCTGACCTACTTCGTCACCCGCCCGCTCACCCTCGCGCTGCGACTCTTCGGCAACATGTTCGCCGGGCACATGCTCCTGCTGCTGTTCATCACCGGTGGCGAGTACATGCTGATCCACGGCGGACTGGGCCTCAAGGTCGCCGGTGTCGGCTCGTTCGGCATGGCCTTCGTGCTGACCGCCTTCGAGGGACTGATCGAGTTCCTGCAGGCCTACATCTTCACGCTGCTCGCAGCCACCTACATCGCCGGCTCGCTCGCCGACGAGCACTGAGATCGTCCGGGCCGATGACCGGCTCGGTGCAGGACCGCCACACCCACAACTGAATACGCCACACGAACTCCCGCTCGGCGAGGTGCCGACGGATCTGATAACCGAAAGAGGACCACTGACATGACTGGCAACATCGCCATCCTCGGCTACGGCCTGTCTGCGATCGGCCCCGGTGTGGGCATCGGCCTGATCTTCGCGGCCTACATCAACGGCGTCGCCCGCCAGCCCGAGGCGCGCGGCGTCCTCCAGGGCATCGCCATCCTCGGCTTCGCCCTCGCCGAGGCGCTGGCCATCTTCGGTCTGGTGCTCGCGTTCGTCTTCAAGTAAGTCGAACCACCCAGCCCAACGCCCCCTGGCACCACAGCACTAGGAGAACCCGTGCAGCACTTCACCGGCATCACGCAGGTGGTTGTCGCGGCCGCCGCCGAGGACAAGACCGGCGAACGCCTGCCGATCCTGCCCCTCTGGGGTGAGCTCATCTTCGGCATCATCGCGTTCGCGATCCTCTACTGGGTCGTGGCCACCAAGGTCGTGCCCAACCTCGAGAAGGCGTACGCCGAGCGCACCGCCGCGATCGAGGGCGGGATGCAGCAGGCCGAGGAGGCCCAGCAGCAGGCCCAGGCTGCCCTGGAGCAGTACCAGGCCCAGCTGACCGAGGCCCGTGCCGAGGCGGCCCGGATCCGCGAGGAGGCTCGCGAGCAGGGTGCGGCCATCGTCGTGGAGATGCGTGGACACGCGCAGGCCGAGGCGGCGCGCATCACCGAGGCGGCGCACAAGCAGATCGAGGCCGAGCGCCAGCAGGCGGTCGTCTCGCTCCGCTCGGAGGTGGGTCGCCTGTCGACCGACCTGGCCAGCCGCATCGTGGGTGAGTCGCTGCACGAGGAGACCCGTCAGAAGGGCATCGTCGACCGGTTCCTGGCCGAGCTCGAGGCTGGCGAGATCCAGCCCGAGAAGGTCGGGGAGGACGCCTGATGCGTGGGTCCTCGCGCGCGGCCGCCATCGCCGGAGGCAAGGCGCTCGACGCCGCGCTCGCCGGTGGGGCTGACCGTCGGGTGCTCGGTGACGAGCTGCTGGCCGTCGTCGGTGTCATCGACGGCTCGGCCACCTTGCGCCGCGCCCTCGCCGACCCGTCCCGCGAGGGCTCGGAGAAGCAGGCGCTCGCCGAGCGACTGCTCGACGGCAAGGTCTCGGCCGAGGCGATCGTCGTGGTCAAGAACCTCGTCGGTCAGCGCTGGGCCACCGAGCGCGACCTCTCCGACACCCTGGAGGACCTGGCGGTCACGTCGATCCTCGCGGGTGCCGAGAAGGCCAACCGGATCGAACGGGTCGAGGACGAGCTGTTCCGGTTCGAGCGGATCGTCGCGGGCAACCCCGAGCTGCGGGACCGCCTGACCAACCGCCAGGGCGACGTCGACGCCAAGGCCGGCGTCGTCAGCGAGCTGCTGGAGGGCAAGGCCACCGAGGAGACCGTGCGCCTGGCGCGCCTGGCCGTGCTCGCCCCGCGTGGTCGCAAGCTCGACCGCACCCTCGAGCGCTACCTCGGCCTCGCGGCCCAGCGGCGCGAACAGATCACGGCGGTCGTGACGGCCGCCACCGAGCTCACCCCGCAGCAGCGTGAGCGGCTCGCCGCAGCCCTGCAGGGCATCTACGGCAAGCCGGTCCTGCTCCAGGTCGTCCTCGAGGACCAGGTCCTCGGCGGCATTCGGGTGCAGGTGGGCGACGAGGTCGTCGACGGCACCGTGCTGCGACGCCTCGACGAGGCCCGTCGGCACATCGCCGGCTGACCACCGGCACCCAGCCACACCGCATACGCACCACTTGCGCCACCACAACTGAAGATGCAGGACCACACCACAGACTTCGGTTCGACTCATCGGGCCGGTTATCGAGGAGAAGAGATCAGATGACGGAGCTTTCGATCCGTCCGGAGGAGATCCGGGACGCGCTGGACAACTTCGTTCAGTCCTACGAGCCCGGCACGGCCTCCCGCGAAGAGGTCGGCCGCGTCAGCGACGCCGGCGACGGCATCGCCCACGTCGAGGGCCTGCCCTCGTGCATGACCAACGAGCTGCTCGAGTTCGAGGACGGCACGTTGGGCCTCGCGCTCAACCTCGACGTCCACGAGATCGGCGTCGTCATCCTCGGTGACTTCTCCAAGATCGAGGAGGGCCAGGAGGTCAAGCGCACCGGAGAGGTCCTCTCGGTCCCCGTCGGCGACGCGTTCCTCGGCCGCGTGGTCAACCCGCTCGGCCAGCCGATCGACGGCCTCGGCGAGATCGACTCGACCGAGCGCCGTGCGCTCGAGCTGCAGGCCCCGACGGTCGTCCAGCGCAAGTCGGTGCACCAGCCGCTGCAGACCGGCCTCAAGGCCGTCGACGCCATGACCCCCATCGGTCGCGGCCAGCGCCAGCTCATCATCGGTGACCGCCAGACCGGCAAGACCACGGTCGCGGTCGACACGATCATCAACCAGAAGCAGAACTGGGACTCGGGTGACCCGGAGCAGCAGGTCCGCTGCATCTACGTCGCGATGGGCCAGAAGGGCTCCACCATCGCTGCCGTCCGCGGCACCCTGGAGGAGGCCGGCGCGCTCGAGTACACGACCATCGTCGCGGCCCCGGCGTCCGACTCGGCCGGCTTCAAGTACCTCGCGCCCTACACCGGTTCGGCCATCGGTCAGCACTGGATGTACCAGGGCAAGCACGTCCTCATCGTGTTCGACGACCTGTCGAAGCAGGCCGAGGCCTACCGCGCCGTGTCGCTGCTGCTGCGTCGTCCGCCGGGCCGCGAGGCCTACCCCGGTGACGTGTTCTACCTGCACTCCCGTCTGCTCGAGCGTTGCGCCAAGCTCTCCGACGACCTGGGCGCGGGCTCGATGACCGGCCTGCCGATCATCGAGACCAAGGCCGGTGACGTCTCGGCGTACATCCCGACCAACGTCATCTCCATCACCGACGGCCAGATCTACCTCCAGGCCGACCTGTTCAACGCCAACGTGCGTCCCGCGATCGACGTGGGTGTCTCCGTCTCCCGTGTCGGTGGCGCCGCGCAGATCAAGGCCATGAAGGAGGTCTCCGGTCGTCTGAAGCTCGACCTCGCGCAGTTCCGCGCGATGGAGGCCTTCGCCATGTTCGCCTCCGACCTCGACCCGGCGTCGCGCGCCCAGCTGGCCAAGGGTGCTCGCCTCGTCGAGCTGCTCAAGCAGAAGCAGGCCGCGCCGTTCCCGGTGGAGGAGCAGGTCGTCTCGATCTGGACCGGCACCACCGGCCAGCTCGACTCCATCGCCGTCGAGGACGTCTCCCGCTTCGAGACCGAGTTCCTCGACTACCTGCGTCGCGAGAAGAAGGGCCTCCTGGACGCCATCCGCGAGTCCAAGAAGTTCGAGGACGAGACGCGCTCGGGACTCGAGGAGGCCGTGGGCAAGTTCAAGGAGCAGTTCGCGGCGTCCGGCTCCGAGAAGACCCCGGTGGGCCACGAGGCCGACCCGGGTGCCCTCGAGCACGACGTCGAGCAGGAGAAGATCGTCAAGCAGAAGCGCTGACCGGTATGCCGGGTGCCCACCGCGGTGGGCACCCGGCACCGCAGCGAACGTGCCGGGACCACCCGGCATACCGAACTCGCAGAACCCGACGACACACGAACGAGAGAGGCGGCAACATATGGGAGCGCAGATGCGGGTCTACCGCCAGCGCATCCGGTCCGTCCAGGCGACCAAGAAGATCACGCGCGCGATGGAGCTCATCGCAGCCTCCCGCGTGGTCAAGGCGCAGCAACGGGTGCGGGAGTCCTCGCCCTACGCCCGCGCCCTGACCCGTGCGGTCTCGGCCGTCGCGACCTTCTCCAACGTCGACCACCCGCTGACCACCGAGCACGACGACGTCCGTCGCGCGGCGGTCCTCGTGGTGACCTCCGACCGTGGGCTCGCGGGGGCCTACAGCTCCTCCGTGCTCAAGGAGAGCGAGCGCCTCATCGGCGACCTGCGCGCCGACGGCAAGGAGGTCGTGCCGTTCCTGGTCGGTCGCAAGGCCGTGGGGTTCTACAAGTTCCGCAAGCGCGAGTACGCGGACGAGTGGACCGGGTTCACCGACCAGCCGACCTTCGACGTCGCCCGCGAGATCGGCGAGGCGCTCGTCGCGGCGTTCAACCAGGACTACTCCGAGGGTGGGGTCGACGAGGTCCACATCGTCTTCACGCGGTTCGTCAACATGGTGAACCAGGAGCCTGACGTCATCCGCATGCTCCCGCTCGAGGTCGTCGAGGGCGAAGAGGCTCCGGCCGAGGACGACGTCCTGCCGCTCTATGAGTTCGAGCCGAGTGCCGAGCAGGTGCTCGACGCGCTGCTGCCCAAGTACGTGACGGCGCGCATCTACAACTGCCTGCTCCAGGCCGCCGCGTCCGAGCTGGCGTCGCGCCAGCGGGCCATGAAGTCGGCGACGGACAACGCCGAAGAGCTCATCAAGAAGTACACCCGGCTGGCCAACCAGGCTCGCCAGGCCGAGATCACCCAAGAGATCAGCGAGATCGTGGGCGGCTCCGACGCCCTCGCCGACGCCAGTTGAGAAGGTAGAGAGAAACCAATGACTGCCACTGTCACTGAAGAGACCAAGGCCGCCACCCCCGGTGGCATCGGCCGCATCTCCCGCATCATCGGCCCGGTCGTCGACGTCGAGTTCCCCGCGGACGCGATGCCGGAGCAGTACAACCTGCTGACCACCGAGGTCGAGCTCGCGGGCGAGAAGAAGAACATCAACCTCGAGGTCGCCCAGCACATCGGCGACAACATGGTCCGGGCCATCTCGCTCCAGCCCACCGACGGCCTCGTCCGTGGCACCAAGGTGCAGGACACCGGCGGCCCGATCTCGGTCCCCGTCGGCGATGTCACGCTCGGCAAGGTCTTCAACACCACCGGTGAGGTCATGAACCTCGCCGAGGGCGAGACGTTCGAGGTCAAGGAGCGCTGGGGCATCCACCGCAAGGCCCCGGCCTTCGACCAGCTGGAGTCCAAGACCCAGATGTTCGAGACCGGCATCAAGGTCATCGACCTGCTGACCCCCTACGTCCAGGGTGGCAAGATCGGCCTGTTCGGCGGCGCCGGCGTGGGCAAGACGGTCCTCATCCAGGAGATGATCGCCCGAGTCGCCCGCGACCACGGTGGTGTGTCGGTGTTCGCCGGTGTCGGCGAGCGCACCCGTGAGGGCAACGACCTCATGGTCGAGATGGAGGAGGCCGGAGTCCTCGGCCAGACCGCCCTGGTCTTCGGCCAGATGGACGAGCCGCCGGGCACGCGTCTTCGCGTCGCGCTCTCCGCGCTGACCATGGCGGAGTACTTCCGCGACGTGCAGAAGCAGGACGTGCTGCTCTTCATCGACAACATCTTCCGCTTCACCCAGGCCGGTTCCGAGGTCTCCACCCTCCTCGGTCGCATGCCGTCCGCCGTGGGCTACCAGCCCACCCTCGCCGACGAGATGGGTGTGCTCCAGGAGCGCATCACCTCCACGCGTGGTCACTCGATCACCTCGATGCAGGCGATCTACGTGCCGGCCGACGACTACACCGACCCGGCCCCGGCCACCACCTTCGCGCACCTCGACGCGACCACCGAGCTCTCCCGTGAGATCGCCTCGCTGGGTATCTACCCGGCCGTGGACCCGCTCACGTCGACCTCGCGCATCCTCGACCGTCGCTACATCGCCGAGGACCACTACAACACCGCGGTGCGCGTCAAGCAGATCCTCCAGCGCAACAAGGAGCTGCAGGACATCATCGCCATCCTCGGCATCGACGAGCTCTCCGAAGAGGACAAGATCCTCGTCAACCGCGCCCGTCGCATCCAGCGCTTCCTGTCGCAGAACACCTACGTCGCCAAGCAGTTCACCGGCATCGAGGGTTCGACGGTCCCGCTGGTCGACAGCATCGAGGCGTTCACCAAGATCGCCGACGGCGAGTACGACCACGTGCCCGAGCAGGCGTTCTTCATGTGCGGTGGACTCGACGACGTCGAGCGCCAGGCCGCCGAGATCGAGAAGAACCTCTGAGCAGGACCACCACCGCGTGACCCGTGGGGCCGGCCGGACACGGCTGGCCCCACGGCATACCACTGGCCCGCAGGGCACCACCCTGCAGGCCGATAGACTGCAAGCACCGCACCACTGGAGGACACCGTGAGCACCCTGCAGGTTGAACTCGTCGCAGCGGACCGCAAGGTCTGGGAGGGCGAGGCCGACATGGTCGTCGCCCGCACCGTCGACGGCGAGCTGGGCATCCTGCCCGGACACACGCCGCTGCTCGGGGTCCTCGTCCGGGGTGAGGTCAGGATCAAGTCGGGGGAGGGCTCGCAGAGCGCCACCATCGACAGCGGTTTCCTGTCCGTCGACCGCGACAAGGTGATCATCGTCGCCGAGGCGGTCGACGCCTCGCAGTTCACGGCCTAGCCGCGGGCTGGTCACGGCTGCCCACGACCAACTCAGGGTCACTTTCGGAAGGGGTGAGCATGTCGCCCGTCGTCTCCGCGGAGATCGTCGCCGGCGCCCTCATCCTGCTTGCCGTCCTGGCGCTGACCTACATCTTCGTGCGGCGGCGTCTGCTCGCCTCCGGAGCACCGCTCATGCTGTGTGCGCTCCAGCCCCACGGCCGGTCCCAGTACCGCCTGGGGCTGCTGCGGTTCTCGGGCAGTGCGCTGGAGTGGTTCACCCTGATCGGGCCCTCGCCGCGCCCGGCCCGCACCTGGGAGCGGCCCCGCCTCGAGCTGGGTCCGCCGGGGCTGCCACCCGCGGCCATCGCCGGCCTCCCCGAGGCGGTCACCGTCGACTGCCACTACGGCAGCGACACCTTCTCGCTCGCCCTGGCGCCATCGGCCTACACGGCGATGCGCAGCTGGCTGGAGAGCTCGCCCCCCGGCTTCAACGTCAACGTCGCGTAGCTAGCTGCTGCGGCCGGGCGGCCCTTCGGCGCGACCGCCCCCGGGCTGCCAGAGGACGTCGCCACCGATGGGCAGGTTGGCCACGCGGGCCAGCACGAACAGCAGGTCCGAGAGCCGGTTGAGGTACTTCGCGGTGAGCAGGTTGACGCCACCGGCACCCTTGGTCGAGCCGGGCTGGTCGCCGTAGGCCTCGATGGCCGACCAGGCCTGTCGCTCGGCCCGGCGCACGACGGTCGTGGCCACGTGCAGGTAGGCCGAACCGACCGTCCCCCCGGGGAGGATGAAGGAGCGCAGCTTCTCGACCCGCTCCAGGTAGCGGTCGCAGTCGGCCTCGAGCTCGTCGATCCAGGCCGCCTCGACCCGCAGCGGGGGGTACTCGTAGCTCTCCTGCAGCGGCGTGCACAGGTCTGCGCCGACGTCGAAGAGGTCGTTCTGCACGCGCAGCAGGGTGGTCCGCAGCTCGTCCGGCAGGTCACCCGCCGCCAGGGCCACGCCGATCGCGGCGTTGGCCTCGTTGACGTCGGCGTAGGCGAGCAGCCGGACGTCGGTCTTGCTGGTGCGGCTCATGTCCCCGAGGTGGGTCTGGCCGTCGTCGCCCGTGCGGGTGTAGATGCGCGTGAGGTTGACCATGCCACGAGGGTATGCCGCGAGGTTCAGTGGCGGGTCAGGGGCCGGGTCAGGGGCCGGGTCAAGGGGCCGGGTCAAGGGCCGGGTCGAGGGCCCCTCGCGCCTAGATAGGGTGGTGCGGTGGCTGAACGTTTCCGAGTCGTCGGAGGGACCGCGCTGCACGGTGAGGTCGCCGTGTGGGGCGCCAAGAACAGCGCCCTCAAGCTCATGGCGGCGGCCCTGCTCGCGGTGGGGCGCACCCGGCTGACCAACGTGCCGGCCATCCTCGACGTGACGATCATGGCCGAGCTGCTGCGACGGCTCGGCTGCACGGTCGACTACGACGCCCCGAGCGGGGTCGTGGAGATCGACGTGCCGGAGCAGATCGGCCACCGGGCCGACTACGACCTGGTGCGGGCCCTGCGCGCGTCCACCGCGGTGCTCGGCCCGCTCGTCGCCCGGTGCGGCGCCGCTGACGTGGCGGTGCCCGGTGGCGACGCGATCGGCTCACGGGGGCTCGACCTGCACGCGGCGGGTCTGGAGGCCCTGGGGGCGCGGGTGCACGTCACCCACGGGTTCCTCGTCGCCGAGGCGCCGAGGGGCCTCGACGGTGCCGAGATCCGGCTGGACTTCCCGAGCGTCGGCGCGACCGAGAACGTCCTCACCGCCGCCGTGCTGGCCCGGGGTGCCACGCGGCTGGAGAACGCCGCCCGCGAGCCCGAGATCGTCGACATCGCGGAGATGCTGATCTCGATGGGCGCGCGGATCACCGGAGCGGGCTCGTCGGTGGTGGAGATCGAGGGCGTCGACCGACTGGCGCCCATCGAGCACGCCGTGGTTCCCGACCGGATCGCCGCAGGCACCTGGGCGTTCGCGGCCGCAGCAACCCGTGGTGACGTCGAGGTGGTCGGTGCCCGCCCCGAGCACCTCACCAGCGCCCTCGAGCTGGTGCGCGCCAGCGGTGCCACCGTGACGACGACCGAGCGGGGCTTCCGGGTCGACTCGGGTGGTCGCCGCCCCAAGGCCTTCGACGTGGCCACCTTGCCCTACCCGGGCTTCCCGACCGACCTCCAGCCGTTCGCCCTGGCGTGCAACGCGGTCGCCGACGGCTCGGCGATGATCACCGAGAACCTCTTCGAGGCACGGTTCCGCACCGTCCAGGAGCTGAACCGGCTCGGGGCGGAGACACGGATCGACGGCCACCACGTGATGGTCCACGGGGTCGAGACGCTGTCCGGCGCCCCGGTCGAGGCGAGTGACATCCGGGCCGGTGCAGCCCTGGTGATCGCGGGGCTGGTGGCCGACGGGATCACCACCGTCAGCGGCGCCCAGCACATCGACCGCGGCTACGCAGGGTTCGCCGAGAGCATGCAGGGGCTTGGCGCAGACGTCACCCGCGAGCCCGACGACGCCCCGTTCTTCTGAGCCGGGCGGCGCTCCGGCACCGAACGCTGCCCAGACCTTTATCAGATCTTGATCTGGACGGCGACAACCGAAACCCCCATCGCTCGCGTCCTTGTGAGTGAATGTCTGTCACGGACGAGGGGGTTCGCATGTCGATCAGCACCATCGGGGCTCTGCCCGTGGAAGTGCTTGCCACGCACACCGGGCAAGAGGTCGCGATCATCGGCCGGATCGACGTGCACACCGTCCCGGATGTGCGACTGCTCCTCCACGAGATCATCGACACCGGCATCGGTGACGTGCACATGCGGCTCGCGGGGGCCGAGATCGGCGACGCCACCGGACTCGGCGTCCTCGTCGAGGCCTACAACCGGGCCCGCCGCGCGGGGCGCCGACTGGCCGTCATCGACATGACCGAGCGCACCGGGCGGCTGTTGCGTGCATCACGCCTCGACCGCGCGCTGGTGCTCCGGGAGGACGTCGTGGCGTCGACTGTGGCGGCTGTCACCGCCTGAACGGCTGCCTGACCCTCCCCCCGCGCAGGTACCTTCGGCCCTATGGCCGAGCACACCGACGTCCAGGCGCCTGACCTCGCCAACCCCGCCGACGCGGGACCCGTCGCGGAGCCGGACGGGGACGCTGCCCCGGCACGTGTCCCGGAGGCGGCCGCGCCCGCGCGCCCCGAGCGCGACCGCCCCTGGGTGATGCGCACGTATGCCGGTCACTCCAGTGCCGCGGCCAGCAACGAGCTCTACCGCCGCAACCTCGCCAAGGGGCAGACCGGGCTCTCGGTCGCCTTCGACCTGCCGACCCAGACCGGCTACGACCCCGACCACCCGCTCGCCCGGGGCGAGGTCGGCAAGGTGGGGGTGCCGATCTCGCACCTCGGCGACATGCGTGCGCTGTTCGACCAGATCCCGCTCGACCAGATGAACACCTCGATGACCATCAACGCCACCGCCATGTGGTTGCTGGCGATGTACCAGGTCGTCGCCGAGGAGCAGGCGGCCGCGAGCGGGGCGGACCCCGGCGAGGCCGTCCGCGCGTTGGCCGGGACGACCCAGAACGACATCATCAAGGAGTACCTGTCGCGCGGGACCTACGTCTTTGCCCCCGGGCCGTCGCTGCGGTTGATCACCGACATGGTGGCCTACACCGTCTCGGACATCCCGAAGTGGAACCCCACCAACATCTGCAGCTACCACCTGCAGGAGGCCGGGGCCACGCCCGTGCAGGAGATCGCCTACTCGATCTGCACCGCGATCGCCGTCCTCGACGCCGTCCGCGACTCCGGGCAGGTGCCACCCGAGCGGTTCGGCGAGGTGGTCGCCCGCATCTCGTTCTTCGTCAACGCGGGAGTGCGGTTCGTCGAGGAGATGTGCAAGATGCGCGCCTTCGTCCAGCTGTGGGACGACCTGACGCGTGAGCGCTACGGCGTCACCGACGCCAAGCAGCGCCGGTTCCGGTACGGCGTGCAGGTCAACTCGCTCGGGCTCACCGAGGCCCAGCCGGAGAACAACGTGCAGCGCATCGTCCTCGAGATGCTCGCGGTGACGCTGTCCAAGGACGCCCGCGCCCGCGCCGTCCAGCTGCCCGCGTGGAACGAGGCGCTCGGTCTCCCGCGTCCGTGGGACCAGCAGTGGTCGCTGCGGATGCAGCAGGTGCTCGCCTTCGAGTCCGACCTGCTCGAGTACGACGACCTGTTCACCGGGTCGAAGGTCGTGGAGGCCAAGGTCGCCGAGCTCGTCGCCGGCGCGCAGGCAGAGATCGCCCGGGTGCAGGAGATGGGCGGTGCCGTGCCCGCGGTGGAGAGCGGCTACATGAAGTCTGCGCTCGTGGCCTCACACTCGTTGCGCCGCCAGCGGATCGAGGCCGGCGAGGACGTCGTCGTCGGGGTGAACCGGTTCGAGACCACCGAGCCCAACCCGCTCACCGCCGACCTGGATGCCGCCATCCAGACCGTCGACCACGACGTCGAGGCCAAGGCCACCGCCGCGGTGCGCGAGTGGCGCGAGCGTCGGGACGCCGACCCCGAGGGGCGCGAGCGCGCAGCCGCGGCGCTCGCCGCGCTGACTGCGGACGCCCGCAGCGGCACCAACCTCATGGCGGCCTCGCTCGAGGCCGCCCGATCAGGGGTCACGACGGGAGAGTGGGCCCAGGCGCTGCGCGAGGAGTTCGGCGAGTTCCGCGCGCCGACCGGCGTCTCCGGGTCGGTCGGCGTCTCCAGCGGGGGGAGCGACGAGCTCAAGGCCGTGCGGGCAGACGTCCGCCGCACGGAGGAAGAGCTAGGGGAGCGGTTGCGCGTGCTGGTGGCCAAGCCGGGTCTCGACGGGCACAGCAACGGCGCCGAGCAGGTCGCTGTCCGGGCTCGCGACGCCGGCTTCGAGGTCGTCTACCAGGGGATCCGGCTGACCCCGGAGCAGATCGTGGCGGCGGCGGTGGCGGAGGACGTCCACCTCGTGGGGATCTCCATCCTGTCCGGCTCCCACATGGAGCTGGTGCCGGAGATCCTCGCGGGGCTACGCGACGCCGGTGCCGGCGACGTCCCCGTGATCGTCGGCGGAATCATCCCGGACACGGACGCCCGCGCGCTGCGTGAGCGTGGCGTGGCCGCGGTCTTCACCCCGAAGGACTTCGGGCTCAACGACATCATGGGCCGGTTCGTCTCGATCATCAGGGTCTCGCGCGGGTTGGACTGACACCGCAGGGACCCCGGCCACCGGGGCCACGCCGGCTCTCCCGCGCCCCCGCCGGAGCGGCGTGGAAATCCCCCGGTCGGGCGCAGGTGAGCCATTTCGGTGGCAACCACCGGAAACCTAGGCAAATTTCTGGTTCGGGTCTCGGCAATTCCCTGTTCGTCGCCGCTCGCGATGGCTTACCTTCACCTCGGCGTGGTGAACCGGTGGGGGAGCGTTTCCTCCGCGAGCCTCGGGCGATCCCTGAGGCGAGTGGTTGTGCGGCCACGTGCGAAGGAGACCTCGTGTCGATGGAATCTCGGGGAAGGCGTCGTCGCGGCTACACAGCCGTCGTCGGAGTCAGCGCCCTGTCGATCGTGGCGGCAGCTGCTGTGAGTGCAGCGCCCGCCATCGCGAGCACCACGCCGAGCCCGGTCAAGCACCGCGGCAAGGCGTTCACCGTCCCCGAGGGACTGACGGGTGGTGGATCCTTCCGGCTGGGCACCCAGCGCTCGCAGGCGGAGAAGGTCGACCGTTCGCTCAAGGGCGCCAAGGGCGCCGTTGACGTGATGATCGAGCTCGACGCCGTTCCCGCGTCGACTGCCTACACCCGGGCCGGCGCCCGCGGCTCGGCAGCGACGCTCGCAGCACGCAACCAGACGGCCACGATCAAGCGCGCCCAGGCGGCGGTCGAGGCTCGTTTCGGCGCCTCCGCGACCAAGGCGCACACGCTCTACCGCGCGCACGCCCTCTACTCGGGTGTCGCGGTCCGCACCGACGCGAGCAAGCTGCAGGCACTCGCAGCCCTCCCCGGCGTCAAGGCGGTCCACCGCATCACGCCGAAGTCCCCGTCGAACTCCTCCTCGGTGCCGCTCATCGGCGCTCCCGCGGTCTGGAAGGCCAAGGGCGAGACCGGTCAGGGCGTCCGGGTCGGCGTGATCGACACGGGCATCGACTACACCCACGCCGACTTCGGCGGTCCCGGCACGACGGCGGCATACGACACCGCCAAGGCCTCCAACACCTTCACCCCCACCGCCAAGGTGGTCGGTGGCTACGACTTCGCGGGTGACGCGTACAACCCCGGCGAGGGCATCACGCAGCCCGTGCCTGACCCGAACCCGCTCGACTGCGAGGGCCACGGCTCCCACGTCGCCGGCACCACCGCGGGTCTTGGTGTCACCAAGGCCGGGGCCACCTACACCGGCGGCTACGACGTGACCATCGACCCTGCCACCATGGCCATCGGCCCCGGTGTCGCACCGGGCGCCAAGCTCTACGCCCTCAAGGTGTTCGGCTGCGAGGGTGACACCAGCGTCGTCGGCCAGGCACTCGACTGGGCCGCCGACCCCAACGGTGACGGCAACCTGTCCGACCGCCTCGATGTGGTCAACATGTCGCTGGGCTCCAGCTACGGCTCCCCGGACGACCCGGACTCCGTGGCCTCCAACAACCTCGCCGCCCTCGGCACCGTCGTCGTCGCCTCCATGGGCAACAGCGGCGACGTCTACGAGGTCGGTGGCGCCCCCGGCAACGCCACCCGCGTGCTGGCCGTGGCCGCCTCCGACGACCGTGACTCGGTCGTGGACGGCCTCAAGGTCGACAGCCCCACCGGCATCGAGCCGGCCAACACCGTCGACAAGAACCAGGACGACGTCTTCGCGGCGCTGAAGTCGGTGGCCTACGACTGGGCGACCAAGCCCGGCGTGACCAACACCGACGTCGTCACCATCGGTGACTGGAGCCAGGCAGCCAGCCCGACCAACAACACCGACGCCTGCTCGACCCTGTCGGTGGGCGACGCGGCCAAGGTGGCCGGCAAGATCGTCATGACCAAGTGGTTCGACGGCACGGGTCGTCGCTGTGGCTCTGCCGCTCGCGCCCAGCTCGCCCAGGACGCCGGAGCCGTCGGGGTCATCTACGGCAGCGACGTGAACTCGTTCTCGGCCGGTGTGACCGGTGACGCGGACATCCCCGCGATGCTGACCGTCAACCAAGCGACCGTGGCCATCAAGGCCAAGCTGGACAACAGCGTCCCGGTGAAGGTCACGATGACGAACGCGCTGCGCAACAGCGTGACCGTCGTCAACCCCGGTGCGATCGACCAGGTCGCCGGCTTCTCCTCGCGGGGTGTCGGCATCGCCAACAACGTCAAGCCTGACGTCGCGGCCCCCGGTGTGACCACCTTCTCGGTCGCCGTCGGCACGGGCAGCGAGGGTATCGCCGAGAGCGGCACCTCGATGGCGTCCCCGCACGTGGCCGGCGAAGCCGCCCTCGTCCGTGGTGCCCACCCGAACTGGACCTCCGAGGAGGTCAAGGCCGCCATCATGAACACGGCGACCCAGGACGTCTTCGTGGGTGCGAACCACACCGGTGCCGTCTACGGCCCGGAGCGGGTCGGCTCGGGTCGCGTCAAGGCCGACGCGGCCGTCGACACGACCACGCTGGCCTACGTCAAGGACACCCCCGGTGCGGTCAGCGTCTCGTTCGGGCCGGTGGCCGTCACGGCAGCGACCACGACCCTGACCAAGACGGTCAAGGTCGTCAACAAGCGCCCGACCGGGACGTCGTCCTACACGATCGGCTACCAGGCGGCCCACCCGACCCCGGGTGTGACGTACTCCTTCAGCCCCACCCAGATCAGCCTCGCGGCTGGCGGGTCGGCTGACGTCAAGGTCACGGCCACCATCACGCGTTCGGCGCTGCGGGCGGTCACCGACCCGACCACGCCGATCGACCCGCTCGGACTGGAGATCAACCAGAACCACCGCGCTGACGCCAGTGGCCGCATGGTCCTGACGCCGGCCGGCACCACCCCGGGCTCGAAGCTCCGGGTGCCGGTGTGGTCTGCTCCGCGTCCGGCCTCGGCGATGAAGGCGGCCGCCACGGCCACCGTCTCGGGTGGGGCGGTCAAGACCGGCTCGCTCGCGCTGTCGGGCACGGGCGTCCAGCAGGGCACTGGCTCCACCGGCTACGAGTCGTCGGTGTCCGCGTTCCAGCTGCAGGGCACCAGCGCGAAGCTCCCGAGCTGCTCGTCCACCTTGGTGGTCAAGTGCATCGCGTTCGCCGACGACCGTTCCGCCGACCTGCGCTTCGTCGGCACCGCTTCGGACTGGCCGCTGTTCAACCCGGCAACCCTCGACCCGACCAAGCCCGACCCCCGGTTCATCAGCTTCGGGGTCAGCAGCTTCGGGCCGTGGCGCACTCCCGCCTCGTACACCGAGTTCGACGTCTTCCTCGAGACGGACGCCACGAACCCGGGGCCCGACTCGGTGGTCTACAACACCCGGTTCGTCACCACGGACGACTACGACTACTTCCTCTCGGAGCTGGTCGACCTTCGCCCCGGTGACGACCAGTACTCGGTCATCGATGACCAGCTGCTCAACGGCGTCGACGGCTCCTTCGACACCAACGCCTTCAACAGCGACTCCCTGGCCCTCCCGGTCTCGGTCGGTGCGCTGAAGGCTGCGGGCCTCCTCGCGGGGTCGGCGCCGAAGATCAAGTACTGGGTCGAGTCCTCCACCGCGGAGGCCGGTCTGGTCGACACGATGGGCTCGCAGGCCGCTCCGTTGACGCTCAGCGTGGCTTCGCCCGCGCTGGCCGCCTACGGCGACTTCGGCACGCTGCTCAACACCGACCTCCCCGGTAGGAAGCTCACGGTCCGTCGCGCCGACGCGTCGTTCGCGTCGGACAAGCCGCAGGGGCTGCTGCTCATCCACCACCTGAACGCCAACGGTGCTCGGGCGCAGGTCGTGCCGGTCAAGCTGGCGACCAAGGCCTCGCTCAGCTCCAACGACCGTGACTACCGGTACGGCTACCGCCCGACCCTGACGTCGCTGGTCACCCCGTCGGCCGCCACGGGAACGGTCACGTTCCGCGACGGCTCACGGGTGCTCGGCACGGCCAAGGTCTACTCGGGCAAGGCGACCTTCAGGGCGCCCGTCCTGGCCCGTGGCACGCACCGCCTGACGGCGACCTACAACGGCTCGGGGATCTACAGCCCCGCGACGTCTGGCGCCCTCTCGGTGGTCGTGCGCTGACCCGGAACCACCCCGCCTGACCCCTGGGCCCCTGCCAACCGGCAGGGGCCCAGGGTCGTCCCGGCAGTAGAGGCGTCTCCTCTCCCACTTCTGGCCAGCCATGCCCCACCGGCACCGCCGTCAGGCGCCTTCGTGCGGGACCGTTGACCAGAAGTCGGGGGAGGGGGTCGGATCAGAGCCAGGTGCCGCGACGCAGGACCCGGTGGAGGACGAGCTGGGAGTCGACCACCAACAGGTCGGCGTGCTGACCCGGCGCGAGGCTCCCCGACCCCGTGAGGGCGAGCGCCCGGGCCGGTGTGGCTGACGCCGCCGCCACCGCGTCGGACAGGGGGATGCCCAGGTCGCGGACCAGCCAGCGCACCTCATCGAGCAGCGTGCTCACCCCGCCGGCGAGACTGCCGTTGCTGGTCAGCCGGGCGGCCCGAGCGCTGACCGTCACGTCGAGCCCACCCAGGGTGTAGGCCCCGTCGGGTAGGCCGCTCGCGGACATCGCGTCGCTGACCAGGGCGATGTGTTCGGGTCCCACGGTGTCGAAGAGCATCCGCACGGTGCCGCCGTCGAGGTGCACGCCGTCGGCGATCACCTCGACGACCGCACGGCCGCGGGCAGCGGCCGCGATCGCGGCACCCACGGCGCCGGGGGCGCGCGAGAGCAGCGGCGGCATACCGTTGAAGAGGTGCGTCGTGAGGGGAAGGCCGCCGCGCACCCCGCGGTCGGCCACCGCGTCGAGAGCGCGGGCGGCGGTGTCGTAGTCGGCATCCGTGTGGCCCACCGCACCCACGGCACCGACCGCGGCGAGGGCCGCGGGCACCTGGTCGCCGCCGGTGCGTTCCGGGGCCCAGGTCATCTGCGCGAACGCTCCCTCGCCCGCGGCGTCACCGAGGGTTTCGACGAGTGCGACGTCGGCGTCGACCAGCGCGGCAGGGTTCTGCGCACCACACCGCACGGTCGACAGGAACGGCCCTTCGAGGTGTATGCCGGCCAGCTCGCCGGCGCGCACGAGGTCACCGAGCGTCCGGGCACCCTCGACCAAGGTGGCCGCCGGCGCGGACACGAGGGAACCCACGATCGTCGTGGAGCCCTGCTGGTGGTGGTGCCGGGCCGCCCGGTGCGCGCTCGCAGCATCGGGACCGAACTCGCCCCCGTTGCCTCCGTGGCAGTGGATGTCCACGAGCCCGGGCAGCAGGGTCAGGCCGGCCTGCCAGCCGGCCGGCTCGGCCACCTCGGCCCAGTCGGAGGGCAGCGAGCCGCGCTCACCGGCATACGCGATGGAGCCATCGGTGACCGCCACGGCACCGTCGCCGATGACACCGTCGGGCGTGACGACTCGCCCGGTCAGGAGCAGGCGTCCGGTGTCGGTGGCGGAAGAGGTCACGTGAGGATGATGGACCGGGACAGGTGTCGAGGTCGATCCGGGTCCACGCCCGCCTGCTCGGCCTTGGCCAGGCAGAGCCGGTGCAGGCGCACCAGGTCGGCGAGCGGGTCGATGGCGCGGTGCTCGAAGTGTGCGCCAGTCGCCCGGACGTCCTCGTCCAGCCCGGCAGGGACCTCGCCGAAGGCCCAGGTCGCCCGCCCGGTCGTCGCGATGCTGATCGGGCCGTGTCGATACTCCATCGCGGGGTAGGACTCGGTCCAGAACTGTGCTGACTCGCGGAGCTTGAGGGCGGCCTCATGGGCCAGCCCGACGGTCCACCCGCGGCCGACGAAGGTGATCTGCTCGGCATCGCCGACGCCGTCCAGGGCGGTGGACCCGTCCTCGGCGAGCACTGCCTCGGCGTCGGCGATCGCGGCGCTGAGGTCCTCGCCGAGCGTGGCCCGCAGGAGCGCGAGGGTCGTCGTGGCGAAGCGGGTCTGCACGACGGAGGACTCGTCGACCTCGCTGAGCAGGAACGCGTGCGTGGCCAGGTCGGGGATGGCGGTGCCGGCCGTGGCGACGATCGCCGTCGTGGTCGGGCCGCCGGGCTGCCCTCGCAGCTGCTCGAGCAGGTCGATGACCTCGGTCGTCGTGCCCGAGCGCGAGATGGCCACGACGTGGTCGTAGCCGCGCCCGAGCGGGAACTCGCTGGCCGCAAACGCGTCGGTGGGTCCGGCGCCGGAGGTCTCCCGCAGCGCGGCGTAGACCTGCGCCATGTAGTAGGACGTGCCACAGCCGGTCACCGCCACCCGCGCGCCGCGGGGCGGCAGGACGGCCAGCGCCTCCTCCACGCGGGCGAGCACGGCTCGCCAGTTGTCCGGTTGGGTGGCGATCTCGGCGGCCAGGTGGGCAGCGGGGTGGTCAACCACGGTGCGACTCCTCGGTTGAGTGAATAAGACTGATGCGAATGCTTAACCATCAGATTCGATCAGTCAAGACCAGTGGTGTTTGATCCCTGTTTCGCCCGTTTAGTCATCCTGACCACCGGAGAAAGTCGCCCCGAAACCCTTGACGAGCAGGGATCGCGGGGCCACTGTGGCTGTCGAGCCTCGCAGATGTGAGCGAAGCGCGCGGCAACCGCTACGAAACGATCACGGCAACGGGCCTTGGTCGACACGAGAACCGACAGAGATCGAGGTAGACACGTGAGCACCAGACGACACCTCCGGGGAGCGGCGTTGGTCGCAGGGACTGCGGCAGCCGCCCTCGGGTTGGCGGCCTGCGGTGGCGGCCAGGGAGCCGGAACCGCCGACGGCGGCGGATCCGGGGGCAAGGCGACGACCATCAAGCTGGTTGCGGCCGAGTACTCCAAGGACCACACGAAGGCCTTCTGGGACCAGTTCGCCCAGGCCTACAAGACCAAGACGGGCAACACCCTCCAGGTGCAGATCGTCAGCTGGGACGACATCGACCAGCAGAGCTCCACCATGGTCCAGAACAACAACCCGCCGGACATCCTCAACCTCAACGCCTACGCGAGCTATGCCAAGGACGACCTGCTCTACAGCTCCGACGACGTGCTGTCCGACTCGGTCAAGTCCGACCTGCTCGACGCGTTCGTCAAGTCGGGCACCTACGAAGGCAAGATGTACGGCATGCCGGATCTCTCCTCGGCCCGCGCGATGTTCTACAACAAGGCGCTGTTCAAGCAGGCCGGCATCGCCGAGCCGCCGAAGACGTGGGCCGAGTTCGAGGCCGACGCCAAGAAGGTCTCCGACCTCGGCAACGGTGCCATCGGCTACGGCCTGCCACTTGGCCCCGAGGAGGCGCAGGGGGAGTTCTCGATCTGGGCGTTCAACAACGGCGGTGACTGGAAGAAGGACGGCAAGTGGACCGTCAACAGCCCTGAGAACGTCGAGACCCTGACCTTCCTCAAGAGCCTGGCCACCAAGAAGCTCACCCAGAACAACCCCGGCAAGACCAACCGCCAGGACGCGTTCGACCTGTTCGCCTCGGGCAAGGTCGGCATGGTCGTCGGGTTCTCGCCCCTCGCGGCGACGCTCGACAAGGACGCCAAGGTCGACTACGGCGTCGTGCCGATGCCGACCAAGGCCGACGGTGGCACGCCCCAGACCTTCGGTGTGACCGACTACCTCATGGCCTTCAAGAAGAAGGGGAACCAGGACGCGGTCAAGGCGTTCTACGACCTCTACTACCAGAAGGACCAGGTCAACCAGTTCATCAAGGCCGAGGGCTTCCTGCCGGTGACCAAGTCGGGGATCCAGGAGTTCTCGAGCGACCCCAAGCTCAAGACCTACCTCGACACGCTGCCGAACGCGCACCTCACGCCGACCGACGACCCGACGTGGGACAAGGTCAAGCTCGCCGTGCAGCAGAACCTTGGCACGGCCATGACCGGTGACCCGAAGGCGGTGCTGGACAAGCTGCAGCAGTCCGCCGAGGCCGGCGGCTGAGCGTGACCCAGCCCATCGGTGCAGGGGCGGGTGCGGCCGGGGATCCGGCCGCGCTCGCCCCGGCCGCCCCCTCGTCGCCGGCCCCGGCCGCCGGTGGCCGTCGCCGCCCGGCGCGGCGACGGCATACCTCCGGCGTGTCCGGGTGGATCGCCCTGTTGTGGCTCGCGCCCGCCCTCGCGCTCATCCTCGGGGTCGTCGTGTGGCCGGCAGTCGAGCTGGTCCGTGCCTCCCTCTCGCGCTACTCGATCACGGGTCTGCGCAAGGGAGACGCGGGCCTCGACAACTTCCGCAACGTCCTCGCCAACGACAGCCTCGCGACGGTGCTGACCAACACGATCGTGTGGGTCGTCGCCGTCGTGGCGCTGACGATCCTCATCAGCCTGGGTGTCGCGCAGTTCCTCACCAAGGAGTTCTGGGGACGACGCATCGTGAGGTGGGCCGTGATCGTGCCCTGGGCCGCGTCCCTCGTGATCACCGCCCGGCTGTTCAGCCTCATCTACAGCTACTACTACGGCACCCTCAACGCCGTCCTCCTCAAGCTGAACGTCATCGACACCCCGATCGACTTCATCGGCAGCGACCGACTGATCATGCCGTCGATGATCGCAGTAGGCGTGTTCGTCTCGATCCCGTTCACCGCCTACGTCTTCGTCGCCGGGCTCAACGCGATCCCCGGTGACGTCTACGAGGCGGCGCGCATCGACGGTGCCTCGGCCTGGCAGACCTGGCGGCAGATCACCCTGCCGCTGCTGCGACCGGCGATCCTCGTCGCGACCGTCCTCAACATGATCTACGTGTTCAACAGCTTCCCGATCATCTACACGCTCAACGAGTCCAACCCCGGTTTCGGTCACGACACGACGATCACCTTCATGTACAAGCTCGCGTTCAAGAGCGCCGAGAAGGACGTGGGCCAGTCCGCCGCAGCCGGGTTGTTCAACGTGTGCCTGATCCTGGTTGCGGTGCTCGTCTACCTCCGGGTGTCCAGCTGGCGCGAGGAGGAGTCATGAGCAGCACCACGACCACGGCACCGGGGGCCGTCCGTCGTCCGCGACCGGGTGGGTGGCGGGGCATCCGGCCGTGGGCCATGCCGATCATCGGCCTGGTCGTCGCCTTCGCCTTCCTGTGGCCCTACCTCGTGATGCTGCTCGACGCGTTCCGCCCGAGCAGCGACGTGGTGAAGACGCCGCCGTCGCTGCTCCCGGAGCAGTGGAAGTGGACGACGTTCTCCGAGGTGCTCGGTGACGAACGGTTCCTCGCCTGGCTCAAGAGCTCGCTGGTGATCTCGCTGTCCTCGACCGTCATCGTCGTGGTGGTGGCGATCCCGGCGGCCTACTTCACCGCACGGTTCCGGTTCCGCGGCCGGATGGCGTTCCTGTTCCTCGTGCTCGTGACCCAGATGTTCGCCCCGACCTCGCTGGTCGTGGGCATCTACCGCGAGTTCTACGCCCTCACCCTGGTCGACACCTACCAGGCGCTGATCCTCACCAACGCCGCCTTCAACCTCGCCTTCGCGATCTGGATCCTGCACGGCTTCTTCGCCTCGATCCCGCGCGAGATCGAGGAGGCCGCCGAGCTCGACGGCGCAGGTCGGCTCGGTCGGCTGTGGCGGGTCATGCTGCCACTGACGCTGCCGGGCCTGGTCACGGCGACGATCTTCACGTTCATCGCGGCGTGGAACGAGTACGTCGTCGCGCTGACCCTGATGCTCAGTGACGACAAGAAGCCCCTGACCGTCGGCATCAACTCCTACGTCACCGGCTATGAGCAGAACTGGGACCAGCTGTTCGCCGCGTCCGTCGTCGCGATCGTGCCGGTCGTGGTGTTGTTCGCGCTCATCGAGAAGCACCTCGTCGGCGGGCTCACGTCGGGGGCGGTCAAGTGAGCGAGCTCGAGGTGCGCGGCGGCATGGATCGCGGCGCCCGCTGGGGTGCCCTGCTCGGCCTCCTCGCCGAGCACGGCCGGCTGAGCGTGGCCCAGGTCGTGGAGGCGCTCGGTGTCTCCGAGGCCACGGTGCGGCGCGACTTCGGCGAGCTCGCCGCCCAGCAGCTGGTGACCCGCACCCACGGCGGGGTCGTGGCCAGCGCCGTGGCGTACGAGCTGCCGGCCCGCTACAAGCTGGCCGGGAGCGACTCGGCCAAGGAGCGGGTCGCAGCCCATGCGGCCGACCTCGTGCCCGAGGGCACCGTGGTGGGCTTCAACGGGGGCACGACGACCAGCGCGACCGCGCGACGGCTCGCGGCCCGAGCCGACCTTGCGGCCAGCTCGAGGCGCCCTGCGGTCACCGTCGTGACCAACGCGCTCAACATCGCCACCGAGATGGTGCTGCGACCCTTCATCCGTTGCGTGTCGTTGGGGGGCGTGGCCCGGCAGGAGTCCTACGAGCTCTCGGGTCCGCTCGCCGCCATGGTGCTGGGCGAGCTGTGGCTCGACACGGTCGTCCTCGGGGTCGACGGGGTCTCCAGCGCGGGTGGGGCCAGCTGCCAGCACGAGGGGGAAGCCGGCATCAACTCGCTCATGGTCCAGCGCGCGGACCGGGTCGTCGTCGTCGCGACGGGCGACAAGGTCGGCCGCCGGGCGTTTGCCCGGATCTGCCCGACCGAGCGAATCTCGTTGCTGGTCACCGATTCCAGCGCTCCCGACGATGCCGTCTCCGACCTGCGGGCCGCGGGCGTCACGGTGCAGGTGGTCTGAGGGTGGATCGCCCCGTCGTGGCCGCGATCGATGTCGGTGGCACGCGGATCAAGTCCGCCTTGGTGACCCGCGAAGGAATCGAGGTCGTGGCCCTCACTCGAGCCACTCCCGAGCGCCTCGACGTGGAGGGCGCCCTGGTGGACGCCGCGGCCGACACGCTGGGCGCGCTACAGTACGCCGCGACCCGAGACGGCCACGAGGTCGCCGTCGCCGCGGTGGGACTCGTCGTGCCGGGGATCGTCGACGACCGCAGGGGCCTGGCGCGCTGGTCGGCCAACCTGGGCTGGCGCGACCTGCCCGTCGCCGAACCGCTGGAGCGGATCCTCGCGCTCCCGGTCGCCTTCGGCCACGACGTGCGTGCCGGGCTGGTGGCCGAGGCCAGGTTCGGTGCGGCGCGGCACGCCTCGAACGCAGTCTTCGTCGCCATCGGCACCGGCGTGGCCGGCGCCCTGCTGCTCGACGGTCGAGTGATCTCGGCCGACGGCTGGAGCGGCGAGCTGGGTCACCTCGTCGTGGAGCCGGATGGTCCACTCTGTGGCTGCGGAGCGCGGGGATGCCTCGAGGCCGTGGCCTCGGCCGCAGCGGTCGAGTCGGCCTACGCGGCCACCACCGGCACCCGCCGTGACGCCGCGGCGATCGCGGAGCTCGTGGCCGGCGGAGACCTGCCGGCCACCAGCGTCTGGCAGGGCGCCGTCGACGCGCTGGCCCGGGCGGTCGTCGCGACGGTCACGCTGACCGGGGTCGAGCGAGTTGTCGTGGGGGGCGGACTGAGCCGCAGCGGTGAGGTGCTGCTGGGCCCGCTGCGCAGTGCGGTCGAGTCGGCCCTCACGTTCCAGCGGCCCCCCACCATCGTCCAGGCCGCGCTCGGTGACCGCGCGGGATGCCTGGGCGCCTCCTGCCTGGCCTGGGACCGGACGTGATCGTCACCGTCACGCCCAACCCGGCCCTCGACGTCACGTATGCCGTCGAGCGCCTCACGGTCCACCGCAGCCACCGCGTGCTCGAGGTCCGCGAGGTGGCGGGCGGCAAGGGGCTGAACGTCTCGTCGGTCCTCACCAGCCAGGGACAGCCCGTGCTGGCGGTGGCGCTGGTCGGGGGAGCCGCCGGCGAACGGCTGCTCGCGGACCTCGACGCACGCGGCATACGGCACTCGTGCCTGACCAGCGCCGTCGAGACCCGGCGCACGGTCACCGTCGTCTCGCGGGCCGACGGGGACGCGACCGCCTTCAACGAGCCCGGTTCGCCGTGCCCGCCGGGCCAGTGGGACTCGGTCGTCGCGCACACCGGTCGGGTGCTCGTCGAGCACCGTGCCGCGGTGCTGGTCGCCTCCGGCAGCGTTCCACCGGGCTTTCCGCCCGACGGGTACGTCCAGCTCGTGGAGGCCGGTCACGCCGCCGGCTGCCGGGTGGTCCTCGACGCCTCCGGCGACGCGCTGCTCGGTGGGGTCGCCGCTGGTCCTGACGTGGTCAAGCCAAACCGTGACGAGCTCGCCGAGGTGACGGGGAGTCACGACCCGGTCGCGGGTGCGCGGCTGCTCCAGGACCGCGGGGCCCGCGACGTGCTGGTCTCGCTGGGGCCGGACGGCATGGTCTGGGTCCCGGCGCAGGGTCCGGCGCAGCGGGCGGCACTCGGCCACTCGCTGCGCGGCAACCCCACCGGCGCCGGCGACGCCGCCGTGGCCGCGGTCGCCGCGGGCCTGCTGTCAGGGGAGCCGCCCGAGCGGCTGCTGCGCAACGCCGTGGCCTGGTCTGCGGCTGCGGTGCTGCAGCCGGTCGCGGGGGTCGTGTCGGCCGAGGACATCGCCCGTCTGGGGCCCGACGTGACGATCTGGAGGGACTGAGGTGCTGGCTGACCTGGCAGGAGTGCTCGCAGGGGCGCGGGCGCAGGGGCGTGGGGTGGCGGCCTTCAACGTCATCCACCTCGAGCATGCGCAGGCCCTGGTCGGGGCGGCCGAGGACGTGGGCCTGCCCGTCGTCCTGCAGGTCAGTGAGAACACCGTGCGTTTCCACGGGGCCCTGGCCCCCCTCGCGGCGGCAGCCCGCGTGCTGGCCGAGGCGGCCACCGTCCCCGTGGTGCTCCACCTCGACCACGCGGTGAGCACCGACCTGGTCGAGGAGGCGCTCGGTCTGGGCTTCACGTCGGTGATGTTCGACGGCTCGACCCTCGAGGACAGCGAGAACCGTGCCGTCACGCGGGCGATCGTCGACCGCTGCCACGCCGCGGGCGTGAGCGTCGAGGCAGAGCTCGGCGAGATCGGGGGCAAGGACGGCGTGCACGCGCCGGGAGTCCGGACGCGACCGGACGAGGCGGCCCAGTTCGCCCGCGACACCGGCGTGGACGCGCTCGCGGTGGCCGTCGGGTCCTCGCACGCGATGACCCACCGCACCGCGGTCCTCGACCTCGACCTGATCGCGGCGATCGCGGCGCAGGTGCCCGTTCCGCTGGTCCTGCACGGCTCGTCGGGGGTGCCTGACGACGGGATCGAGGCGGCGGTGCGCGCGGGGATGACCAAGATCAACATCGCGACGCACCTGAACGCCGTCTTCACCGCAGCCGTCCGTGAGCGGCTGGCGGCCGACGACGCCCTGGTCGACACCCGCAAGTACCTCGGGCCGGCGCGCGCTGCCGTGCGCGCCGAGGCGGCCCGCCTGCTGTTGCTGGTCGCGCTGCGCTGACCCGTCTCAGCCGCACGGCAGGGACGGGCTTGCGCGGCATACCCTCGACGCATGAGTGACCTGCAGTGTGCCGCCACGCTCCTCGTCGCCCGCCATGGTGACGCGGAGTACGGACACCCCTCAGTCCTGTCGGACGAGGGAGGGTGGCTGTCGCCCAAGGGGATCGAGCAGACCACCGCCCTGGCCGAGTCCCTCGCCGGCCGCAGGGTGGCCGCGGTCCGCACCAGCATCTTGGCGCGCGCCGTCCAGTCGGGCGCCGTCGCGGCCGAGATCCTCGCTGTCGACTCGCGGGCGGTCGAGGGGCTCGAGGAGTTCTCCGTCGGCGCCCTGGCCGGCCGACCGCACGACGACCCCGAGCTGCAGTCGATCTTCCAGGCGTGGGTGCACGGGGACCTGCGCAGGAGGATCCCCCGGGGGGTGACGGGGGAGGAGGTCCTGGCCCGCTACCGGGAGGCGCTGCTCTCGATCGCCGACCAGTTCCGGGGCGAGACCGTCCTGGTCTTCTCACACGGCGGCGTCATGTCGTTCGCCCTGCCACGGCTCTCCAGCACCCTCCGCGGCGACCTCGCGACGGCCAAGTTCCTGCCGAACTGCGGGGTGGCGGAGGTGGCAGTCGACGGTGACGGCTTCGACGTGCAGACCTGGCCCGGCTCGACCGACCGCACCGTGGTCTGACCCGCTCGGCGCTCACCCATGCAAATGTTGAGTAAGCGCCGGCACTGCGACTAGAACAGGCGGTGCTCGCTGTTGTCGATGCCCTTGAGCGCGTCGTAGTCCAGCGTCACGCAGCGGATGCCCCGGTCGGTCGCGAGCGTGCGGGCCTGCGGCTTGATCTCCTGTGCGGCGAAGACCCCGGTCACGGGAGACAGGTGCGGGTCGCGGTTCATCAGCTCGAGGTAGCGGGTGAGTTGCTCGACACCGTCGATGTCACCCCGTCGCTTGATCTCCACGGCGACCGAGGCACCGGAGCCGTCCCGGCACAGGATGTCGACCGGCCCGATCGCCGTCATGTACTCGCGACGCACGAGGCTCCAGCCGTCGCCGAGGGTGTGGATGTGCTCGGCCAGGAGCTTCTGGAGGTGGGCCTCGACCCCGTCCTTGACCAGTCCCGGGTCGACCCCGAGCTCGTGCGACGAGTCGTGCAGCACCTGGTGGATGAGCACCCGGAGCCGGTCCTCCGACTTGGCGTGCTGCACCAGCCAGACGGCCGTGACGCCGTCCGCGGTCTCGTGCTCCTCGGGAGACGCCTCGGCCATCGCGCACGGAGGGGACATCCAGTTGAGCGGCTTGTAGGACCCGCCGTCACTGTGGACGAGCACCGACCCGTCCGCCTTGACGAGGAGCAACCTCGTCGCCAGGGGGAGGTGGGCCGTCAGGCGGCCCTCGTAGTCCACCGAACACTTCGCTATGACCAGCCGCACGAGGGGTCACTCTACGGGCACCGAACCGTTGCGTCGTGCGGGGTCCGTGGCGCACACTCGGAGCACAGAGGTGAGCTGGTATGCCGAACGTCCTGGGCAACGTCGCCGGTCTCGTCCTCGTGATGGGCACCCTCGTGAGCGGGGTGCGTTGGCTCACGACGGGCCGGCCACCCAGGGTCATGCAGCCAGCCGTCACGAGGTACCAGGCACGGCGTGATCTGCGGCGCCCGGTGCCGGAACCCATCCCGCCCATCCTCCTGGCCATGGAGCTGAGCCGGTTGGCCGCCCACATCCGCCGCGTCGAGGCGGGTGACCAGCCCCGCAAGGCCGAACGGCTCATGGCGGCGAGGCTGGCCTACGACCACGCGCTGCGCGACTACTGCCGGGCCGTCGACATCCCCGTGCCCCTGGCGATCCGCGGCCTGTCCCGCGAGCAGCGCTTCCACATGGAGTCCGCCCTGATCGGCGCCGGCCACGAGTGGTGAGTTCGCGGGCTGGTGGGTCCTCCGACGTCGCCCGATGGCAGCAGGGGTGGTGACCGTCACGCTGCCCGGGGGTCCACCCGGCATACCTGCTCTGCCAGACTCGCCGCATGGCTCGTGAGTTCAGCAAGGTCGGAGTGATCGGTCTCGGCACCATGGGTGCCGGCATCGTCGAGGTGTTCGCCCGCAACGGGATCGACGTCGTCGCCGTCGAGGTCGACGAGGCGGCGGTCGAGAAGGGTCGAGGGGTGCTCGAGCACTCCACCGGCCGGGCCGTCAGCCGCGGCAAGCTGAGCGAGGAGGACCAGGCGGCGCTGCACGCACGGGTGCTGTTCACCTCGAGCCTCGACGAGCTGGCCGAGTGCCAGCTGGTGGTGGAGGCGGTGCCCGAGCACCTCGACCTCAAGAAGGACGTCTTCGGCAAGCTCGACGCGATCGTCGGCCCCGACGCCATCCTCGCGACCAACACCTCGTCGCTCTCGGTCACGGAGATCGCGGTTGCCACCGGCAACCCCAAGCGCGTCGTCGGCATGCACTTCTTCAACCCGGCGCCGGTCCTGCAGTTCGTCGAGGTCATCCGCACCGTCGTCACCGAGGACGAGGTCTTCGAGGACGTCAAGGCACTCGCCCTGCGGCTCGGCAAGCAGCCGGTCATCGTCGGCGACAAGGCCGGCTTCATCGCCAACGCCCTGCTGTTCGGCTACCTCAACCACGCCGTCTCGATGTTCGAGTCGCGCTACGCCAGCCGCGAGGACATCGACGCGGCCATGAAGCTCGGCTGCGGCTACCCGATGGGCCCGCTGGCGCTGATGGACCTCATCGGTCTCGACACCGCCTACGAGATCCTCGACACGATGTACAAGCAGGGCCGCGACCGCCTGCACGCCCCGAGCCCGGTCATCAAGCAGATGGTCAGCGCCGGCCTCAAGGGTCGCAAGAGCGGGCGCGGGTTCTACACCTACGCCGAGCCGGGCAGCAGCCAGGTCGTCGACGACTCCCTGACGCCGCGCCCCGCAGGTGACACGGGAGCCGCGCTGCGCCAGGTGCGCACGGTCGGCGTCGTGGGCTCCGGCACCATGGCCACCGGCATCATCGAGGTCTTCGCCAAGGCCGGCTACGACGTCACCTACGTGACCCGCAGCCAGGCCAAGGTCGACGCCGTCACCGCGGCGATCACCAAGTCCCTCGAGAAGGCGGTCCAGCGCGGCAAGCTCGAGGAGTCGGCCCGCGCGCAGGCCCTCTCGCACCTGACGGGCACCACCTCGCTGGACGCCCTGGCCACCGTCGACCTCGTGGTCGAGGCGGTCGTCGAGGACCTGGCGGTCAAGAAGGCGCTCTTCGAGAACCTCGACGAGATCTGCAAGCCCGGTGCGATCCTGGCCACGACCACCTCGTCGCTGCCCGTGGTCGACTGCGCTGCCGCCACGACGCGGCCCGAGGACGTCATCGGGATGCACTTCTTCAACCCGGCCCAGGTCATGAAGCTGGTCGAGGTCGTCCACACGGTCTCGACCGCCGCCGACGTCGTGGCCACCATCCAGGACGTCTGTGCCACCGTCGGAAAGCACGCCGTGACGTGTGGTGACCGTTCGGGCTTCATCGTCAACGCGCTGCTGTTCCCCTACCTCAACGACGCCGTGAAGATGCTCAGCGCCAACTACGCCACCGCCGACGCGATCGACACGGCCATGAAGACCGGCTGTGGCCTGCCGATGGGGCCGTTCGAGCTGCTCGACGTGGTGGGCAACGACGTGTCCCTGGCGATCCAGCGCGAGCTCTACCTCGAGTTCCGCGAGCCCGGGTTCGCCCCCGCGCCGCTGCTCGAGCACATGGTCACGGCCGGCTACCTCGGTCGCAAGACCGGGCGCGGCTTCCGCACCTACGCCTGAGCCAGCGATGGGTATGCCGCCCGCGCGGCATACCGCCGACGTCCCGATCGGGGCGTCGCCGGGGTGACGTCCGCGCCGACTGCCCTGCGGGAGATGCAGCCTCCTCTGGAAGACTCGGTCGCATGCCCCGCGCCAACCGGCGTCGCCGTGACGACGCCCCGCTGAACCTCGACCGAGCGGTCGGGGGGACCGCGCGTCGGGAGATGTATGCCGGTGGCGAGTGGTTCGTGCGCCGCGTCACCGGCAGCGGGGCGAGCCGGGCGTACCTGTGCCCCGGGTGCCAGCAGAACATCCCGATGGGCACGCCCCACGTGGTCGCGTGGCCGGCCGAGGGCATGGGTGGGCTCGACGACCGACGGCACTGGCACACCCCCTGCTGGGAGGCGCGCGACCGCCGCCACACCCGTGGCGCCACCCGCTGACCCTCTGTCCCTGACGCGCCAGGGATGCCAGCCGCGCGGCATACCGCGCCCTCGGCATCCCGCAGACCGCGGCATGGCGAGTGCTCACCCCCACGACTCGAGCGACAGCCGGTCAGTGGCGACGCTGGCGGGGAAGCAGGACCTCTTCGTAGAGGAGCAGCAGGCCGGCGGCGACGGGGATGGCCAGCAGGGCGCCCAGCACGCCGAGCAGGGTGCCGCCCGCGAGGGCGGCCACGACCGTGACCGCGCCGGGCACCGAGACGGTGCGCTGCATGATCCTGGGCGCCACGACGTAGTTCTCGAGCTGCTGGTAGACCACGTAGTAGATGAGGGCGATGACCGCCTTCTTGGGCTCGTCGAAGATCGCCACGAGGCACACGACGGCCGCACCGGCGGTCGCACCCACCATGGGGATCAGGCCCAGGAAGCCGACCGCGACAGCCAACACGGCGGCATACGGGATGCCGACGATCATCATCATGATCCACGAGCAGATCGCGTTGATCGTCGCGACGGCGACCTGGCCGATGGCGTAGGAGCCCGTCCGTCGCATGATCTCCTCGGAGAGCGAGATCACGCGGGGACGACGCGAGGCGGGGACGATGGCGTAGGCCCCCTGCTTGACCCGGGGGAACGACGCGAGCAGGAACAGCGTGAGGACCAGCACCGTGAAGGCCTGGAAGATGCCGCCGATGACGGCCACCCCCACGCCGAGCACACCGCCGAAGACCTGGCTGAGGAAGTTGCCGTCGGTGATCCTCTTGTTGAACTCCGTCTGGATCTTGTCGACCACGTCGTAGTGCCGGTCGAGGTCCTTGACGAAGCGGCTCCGGAGGATCTGGTCGAGGTAGTCGGGCGCCTTCTGGGCCAGGTCGGTGCCCTGGGAGATCACCGGCGGCACGACGACGAGCCCGAGCAGGGTGAACACCGCCACCACGCCGGCGAAGACGAGGGCGACCGCGCCCCCGCGCTTCAGCCCGTGGCGGGTGAGGAACTCGACGAGCGGGTTGAGGGTGAGGGCCAGGAAGAACGCCACGACCACCAGGGTCAGGACGGTCGTCAGCCGGCCGAGGGTGTGCCAGAGCAGCAGGGCAGTGAGGACCCCGATGGCGCCGACGAAGCCCATGTAGAACGGCGACTGGCGGTTGAGCGGTCGCCCGGCCCGGCCGTAGGGACGGCCGTCGGCGGAGGACTCGTCCTGGGTGGTCTGGCCGGGGCCGTCGTCGGGCCGGTGGCCCTCGGCGACCCCAGCGACCCCAGCACCTTCCGTGCGGCCGTCGGTGCCCTCGTCGGACCCACCGTCGTCGCGGGAGGAACGCCGGCTCGGCAGGATGTCGGGGAGCAGCTCGCCGAGCTCACTGGTCTGCTCGGGGCGGTCGTGGGGATGGTTGCTGGCCCGCAACGCGTCCCGTTGGGCGCGCCGGAACTCTCTCCACCGGTCGAGCACTGACATGCGACGACCCTATGGCACCGCATGGTGCGCAGGACGGAAAGGTGCAGGTCAGGCGTTGCGGAAGCGGTTGATCTGGGGCAGCAGGGCCGCGCGCTTCTCGGTGTCGGTGACGCCGAGTCCCGCCTCGGGCGACAGGGTGAGGACGCCGACCTTGCCCTGGTGGGCATTGCGGTGGACGTCGAGGGCCGCCTGCCCCACCTCGTCCATCGCGTAGGTCTTCGAGAGCGTCGGCTGGATGAGGCCGCGGTTGATCAGCTCGTTGGCCTCCCACGCCTCGCGGTAGTTGGCGAAGTGGCTCGAGATGATCCGCTTGAGGTTCATCCACAGGTAGCGGTTGTCGTACTCGTGCATGTAGCCCGAGGTCGACGCGCAGGTGACGATCGTGCCGCCCTTGCGTGCGACGTAGACGCTCGCACCGAAGGTCTCGCGCCCCGGGTGCTCGAAGACGATGTCGACGTCGTGCCCGCCGGTCAGCTCGCGGATCCTCTTGCCCAGCCGCTGCCACTCACGCGGGTCCTGCTGGGTGTTGTCGTCGTTCCAGAACCGGTAGCCCTCGGCATTGCGGTCGATGATGAGCTCGGCACCCATCTCGCGGCAGATCTGGGCCTTCTCGGGCGACGACACGACGCAGATGGGGGTCGCGCCACCGGCCAGGGCCATCTGCGTGGCGTAGGACCCGAGGCCGCCGGAGGCGCCCCAGATGAGGACGCGGTCGCCGAGCTTCATGGCCGCGCCGTTCTTGGAGACCAGCTGGCGGTAGGCCGTGGAGTTCACGAGCCCGGGGGAGGCCGCCTCCTCCCAGGACAGGTGGGCGGGCTTGGGCATCAGCTGGTTGGACTTCACGATGGCGAGCTCGGCGAGGCCGCCGAAGTTCGTCTCGAAGCCCCAGATGCGCTGCTGCGGGTCGAGCATCGTGTCGTTGTGGCCGTCGGCGTCCTCGAGCTCGACGGACAGGCAGTGCGCCACGACCTCGTGGCCGGGCGCCCACTTGGTCACCCCGGGCCCGGTGCGCAGGACCACACCGGCCAGGTCGGAGCCGACCACGTGGTAGGGCAGGTCGTGCCGCTTGGCGAACTCCGACGTGCGGCCGTAGCGCTCGAGGAACCCGAACGTCGACACCGGCTCGAAGATCGAGGTCCACACGGTGTTGTAGTTGATGGCGCTGGCCATGACGGCGACCAGGGCCTCACCGGGCGCGAGCTCCGGCACCGGCACGTGGTCGAGGTGCAGCGACTTGCGTGGGTCCTTGTCCTTGCTGGCCAGGCCCTCGAACATCCCGACCTCGTCCTTGTGCACCGTCACAGCGCGGTAGGACTCGGGGATGGACAGCCCGGCATACGTCTCAGGGGTGCGGTCCCCGGAGAGGATGGCGTCGCGGATTTCCTGCATCGGTGTGGCTCCTCGGCGTCGTCGGCACGTGCAGCCGAAACTACTGCTGGGTAAGGCGATCCGGGGGGTGGTGAGACTCCGGTCACGCGGTGACCTACCTCACCTGCCGACGGTCCCGGCCGGGCTCGCGGACCGGGTATGCCGCGTGCGCGGTCCCAGCCACGGGCCGCCGCTGGCGGTCAGTGCGTCTCGTGCGCCGGCTGCACCAGCTCGACGAGGATTCCGCCGGCGTCCTTGGGGTGGATGAAGTTGACCCGGGAGTTCGACGTGCCCCGGCGCGGCTCGTCGTAGAGCAGCCGAAGCCCCCTGTCACGGAGCACCTGGCTGACGGCCTCGACGTCCTCGACCCGGTAGGCGACCTGCTGCACTCCGGGACCCGAGCGGTCGAGGAACTTCGCGATCGTCGACTCGGGGGAGAGGGGAGCGAGGAGCTGGATGTGCGAGCCGCTGCCGCCCACCGCCATCATCGCCTCGCGGACGCCCTGCTCCTCGTTGACCTCCTCGTGCGCCAACGTCATGCCGTAGGTGTCGCGGTAGAAGGCGATCGCCTCGTCGAGGTCGCGCACTGCGACCCCTACGTGGTCGATGGCGGTGAACAGGTCGATCGGCAGGCGGGTCATGCCACCACCGTAGGCACCCGGCCGCTCGGCATACAGGGGTGAGTCGTGTGGTGGTCGCCACCAGGGGGCGGCAGGGCCGCCCGCCGGTCGCGTCCCGGTCGCGTCCTGCCGTGGTCCGCCGAGCACGCCCGGGAAGGGGTGGCCGTGCGCAGGGCCCCTAGACTGACGCCCATGTCCGCACTGTCCCGGGACGACGTCGCGCACCTCGCCGGCCTCGCCCGCATCGACCTGTCCGATGCCGAGCTCGACCGCATGGTCGGCGAGCTGGGCGTCATCCTCGAGTCCGTCGCCAAGGTGCAGGAGGTGGCCGCCGACGACATCGAGCCGATGTCGCACCCGCTGCCCCTGACCAACGTCACGCGTCCGGACGAGGTCCGCCCGTCCCTCGGCGCCGAGGCCGCCCTGGCCGCTGCCCCCGAGAAGGAGCTGCAGCGCTTCTCGGTGCCCCGCATCCTCGACGAAGACTGACCGACCGCGCCGACGCGCGCGTCCCACCCCTGCGACAGACCCTGCGACAGACCCTGCGACAGACCAAGGACGACCCCTCGTGAACTCCGACCTCACCCGCCTCAGCGCCGCTGAGCTGGCCCATGCCATCGCCTCGAAGGAGCTCAGCTCCGTCGAAGTCGTCCAGGCACACCTCGACCGCATCGCGGCAGTCGACGCCGATGTGCACGCGTTCCTGCACGTGGACGGCGAAGGCGCGCTCGAGGTGGCCCGAGGCGTCGACGAGCGCCGGGCGTCCGGCGACGACCTGCACGTCCTCGCGGGCGTCCCGATCGCCGTCAAGGACGTCATGGCGACCAAGGGCCTGCCGACGACCTGCGGCTCCAAGATCCTCGAGGGCTGGATCCCGCCCTACGACGCCACGCTCGTCGCGCGGCTCAAGGCGGCCGGCATGCCGATCCTCGGCAAGACCAACATGGACGAGTTCGCGATGGGCTCCTCGACCGAGCACTCGGCCTACGGACCCACCCACAACCCCTGGGACCTCACCCGGATCCCCGGCGGGTCGGGAGGCGGCTCCTCCGCCGTCGTCGCGGCATACGAGGCACCGCTGGCCATCGGCACCGACACCGGTGGGTCGATCCGCCAGCCGGCCTCGGTGACGGGCACCGTCGGCGTGAAGCCGACCTATGGTGGCGTCTCGCGCTACGGCCTCGTGGCGCTTGCCTCGAGCCTCGACCAGGCCGGACCGTGCACGCGGACGGTGCTCGACGCGGCGCTGCTCCACTCGGTCATCGGTGGCTACGACCCGATGGACTCCACCTCGATCAACGCCCCGGTGCCCGCGGTGGTCGAGGCCGCCCGGCGGGCCGACGTCAAGGGACTCAAGGTCGGCGTCATCAAGGAGCTCGGGGGAGAGGGCTACCAGGCGGGCGTGCGCGCCCGGTTCGACGAGTCGGTGGCCCTGCTCCAGGAGGCCGGCGCCGAGGTCGTCGAGGTGTCCTGCCCGAGCTTCGACTACGCGCTCGCCGCCTACTACCTGATCCTGCCCAGCGAGGCGTCTTCCAACCTCGCGAAGTTCGACGCCATGCGGTATGGCCTGCGGGTGCTGCCCGAGGGCGTCGACGACCCGAGCGCCGAGCAGGTCATGGCGGCCACGCGGGACGCCGGTTTCGGCGACGAGGTCAAGCGCCGCATCATCCTCGGCACCTACGCCCTGTCGAGCGGCTACTACGACGCCTACTACGGGCAGGCCCAGAAGGTACGACGGCTCATCGCCAACGACTTCTCCTCGGCCTTCGAGCAGGTCGACGTGCTGGTGAGCCCGACGGCGCCGACCACCGCCTTCAAGCTCGGCGACAAGCTGGACGACCCGATGTCGATGTACCTCCAGGACGTCGCCACCATCCCGGCCAACCTCGCTGGCGTGCCCGGCATGTCGCTGCCCAGCGGCCTGGCCGACGAGGACGGGCTGCCCACCGGCATCCAGATCCTCGCCCCGGCGACCAAGGACGAGCGCCTCTACGGCGTGGGCGCCGCGCTGGAGAAGATGCTCGTCGACCGATGGGGTGGGCCACTGCTGGCCAAGGCCCCCCAGCTGACCGCGAAGGGAGCCTGACCATGAGCAGCGCCAGTTCGGTCGCCGAGGAGATCGTCGACTACGACGAGGCCCTCGAGCGCTACGACCCCGTGATGGGGCTCGAGGTGCACGTCGAGCTCAACACCGCGACGAAGATGTTCTGCGGCTGCGCGACCGGGTTCGGCGCCGAGCCCAACACCCAGGTCTGCCCGGTGTGCCTCGGCCTGCCCGGGGCCCTGCCGGTCGTCAACGAGAAGGCCGTCGAGTCGGCCATCCGGATCGGCCTCGCGCTCAACTGCGAGATCGCGCAGTGGTGCCGGTTCGCCCGGAAGAACTACTTCTACCCGGACATGCCGAAGAACTTCCAGACCAGCCAGTACGACGAGCCGATCGCCTTCGAGGGGCACCTCGACGTCGAGCTCGGGGACGGCACGACCTACCGGGTCGCGATCGAGCGCGCGCACATGGAGGAAGACACCGGCAAGTCGCTGCACATCGGCGGCGCGACCGGTCGGATCCACGGTGCCGACCACTCGCTGGTCGACTACAACCGGGCGGGGATCCCGCTCATCGAGATCGTGACGAAGCCGCTCACCGGAGCGGGAGCGCGCGCGCCCGAGGTCGCCAAGGCCTACGTCGGCGCCCTGCGCGAGCTGCTCCGTGCCCTCGGTGTCTCGGACGTGAAGATGGAGCAGGGGTCGCTCCGCTGCGATGCCAACGTCTCCCTGCGGCCGCGCGCGACCGGCGGCGAGTCGCAGGACGACGTCCCGCTCGGCACGCGCACCGAGACCAAGAACGTCAACTCGCTGCGCAGCGTCGAGCGGGCGGTCCGCTACGAGATCACCCGTCACGCGGCGATCCTCGACAAGGGCGGCAAAATCACCCAGGAGACGCGCCACTGGCATGAGGACACCGGCGTCACGACCAGCGGTCGCGAGAAGTCCGACGCCGAGGACTACCGTTACTTCCCGGAGCCCGACCTCGTGCCCGTGGCCCCGACCTCCGAGACCGTGGAGACGCTGCGGGGCACCCTGCCCGAGCCTCCCGGGGAGCGTCGGCGCCGCCTCCAGAACGACTGGGGCTACAGCGATCTCGAGATGCGCGACGTCATGAACGCCGGTGCGGTCGCCCTCATCGAGGAGACCGTGGCGGCTGGGGCGACGCCTGCCGGGGCCCGCAAGTGGTGGACCGGTGAGCTGGCCCGCCGCGCGAACGTCGAGGGCAAGGGCGTCGAGGACTTCGGCGTCACGCCGGCCCACATCGCCGAGCTCGACGGTCTGGTCCGGGACGGTCGGCTCAACGACTCGATGGCCCGTCAGGTGCTCGACGGCGTGATCGCCGGCGAAGGTACACCGACCGAGGTGGCGGACGCCCGCGGCCTGGAGCTGGTCCAGGACGACGGCGCGCTCGAGGCCGCCGTCGACAAGATCATCGAGGCCAATGCCGAGGTCGCCCAGAAGGTGCGGGACGGCAAGGTCCAGGCAGCTGGTGCGCTCATCGGACAGGTGATGAAGGAGATGAAGGGTCAGGCCGATGCCGGCAAGGCCCGCGAGCTGATCCTCGCCAAGCTGGCCTGAGCGAGTCAGCGGCGGCCTGCGCCCAGCAGGCCGCCGAGCACGTCGGTGATGATCGACCCGGTGTCGACCCCGCCTGACTGGGTGCCCTTGGTCGCCCCGCCGAGGACCTGGCCGAGGATGTCGCCGAGCCCGCCGCCGCCGGCGCTCGCGGAGGGCGACCGGGAGGCGTCAGCCGCGCCCCCGAGGACCTTCTTCGCCAGCCAGGACAGCACGATGGGCGCCAGGATCGGGATCAGCTTGGCGATGATCCCCTTGCCTGCTGACCCGCCGACGCCCCCGAGCTGGCTCACCACCTGGTCGCGGTTGGCACCGAAGATGTGCTGCGCGATCTTGTCGCCCTCGGCCGCGTCGACCTGGTTGAGGTCGACGCCGCCCTCGACCAGCGCCGGGTCGTGCTGGCCCAGGGCCTCCGCGAGCGAGGCCGCGCCTGCGGGGTCGGCGGCGTTGGCGTCGAGTCCACCGAGCAGGGCCGGTAGTGCGGTCCTGGCAGCCTGCTCGACCTCCGCGGGGTCGGCCCCCACCTGTTGCGCGAGCTGCTCGAGGTCGACCTGCGACAGGATCTCGTCCACTGCTGACATGGGTGCCCCCTTCGGGTGGTGGTCGGCCGCCGTGGCCGCGCCTGGCGTCAACGTACCGCCCAGCCGCCCGCGGGGCAGGCCTAGAAGTCGTCGAGCGACAACGCGACGACGCGGTCGTCGTCCGCGGCGGGGGTGCCGCGGAAGGTGTTGCTCGTCAGCACCCACAGCCGACCGTCGGGTGCGGCCACCGCATCGCGCAGCCGGCCGTACTCGCCCTGGAGCAGCCGCTGGGGTGCGCCGACACCGTTGGTGGTCAACGGGATCCGCCACAGCGACTCGCCCCTCAGTGCCGCCATCCAGACGGCTCCGTCGGCCACGGCGATCCCGCTCGGCGAGGCGTCGGAGGTCGCCCACTGGACGAGGGGGTCGGTGAAACCCGAGCGTCCGGCCTTGCCCTCGACGACGGGCCAGCCGTAGTTGCGCCCAGGCTGGATGAGGTTGAGCTCGTCCCACCGGTTCTGGCCGAACTCGCTGGCGAACATCCGCCCGTCGGGTGCCCACGCGATGCCCTGCACGTTGCGGTGGCCGTAGCTCCAGACCGGCGAGCCACCGAACGGGTTGCCGGGCGCGGGCTTCCCGTCCTGGGTGATCCTGAGGATCTTGCCCCCGAGGGCCCGCTTGTCCTGCGACCGGTCTGACTTCCCTGCGTCACCGGTCGTGACGTAGAGATAGCCGTCGGGACCGAACGCGAGTCGCCCGCCGTTGTGGTTCCCCGCCTTGGGTATGCCGCGCAGCACCACGGTGGACCGGGTCGCCGCCCCGTCCGCAAAGGTCAGTCGCACCACCCGGTTGTCGTCTGCCGCGGTGAAGTACACGAAGATGCTCTGGTCGCTGGCGACGTCGGGCGAGACCGCGACTCCGAGCAACCCGCCCTCACCGTCCGGACTGACCCCGGGGATCGCGCCGAGTGCCGTCGGGGCCTGGCCCGCACGGACCTGGAGGAGCCGTCCCTCGTCGCGCAACGTCACCAGGGCCGAGCCGTCGGGCAGGAACGCCAGGCCCCACGGGACGTCGAGGTCCTTCGCGATGGTCGCGGTGGCGGGAGCGCTCCTCGGGGCCGTGGTCGTCGTCGGACTCGTGCTCGTCGAGGTGCTCGTCGAGGTGCTGATGACCGGCGCGGAGACCGTGCCGGTCGTCCCGGGGCCGTCACCGGAGCACCCGCTGACGAGCAGCGCACCGACCAGCACGGAGGTGGCCGCGGCCCCTGCGCAGGTGCGCCCTGGACCCTTGGGCCGTGGATGGACTGGTGCGCGCGGCATACCCCATTGTGGGTGATGGGCTCCCTGCGAACGCCGATCGCGACGGCGCTACCGTGCTGGACATGACTCTCGTGACCCTGCCCGGACAGGAGTGGGTCGCGGCCGTGGGCCCCGTCTCCGGCATCGAGCTGGCGGTCTGGGACCTCGACGGGGTGCCCGACCGTGCCGACGAGATCCGGATCGTGGTGCCGCCCTACATCGGCGGCGGCGAACGGCTCGCGGCCCTGACCCGACTGCCGCACCTCGAGCTGGTGCAGCTGCTCACCGCCGGCTACGACAACGTCCTCGCCGTGCTGCCCGACGGCGTGCGCCTGGCCAACGCCACCGGCGTCCACGACGCTTCGACCGCCGAGCTCGCGGTCGCTCTGACTCTGGCGAGCCTGCGGGACTTTCCGGACTTCGTTGCGGCGCAACGTGATCGGACCTGGCTTCCGTCGGTGTTCCACGAGTCCTTGGCTGACAAGCGGGTGCTCGTGCTGGGGTACGGCTCGATCGGGCGCGCGGTCGCGGCCCGGCTCACGCCGTTCGAGGTGCAGGTGACCGCGGTCGCCAGCCGGGCCAGGGCGGGCGACGAGCTGGTGCGATCGGTGCACGGGGTCGACGAGCTCCCGGCGCTGCTGCCGCACCACGACGTCGTCATCATCATCGTGCCCCTGAGCGAGCAGACGGCCGGGCTGGTCGACGACGAGTTCCTCGCGGCGATGCCCGACGGCTCGTTGCTCGTCAACGTCGCGCGCGGTGGGGTCGTGGACACCGACGCGCTCGTGCGGCATGCCGCGGCCGGCCGGATCCGGGCAGCCCTCGATGTGACCGACCCCGAGCCGCTGCCGGCCGACCACCCGTTGTGGGGGCTGCCGGGGGTGCTCATCACGCCCCACGTGGGAGGTGCGTCGACGGCGTTCATGCCGCGGGCCGCCCGCCTGCTCCAGGAGCAGCTCGGCGCCTTTGCGGCAGGGCGACCACTGCGCAACCTCGTGGCGCGCGACTGACGTCAGCGTGAGCGGGTCTGGTCCTGCACGGCTCCGATGCGGTCGACGACCAGGGTGGGCACGTGAGAGGCCTGCGCCGCATCGCTCGGGTCGGCGCGGTCGGGGAAGTCGAAGACCGCGACCATCGACTGCATCGGGTAGTCGGGGACGAGGTCGACCGTCCGGATGACCGTGCCGTCGACCGCGAACCGCGCACCGTCGGGCATCCAGTCGACGCTGTAGGTGTGGAAGTCGCTGACGTCGATGGGCACGCGTGGAGCAGCGAAGTCGTCGACGAGCCGCGGGTCGCGGAAGGGGTGCACCCCCGCGCCCACCGCGGCTCCCTCCGCGGTGCTCGCGTCGCCGAAGACCTCCACGACACAGAGCTCACCACACCGGTCGGGCTGGTCCTCGAGGCCGACCAGCCACCAGGCGGCCATCGACCGCGACGTGAGGTCCATCCGGGCCCGCATCTCGAGGCGGCCGTAGCGTGGCGTCCAGCCCCACATCGTCGGCTGGGCCTCACGGACCAGGGCGCCCTCCCGCACCGGCTGCTGGCCGATGGTGCTCCCGACCGGGCCCGAGAAGACGCCGGACTGCACGCCGGACACGCGGAGCGGACCGTGGTCGTCGGGGCACCAGAGGCCGTGCTCGGCCGGGATGGTGAGGTGCAGGCACGAGTCGCGGACGGCATAGGTCGCAGCGCTGGCGGCACGCGAGCTCCACTGGGGGAGGTAGGACGGGACCCACACCGCGGGGTCGAGGTCGGCGCCCGCGAAGTCGTCGACGAAGCCCTGGTGGTGGGGGTCGTCCTGGGCGCGCTCGGCGGTCATGAACCCATCGTGACGGGTGCCACTGTCAGTCGTCAGTGCCATATTGGGAGCCATGGGACAGACGGCTGAGACCACTGCTGGTGAGAGCACTGCTGGTGAGACGACTGCTGGTGAGACGATCGTCGGGATCGGGACGCGCAAGGGGCTGTGGCTGGCCCGCAGCACGGACCGACGCACCTGGACGGTCGAGGGGCCGCACTTCCTGATGAGTGAGGTGCTGTCCCTGCTGTTCGACACGAGGCGAGACACCCCGAGGCTGCTGGTGGGCTTCCGGTCGTCGCACTGGGGGCCCTCGCTCCAGCACTCCGACGACGTCGGCGCCACCTGGGTGGAGCATCCCGAGGGCTCGATCCGCTTCCCGGAGGACACCGACACCGCGCTCAAGGCCACCTGGCAGCTGGTCGCCGACCCGCACGACCCCGAGGTGGTCTGGGCGGGCACGGAGCCCCAGGGCCTGTGGCGCAGCGGCGACGGTGGCGAGACCTTCGAGCTCAACCGGGGGCTGTGGGAGCACCCGCACCGGCCGGAGTGGGGCGAGGGGTTCGGTGGCGGTGCGATCCACACCGTCCTGCCGAGCCCGGCCAGCCCTGACCACATGCTCGTCGCGATGAGCACCGGGGGTGTCTACAACACCCGCGACGGCGGACGGTCCTGGACGCCGGGCAACACCGGTATCCACGCCTACTTCCAGCCCCACGACGAGTGGCCCGAGTTCGGTCAGTGCGTGCACAAGGTGGTCCGCGACGGCGCCACTCCGACCCGCCTCTATGCGCAGAACCACCGCGGCGTCTACCGCTCGGACGACGACGGGGTCACCTGGACCTCGATCGAGGCGGGGCTTCCCACCAACTTCGGCATGACCGCACTGGCCCACCCGACCCAGGGCGACACGGTGTGGCTCGTGCCGATCGCGTCGGACGGCGAGCGGATCCCGCCTGCGGCCGAGCTGCAGGTGCAGCGCAGTGACGACGCCGGGTCGACCTGGCGCACCCAGCACGCGGGCCTGCCGTCGCCGTCCTACACGAACGTCCTGCGCGACGCGGCTGGTCTCGACACCCACGACGAGCCCGGGCTCTACCTGGGCACCCGCAACGGCGAGGTCTACGCCTCGGTCGACGGCGGCGAGTCCTTCGACCGGATCGTCGAGCAGCTCCCCGACGTCCTCTGCGTCCGGGCGGTCACGCTCCGATGACCGCGCGAGTCGTCCTGCCGGGTCTGTTGCGCGACCTGGCCGAGGGGGCAGCCGAGCTCCCCGTCGAGCTGGCGTCCGCCGCCCCGCTGGCGGAGGTGCTCGACCGCGCCTTCGAGCCGTGGCCGATCCTCGCCTCCCGCGTCCGCGACGAGCGCGGCCAGATCCGACGCCACGTCAACGTGTTCATCGACGGCGAGGACGCCAAGCGGGCCGACGGCGTCCAGACGCCCGTGTCGCCGACCTCGACGGTCCACGTGATCAACGCCGTCTCCGGCGGCTGACCGGCCTGTCCGTCAGGAGGCAAGCGGTCAGGAGGCAGGCGGTCAGGAGGCAGGCGCTCAGGCGGTCCAGGTCCCGCGGTCCCACGCCGCCTCCAGCACGCCACGGTGCGGGCTGAGGTCCCACCCACGCTCGGTGAGCCAGTCGTCGTTGCGGTAGGTGCCGGCATACCGCTCCGACCCGTCGCACAATAGCGACACGATGCTCCCCGCCTGTCCGCGCTCGGCCATCTCGCAGGCCAGCCGCAGTGCCCCGAAGAGGTTGGTGCCGGTCGAGGCGCCGGCGCGCAGGCCGGTGCGCTCGGTGAGGAACCGCATCGCCGCGACCGACGCGGCGTCGGGCACCAGCAGCATGCGGTCGACGACGCTCGGGATGAAGCTGGGCTCCACTCGCGGTCGACCGATGCCCTCGATCCGCGACCCGCACGCTGCGGTGACGCCCTCGTCGTCACCGCAGAAGCCGGGGAAGAAGGCCGAACGCTCCGGGTCGACGACACAGACCTCGCTGGCCAGTCCCCGGTAGCGCACGAACCGTCCGATCGTGGCGCTCGTGCCGCCGGTCCCGGCCCCGACGACGACCCACCGCGGCACGGGGTGCCGCTCCCGCGCCATCTGCTCGAAGATCGACTCCGCGATGTTGTTGTTGCCCCGCCAGTCCGTCGCGCGCTCGGCATAGGTGAACTGGTCGAGGTAGTGGCCGCCCCGCTCGTCGGCCAGCCGGCGCGCCTCGTCGTAGACCTCCGAGGCGTCCTCGACGAGGTGGCACTGGCCGCCCTCACGCTCGATGAGGGCGATCTTCTCTGGGCTCGTCGTGCTGACCATGACAGCGATGAACGGCAGCCCGAGCATGCGCGCGAAGTACGCCTCGGACACGGCGGTCGAGCCGCTCGAGGCCTCGATGACGGTGGTGCCTTCGTGCAGCTCGCCGTTGCAGAGCGCGTAGAGGAACAGCGACCGGGCGAGCCGGTGCTTGAGGCTGCCCGTCGGGTGCGTCGACTCGTCCTTGAGGTAGAGGTCGACGTCGGGCAGGCCGGGGACGGGCACGTGCACGAGGTGGGTGTCGGCGCTGCGGTTGGCGTCGGCCTGGATGCGCCGGACGGCCTCGTCGAGCCAGGCCCGGTCGGTCGGGTTGGACGTCGCGGCGTCGATCAGGGTGGGCGCCTGTTCCATCGGTCATTCCTCACTGCGCAGCGAGGTATGCCGTGGCCGCTCGTGCGCTGCCCCGGGTCACCTCGTCGTGTGGGACGAGGCTAGCGGCCGGGCTGGGCTGCCGGACCCGCAGGGCTGGCTGTCTGCGGCCATCAGGGCCATGCTCGGGGTATGACCCTCGCCAGTGATGACAAGGTGCTCATCCTCTTCCGCCACGCCAAGGCGGAACAGGTCTTCGGCAAGCCCGACCACGAGCGCGAGCTGACCGGTCGCGGCGTGCGGGACGCCCGCGCGGCGGGGGCTTGGCTGCACGAGCACGAGCTCGGTCCCGAGCTCGTGCTGTGCTCGTCGGCGACCCGCACCCGCCAGACCTGGGCCGCCGCCGAGGAGGGCGGGGCGTGCGGCGAGACGGTCGAGTTCTCCGACAGCATCTACACCGGGGGTGCCGGGACGGTGCTGGGGTCGCTGCGTGACGCACCGGGGGAGGTCCAGGTCGTGATGGTGGTCGGCCACAACCCGACGATGGCGATGCTGGCCAGCGGGCTGTCCGAGGGCGACGGCTCGAGCGCCGCCCACGAGTGCCTCGCTGATGGCTTCCCGACATCCGCGATCGCGGTGCTGCGCTACGCGGGACCGTGGTCGGGCCTCGAGTTCGGCACTGCGGCGCTCGAACGCTGCCACGTGTCGCGCGGGTGACCACGCGGCATACCCGGGCAGCCTGGTCCGGGCGCTCGTCTGGGCGCTGGTCGGCCTGTGAGACCCGCGTCCCACTCTGTGGACCTGAGTTCTAGACTGCGGACATGACGACCACCGAGCCCACTTCGGGGGCAACCCCTTCCGGCGTCGACATCAAGCCGCGCAGCCGCGACGTCACCGATGGCATCGAGAAGACCGCGGCCCGCGGGATGCTCCGCGCGGTGGGCATGGGCGACGACGACTGGGTCAAGCCGCAGATCGGGGTGGCCAGCTCGTGGAACGAGATCACGCCCTGCAACCTCTCGCTCGACCGGCTCGCGAAGGCGGTCAAGGACGGCGTGCACTCGGCCGGTGGCTACCCCCTCGAGTTCGGCACGATCTCCGTCAGTGACGGCATCTCGATGGGCCACGAGGGCATGCACTTCTCGCTGGTGAGTCGCGAGATCATCGCCGACTCCGTCGAGACCGTGATGAACGCCGAGCGGCTCGACGGCTCGGTGCTCCTCGCCGGGTGCGACAAGTCGCTGCCGGGCATGTTGATGGCCGCCGCGCGCCTCGACCTCAGCTCGGTCTTCCTCTACGCAGGGTCGATCCTGCCGGGCATCGCCAAGCTGTCCGACGGCTCGGAGCGGACGGTGACGATCATCGACGCGTTCGAGGCCGTGGGGGCGTGCGCCGCCGGGCTGATGTCGCGCGCCGACGTCGACGCGATCGAGCGCGCGATCTGTCCGGGGGAGGGCGCGTGCGGCGGGATGTACACCGCCAACACCATGGCCTCCGTGGCCGAGGCGATGGGGATGTCGCTGCCCGGCTCGGCTGCCCCGCCCGCGACCGACCGTCGACGTGACGGGTTCGCGCGCAAGTCCGGTGAGGCCGTCGTCGAGCTGCTGCGTCGCGGCATCACCGCGCGCGACATCATGACGAAGGAGGCGTTCGAGAACGCCATCGCCGTCGTGATGGCCTTCGGTGGCTCCACCAACGCCGTCCTGCACCTGCTCGCCATCGCCAACGAGGCGGAGGTCGACCTGACCCTCGACGACTTCGTCCGCGTCGGAGCCAAGGTCCCGCACCTGGCCGACGTGAAGCCGTTCGGTCAGTACGTCATGACCGACATCGACCGCGTCGGGGGAGTGCCGGTCGTCATGCGGGCGCTGCTCGATGCCGGGTTGCTGCACGGCGACTGCCTGACCGTCACCGGTCGGACCATGGCCGAGAACCTCGCCGACATCGCCCCGCCCGACGTCGACGGCAAGGTCGTCCGCGCGATGACCCAGCCGATCCACAAGACGGGTGGCATCACCATCCTCAAGGGCACGCTGGCCCCGGAGGGAGCTGTCGTGAAGTCGGCCGGCTTCGACTCCGACGTCTTCGAGGGCACGGCCCGGGTGTTCGACGGCGAGCGCGCCGCGATGGACGCCGTCGAGGACGGCTCGCTCAAGGCCGGCGACGTCGTCGTCATCCGCTACGAGGGCCCCAAGGGTGGTCCGGGCATGCGCGAGATGCTGGCCGTCACCGGTGCCATCAAGGGAGCGGGCCTCGGCAAGGAGGTGCTGCTCCTGACCGACGGACGGTTCTCCGGGGGGACGACCGGCCTGTGTGTCGGGCACGTCGCCCCCGAGGCCGTCGACGGTGGGCCGATCGCGTTCGTGCAGGACGGCGACCGGATCACGCTCGACGTCGCGAACGGCCTGCTCGACGTCCACGTCGACGAGGCCGAGCTGGCCCGACGGGCGGAGGGCTTCGAGCCGCCGGCGTCGAAGTACCCGCGCGGCGTCCTGGCCAAGTACCGCAAGCTGGTCGGCAGCGCGAGCGGCGGAGCCGTCTGCGGCTGAAGGTCGCCCTTCGCGCGCGGGTCGAGGTATTCGGCGACCGGAATCCGGTCGCCGAATACCTCGAACCGGGGTTGTGACTGAGACGATTGGTCCGGATCGTGGGACCGGTTGTCTCGTACGTTGACACCACCAGTGGACGGCGGGAGAGTTCTCGTGTGGCACGAATTCTCGTACTTCATTAGCGCGCAGGCTCCTCGAGCCAGCGCGCTGCCCTCCGTCGTCCTCACCTGAGGACTGGAGGGCTTTTTCATGAGCACATCCAGCCTGAGCAGTTCGAGCGAGAACCGAAAGCGGTAGTGACGTGAGCGACGCGAAACCGGCACCGAGCCCCACCTCGAGCCCGGCCTTCAGTCCGGCCGGCAGTCCAGCCCCCAGCCCGTCCCGGCTGGCCGAGCAGGCGAAGGCGAAGGTGCCCGCTACGGTGACCGGCGCCCAGAGCCTGGTGCTCTCGCTCGAGGCGATGGAGGTCGACACCGTCTTCGGCATCCCCGGTGGGGCGATCCTCCCCGCCTACGACCCCCTGCTCGACTCGGTCAAGGTCCGCCACATCCTGGTCCGCCACGAGCAGGGTGCGGGGCACGCGGCCGAGGGCTACGCCAGCGCCACCGGCAAGGTCGGGGTCTGCATGGCGACCTCCGGGCCGGGCGCGACCAACCTGGTCACCGCGATCGCCGACGCCTACATGGACTCGGTGCCGATCGTCGCCATCACCGGCCAGGTCGCGTCGGCCGCCATCGGCACGGATGCCTTCCAGGAGGCCGACATCCGCGGCATCACGATGCCGATCACCAAGCACAACTACCTCGTGACCGATGCCGACCAGATCCCGCGCGTCATCGCCGAGGCGTTCCACATCGCCTCCACCGGACGTCCCGGCCCGGTGCTCGTCGACATCTCCAAGGACGCACTGCAGGCCAAGACGACCTTCGCCTGGCCGCCGAAGTACGACCTGCCCGGCTACCGGCCCGTCGCGCGTCCGCACAACAAGCAGATCCGGGAGGCCGCCCGCCTCATCGCGGCGGCCAAGCGCCCGGTCTTCTACGTCGGTGGTGGCGTCGTCCGCGGTCGCGCCTCGGACGCCCTGCGGGAGTTCGTCGAGCTGACCCAGATCCCCGTCGTGACCACCCTGATGGCGCGCGGTGCGGTGCCGGACAGCCACCCGCTCCACCTGGGCATGCCGGGCATGCACGGGTCGGTCGCGGCGGTCACCGCCCTGCAGAAGTCCGACCTGCTCATCACCCTCGGTGCACGGTTCGACGACCGGGTGACCGGCCAGCTGTCGACGTTCGCCCCCGAGGCCAAGGTCATCCACGCCGACATCGACCCGGCCGAGATCTCCAAGAACCGCACTGCTGACGTCCCGATCGTCGGTGACGTGCTCGAGGTGATCGGCGAGCTGGTCAAGGCCGTCGCCGCCGACCACGCGGCCGGGACCAAGGGCGACTACTCCGCCTGGCGAGACCAGACCGCCGGCTGGAAGGCGACCTTCCCCCTCGGCTACACCACGCCCGAGGGCGAGGAGAACGCCGTGTCGCCGCAGCAGGTCATCGAGCGGATCGGAGCCATCAGCGGTCCCGAGTCGATCTACGTCGCAGGCGTCGGCCAGCACCAGATGTGGGCCGCCCAGTTCGTCCAGTACGAGCGCCCCAACGCCTGGCTGAACTCCGGTGGCCTCGGCACGATGGGGTATGCCGTGCCGGCCGCCATGGGTGCCAAGGTCGCCGAGCCGGACCGCGTGGTCTGGGCGATCGACGGCGACGGCTGTTTCCAGATGACCAACCAGGAGCTCGCGACCTGCGTCATCAACAACATCCCGATCAAGGTCGCGATCATCAACAACAGCAGCCTCGGCATGGTGCGCCAGTGGCAGTCGCTCTTCTATGACAAGCGCTACTCCAACACCGACCTGCACACGTCGGTCGGCAACCGCATCCCCGACTTCGTCAAGCTCGCGGAGGCGTACGGGTGCGTGGGCCTGCGCTGTGAGCGGCCGGAGGACATCGACGCGACGATCAAGAAGGCCATGGAGATCAACGACGTCCCGGTCATCGTCGACTTCGTGGTCCACCGCGACGCGATGGTCTGGCCGATGGTGCCGGCCGGCGTGAGCAACGACGCCATCCAGGTCGCCAAGGACACGGCTCCCCAGTGGGACCGCGAAGAGGACGAGGCCACCGAGCAGCCCGAGGACGCGGACAAGGACGGGAAGTGATGGCGATGAGCAAGCACACCCTGTCGGTCCTCGTCGAGAACAAGCCCGGCGTCCTGGCCCGCATCGCGGCGCTCTTCTCGCGGCGCGGCTTCAACATCGACTCGCTCGCGGTGGGTCCGACCGAGCACCCCGAGATCTCCCGGATGACGGTCGTGGTCGACGTCGACGCGCTCCCTTTGGAGCAGGTGACCAAGCAGCTCAACAAGCTCATCGAGGTGCTCAAGGTCGTCGAGCTCGAGCCCACGGCGTCGGTGCAGCGGGAGATCCTCCTGGTCAAGGTCCGCACCGACATCCACAGCCGGAGCCACGTGCTGGAGACGGTGCAGCTCTTCCGTGCCAAGGTGGTCGACGTCGCCAGCGACACCCTGACCATCGAGGTCACCGGCAACCGCGACAAGCTCGCCGCCTTCCTCGAGGTCATCGAGCCGTTCGGGGTCAAGGAGCTCGTCCAGTCCGGGATGGTCGCCATCGGACGCGGCACCCGCTCCATCACCGACCGCGCCATGCGGTCCGCCTGATTTCCAATGCACCCCCCTGAGTGACCAAACACCCGACGACAGACAACCTAAGGAGTGGCCACCGTGGCCGAGATGTTCTACGACGACGATGCTGACCTGAGCGTGATCCAGGGCAAGAAGGTGGCCGTGATCGGCTACGGCAGCCAGGGCCACGCGCACGCGCTCAACCTGCGCGACTCGGGGGTCGACGTCCGCGTCGGTCTCGCCGAGGGGAGCAAGAGCCGCGCCAAGGCGGAGGCCGAGGGATTGACCGTGAAGTCGGTCGCGGAGGCCGTCAAGGAGGCCGACCTGGTCGTCATCCTCACGCCCGACCAGGTGCAGCGGACCGTCTACGCCAACGACATCGCGCCCAACCTCAAGGAGGGTGCCGGCCTGCTGTTCGGCCACGGCTTCAACATCCGCTTCGACTACATCAAGCCCGAGGCCGGGTCCGACGTGGTCATGGTCGCCCCCAAGGGCCCCGGTCACCTCGTCCGTCGCGAGTACGTCGACGGTCGCGGTGTGCCGGTGCTGCTGGCGGTCGAGCAGGACGCCTCCGGTGACGCCTGGGCGCTGACCCAGTCCTACGCCAAGGCCATCGGCGGACTGCGCGCCGGCGGCATCAGGACGACCTTCACCGAGGAGTGCGAGACCGACCTCTTCGGCGAGCAGGCCGTGCTCTGCGGCGGCGCCTCCCAGCTGGTTCAGTACGGCTTCGAGACCCTGGTCGAGGCCGGCTACCAGCCCGAGGTGGCGTACTTCGAGTGCCTCCACGAGCTCAAGCTCATCGTCGACCTCATGGTCGAGGGCGGCATCGCCAAGCAGCGCTGGTCGGTTTCCGACACGGCCGAGTACGGCGACTACGTCTCGGGGCCGCGCGTCATCGACCCGAGCGTCAAGGAGAACATGCAGGCCGTCCTCGCCGACATCAAGAACGGCGTCTTCGCGAAGCGGTTCATCGACGACCAGGACGCCGGTGCGCCGGAGTTCAAGGCATTGCGCGAGAAGGGTGCCCAGCACCCGATCGAGGGCACCGGCAAGGAGCTGCGCAAGCTGATGAGCTGGATCAAGGAGACGGACTCCGACTACGTCGAGGGGTCCGCCGCGCGCTGACGCGAAAGACCGCAGCGCCGCCCAGGCGTCCACGACCCGTATGCCGGTCGGTCCCCACGAGGGGGCCGGCCGGCTTCGTCGTCCAGCTAGCCGGTGTCGACACGGGTGGTGCACGACGAGCTCGGTGGTCGGGGGCAGGTGTGATCTCTGTGTCACATGTCGAGCCACGGCATCCACATGCTGAGCCGGGTCGTATGCTGTGCGCCGGGCACAGCGTGGTGCCGGAACCCCCATTGACCATCGTGACCCACCGAAGGACTGACACGTGAGCAAGCCGATCGTGCTGATCGCCGAGGAACTCTCGCCCGCCACCATCGACGCCCTCGGGCCGGACTTCGAGGTGCGTCACGTCGACGGTGCCTCCCGCGAGGCGCTGCTGCCGGCGCTGGCCGAGGTGGACGCCGTCCTCATCCGGTCCGCGACCAAGATGGACACCGAGGCCATCGCCGCCGCGAAGAACCTCAAGGTCATCGCCCGCGCGGGGGTCGGCCTCGACAACGTCGACGTCGCCGCGGCCACCCGCGCGGGGGTCATGGTCGTCAATGCCCCGACCTCCAACATCACCTCCGCGGCCGAGCTGGCCGTCGGCCTCCTGCTGGCGACCGCGCGCAACATCGCCCCCGCCAACCAGGCCCTCAAGGCCGGGGCGTGGAAGCGCAGCAAGTACGGCGGGGTCGAGCTGCTCGACAAGAAGGTCGGCGTCGTCGGTTTCGGCCGGATCGGCCAGCTGGTCGCCGAGCGACTCAAGGGCTTCGGCATGGAGATCCTCGCCTACGACCCCTACGTCTCGGCGCAGCGTGCAGGCCAGCTCGGGGCGCAGCTCGTCACCCTCGACGAGCTGCTCGAGCAGAGCGACTTCATCACGGTGCACCTGCCGAAGAACCCCGAGACGGTGGGGCTCATCGGCAAGGAGGCGCTGACCAAGGTCAAGCCGACCGTCCGCATCATCAACGCCGCCCGGGGCGGGATCGTCGACGAGGAGGCCCTGGCCGAGGCGTTGCGCGAGGGTCGTGTGGCCGGCGCGGGCATCGACGTCTTCGCCACCGAGCCCACGACGGAGAGCCCCCTGTTCGAGCACGAGTCGGTCGTCGTGACGCCCCACCTCGGCGCGTCCACGGACGAGGCCCAGGAGAAGGCCGGCGTCTCGGTCGCCAGGTCGGTGCGGCTCGCCCTGGGCGGCGACCTCGTCCCCGACGCGGTCAACGTCTCCAGCGGTGTCGTGCCCGAGGAGGTCCGTCCGGGGATCGCCCTGGTCGAGAAGCTCGGACGCATCTTCACCTCGCTCGCCGGCTCGGTGCCGGTGCAGCTCGACGTCGACGTGAAGGGTGAGATCACCGCGCACGACGTGTCGATCTGGAAGCTCGCCGCGCTCAAGGGCCTGTTCACCGACGTGACCGAGGACCCGGTGACCTACGTCAACGCGCCGCTGCTCGCCGAGCAGCGTGGCTGCGAGGTGCGTCTGCTCACCGACCCGACCATGCAGGACTTCCGCAACGTCACCACCCTGCGCGGCACGCTCGCCGACGGTGCGACCATCAGCGTCGCTGGCACGCTGACCGGACCGCGGCTGATCGAGAAGATCGTCGGGGTGAACGGGTTCGACATCGAGGTGCCGCTCACCGAGCACCTCGCCTTCTTCACGTACGTCGACCGGCCCGGCGTCATCGGCACGGTCGGGCGGCTGCTCGGCGACGCCGACATCAACATCGCGGGCATGCAGGTGGCGCGCAACGAGAAGGGCGGCCAGGCACTGGTGGCCCTCACCGTCGACAGCCGCATCCCGGCCGACGTCCTCGCTGCGATCGTCACCGAGGTCGGGGCCGACGTGAGCGTCGTCGACCTCGCCGACTGACCCGGAGGTATCCCATGCAAAAGGCGAGTTAGCGCCGCCCGCCCGGCGCTAACTCGCCTTTTGCATGAGTGAGCGGCGCTTCGTGGTGGGGGGTGGGACGTGGCCGACGGCTCAGCTGCGGGGCGGGCCGTCGTGGAGGACCAGGTTGAACAGGATGCTCTCGCGCCAGTCACCGTCGAGGTAGAGGAACGACGGGATCCGCCCGATCTCCTCGAACCCGCAGCGGTGCAGCACCGACTGCGACGGCAGGTTCGCCACCATGGTGCTCGCACCGAGGCGGTGCAGGCCGAGGTCGTGCCCACGATGGACGAGGTGCTGGAGCAAGGTCACGGCCAGGCCGCGTCGCAGGTGGGCATGGTCGACCCAGTAGCCCACGTCGGCCCCGAGCATCGCGCCGCGGACGATGTTCTGGAGGTTGGCGGCCCCGACGACCTGGGTGCCATGCCACAGCACCCAGGAGTCGAAGAGCCCGAGGTCGACCTGGCGCAGCCGGCCCTCGACGACCTCGCGCTGGCCGTCCTCGGTGAAGAACGACTCGGGCCGCGCGGGCTCCCATGGACGGAGGTGCGCACGGTTGCGCTCAGCCGCATCGGCCAACGGGCCGGCATCGTCGGTCGAGAGGGGACGCAGGGCGTAGCCGTCGGGGAGCACCTCGCCACCCTAGACACTGACGCCGCGACCCCTGCCAGAGCGGTCCAGGGGGACCGGTGCACCATGAGAGGCGGGTCACGTCCAGCCATGTCTCACTGCGTGGGAAACGGGTGTCAATTAGTTGGACGTCCACGTAACCTCGAAGACATGACGCGGCAGGTCGTAATTCTTATTTGCCGCGGCGAGTTCCGGTAGTCAGCCCACTCGCCGCGGAGATCCCGCGTGCGTGGCTGGCAGTGGCACCCCGTTAACCGGCGAGTGCCCAGTGCGATCACCGAGAACCACCCGAAACCCAACCCTGTTGCGACACAGGGAGATGCGAAGAGGAATTGATCATCATGAGCGAAGAGGCCGAGAAGGCACGTCAGGCACTGCAGGAGTCGATGGACCTGCGCGAGCAGGGTCACTCCGACGACTGACCAGCGCGACGCACACCTGGGCACCTGCGTGGTGCGACGACGAACGGCTCCGGGCACCTGCTCGGGGCCGTTCGTCATGTGAGACGCCGGTATCAGATCGCAAGACCGTCCTTAGGCTGGTCACATGGCTTCCGAGAGCACCGGCAACGACACCGTCAACCTCGCCGTCATCGGCGGCGACGGGATCGGCCCGGAGGTCGTCGCCGAGGGCCTGAAGGTCCTCGAGACGGTCACCGCCGGCACCGGCACGAAGTTCCACGCCACCGAGTACGACCTCGGGGCGCGGCGCTGGCACGCCACCGGCGAGACCCTCCCCGACTCCGTCCTGGAGGAGCTGCGCGGCCACGACGCCATCCTGCTCGGCGCGATCGGTGACCCCACGGTGCCGAGCGGCGTCCTCGAGCGCGGGGTGCTCCTGCCCCTGCGGTTCGCCCTCGAGCAGTACGTCAACCTGCGCCCGGCCAAGCTCTATCCCGGGGTGCTGAGCCCCCTCGCGGTCGAGCGCGTCGCCCCGGACGGCATCGACTTCGTCGTCGTCCGCGAGGGCACCGAGGGGCCGTACGTCGGGAACGGCGGCGCGCTCCGGATCGGCACCCCGAACGAGATCGCCACCGAGGTCAGTGTCAACACGAGGTTCGGCGTCGAGCGGGTCGTCCGCGACGCCTTCGCCCGCGCCCAGGCCCGTCCCCGCAAGCACCTCACGCTGGTCCACAAGCACAACGTGCTCACCCACGCCGGGCACCTGTGGCGCCGCACCGTCGACGAGGTGGGTGCCGAGTTCCCCGAGGTCACGACGGCATACCAGCACGTCGACGCGGCCACGATCTTCCTGGCCACCGACCCCGGACGCTTCGACGTCATCGTCACCGACAACCTGTTCGGCGACATCATCACCGACATCGCGGCGGCGATCGTCGGCGGCATCGGGCTGGCCGCCAGCGCCAACATCAACCCCGAGCGCACTGCTCCCAGCATGTTCGAGCCGGTGCACGGCTCCGCCCCCGACATCGCCGGCCAGTCCAAGGCCGACCCGACCGCGACCATCCTCTCGGTCGGCATGCTCCTCGAGCACCTGGGTCGCACCGACGAGGCCGCCCGCGTCGAGCGTGCGGTTGAGGCCGACCTGGCCGCCCGGGGGAGTGCGGTACGCAGCACCTCCGAGGTGGGCGACGCCATCGCGTCCCTCCTCTAGACGACTGGCTACATCCGACGTCTCCTGCCCGGGTGGTTCGCCGGGCAGGTAATCTCGGCAGGAGGAACCCCGCCCCCACCGGGGGTGACCCACCAGGAGGACTCCATGAGCCAGACCACCGCCCCGCTGACCTTCGAGGTCGCCCGCCGCAGCGACCCGCGGCCGGACGCGGAGCGTGAGGCCGTACTGGCCAACCCGGGGTTCGGCACCACCTTCACCGACCACATGGTCACGGCGACGTGGCGCAAGGGACAGGGGTGGAGCGAGGGCAAGGTCGTCCCCTACGGGCCGATCACCCTGATGCCGTCGGCAGCGGTGCTGCACTACGCCCAGGAGATCTTCGAGGGCATGAAGGCCTATCGCCACGAGGACGGGTCGATCTGGACGTTCCGCCCCGAGGCCAACGCCCAGCGGCTGATCCGCAGCGCCCGCCGGATGACTCTCCCCGAGCTGCCCGAGGAGGACTTCATCGCCTCGCTGCGCGCGCTGGTGGAGGTCGACCAGGCCTGGGTGCCGTCCGGCGCCAGCGGTGAGTCGAGCCTCTACCTCCGCCCGTTCATGTACGCCTCCGAGGCGTTCCTCGGGGTGCGTCCGGCGTCGGAGGTCACCTACTCGGTCATCGCCTCGCCCGCGGGTGCCTACTTCAGCGGCGGCATCAAGCCGGTGACCCTGTGGCTGTCCACCGACTACGCACGGGCCGGCGAGGGTGGCACCGGCGCCGCAAAGTGTGGCGGCAACTACGCCTCCAGCCTCGCGGGCCAGCTCGAGGGCATCGAGAACGGCTGCGACCAGGCCGTCTTCCTCGACGCGTCGACGCACACCTACGTCGAGGAGCTCGGTGGCATGAACCTGTTCTTCGTCACGAAGGACAACAAGCTGGTCACGCCCGAGCTCACCGGGTCGATCCTCGAGGGCGTCACCCGCTCGTCGGTGCTGGCCCTCGCCAAGGAGATGGGCCTGGAGCCGGAGGAGCGGCGGGTCCCCATCCAGGAGTGGAAGGACGGCGCGGCCAGCGGCGACATCGTCGAGATCTTCGCGTGCGGCACCGCCGCGGTCATCACGCCCGTGGGCGAGCTGCGCTGGGCCGGCGGCTCGTGCGACCACCGCAACGGCGTCGACTACGGCGAGGTCACCCGATCGATCCGCGAGCGACTGCTCGACATCCAGTACGGCCGCACCGAGGACACGCACGGCTGGCTGACCCGTCTGGTCTGACCAGCACCGCTGCCCGAACGCCCGGCCGCGCCGCCCGCTCCCAGGAGCAGGCGGCGCGGCCTTTTGGTTTGTGTTCGGACCATTGACAGGCCCGGCCCGCTGGGTGAAGCATTCGCTCACCTTCGTTGCGTGGACTAGGAGCTTGCTGTGTCCGATGTGCGATCACTGTCCGACGACGAGCAACGGCTCGCCGAGCTCGGCTACAAGCAGGAGCTCAACCGCTCCTGGTCCGGGTTCTCGAACTTCGCGATCTCGTTCTCGATCATCTCGATCCTGGCCGGGTGCTTCACCACCTTCGGCCAGGGCTTCAACAACGGTGGACCCGTCGCGATCTCGTGGGGCTGGCCCATCGTGTCGGCGTTCATCCTCCTCATCGGCTTCACCATGTCCGAGCTGGTCTCGGCCTACCCGACCTCGGGTGGCATCTACTGGTGGGCGAGCAAGATGGGCGGGGCGCGCGCCGGCTTCTTCACCGGCTGGCTCAACCTGATCGGCCTCATCGCCGTGACGGCGTCGGTCGCCTACGGCTGCGCGACCTTCCTCGACCTGACGCTCAGCACGTTCTCGTCGGGCTACGCCGACGGCTACTCGCTCACCCGGGTGTTCTGGTTGTTCGTGGGCCTGCTCGCGCTGGCGTCGGTGCTCAACATCTTCAGCGGCCACCTCATGGCGATCATGAACAACGTGTCGGTGTGGTGGCACGTCGCGGGCGCGACGATCGTGGTCCTGATGCTCATCTTCATCCCCGACCACCACCAGAGCCTGTCCTACGTCTTCACCGAGCGGTTCAACAACTCCGGCTACAGCGGTGGCAGCAACAGCTCGCTCAAGTACTGGTTCCTCGTCCTCCCCTTCGGCCTGCTGCTCACGCAGTACACGATCACCGGCTTCGACGCCTCGGCCCACCTCTCCGAGGAGACGGCCTCCGCGTCGAAGGCCGCGGCCAAGGGCATCTGGCAGTCGATCTTCTACTCCGCCATCGGCGGCTGGATCCTGTTGCTGTGCTTCCTCTTCGCGGTCCCCGACAACGACAAGGGGCTGCCTGACAATGCCGGGGTCGGTGGCGGCGGCGTCGCGTACATCTTCACCCACGCCATGGACAGCAAGTGGGCTGGCACGATCTTGCTGATCTCGGCGGTGGGCCAGTTCTTCTGCACCACCTCGTGCATGACCAGCGCCTCCCGGATGACGTTCGCGTTCAGTCGTGACGGCGCGATCCCGGGCTCGCGGCTGTGGTCGTCGCTGTCCGGCGCCAAGGTGCCGGCCAACGCAGTGATGCTCGTGGCCGTGGTGGCCGCGCTGATCACCCTCCCCGCCCTGAAGGAGGTCAACATCGGCACGGAGGAGTCGCCGCTCGTCGTGCCGGTCGCCTTCTACGCGGTCGTCTCCGTAGCCGTGATCGGCCTCTATCTGGCGTTCCTCATCCCCATCTGGCTGCGCTGGCGGATGGGCGACGCCTTCCAGCCCGGCAGCTGGAACAACGGCGCGAAGTACAAGTGGATGAACATCATCGCCGTCATCGAGATCGCGATCATCTCGATCTACTTCATCCTGCCCTTCGTCCCGGCCGGCGTGCCGTTCAGCGACGGCTTCGACTGGAAGTTCGTCAACTACGCGCCCATCCTCACCATCGGCTCGCTGATCATCCTGTGGATCTGGTGGCAGGTCTCGGCGCGCAAGTGGTTCAAGGGACCGAAGCACACCATCGACCCGGCCGTGGTGGAGGCCTTCGGGGAGTGACCCCGGGCCTGACGCTCGACGAGGCTCTCCAGAGGCTGCCCCGGTTGGGGCAGCTTCTGGAAGTCACGGAGCTGCCCGGTGGGCTGACCAACCACAACTACCGGGTCCGGACGGCGACGCACGACGTCGTCGTCCGGATCTCACCGCCGGGCACCGAGCTGTTGGCGATCGACCGCGAGCACGAGTGGCACAACAGCGCCGTGGCTGCCTCGGTCGGGGTCGGCGCCCCGGTCGTCGACTACCTGCCCGGCGAGGGGGTGCTCGTGGTCGGCTTCCTCCCGGGACGCACCTACGGCGCGGACGACGTTGCTGTCAACCTCCCGCGCGTCGCCGCGGCCGCGCGCCGGCTCCACGGCGGGCCCGAGTTCGCCTCGCGTTTCGACATGTTCGAGGTGCAGCGCGGCTACCTGCGGATCGTCCGCGAGCGTGGGTATGCCGTGCCCGAGGGTTACGACGCGCTGGCGCCGGCCGCCGCACGCGTCGCGGCTGCGCTCGCCGCCCAGCCCGAGCCCCTCGTGCCGTGTCACAACGACCTGCTTGCTGCCAACGTCATCGACGACGGGGGAGACCTGCGGTTCATCGACTACGAGTACTCGGGGATGAACGAGGCGTCCTTCGAGCTCGGCAACCTGGTCAACGAGTCGCAGCTCGACCACGACCACCTCGTCGCCTTGGTGGAGGCGTACCACGGCACCGTCACCCCGCGGCTGCTCGCCCGCGCCGAGCTGTGGGGCCTGGCCGGGCGGTGGGCGTGGACGCTGTGGGGGGCGATCCAGCACGGGGTGTCCGACGTCGACCACGACTTCTGGGACTTCGCGATGGAGCGCCACGAACTCGCCCTGCCGCTGATGACGAGCGCCCGCCTGGATGACCTGCTCGACGCCGCCGGTGGTCCCGCATGAGCGGGATCCCCGAGCGTGCCCGCGTCGTCGTGGTCGGTGGTGGGGTGATCGGCTGCAGCGTGGCCTACCACCTGACCAAGCTCGGGTGGACCGACGTCGTGGTCCTCGAGCAGGGCACGCTGTCCTGCGGGACGACCTGGCACGCAGCGGGACTCGTCGGACAGCTCAGGGCCAGCGAGGCCGGCACGCGGCTCGTGCAGTACTCGACCGACCTCTACGCGAGACTCGAGGACGAGACCGGGCTGACCACCGGCTACCGCGTCTGCGGTGGCCTCACCGTCGCGCGGACGCCCGAGCGCATGGTGCAGCTGCGGCGCACCGTCGCCAGCGCCGCGGCATACGACCTCGACTGTGAGCTGCTCACCCCCGACCAGGCGCTCGACCGCTTTCCCCTCATCCAGGTCGATGACGTGCTGGGGGCCATCTGGCTCCCGGGTGACGGTCGCGCCAACCCCACCGACCTCACCCAGTCGCTGGCCAAGGGCGCCCGGATGGGGGGCGCCACGATCGTCGAGCGGGTCCGCGTCACCGGTGTCACCACCCGCGGTGGGCGGGTCGCGGGGGTGTCGACCGACCACGGCGACGTCGAGGCGGAGTTCGTCGTGAACTGCGCCGGCCAGTGGGCCAAGGCGGTCGGCGCGCTCGCCGGCGTGACGGTGCCCTTGCACTCCGCGGAGCACTTCTACGTCGTGACCGACCAGATCGCCGGGGTCCACCGCGACCTGCCGATCCTGCGTGACCCGGACGGCTACACCTACGTGAAGGAGGAGGTCGGGGGCCTGTTGGTCGGTGGCTTCGAGCCGGTGGCCAAGCCCTGGGTGTCGCCGGACGCGATTCCCTACCCCTTCGAGTTCGCGCTGCTCGACGAGGACTGGGAGCACTTCGAGGTGCTCATGGACAGTGCGGTGCACCGGATCCCGGCGCTCGCCGACACGGGGATCCGCAAGTTCTACAACGGTCCCGAGAGCTTCACGCCCGACAACCAGTTCCTCTTGGGCGAGGCGCCCGAGCTGCCCGGCTTCTTCGTGGGTGCCGGTTTCAACTCGGTCGGGATCGCGTCGGCCGGCGGTGCGGGTCGGGCTCTCGCCGAATGGATCGTCGAGGGCGAGCCCACCTCCGACCTGATCGGCGTGGACCTGCGCCGCTTCTCGCCGCTCGCGGGGAGCAACGCGTGGCTGCGGGCCCGGGTCGGTGAGGTGCTGGGGCTGCACTACGCCGTGCCCTGGCCGAACCGCGAGCTCGAGTCCGCGCGGCCGCAGCGGATCTCGCCGGTGCACGACCTCCTGGTCGCCCAAGGTGCCTGCCTCGGCAGCCGGAACGCCTGGGAGCGGGCCAACGTCTTCGCGCCACCGGGCGTGGCGCCCGTCCTCGACTACGCCTGGGAGCGACCGCGGTGGGTGGACTGGTCGGTGGCTGAGCAGCGGGCCACCCGCGAGGCCGTGGCGGTCTTCGACCAGACGTCCTTCTCCAAGTACGTCGTCACCGGGGCGGACGCCGTGCGGGCGCTGCAGTGGCTCTGCTCGGCCGACGTCGACGTCCCCGTCGGCAGGGCGGTCTACACGGCGATGCTCAACCAGCGTGGCACCTACGAGGCTGACCTCACCGTGACGCGCACCTCCGCGACCGACTTCTTCCTCGTCAGCAGCGCGGCGACGACGGTGCGCGACCTCGACTGGATCCGCCGACACGTGCCCGCCGACGCCCGCGTCGGCGTGGTCGACGTGACCGGCTCGTATGCCGTGTTCGGCGTCATGGGGCCACGCTCGCGTGAGCTGCTCGAGGCCTTGAGCGCCGACCCCTTCGACGACACGTCGTTCCCGTTCGGCACGAGTCGGGAGGTCGTGGTGGGGACGACTCTCGTGCGGGCCACCCGGATCACCTACGTGGGCGAGCTCGGGTGGGAGCTCTACGTCCCGACCGAGCTCGCGCGGTCGGTCTACGAGGACCTGTTCCGCGTCGGCGCCGACCTCGGCGTCGTCCCGGCCGGCTACTCCGCGATCGAGTCCATGCGGCTGGAGAAGGGCTACCGCGCCTTCGCCCGTGAGCTCACCACTGACACCGGTCCGGTCGCGGCCGGCCTCGCCTTCGCGTGCAAGCTGCGTGGCGACGTCGACTTCCTCGGCCGGTCGGCCGTGGAGGAGTCCCGCCTCGTCCCGCCGACCCGCCGGGTGGTGTCACTCGTGGTGGGTGACCCCGCGGCATACCTCTGGGGCGGCGAGCTGCTGCTGCGCGACGGTGAGCCCGCGGGCCAGGTCACCAGCGCGGCGTGGGGCGCGACGGTGGGGGCGTCGGTCGGCCTGGCCCTGGTGGGCGACCGGGCCTCCGGCACCGCGACGAAGGACTGGCTCGAGGGTGGGACGTGGACCGTCGACCTCGCAGGGGAGCGGTGGCCGGTGCAGGTGTCGCTGCGCGCCCCGTTCGACCCGGAGGGCCGCAAGCTCGGGCGCCAGGGGAGCGGCGCCACTCCATGAACCACACCACCACCTGAACAGCTAATGGTCCTATCCCAGACCATTGACGTGATCCGGCCGGGGGTATTGGATCGGACGGTGAGCGCCGCCCAGCCGAGGATGTCGCTGCCCCACGTCGTCCTCCGGCCGGCGTCTGGCAACGCCTTCGAGTCGACCGTCGAGCAGCTCGCGACGGCCATCCGGCTCGGCGTCTTCACCGACGGTGAGCAGCTCCCCCCGGAGCGCGAGCTCGCCGAGCGGCTGGGGGTCAGCCGCAGCACGCTGCGCGAGGCGATCGCGGCGCTGCGCGACTCGGGACTGGTCACGACGCGCCGTGGGCGAGGGGGCGGCAGCGTCGTGACCTACGCAGGGCTGGAGCCCGGCAGCCGCGCCGGGGCCGTGCCCGTGCGGACCGGCGCGGCACTCGCGGACGCCATCGACTTCCGCCGGGTCGTCGAGCCCGGCGCCGCCGCGCTCACCGCGACGCGGGCCCTCGCTGCCGACCAGCGGGCCTGGCTGGTCGAGAGCGCCAAGGCGGCTCGCGAGGCGCCGGACAACGCGGCCCACCGGCTCGCCGACAGCCGCTTCCACCTCGCCGTGGCCACGCTGTCGGGCTCGCCGATGCTCATCGAGGCCGTCACCCGCGCCCAGGCGGCCCTCAACGAGCTGCTGTCCGCGATCCCCGTGCTCCCCACCAACATCGCGCACTCCAACGACCAGCACGACGCCGTCGTGCGCGCCATCCTCGACGGCGACGACGCCCGCGCCCGCGCGGCGATGGAGGAGCACTGTGACGCCACGGCCGCCCTGCTGAGGGGCCTGATCGGATGACCAGGCGCACGCTGACCACCCGCACCGTGACTACCCGCACGCTGACCACACGAGACACGACGACCACGCGACAGACCAGGAGACCCGCATGACCGCTCCACCACAGCTCACCGTCGAGCAGCTCCGTGCCGACATCGCCGCCGGGGTGGTCGACACGGTCATCGTCGCGTTCACCGACATGCAGGGACGCTTGCAGGGCAAGCGGATCCACGCCCAGTTCTTCCTCGACTCCGTGCTGGGTCACGGCACCGAGGGGTGCAACTACCTGCTCGCGGTCGACGTCGACATGAACACCGTGGACGGCTACGCCATCAGCTCGTGGGAGCGCGGCTACGGCGACATGATGTTCGACCTCGATCTCGACACCCTGCGCCGCACTCCCGGGCAGCCCTACTCGGCCACCGTGCAGTGCGACCTTTCGTGGCTCGACGGCAGTGGTCTCGTCCGCGAGTCGCCACGCTCGGTCCTCAAGGCCCAGGTCGACGCGGCCGCCGAGCTGGGCTTCGCCGCGCTCACCGGCACCGAGCTCGAGTTCATCGTGTTCGAGGACTCCTTCGACCAGGCCTGGGACCGGCGCTACCAGGACCTCACGGGGGCCAACCGCTACAACGTCGACTACTCGATCCTCGGCGGCACCCGCGTGGAACCGCTGCTGCGCGACATCCGCAACGAGATGTATGCCGGCGGCGTCACCGTCGAGAGCGCCAAGGGCGAGTGCAACCTCGGCCAGCACGAGATCGCCTTCCTCTACGACCACGTCGTCCGCACCTGTGACAACCACGTGGTCTACAAGACCGCGGCCAAGGAGATTGCAGCCAACCACGGCAAGTCGCTGACCTTCATGGCGAAGTACGACGAGCGCGAGGGCAACTCGTGCCACATCCACCTGTCGCTGCGCGGCACCGACGGGGGGATCGTCTTCGCGGACGACGACAAGGAGGGCGGGCGCAGCGCCGTCTTCGAGCACTTCGTGGCGGGCATCCAGTCCAGGATGCGCGAGCTCACCCTCCTCTACGCCCCGAACGTCAACTCCTACAAGCGGTTCCAGCCGGGGTCGTTCGCCCCGACCGCGATCGCGTGGGGCACCGACAACCGCACGTGCGCACTGCGGGTCGTCGGCCACGGAGCCGGCCTGCGGGTCGAGAACCGCGTGCCCGGTGGTGACGTGAACCCCTACCTCGCGGTGGCGGGCATGCTCGCCGCGGGGCTGCACGGCATCCGCGAGGAGATCGCGCTCGAGCCGGCCTTCGAGGGCAACGCCTACGCGTCCGACAAGGACCGCGTGCCGTCGACCCTCTTGGAGGCGCGTGACCTGTTCGCAGCCTCGGAGTTCGCCCGGGGTGCGTTCGGCGACGACGTGGTCGACCACTACGCGCACGCCGCCGACGTCGAGCTGGCCGCCTTCAACGCAGCGGTGACCGACTGGGAGCTGGTCAGGGGGTTCGAGCGACTGTGAAGGTGCCGGGCGTAGCAGGAGATTCAATGCTGCACGAGGTCGTCAACCCCGCCACCGAGGTGGTCGTTGCGGAGGTCTCGCTGGCCGGCGTCGAGGAGACCGACGCGGCCATCGCAGCCGCCGAGGCTGCTGGTCCCGCCTGGCGTGCCGTGGCGCCCGCCGACCGCGGGCGCCTGCTGCGACGGTTCTCCGAGCAGGTCGACGCCCACAGCGAGGAGCTGGCCCAGCTCGAGGTGGCCAACTCCGGTCACACCATCGGTAACGCCCGCTGGGAGGCCGGCAACGTCCGCGACGTGCTGGCCTACTACTCCGCCGCCCCGGAGCGGTTGTTCGGCCGGCAGATCCCCGTGGCGGACGGACTGGACGTCACGTTCAAGGAGCCGCTCGGCACGGTGGGCATCATCGTCCCGTGGAACTTCCCCATGCCGATCGCCGGCTGGGGCTTCGCCCCCGCCCTGGCCGCGGGCAACACGGTGGTGCTCAAGCCTGCCGAGCTGACCCCGTTGACGGCGATCCGACTGGGTGAGCTGGCCCTGGAGGCCGGGATCCCCGAGGGTGTCTTCACGGTGATCCCGGGCAAGGGGTCAGTCGTGGGCGAGCGGTTCGTCACCCACCCAGCGGTGCGCAAGGTGTGCTTCACCGGGTCGACCGCCGTCGGCCAGCGGATCATGCGCGGCGCTGCCGACCAGGTCAAGCGGATCACCCTCGAGCTCGGCGGCAAGAGCGCCAACATCGTCTTCGACGACAGCGACCTCGAGACGGCGGCTGCCACGGCGCCCTACGGAGTCTTCGACAATGCGGGGCAGGACTGCTGTGCACGCAGTCGGATCCTCGTGCAGCGCAGCGTGTTCGACCGGTTCATGGAGCTGCTCGAGCCGGCCGTCAAGGGCGTCGTCGTGTCCGATCCCGGCGACGAGGGCACCGAGATGGGGCCGCTCATCAGCGCCGGCCAGCGCGAAACCGTGCGCTCCTACGTCGAGGAGGCGACCGAGGACGTCGACGTCGCGTTCCGCGGTGAGGCTCCGACCGGTGACGGGTACTGGTACCCCGCCACGGTGGTCCTGCCGAGGGCGACGACCGACCGGGTCTGGCAGGAGGAGGTCTTCGGACCGGTCGTGGCCGTCATGCCGTTCGACGACGAGGCCGACGCGGTCGCCAAGGCCAACGACACGGCATACGGGCTGTCGGGGTCGATCTGGACCCGCGACGTGGGGCGAGCCCTGCGCGTCGCCCGCGGTGTCGAGGCGGGCAACCTGTCGGTCAACTCGCACAGCAGCGTCCGCTACTCCACTCCGTTCGGCGGGTTCAAGCAGTCAGGGATCGGCCGCGAGCTCGGTCCCGACGCGCTGGATGCCTTCACCGACGTCAAGAACGTGTTCATTTCACACCACAGCAGCTCCACCACACCCTGAGAGGACATCACATGGCAGGCAGGCTCGAGGGCAAGGTGGCCGTCGTCACGGGCGGGTGCTCCGGCATCGGTCTGGCGACTGTCCGCCGGTTCGCCGAGGAGGGCGCCAAGGTCGTGGTCGGTGACCTCGACGACGCGGCGGGGGAGGCGCTGGCCGAGGAGATCGGGGGCGCCTACGTCCACTGCGACGTCGCCGCCAAGGACGACGTCGACCGCCTGTTCGCGACGGCGAAGGAGAAGTTCGGGCGGCTCGACATCGCGTTCAACAACGCCGGCATCAGTCCTCCCGAGGACGACTCGATCCTCGACACCGACCTCGATGCGTGGCGCCGTGTGCAGGAGGTCAACCTCACCAGCGTCTACCTGTGCTGCAAGGCGGCGCTGCCCTACATGCTGGAGCAGAAGTCCGGGTCGATCATCAACACGGCATCGTTCGTGGCGGTGATGGGCGCCGCCACGTCGCAGATCTCCTACAGCGCCAGCAAGGGCGGCGTGCTGTCCATGACGCGCGAGCTCGGGGTGCAGTTCGCCCGCGAGGGCATCCGGGTCAACGCCCTGTGTCCCGGGCCGGTCAACACCCCGCTGCTCAAGGAGCTCTTCGCCAAGGACGAGGAGCGCGCCGCCCGGCGCCTCGTCCACGTGCCCATGGGCCGGTTCGGGGAGCCCGAGGAGATGGCCAACGCCGTGCTCTTCCTGGCCTCCGACGAGTCGAGCTTCATGACCGCCTCCACGTTCCTGGTCGACGGGGGGATCTCCGGCGCCTATGTGACCCCGCTGTGAGGTCAGCGTGAGCCGCCCGCTGATCGGGATCACCTGCTACGTCGAGCCGGCGAGCCGGGGTGACTGGAAGGACGTGCCGAGCGTCGTCCTGCCGCACGACTACGTCAGGCAGGTCAAGGACGCCGGAGGCACGCCGATCGTCATCCCGCCGTGGACCGATGTCGACGACGCCGCGGCCCAGGAGATCGTGTCGCGGATCGACGGGCTGGTGATCGCCGGCGGGGCCGACGTCGACCCGAGCCTGTACGCCGGGCCCGAGCGCCACCCGGACGTCCAGGAGTCCCGGCCGGACCGGGACGCCACGGAGACCGCCCTGGCGCGGGCCGCGGCCTCCGCCGACCTCCCCCTCCTCGGGATCTGTCGCGGGATGCAGGTGATGGCCGTGGCGGCCGGCGGGGTCCTGGAGCAGCACCTGCCCGACCGCGTCGGCCACGTCGACCACTCACCGGGTGTCGCGGTCTACGGCCACCACGTGGTCACCACGGTCCCGGGCACCCGGGTCGCGACCCTGCTCGGCGAGGTGACCGACGTGCCCAGCTACCACCACCAGTCGGTCCTGACCCACCCCGGCTACGAGCCGTCGGCGTGGGCGCAGGACGGCACCCTGGAGGCGATGGAGGACCCTGCGGCGCGGTTCCGGCTCGGCGTCCAGTGGCATCCAGAGGTCGGCGACGACCCCAGGCTCTTCGAGGCGCTGGTGGCGGCGGCTCGTGCACGGCGGGAGGAGTCCGCGGCGGGCGGCACCCCTGAGGCCTGACCACCATGCGGACCCGGGGTTCAACCGGTGGACGCGACCTGTCACAGTGAGCGGGTGACCTCCTGGCACATGGCTACCACCATGGTGATTATCGACTAGCGCGACGAGACTTCCTCGTCGCGCAGACCTCCCACACCCGGGGGGTCTTTCGCTTTGTCTGGCCCTGTGCCGGACAGGACAGCGGACCACTGCCAGCACACCCCGACGGGCAGAGGGCGCGACAGCGGGGAGAATGACCACCAGGACACCGAAGACGACTCGGCGAGGAATGACCACGATGAGCGACCTGCACGTCTACGACACCACCCTGCGCGATGGCGCGCAGCAGGAGGGGCTCAACCTCTCCGTGTCGGACAAGCTCGCCATCGCCATGCACCTCGATGAGCTCGGAGTCGGATTCATCGAGGGTGGCTGGCCGGGCGCGAACCCGAAGGACACCGAGTTCTTCGCCCGCGCCCAGACCGAGCTGCGGCTGCGCAACGCGACGCTCGCAGCATTCGGCGCGACCAGGCGGGTCGGTGGCCAGGCGGCCACCGACCCCCTGGTGCGCGCCCTGCTCGACAGCCAGGCCCCCGTGGTGACCCTCGTGGCGAAGTCCCATGTGCGCCATGTGGAGTCGGCACTGCGGACCACCCTGGAGGAGAACCTCGCCATGGTGCGCGACACCGTGTCGTTCCTGTCGGGGGAGGGGCGGCGGGTCTTCCTCGACGCGGAGCACTTCTTCGACGGGTATGCCGCGAACCGCGACTACGCGCTCGAGGTCGTGCGGGCCGCGATGGAGTCCGGTGCGGAGGTCGTCGCCCTCTGTGACACCAACGGCGGCATGCTGCCCGACCAGGTCGCGCAGGTGGTGGCCGACGCGGTCGCCGCGACCTCGGCAAGGGTCGGCATCCACTGCCACAACGACACCGGCTGTGCGGTGGCCAACTCGATGGCGGCCGTGGACGCCGGGGCGACGCACGTGCAGGGCACCATCAACGGCTACGGCGAGCGCACCGGCAATGCCGACCTCCTCACCGTCGTCAGCAACCTGCAGATCAAGCGCGGGCTGCCGCTGCTCGAGACCGAGCGGCTGCGCGAGGCGACCCGCATCGCCCACTCGATCAGCGAGATCACCAACGTCCCGCCCTACTCCCGCCAGCCCTACGTCGGCGCCAGCGCGTTCGCCCACAAGGCCGGCCTGCATGCCAGCGCGATCAAGGTCGACCCCGATCTCTACCAGCACACCGACCCCCAGCACGTCGGCAACGACATGCGGATGCTGGTGTCCGACATGGCCGGTCGCGCCAGCATCGAGCTCAAGGGCCGCGAGCTCGGCTACGACCTGTCGGACGACAACGACCTGCTCATCCGGGTCCTGGCCAGGGTCAAGGCGCTCGAGCTGCGTGGTTACACCTTCGACGCGGCGGACGCCTCGTTCGAGCTGCTGCTCCGACGTGAGGTCGAGGGCGGCGGCTACGACTTCTTCGAGGTCGAGTCGTGGCGGGTCATCACCGACGCGCGGGGCGACGAGGACGCGCTGTCCGAGGCGACCGTGAAGGTCGTCGCGGGCGGCGAGCGGGTCGTGGCCACCGGCGAGGGCAACGGTCCGGTCAACGCCCTCGACCACGCCCTGCGCAGAGCGCTGGCGCCGGCCTACCCCGAGCTCGACAAGCTCGAGCTGATCGACTTCCGCGTGCGCATCCTCGATGCCGCCCACGGCACCGACGCGGTGACCCGCGTGCTCATCGAGACCTCCGACGGCTCGACGTCGTGGGAGACGATCGGTGTGGCCGGCAACATCATCGAGGCGTCCTGGCAGGCCCTGGTCGACGGGGTCACCTACGGCCTGGTGCGCGCCGGGGTGCCGGTCCGCTAGCCGTCAGCTGCCTGTCGACGAGGTCGTCGCGGCACGGGTCGTCAGTCGGTGCCGGACTCCATGGCTGCCCGGTCGAGGGCGTCGTCCTCGCCGTCGTTGGCCCGCGGGTTCGAGGAGATCGCCTTGGCGCCGCCGGGCTCGAGGTCTCCCACGAGGTCCTGGTGACGCGCGACGAGCTGGCCCTGCGCGGCATACAGCTCGAGCTTGGCTCGGGAGTCGGCGATGTCGAGGTTGCGCATGGTCAGCTGACCGATCCGGTCGACCGGGCCGAAGGCCGCGCCCTCGGTGCGTTCCATCGAGAGCTTCTCGGGGTGGTAGCTGAAGGCGGGGCCGGTCGTGTCGATGATCGAGTAGTCGTCGCCGCGACGCAGGCGCACGGTGACCTCGCCGGTGACGACGGAGGCCACCCAGCGCTGGAGCGACTCGCGCAGCATCAGCGACTGGGGGTCGAGCCAGCGGCCTTCGTAGAGCAGGCGGCCGAGCCGCCGGCCCTCCGCGTGGTAGTTGGCGATGGTGTCCTCGTTGTGGATCGCGTTCAGCAGTCGCTCGTAGGCGATCCACAGCAGGGCCAGGCCGGGGGCCTCGTAGATGCCGCGGCTCTTGGCCTCGATGATGCGGTTCTCGATCTGGTCCGACATGCCGAGACCGTGGCGACCGCCGACCGTGTTGGCCTCGTCGACGAGGGCGACCGCGTCGGGGAAGACCTGGCCGTTGATGGCCACCGGTCGGCCTTGCTCGAAGCGGATGGTCACGTCCTCGGTGGGGATCGCCACGGACTCGTCCCAGAACGGGACGCCCATGATCGGGTCGACGATCTCCATGCTCTCGTTGAGGAACTCGAGGGTCTTCGCCTCGTGGGTCGCGCCCCAGATGTTGGCGTCGGTCGAGTAGGCCTTCTCGGTGCTGGAGCGGTAGGGCAGGTTGCGCGCCTGCAGCCACTCCGACATCTCCGTGCGGCCGCCGAGCTCGGTGACGAAGTCGGCGTCGAGCCACGGCTTGTAGATGCGCAGGGACGGGTTGGCCAGGAGTCCGTAGCGGTAGAAGCGCTCGATGTCGTTGCCCTTGAAGGTGGACCCGTCGCCCCAGATGTCGACGCCGTCGTCCTTCATGGCCCGCACCAGCAGGGTGCCCGTGACCGCGCGGCCCAGGGGAGTGGTGTTGAAGTAGGTCTTGCCGCCGCTGCGGATGTGGAAGGCGCCGCAGGCGATCGCTGACAGGCCCTCCTCCACCAGGGCGGAGCGGCAGTCGACGAGCCGGGCGAGCTCTGCGCCGTAGGCGCCGGCCCGGTCGGGGACCGTCTCGATCTCGGGCTCGTCGTACTGGCCCAGGTTTGCGGTGTAGGTGCAGGGGATCGCCCCCTTCTCCCGCATCCAGGCAACAGCGACAGAGGTGTCCAGACCGCCCGAGAAGGCGATCCCGACACGCTCACCAACAGGCAGGGACGTCAGAACCTTCGACACGGTAGGTCAGCCTACGGGCCGCCGCACCGACGCGTGCACGGGTCCGGTCCGTGACCGGTCGACCGCCCCCGCACTTCTGGCCACTGGTGTGGCACGCGGGGCTGTTTCGGGCGGTTGGTGCGACATCCGTGGCCAGAAGTGGAGATGGGGACTTGACATCGATATATCGATAGGCCACCATTCGATATATCGACAACACACTGTCGACCGTGCGAGAGAGAGCCGCCCGACCAGAGTGACGGCCCCCGCACCACCACACTTCGTAGGAGTGACCCCATGAACCGCATGAACCTGAACAGCCAGATGTCCCACCCCCGTCGAGGTGGCCACGCCGGCCGGGGCCGGTCCATCGACGGCCAGCCCGGTCGCACCCGCGGCCAGGACGGCCAGCCCGGCCACGGCCACCACGGCGGGCCCCGTCGCGGTCGCGGCGAGTTCGCAGGCTTCGGACCCGCAGCGGGCTTCGGGCCCGGCGCCGGGCGCGGTGGCGGCTTCGGCGAGGGCCGTGGTCCCCGCGGACGCGGTCCGCGTCGGGGCCGTCGAGGTGACGTCCGCAGGGCGATCCTCGCCCTGCTCGCCGAGGAGCCGATGAACGGCTACGGCATCATCACCGCCATCGCCGAGCGCTCCGACGGCTCGTGGCAGCCCGGTCCCGGATCGGTCTACCCCGCGCTGCGCCTGCTCGAGGAGGAGGGCCTGATCGCCCCCGACGAGTCCGACGACGACCCGCGGCGCAAGGTCTTCGCCCTGACCGACGACGGTCGGGCCCATGCCGAGACCCACGGTGACGAGCTCGCCCAGGCCTTCGCCGACGCGACGACGCCGCAGCGGGGCTTCCGCGAGATGCGCCGCGAGATCGGTCAGCTCGTCGTCGCTGTCGAACAGGTCGTCGTGGCCGGCCAGCCGACCCAGATCGAGGCGGCCCAGCGGGTGCTCGCCGACGCGCGTCGCTCGCTCTACCGCATCCTGGCGGAGGACGAGACGGGCACGGAGAGCTCGGCCGACCCGGTGGAGTGACCACCGTCGACCGCGTCCAGGGCCTGCAGGAGTCGCTCCCGCAGGCCCTGTCCGCGGGTCGCGAAGTCGCGCTGCGCGGCGGCATACTCGGCCCGCCCCTGGGGCGTCTCGATGGTGACGGGCGAGTAGCCGAGGGCGCTGAGGTCGTAGGGGGAGGCCCGCATGTCGAGCTCGCGGATCTCGCGGGCGAGCTCGAAGCACTTGAGGGTCAACGCACTCGGCACGGCAGGCGCGAGCTTCATGCACCACTTGTAGAGGTCCATGCTGGCGTGGAGGCAGCCCGGCTGCTCGAGTGCGACCTGGTCCTCGCGGGTCGGCTGCAGGAGGTTCAGCGACCGGGCGGGCGGGGTGTAGAAGCGGAAGGCGTCGAAGTGGGTGCACCTGATCTGCAGCCCGTCGACGACCTCGTCGGTGCCGGTCGGCCCGAGCCGCAGCGGCCAGGCGGCATGGCGCACCTCGACGGGTGACTGGCGGTAGACCATCGCCCACTCGTGCAGCCCGAAGCAGCCGAGCTGCGCCGGCCGCGAGTGCGTCGCGGACACGAGCCGGCGCACGAACTCGACCGTGGCGCCGCGCGCCTCGAGGTATGCCGCGCCGTCCAGGACGCTGGCGCCGTTCACGTCGCGGTAGAACCGCCACGACCCCCGGTCCAGCTGTGCGGCGCCCTCGAGGACCACGTCGGGACCCGGGTGCCAGCGACGCAGCTGCGACGGCTTGAACGGGTAGTAGGTGAAGAGGAAGTCCTCGACCGGATGGGGAGTGCCGGTCTGGCGACGCTCCCGGTGGCCGGCGGTGAGGGCGTCGACCCGGTCGGCGTGGTCAGCCTCGAGGGCCTGCCACGCCGCCTGCTCGAGCACCCTGGCGACCATGGGCACCAAGGCTAGCCGCGCGGCACGCCCGGCCCGGACCACCTGTGGGCACCCTCGACCGCCATGGACAACGGCCACTGCTCGGCTGCCCGGGCGCCAGGGCTCCCGGTCGACCGAGCAACGGCCGTTCGTGGTGGCTGGTGGGTGTGGCGGTCACGACCTGGCACTGGCGTCGTGGAGGACGCGGTCCCAGTCGTGGTCGAGGTCGCTGAAGGCGATCGTCGAGTCGGCTCCGTGCGGTGCGTGGGGGAGCGACCAGGTGCGGCGGTGGTGACGCTCGAGGGCGAACACCAACGCAGTGACAAGGGCGATGAGAACAATGATTTCCATGACTGAAATCATGCGCTCAACCGATTCCAGACACGAGTGGCAGAACTGTCGCTGAGGGCAGTTTTTCTGCCATACTGCTTCGCATGGCCCTGTCCACCATTGCAGCGCTCATCACCGACCCCGTCGCCATGTTCGAGACCGCCATCGCGTGCGAGGTCTTCGGGCTCGACCGCACCGACGACGGAGTGCCGCCGTTCACCTTCATGATGTGCGGCGAGACCGCCGGCGTCGCCGTCCCGACGACGAGCGGCGGCGCCCTGACGCCGACGCACCAGTGGCAGGACGCCCTGGACGCCGACCTCGTGGTGATGCCTGCCGGCGGGATCCGCGACACGTATCCGGAGGAGCTGCTCGACGCGATCCGCGGCGCGCACGCCCGCGGCGCCACCATCCTGTCGATCTGCACCGGGGCGTTCATCCTCGGCGAGACCGGGCTGCTCGACGGACTGACCGCGGTGACGCACTGGCGCTACGCCGAGTCGTTCGCCCGCCGGTTCCCCAAGACCACGGTCTCCATGGACGTGCTCTACCTCGACCACGGCCAGATCGTCACCGGGGCCGGGACTGCCGCAGGCATCGACGCCGTGCTCCACCTGGTCCGTCGCGAGCTGGGGTCGACGGTGGCCACCCGCATCGCCCGCCGCATGGTCGTCCCTCCGCAGCGCGACGGCGGCCAGCGCCAGTACGTCGAGGCGCCGTTGCCCGAGGTCGACTGCGAGAGCATGCAGCCGGTGCTCAACCACATCACCGAGAACCTCGACGCCCCCCACACCGTTCCGGACCTGGCACGCCTCGCGATGATGTCCGAGCGCACCTTCGCCCGGCGCTTCGTCGCCGAGACCGGCACGACGCCGCACAAGTGGCTCGTCCAGCAACGGGTGCTACGCGCTCGAGAGCTGCTCGAGTCGACCGACCTCCCCGTGGAGTCGGTCGCATCGCACAGCGGGTTCGGGTCGGCTGCGTTGCTGCGCACCCACTTCCAGACCGTCGTGGGCACCTCGCCCCAGCGCTACCGTCGCGAGTTCTCGCGGCGCTGAGCCGCACCTCCTCGACCTCTCCCGCGACCGGGACGACCACGTCGCCCCGATAGGCTCCGCAGGTGCGCATCGCGAGATACACCACTGGTGAAGACCCCTCCTACGGCATCGTCGAGGGGGAGCCGGGCCGCGAGTTCATCGCCCAGGTCCAGGGCGACCCCCTCTACCAGTCGCTCGTGCTGACGGGGGAGACCGTGCCCCTCGAGGACGCACGGCTCCTCGCGCCGGTCATCCCGCGCAGCAAGGTGATCGGCATCGGTCGCAACTACGCCGACCACGCCAAGGAGATGGGCGGCGAACCCCCGGCGCAGCCGCTGATGTTCCTCGTCCCCAACACCGCGGTCGTCGGTCCCGGCGACCCCATCGTCATGCCGGCCGGGGCGCAGGAGATCTCCTACGAGGGCGAGCTCGCCGTCGTCATCGGGCGGATCGCCAAGGACGTGCCGCGGGAGCGCGTCTCCGAGGTCGTCTACGGCTACACGTGCGCCAACGACGTCACCGCCCGCGACTGGCAGCGGGGCGACGGGCAGTGGGCCAGGGCCAAGGGTTTCGACACGTCCACGCCGCTCGGACCCTGGATCGCCACCGACCTCGACGTCTCCGACCTGCGCATCCAGAGCCGGATCGACGGCGAGACCCGCCAGGACGGCCGGACCGCCGACATGATCTTCGACGTGGAGACCCTGGTGTCCTACGTCAGTGCCGCGTTCACCCTCCTCCCCGGTGATGTCATCCTCACCGGCACCCCCGCCGGCGTCGGCCTCGTCGAGCCGGGCCAGCGGGTCGATGTCGAGATCGAGGGCATCGGCACGCTCAGCAACACCTTCGTGCGCCGCTGAGGGAGGTATGCCGCGTGGCAAGCCACGCGGCATACCCGAGGCCTGCTGCGTCAGCCTTGTGACGCGGTACCCGGGGGCGCGACCGTCGTGGACGCGTTGAAGGCGCGGTCCCTCAGCTCGGTGATCGACGGGGCCGGTCCGGCCACCGGTCCGGGTGGCGCGACGGGGAGTCCAGCGGCCAGGTCCTGCAGCTCCACCGGGACGGCCGACTCGCCCAACCCCGCCCTGGCGGCCGCTCTCGAGACGTCGTGGAACAGCGCCTGGGCTTCGGTGTCCGGACCTTCAACCAGCGTGGCGATGGCCATGGCGGCGATCGTCTCCAACTGCCAACCGAGGTCGCTCGGGTCGTAGTGCTGGATGGACTCGGCGAGGACGCCACGGCCGCTTGCCGTCTGGCCGTCACGCACGAGGGCGAAGCCGAGGATCTGAAGTGCGTTGCTGAGCGCATATCCGGTGCTCATACGCCGGCTGCGCCGCACTGCGTCCTGGGCGATCGAGATGGCCAGCGCCGGTGCGTCGGCCATGAGGTGACCTCGAGCCAGGTCCACCAGCGCCGAGATCGCCTCGGTGTCGTCCAGAGCGAGCTCGAGCCCCATCTGCCCATGGTGGACGACTTGCTCCGGGTCAAGCCGCTGGGCCGCCACCCAGGCTGCGGCGCTGTGGGCGCGGTGCCTCATCCCGCGGTGACCCGCCGCCGTGGCCACCGCGATGGCAAGGTCGCCCTCGGCCCGCGCCACATCGTGGTCGTCGAGCTCCGAGGCGATCACGGCACGGAAGCAGTGGGCGAGCACCCGGTGCACCGTGTCCGAGACCTCGAGCTGGTCGACTGCCGCGAGCAGGGGAGCTGCCAGCTCGGGCCCCTCGACGACGTAGGACGCACTTCCCGCGATGATCTGCGCCTTCGGTAGCCACGGGCCCGGATCCGGGGACCCGAGGACAGTCGTCATGAGGTCGAGCAGGACGTCCTGGCGCCCGAGCAGGGCGAGCGCGCGACGTCGGTTCACCAGGAGTGAGGTCGCTCGGTCCGGTCGTCCGGTCGCGACCAGTTCGGCGACCACCTGACGCAGGATGGGTAGGTCATCCTTGGTCGCTGCCACGAACTCCTCGGGCACGAGGTCCTCGAAGTCGACCCGCTGCGCCTCCTCGAGCCACTGGTCGGCCACCGCCATCAGGACGGCCTGGCGTCGGACGGTCGCGCGGTCGACACCGCCCGCCGCGCCCTGGTCCCTCGCGTCAGCCTCCGTCTGCTCGGCAGCGGCCAGGCACACCGCGCGAACGGTGTGCAGGAGTCCGAACCTCCGTCCGGACGGTGACTCGAGCGGTTGGACCAGTGCGTGGCGGACCAGCGCCTCGATGGCCAGAAGGGGATCCTCGGGCGGTGTCCCCTCGGGACCGGCGGCCCCGACTGCCACGGCGGCCACGGCGGCCACGGCGGCCACGGCCGCAGACGCGGTGCCCCTGTCGGGGGAGCCGTCCAGCACCGCGAGGGCGGCGAGCGCGCCCCGCTCGGCAGGCCGCAGCAGGTCGAGGCTCCAGCGGACAAGCGCCGTGAGGGACGACTGACGCCCACCGGCCTCGACCGCGCTGACGTCCCCGACGAGTGGGAGACGAGTGAGGAGGTCGGCAGGAGGAAGCGTCGCGACCCGCGCTGCAGCCAGCTCGATGGCGAGGGGGAGTCCGTCGAGGCGCTCGCACAGACGCACTACTGACTCGCCGTCGGACGCGCCCGTGTACCCGGGGACGACCGCTGCCGCGCGCTCGACGAAAAGCTGCCGGGCCGTGGTTCGGGGGTCGAGGAACGGCACGGGGACGACGTGCTCGCCCGGAATGCCCAACGGCCCGCGTGACGTGGCCAGCACGCGGGTCGAGCGGTGGTGCTCGAGCAGCTCACGGATCTCACGGGGCGCGTCCACGAGGTGTTCCAGGTTGTCGAGGGCGAGCACGGTCGGCTCGTCGTCGAGCACGTCGCCGAGGGCGGCGGGCGTGACGCCCAGGGAGCGCGCGACCGTGTCGATCACCGAGGCACCTCCGGGCTCGGTGGCGAAGGACACCCACCGCACCGTGGGCGCGTGACGCAGGGCGAGAGCCTCCTGGGCGGTGCGGGTCTTGCCGACCCCGCCCGGCCCGGTCAGCACGACCAGGCGGTGCGAGTCCAGTGCCTGCGCCGTCGCGGCGATCACCTCGTCCCGCCCGACCGATGGCGCCAGGGGGACGGGGACCGGCTCGGCGCGGATCGCCGGGGGCCGTGCGCCCAGCAGCGTCGGGTCCTGGTGCAGGACGCGGTCGGCGAGCACCGCCAGGGCTGGTCCGGGGTCGAGCCCCAGCTCACGGGACAGGTGACGCCGAGCGCGGCGCACGGCGTCGAGGGCATCAGCCTGCCGACCCGCTCGCGCCAGCGCGGTCACCAGCATCTCCCAGAGGTGCTCACGGTCCGGGTGCTGCTCGGTCAGCTCCTCGAGGTCGGGCAGCGCCACCTGGTGCTGGGCCAGCGCGAGGTGGGCCTCGGCGAGGAGCTCACGTCCGAGCATCCGCTCACGGTGCAGGGGTTCGAGCCAGTCGGCGGCGAACGGCAGTCCCACGAGGTCGGCCAAGGGGTCACCACGCCACTCCCGCAGGGCCAGCGAGCAGAGCTCGGCCGCTGCCTTCGGGCGACCGGCAGCGAGGGCGTCGCCACCCCCGGCGAGGCTTGCCCTAAACCGAGACACGTCGACCTCGTCGGAGGACGCGGTGAGCTCATACCCCTCGCCGTGCCCGACCAGGCGGCTCGGTGACCCTGCGGGCCGGTCCGGTTCGAGGGCCCGGCGCAGGGTCGACACGTAGACCTGGAGGTTCTGCCGGTGGTGGGGCGGCACCCGTTCTCCCCAGACGCCTTCGGCGAGGCGGTCGACCGACACGGTGTGGTTCGGCTCGAGGGCGAGCTGGGCCAGCACGGCCCGCTGCTTGGGCCCCCCGCACTCGACGGGGGAGCCGTCGTCCGCGAGGACCTGCATGCTGCCCAGGAGCTTGACCTCCACCGACCCTCCGGCTGCTCAGCCGCCCGGCCCGCGCCGGAGCCCTTCAAGCGTGGCACTGCCACCGGGGCCGGGACACCACCAAACAGCGGACGGCACCGACAGGGGTTGACCCTGTCGGCGCCGTCCGCTCGGCCGCTAGAGGACGCGGCACCAGGTGGGGGAGGTGGAGACCCAGGCACCGGCGGTGGAGTGGATCTCGGACTGGTACTGGTAGCCCTGGTAGACGCCGTTGTAGTACCAGTACATCTCGATGCTCGCGTTGTAGGCGTAGCCGGACCGGGCCGCGAAGGTGAAGACGTCGTTGCCCATGCCCCAGCCGCTACGGGTGGTGAGGTAGCCGCTGGAGGGGTAGACCTGCCGGAGGACCCAGCCGGAGGTGTTGTACTCGAAGATCTTGAACCGGTAGGAGACGGCCCAGCCGGGAGCCGTCCAGTGCAGGTCGGGGGCCTGGGCGGAGATCGAGCGGTAGTTGCAGGTCGCCGCGAGCGTGCCGCCGGGAACCGTCGCGGCCGACGCGGAGGTGGCGGTGGCGGTGCCGAGCCCGACGACGCCCGCGAGGACGAGGACGAGGGCGGCGAGGCGACGCTGCAGGCGACGGGGGGTCCGGTGGCTGGTTGCCGCGGTCGAGCTGTGCTGGGGGCTGTGGGTGGTGGTCGTGGTGGTCATCGTTCTCTCCTCCTCGGAGTAGGTCTTGGTGGTTGTGCTGACAGGTGAACCGTCCCAAGACCCGCTTCAGGACCACTTCAGCCCGATCGCCCGTTCCCTGAAGTGAGGTATGCCGCGGGGCCGGCGACGCGGCATACGGCACCTCGGCTGGGGTCCCTAGAATCGGGGCACCATGACTGAGAAGCCCTCCTCCGCACCCCGCCTCCGTGTCGCGCCGTCGCCCACCGGCGACCCGCACGTCGGCACCGCCTACATGTCGCTGTTCAACCTGGCCTTCGCGCGCCAGCAGGGCGGGTCGTTCGTGCTGCGCATCGAGGACACCGACCGCGCGCGGTTCCGGGAGGACAGCGAGCAGCAGGTCTTCGAGACGCTGCACTGGCTGGGGCTGCAGTGGGACGAGGGGCCCGACGTGGGTGGGCCCTTCGCGCCGTACCGACAGTCCGAGCGGCTGGACACCTACCGCCCGTACGTCGAGCGGCTGCTGGCCGACGGTCGCGCCTACCACTGCTGGTGCTCGACCGAGCGCCTCGCACAGATGCGTGACATGCAGCAGAAGGTCAAGCAGCCCACCGGGTACGACCGCCTCTGCCACGGCAAGACCCGCGAGGAGCGGGCCGAGCTGCCGGGCTTCAACGAGACGCCGGTCGTGCGGATGCTCATCCCCGACGACGTCGACCTGACCTTCGACGACCTCATCCGTGGGCGCGTGTCCGCACCGCGTCCCGACGACCAGGTGATCCTCAAGGGCGACGGGTTCCCGACCTACCACCTCGCCGTCGTCGTCGACGACCACGAGATGGGGATCACCCACGTCGTGCGCGGTGAGGAGTGGATCTCCAGCACCCCCAAGCACATCCAGCTCTACAAGGACCTCGGGCTGGAGCCGCCGAAGTTCGCCCACATGCCGCTGCTGCGCAACACCGACAAGTCCAAGATCTCCAAGCGCAAGAACCCCGCCGCCCGCCTGACCTGGTTCAAGGAGCAGGGCTACCTCCCCGAGGCCCTGGTGAACTTCCTTGCGCTGCTTGCCTATCCGCCAAAGCAGGGCGCCGAGGGGGAGGACGTCGAGGTCTTCACGTTCGAGGAGTTCAGCCAGGACTTCGACTGGAAGAAGGTCAACCCGGTCGGCCCCATCTTCGACCTCAAGAAGCTCGACTGGCTCAACGGCGTCTACATCCGTGGGCTCGAGGTCGGGCAGCTCGCGTCGCGACTGCTGCCGTTCCTCGAGGCCGACGGGGTGCTCGGTGACAACCCGAGCCTCGGCCAACTCGCCCGCCTGGGCAAGGTCACCGAGCTGATCCAGACCCGCATGGTCCTGCTCACCGAGGCGAGTGCCCTGGTGCGACCGTTCTTCGTCGGCGACGACGAGATCGAGATCGCCGAGGACGCGCGCGCCCAGCTCAAGGACGACTCGGGCGAGGTCCTCGCGGCTGCCATCAAGGCACTCGAGGACGTCGACGACACCCGTTCCGGGGTGCTCGGCTCCGAGAGCGGCTGGAGCGCCCCCGTCATCGAGGCGGCCCTGCGTGCGGCGATCGTCGAGGAGATGGGCATCAAGCCCAAGTTCGCGTTCGGTCCGCTGCGCACTGCCGTCTCCGGCCAGCGCATCAGCCCGCCGTTGTTCGAGTCGATGGAGATCCTCGGCAAGACCTCGACCCTGGCCCGCCTGCACCGGCTGCACGACGACCTCGCCTGACCGCGAGGGAGCGTCGGACCGGGCGTCGGGGCCCACCCGACGTGACGTGGCAGGGGCTACGCCCAGCCGATTTGGGAACGCGACCGAGGGGCCGGTAGTATCGCGTCTCGGTTCACTCCCATGAAGGCCTCCGGGCGCGCTGGAAGTGATACCCCCTTGGGGTATGGTGTAATTGGCAACACTACGGTTTCTGGTACCGTCATTCTAGGTTCGAGTCCTGGTACCCCAGCTCAGGCGCAAGCCCTTGTGGCACACGCCGATTCGGAGAAATCCACTTCCTGCCGGTATGGTTCTCTCCGCTGCCCGCGCACTGCAGAGTGCACGGGCAACCAGCTAGGGCCCCGTTGTGTAGCGGCCTAGCACGCCGCCCTCTCAAGGCGGTAGCGCGGGTTCGAATCCCGTCGGGGCTACCAGTATAAGCCTCCGTCCACGGACGGGGGCTTCTCGCATGTCCGCGTCCGAATGAGCTCCGAACGCGCTCCGAACGAGCGTGGCCGGCCCTAGGTGGTTCGGCTGCTGACGTGCTCCTGGGCGAGCCGGCGCAGCGCCGCCAGGACGGGGTCGACCAGGACGGTACCGGCCACCACCCGGTGCAGGGCCGCGGCGAGGTCGTCGCGTGGCACAGCCGCCACGTCGACCGCGGCCACGCCCTCGGTGGCCCGCGCGTAGCCGGTCAGCGAGTCGGTCTCGAGCGGCACGCCGGCCGACCTCGCCGCTGCGATCGCGCCGGTCAAGGAGCGGAGTGCGGGTGAGTCGGGTGAGACGCGCCAGCCGAGCCCGGCCACGAGCTCGGTCACCTCGTCACTGACGGCGATGTCGGGGTGGGTGGCGGGAAGCGCGTACTGCGCCTTGCCGAGGAGGTCGTGCCGCGAGGTCGGGGGAGAGTCGAGGGTCTGGACCACCCGCCTGCTCTGCGCGACGGAGACGCCCGCGTCGATCAGCGCGCGGACGAGCCGCACCCGCTGGAGGTGCGCCTCGGAGTAGTCGGCCCTGGTGGCGCCGAGGCTCTCCCCGGCCGGGACGAGTCCCTCCCGCAGGTAGTACTTGAGCGTCGCCACCGTCGTGCCGCTGCGCTCCGACAGCTCCGACATCCTCATGGATAGTCACACTACCCACGGCCAACGCCACGAGGTATGCCGCGCGGCCGGCTCGGCCGCACGGCATACCTCGTCGTCGTGCAGGCGTGCCACGTCGTCGTGCGGGCGGGCCGAAGCGCGGGTCAGGCGTGGTTCTGCTGCTGTTGCTGCGCGTGGTGGCGCGCGAGCACCTCGGTGAGCTTGTTGGCGCCGGCGATCACGGTCGCGGCGTGCAGGCGGCCGGGCTGGCGGGAGAGCCGCTCGATCGGGCCCGAGATGGACACCGCGGCGACGACGCGGCCGGACGGGCCGCGCACCGGCGCCGACACCGACGCGACGCCGGCCTCGCGCTCGCCCACGCTCTGCGCCCACCCGCGGCGGCGGACGCCGGAGAGGGTGGTCGCGGTGAACTTGGCGCCGTGCAGCCCGCGGTGGAGGCGGTCGGGCTCCTCCCAGGCGAGCAGCACCTGGGCCGCGGAGCCGGCCAGCATCGACAGGGTCGCGCCGATCGGGATCGAGTCGCGCAGGCCGACCGGGCGCTCGGCCGCGGACACGCAGATGCGGTGGTCGCCCTGGCGCCGGAAGAGCTGCGCGCTCTCGTTGGTGTGGTCGCGCAGGGCGCCGAGCACCGGGCCGGCAGCGGCCAGGAGTCGGTCCTCGCCGGCGGCGGCGGCGAGCTCGGCCAGGCGCGGACCGAGCACGAAACGGCCCTGGAGATCGCGCGTGACGAGGCGGTGGTGTTCGAGGGCGACGGCCAGCCGGTGAGCCGTGGGGCGGGCCAGACCGGTCGCGGTGACCAGCTGGGCGAGGGTCGACGGACCGGCCTCGAGGGCGCCGAGGACGATGGCTGCCTTGTCGAGAACGCCGACTCCACTGGTTGTGTCCATGGCTTGATATTGACGTCTCATTCGCTGAGACGCAAATCCGTGGGCGTGTCTCGCGTGCGAACCTCGGATTGCAGCACAGTGCCGTGCTCACGACGGGGCACGGCCAGGCCGTGCCCGCGATGGGCCGCAATCAGGACAAGAGGGTGGAAGACGTGTCAGGAACGCTGGCCGAGAAGGTCTGGGAAGCGCATGTGGTTCGGCGCGCCGAGGGCGAGCCGGACCTGCTCTACATCGACCTCCACCTGATCCACGAAGTCACCTCGCCGCAGGCCTTCGACGGGCTCCGGCTCGCGGGCCGTCCCGTCCGCCGTCCCGACCTCACGCTCGCGACCGAGGACCACAACGTCCCGACCACGCCCGGCCCGATCACCGACCTCGTGAGCAAGACGCAGGTCGACACGTTGCGCCGCAACTGTGAGGAGTTCGGGGTCCGGCTCTTCCCCATGGGTCACGCCGAGCAGGGCATCGTCCACGTGGTCGGTCCGCAGCGTGGCCTCACCCAGCCGGGCATGACGATCGTCTGCGGCGACTCGCACACGTCGACGCACGGTGCGTTCGGCGCGCTGGCCTTCGGCATCGGCACGTCCGAGGTCGAGCACGTGCTGGCGACGCAGACCTTGCCGCTCAAGCCGTTCCGGACCATGGCGGTCAACGTCGAGGGCGAGCTCCAGCCCGGGGTGACGGCCAAGGACATCACGCTGGCGGTGATCGCGAAGATCGGCACCGGCGGGGGCCAGGGCTACGTCCTGGAGTACCGGGGGAGTGCGATCCGGGCGCTGTCCATGGAAGCCCGCATGACGGTGTGCAACATGTCGATCGAGGCCGGCGCCCGCGCGGGCATGATCGCCCCCGACCAGACCACCTTCGACTACCTCCAGGGCCGCGAGCACGCCCCGACCGGGGCCGACTGGGATGCCGCCGTCGCCGACTGGAGCACCCTGCGCAGCGACGACGACGCGGTCTTCGACGCGGAGGTCGACCTCGACGCCACCACGCTCACGCCGTTCGTCACCTGGGGCACCAACCCCGGCCAGGGACTGCCGCTCGGCGAGTCGGTCCCCGACCCCGAGACGATGGGCGACGACAACGAGAAGGCCGCCGCCCAGCACGCCCTCGACTACATGGGCCTGACCGCCGGCACGCCGTTGCGCGAGATCCGCGTCGACACGGTGTTCGTCGGCTCCTGCACCAACGGCCGGATCGAGGACCTGCGCGCCGCCGCCGAGGTGGTCAAGGGTCGCAGGGTCGCCGAGGGCGTCCGCATGCTCGTCGTGCCCGGGTCTGCGCGGGTGCGGCTGCAGGCCGAGGAGGAGGGGCTGGACCGGGTCTTCACCGAGGCCGGCGCCGAGTGGCGGTTGCCAGGCTGTTCGATGTGTCTTGGCATGAACCCCGACCAGCTCGCCCCGGGCGAGCGCAGCGCCTCCACGTCGAACCGCAACTTCGAGGGCCGGCAGGGCAAGGGTGGCCGCACCCACCTGGTCAGCCCGCTCGTCGCCGCCGCCACCGCCCTGCGTGGCACGTTGTCCAGCCCGGCCGACCTCGTCGACGCCACCTCCGAGGGGAGCAAGTGATGGATGCCTTCACGACGCACACCGGGATCGGGGTGCCGCTGCGCCGCAGCAACGTCGACACCGACCAGATCATCCCCGCCGTCTACCTCAAGCGGGTGACCCGCACCGGCTTCGAGGACGGCCTGTTCGCGGCGTGGCGCAAGGACGAGACGTTCATCCTCAACCACCCCTCGTATGCCGCGGGGTCGGTCCTCGTCGCGGGTTCCGACTTCGGGACGGGCTCCTCACGCGAGCACGCCGTCTGGGCGTTGCTGAACTACGGGTTCCGCGTCGTCCTGTCGTCTCGGTTCGCCGACATCTTCCGCGGCAACAGCGGCAAGCAGGGGCTGCTCACCGCGCAGCTCGCCCAGGACGACATCGAGCTGATCTGGAAGTACCTCGAGAACGAGCCGGGTGCCTCCGTCACGGTCGACCTCGTGTCGCGCACCGTCACCGCCGGTGACATCGTCGCGCCGTTCGAGGTCGACGACTACACGCGCTGGCGGCTCCTCGAGGGCCTCGACGACATCAGCCTGACCCTGCGCCACGAGCAGGACGTGACCGAGTTCGAGACGCGCCGACCGGCATACAAGCCCTCCACGACGGTGGCCTGAGGCGCGCGGCGCGCCGACGAGCACAAATTCCCCGAAAGTCGCCTTCTGGCGCCAGCTGGACAGACCCCCGACGCAGTGCGTCGGGGGTCTCATGGCTTCCAGGACGGCGGCTGCGCGGTCAGGACCGTGCGAAAATCATTGACCTGCAACACTTTCCGGCCATCGAGCCGAGCGAGCTGCCAACTGCACGGACCAGCGTCGATAGCTCCCGTTCGCCGCACCCGGCGTCTCGGAGCGTGCCGCAATCCGTTGCGACACAACAGATCGGGCGCCGAGATGGTGGACTCACGCGCGCAACCGCCCTAACGTCGGACCCAAGTCGGGCACTGGCTCGGCCGCTCACCCTCGTCGGGCTAAGGGGTCCGGCGTCACCAACCCTATGAAGGGGAAAACGTGAACAAGGCAGAACTGATCAAGGAGCTGGAGAGTCGCCTCGGCAGCCGGAAGGCAGCCAGCGACGCACTGACGGCCGTCGTGGACGTGATCATCCGCGAGGTGGCCAAGGGCGGCAGCGTCGCCATCACCGGCTTCGGAACGTTCGAGCAGGCCGCCCGGGCAGCGCGCACCGGCCGCAACCCGCGCACCGGTGCCAGCGTGAAGATCAAGAAGACCGTGGTGCCGAAGTTCCGCGCCGGCTCGGCCTTCAAGGATGTCGTCAAGAACCCGCGCTCGCTGCCCAAGGCAGCTGTCGCCGGTGCCCGCGCCGCTGCAGGGACGGCCACCAAGGCCGCCGCGGCCGGTGCCAAGAAGGCTGCGCCTGCGAAGAAGGCGGTCGTGAAGAAGGCCGCTCCGGCCAAGAAGGCGGCTCCCGCGAAGAAGGCGGCACCGGCCAAGAAGGCTGCGCCTGCGAAGAAGGCGGTCGTGAAGAAGGCTGCTCCGGCCAAGAAGGCGGCTCCCGCGAAGAAGGCGGCACCGGCCAAGAAGGCCGCGCCCGCGAAGAAGGCGGTCGTGAAGAAGGCTGCTCCGGCCAAGAAGGCGGCTCCCGCGAAGAAGGCGGCACCGGCCAAGAAGGCCGCGCCCGCGAAGAAGGCGGTCGTGAAGAAGGCCGCTCCGGCCAAGAAGGCGGCTCCCGCGAAGAAGGCGGCACCGGCCAAGAAGGCCGCGACGAAGCGCGCGGCGAAGAAGGCCTGAGCCACACCAGCCCCATCACGGAGGCCGGCACCCAGATGGGTGTCGGCCTCCGTCGCATCGTGGGACGGCGGGGTGGGATGCTTGGGCCATGGCAGACATCCTCACCGTGAATGGCGGCGTACCGCTGGTCGGCGACCTCGAGGTCCGGGGTGCCAAGAACCTGGTCTCCAAGGCGATGGTCGCCGCGTTGCTCGCGGAGGGGCCATGTCGGCTCCGGGGGGTCCCCGAGATCTCCGACGTGAAGATCGTGTCGGGGCTGCTCGAGCTCCACGGCGTCAAGATCGACTCCACCGACCGGGACGGCGAGCTGCTGCTCGACCCGACCAACGTCGAGCAGGCGCACGTGGCCGACATCGACGCCCACGCCGGCTCCTCGCGCGTGCCTGTGCTGCTCTGCGGCCCCCTGCTGCACCGCCTCGGCGAGGCCTTCATCCCCGACCTCGGTGGGTGCCGCATCGGTGAGCGCCCGATCAACTACCACCTCGACGTCCTGCGCCAGTTCGGCGCCGACGTCCAGAAGCGCCCCGAGGGGTTGCGCCTGACCGCGCCCGACGGCCTGCGTGGCACCCGGATCAAGCTTCCCTACCCGAGCGTCGGTGCCACGGAGCAGGTGCTCCTGACCGCCGTGCGCGCCCAGGGCGTCACCGAGCTGCGCAACGCCGCCGTCGAGCCGGAGATCCTCGACCTCATCGCCGTGCTCCAGAAGATGGGGGCGATCATCAGCGTCGAGACCGACCGGGTCATCAAGATCGAGGGCGTCGACCGACTCGGTGGCTACGACCACCTCGCGATCCCCGACCGGATCGAGGCCGGCTCGTGGGCCTGTGCCGCGTTGGCGACCAGGGGCGACATCTACGTCCGGGGCGCTCAGCAGCTGGCGATGATGCCGTTCCTCAACGTCTTCCGGAAGATCGGCGGTGACTTCGACATCGATGACGAGGGCATCCGCTTCTGGCACGCGGGCAAGCCGCTCAACTCCCTGGTGCTCGAGACCGACGTGCACCCCGGCTTCATGACCGACTGGCAGCAGCCGCTCGTGGTGGCCCTGACCCAGACCACCGGCCTGTCCATCGTCCACGAGACGGTCTACGAGAACCGGCTCGGCTTCACCGAGGCGCTGGGGGAGATGGGGGCCCACATCCAGATCTACCGCGAGTGCCTCGGTGGGTCACCGTGTCGGTTCGGTCGCGCCAACTTCCAGCACAGTGCGGTCATCTCCGGTCCGACGCCCCTCAAGGGTGCCGAGATCACCGTCCCAGACCTGCGGGGCGGCTTCAGCTACCTGATCGCCGCACTGGCCGCCGAGGGCCAGTCCAAGGTGCACGGCATCGAGCTGATCTACCGGGGCTACGAGCGGTTCTCCGAGAAGCTCGACGGCCTCGGGGCCGACTACGAGGTCGGCTGAGCCCGCCTCACAGGCGTCAGCGCGTTCCGCCCCACGGCGTCGTCCGCGACCGTCAGCCGATCGTCTGGTCGTCGCCGATCCCGACGATCCACAATCGCTCGATCGTCGTGCCCTCGCCGAGGTCGATGCTGAGGCGCTGGCCGACCCGCAGGTGGCGCAGCGCGCTGGTCGCGAACACCGCTGGGCTGAACCTGACCTCGCGCCCGTCGTCGAGCAGGGCCGAGCCGGCGCCGGTCGACTCGTCGAAGGTGTGCACGCTCGCCTGCATGGGCGGCAGCGTATCCGGCCACGCGCCGAGCACGCTCGCGGTGGCGGCCCCGACCCCGAGCGCGCGGGCGGCCCGCAGGGCCCGGTCGTCGTCGACGTCGGTGCGCAGCCGGGGGAGGTCGAGCGAGAGCCGATGGTGCCCCGCGGCCTCGTGCCTGGCGGCCGAGCCGACGCCGAACGACGGGACGAGGGAGTCACCGTCGAGCGCCGTCAGCAGGACCGTGCCGGCGCCCGATGCGTCCGGGACCACCGCGCGGGGGTGCTCGGCGGCGGCGGCGAGCGCGGCCACCAGGTCGGCCGCGAGCAGCGACGGCAGGTCGCCGAGCAGGACCCCCACGGGGGCATGCGCAGACCTCGCGAGGGCTGCGTCGCGGCCGGCCCGGACGGCGGCGTCGAGGCCCCCGCCTGGGTCCCCCACGACCACCGCGCCGAGCGCGCGGGCGACCCCTCGCACCCGGTCGTCGGAGGTCACGACGAGGACCCGGCCCGGCGGCATACCGGCGCAGCAGGCGGTGAGGCAGTCGGTCGCCAGGGCGAGGGCGAGATCCTCGCGTCCGACCCCGGCCGGAGGGTGCAGGCGCGACTTCGCGGTCGCCCCGCCCTTGACGGGGACGACGAGGTGCCAGTCGACGCGAGAGGTCATCGAGACGATCGTCGCAGTGCTGGCGCGCTTGCTCGACACCGACCCCGGGAGCAGCGAGGATGCTCACTCACACGCTCCCGTCGATATGGAGGACACGTGACCGCCCGCGGCGCACGAGCTCTGCCCTTCGCCTACCGGTTCGTGGTGGCGATCCTGCGTCCCGTGCTGATGGTGGTCACCAAGCGCGACTGGAGAGGCGTGGAAAACCTGCCGACCTCCGGCGGGTTCGTCGTGGCGCCCAACCACCTGTCCTATGTCGACCCGCTGGCCTTCGCGCACTTCCTCGTCGACAACGACCACCCGCCCTTCTTCCTCGGCAAGGAGGGCGTCTTCCGCGTCCCCGTCGTGGGCGCGATCCTGCGCGGTGCCGAACAGATCCCGGTCTACCGCAACACCGGGCACGCAGCCGATGCGTTCCGCGCGGCCGTCGCCGCGGTCGAGAGCGGCAAGTGCGTTGCGGTCTACCCCGAGGGCACCCTGACGCGTGACCCCGACATCTGGCCGATGGTCGGCAAGACCGGAGCGGCGCGGATCGCGCTGGCGACCCGATGCCCGGTCGTGCCCGTGGCCCAGTGGGGACCGCAGGAGCTGCTCGCGCCCTACGGCAAGCGGCTGCGGCTCTTCCCCCGCAAGACGATGCGCGTCAGCGCCGGGCCGCCCGTCGACCTCAGCGACCTCTACGACCAGCCCGTCACCGGAGCCCTGCTCCGTCAGGCGACCGACCGCATCATGGCAGCCATCACGGCCGAGCTCGAGGCGATCCGTGGCGCCAAGGCGCCGACCGAGAGGTTCGACTCCCGCAAGCACGGACTGCCCGAGACCGGTAACTTCCACCGCACGCAAGGAGAAGGCGCATGACGACGGCTGCGGTGTTCGGGACGGGCAGCTGGGGCACGGCGTATGCCGCGGTGCTGGCTGACAGCGGCACGACCGTGCGCATGTGGGGACGCCGACAGGCGGTGGTGGACCAGATCAACGCGGGGAGCAACGAGGACTACCTGCCCGGCATACCGCTGCCGGCAGGCATCTCGGCCACCACCGACCCGGCCGAGGCGGCCGAGGGCGCCGACATCATCGTCCTCGCCGTGCCCTCGCAGACGTTGCGGGCCAACCTCGCGGACTGGGGCGGGGTGCTGCCCCGCAACGCCGCGATCGTGTCGCTGATGAAGGGCGTCGAGCTCGGCACCACGAAGCGGATGAGCGAGGTGATCGCGGAGGCGGGGGGCGTCGAGCCACGTCGCATCGTCGTCGTCTCCGGGCCCAACCTGGCCAAGGAGATCGCCCTCAAGCAGCCGGCCGCCAGCGTGGTCGCCTGCATCGACGAGGCCGTTGCAGGCATGGTCGCCGAGGCCTCGAACCCGCCCTACTTCCGCCCGTACACCACGACCGACGTCGTCGGCGCGGAGCTGAGCGGGGCGGTGAAGAACGTCATCGCGCTCGCGGTGGGCATGGCCGAGGGCCTGGGCATGGGCGACAACTCCAAGGCGTCGATCATCACCCGTGGTCTCGCCGAGACGTCGCGCCTGGGCATGGCGCTGGGAGCCGACCCGGTGACGTTCTCGGGACTGGCCGGGGTCGGCGACCTCATCGCCACCTGCATGTCGCCGCTCTCGCGCAACCGCACCTTCGGGCTCAACCTCGGTCGCGGGATGGATGTGGAGGAGGTCGTGGCGGTGACCAAGCAGACGGCCGAGGGCGTGAAGTCCTGCGAGTCGATCCTGCAGCTCGCGCACGACCACGGGGTGGACGTGCCGATCATCGAGCAGGTCGCGGCGGTGGTGCACGACGGTCGGCGGGCGGAAGACGTCGTCGGCGCGCTCATGGGACGTGCGCTGAAGAACGAGGCGAAGTAGGCCGGAGGGGGCGAGGTGAAGCTGCTTCTCACGTCGGGGGGCGTCACGAACCCGAGCATCCGCGCTGCGCTGGTCGACCTGTTGGGCAAGCCGATCGCCGACTCCGCTGCCCTCTGCATCCCCACGGCACAGTGGGGCCACCCGATGTGCGGCCCGACCTCCGTGCGTGGCTTCGTCAGCGGTCTGCCGCCGTGGGGCGGCCTGTCGACGTTGGGGTGGAAGTCACTGGGCGTCCTCGAGCTCACCGCCCTGCCCAGCATCGGCGAGGAGCGCTGGGTCCCGTGGGTCCGCGAGGCCGACGTCCTGCTGGTGGACGGCGGCGATGCGACCTACCTGTGTCACTGGATGCGGCAGTCGGGCCTGGCCGACCTCCTGCCGTCTCTGCCCGAGCTGGTCTGGGTGGGCGTGAGCGCCGGCAGCATGGTGATGACTCCCCGGATCGGTGACTACTTCGTGGAGTGGCCGTCCGCGCCCGACGACCGGACGCTCGGGGTCGTCGACTTCTCGATCTTCCCGCACCTGGACGTCTTCCCGGGCAACACCCTGGCCGAGGCCGAGCCGTGGGCCGCCGACATCGCCGGTCCGTCCTACGCCATCGACGACCAGACGGCGATCAAGGTGGCCACCGGCACGGTGGAGGTCGTGAGCGAGGGCCAGTGGAAGCGGCTCTCCTAGGGACTGCTGCAGCAGCGAGCGTTGTGCAGACGACCACCGTTGCAGGACCGCCACGACGTGGCCGTCTGCGGACTGCAGCTGAGACGTCAGGTGGGGTCCGTGCCGTCCCTGAGGGCGCGGTCGAGATCGTGCCAGAGGTCCTCCACGTCCTCGATGCCGACCGACAGGCGCAGCAGGGCTTCCGGGACGGTGGCGGGCTCCGCGGGGTGGCGGCGTCGTCGTTCGATCTGTGACTCGACCCCACCGAGGCTCGTCGAGTGCGTCCAGAGCTCGGTGGCCGAGGCGACGCGCTCGGCGGCCTCCGCTCCTCCAGGGACCTCGATCGCGATGACGGCCCCGAAGCCGGGGTAGCGAGTCGTCTGCACGGCAGGGTGGGCCGCCAGGCGCTCGGCGAGCTCCCGGGCGTTGGCGGTGGCGCGCTCGATGCGCAGGTGCAGGGTGCGCAGCCCGCGCAGCGCCAGCCACGTCTCCATCGGCCCCGCGATGGCACCGTGGAGCAGGCGGGCGGTGGCCAACCGTCCGGCGAGCTCGCGACCGGAGTCGGTCGACGCGGTGACGAGGGCGCCGAGGATGACGTCGGAGTGGCCGGAGAGGTACTTGGTCACGGAGTGCAGCACCACGTCGACGCCGTCGCTGAGGGGCTGCTGGACCAAGGGCGTGGCGAAGGTGTTGTCGCACACCGTCAGCGCCCCGGCTTCGCGCGCCATGACCGCAAGGGCGCGGATGTCGGAGACCTCGAGCATCGGGTTGGTGGGCGACTCGATCCAGAGCATCGCCGCCCCCTGCACCGCCTCGCGGACCTGCTGCTGGTCGGTCGGGTCGACGCGACGAACGACCACCGCGCCCGTGGACGCGAGCTGGTCGAGCAGGGCCGTGGTGCCGTTGTAGGCGTGCGACGGGACCACGACCGCGCCGCCGTGCGGCGCCAGTGTGAGGGCTGCCGACACGGCGGCCATCCCCGATGAGAAGACCTGGGCGTCGCCGCCCTCGAGACCGCCGAGCGCCTCCTCGAACGCCGTCCAGGTGGGGTTGCCCCCCCGCGCGTAGTTGACCGGGCCGTCGGCGAGGTAGGTCGAGGTGAACTCGAGGGGCGCGTTCACTCCGGCACCCGGCATACGGGGCTGGCGCCCGAGGGCGACGACGCGGGAGGCGGGGGACAGGTGCTCGTGACTCACGTCGCCAGCGTAGGCGGGCGCCGTGCGTGCCGTGCGAGGTGCCCGACGGATGGGCGGGATACGCTCGGCGGCGATGAGCACTGACCAGCCCGCGCCCTCCAAGCCTCGCGTCGCCATCGTGTTCGGCGGCCGCTCCTCGGAGCACGCCGTGTCGTGCGCCACCGCAGCAGGGGTGATGCGGGCCATCGACCGCGAGGCCTACGACGTGATCCCGATCGGGATCTCGCGTGACGGCCACTGGGTGCTCGCCGACGGCGACCCGCGCTCGCTCGAGCTGACGTCCGACAGCACCCCCGAGGTCGCCCCCGGAGGGGCTGCCGTGGTGGTGCCGCTGGCCACCACCGACCGCACGCTCACGACGCTCGAGCCGCAGCAGATCCCCGAGTCGCTCGGGGAGGTCGACGTCGTGTTTCCGTTGCTGCACGGGCCTTTCGGCGAGGACGGCACCATCCAGGGCATGTTCGAGATGGCCGACATCCGCTACGTGGGGTCAGGGGTCTTCGCGTCGGCTGCCGGCATGGACAAGCACTACATGAAGGTCCTGTTCGCCGGGGCCGGACTCCCGGTCGGTCCGTATGTCGTGATCACCGACTCCCAGTGGCGGCGCGACAAGGCGGCCGCGATGGACCCCGTCGGCGCGCTCGACTACCCGGTGTTCGTCAAGCCGTCACGGGCCGGCTCGAGCATGGGGATCTCGCGCGTGTCGTCTCCCGAGGCGCTCGAGGCGGCGATCGAGTTTGCCCGCGAGCACGACCGCAAGGTCATCGTGGAGCAGGGCATCGTCGGTCGCGAGATCGAGTGCGCCGTCCTCCAGGGCCGCGGCACCGATGCACCCCGCGTCTCGCACGTCGGCGAGATCGAGGTGACGGCCGAGGGTGGACACGAGTTCTACGACTTCGAGGCCAAGTACCTCGACGACGGAGCGGTCCTGTCCTGTCCCGCCAAAGTGCCTGACTCGATCTCGGCCGAGGTGCAGCGGCTGGCCGGGGCGGCCTTCGAGGCGCTCGGCTGTGAGGGGCTGGCTCGGGTCGACTGCTTCTACACGGACACCGGAGACGTGGTCATCAACGAGATCAACACCATGCCCGGCTTCACCCCGCACTCGATGTACCCCCAGATGTGGGAGGCGACCGGGCTGCCCTACCCCCAGCTGATCGACGAGCTGATCCAGCTCGCCCTCACCCGGCCCGTCGGCCTGCGCTGAGGAACGTGGCGGCCGACGTGAGTCGGCCGCGCCGAGGCACACCCGGCCCACTGCCTGCCCCGCGCTCACTCGGGGAGTGAGCGCGGGATCAGGCACTGACCAACGAGTCTCGCTACGGTGCGGGACGAAGACGCTCCTGCCGTGGACCGGGACGGTTGCCTGCGATGTCACGCCATCTCGGGAAGGGTCACGCCATCTCGGAAGGTCACGCCATCTCGGGAAGGTGGAGGTGAGCGAGCACTACCTCCATCTCCATGACGTCGTCGACGGTTGCGCCGAGGTCCCTGCTGGCGGCCTCGCGGATGCGGGCAGCAGCCTCGCGGCTGGCATCGAGGTGCTCGCGGCGCTCGAAGGTGATGGTGCCCACTGCACGACCGGTCTCGCGGCTGATGAGCAGGCTGCCGCTGCAGAAGCCTTCGAGCTCCTGGGCCTTGGGGAGAACGGCCATCCTGAAGACGTCGGCGGCGCGGTCGGCGTGGTCAGCCATCCCGCTCAGCCAGGTGACGCGAGCGCAGGCGCCGTCCGGCATGGCGTGGTCGCGGTGGACGACAGCGACTTCCCAGGTCTCGACGGTGCTGCGGCTGGCGCCGAAGGCCTGCTCCGCCGCATCGCGCAGCGGGCGCACCTTGTCGGCGCTGTCCCGCATCGAAGCCTCTGACTCCCAGGACGACGTGGCGATGCAACGGCTGGACCCGCGGTCCGCGAGCAGCGACATCCCGACACAGCCATCCATTCCGGTGATGACAGGGGTCACGTCGTCACGGACGGAGGCGATGCCGGCGTCGATCTTGGAGGGGTCTGCCTGGACGGTTGTGGTGCGTGCATACACGACGAAACTCCTCTGTTCGGGGCAGCACCCCGACGGCGCCACCGTCACCGACAACAGTCCTCCGGACTCCGATCAGGGGCAAGAGTGATCGGTGCGCCGTCGGGCCGGGCCGCTGTGGCAGCGAGGAGCGACCGGACGCCGAACGTCCGCAATCGGGGGTATTTTGCCGGCATGTCTGACTTCACGACCAAGGCGCTCACGCCGGCGACGTTCGACGACTTCGCCGCTCTCGTCGAGCGGAACAAGGGCATGTTCGCCAACTGCTGGTGCACGTGGTTCCACCCCGAGGACCGTGATCCGGACAGCACCATCGAGGACAACCGGGCGTTCAAGAAGCGCCGCGTGGACGAGGGGATCGCGCACGCCGCCCTGGTCTACGACGGCGACCTCGCCATCGCCTGGGCGGAGTACGGCACACCGGAGGAGCTGCCCGGCATCCACCACCGCAAGGAGTACCTCGCCACGGCCGAGCGGCTGCCCGACTACCGGGTCACCTGCATCCAGGTCGAGAAGGTCCATCGTGGCAAGGGCCTGGCGTCGGTCGCACTGCGGGGAGCCGTCGAGCTCATCGCGCAGGCCGGCGGAGGCGTGGTCGAGGGATACCCGCACGACACCGGCGGGGTGCGGAAGAAGAACTCGTCGTTCCTCTACAACGGGACCCGGACGATGTACGAGCGGGAGGGCTTCACCTACGACCGGCCCAAGGGTCTGGGCAACTGCGTGATGGTGCGCGAGGTGACCCCCAGCCCCCGCGACTGAGGGGTCAGAGCTCCACGAGCCGCGTCATGACCGCACTCCGCCGCTGCACCCCGCGAGTGGAGGTCAGGGGCCTTCTCCAGTCGTCGACGCACCACCCGCCGACGCAGGGTGGGCGAGGCCACGACCTCGTAACCGGCCTCGAGGAATATCTGCACCAGCCCGACCGACGCCTCGTCCCAGATCACGGTCTTGCCCGGTGGTGGCTCGATCGGGTAGCCCTCCAGGATGCGGGCGCCGACCTGCTCGCCGTACTCGACGGTGGCTGCGGCGAGCTCGTAGGTGAGCCCCGACTGGCGCCAGCCCTTGCGAACGACGAAACAGGTGACCGACCACACGCCCCCGAGCTCGGGGTCCATCCGCATCCACGGCTGCTTTCGGCTCCACAGCCTGGGGTAGTTCTCTCGCGGCTCGACGGCGACCCAGCTGGCTGCCTCGCCGTCGACGTACCCGATCAGCCCGGACGTCGGTCCGGTGGTGCCGCACGCGGTCTGTTCCAGCAGGGCGGCATTCCTCTGCTCCTGCGTGGTGTCGCGCCAGATCCACCCTGGCACCTTCATCGCCTGGCAACGGCACTTGCTCGCGCCCCCTGAGCCGAACACCGCCTGGACGTCATCGCTCGTCGCCTGGTTGGCCGGCAGCCACGTGAAGTCGGGCATGACCTTCTCCTCTCAAGCCGCAAGCGTTGTCGATCGGACTCTTTCAGTCTCGTCGAGCCAGCTGCAGGTTCCCAGTCATGGCCAGTGCGGACCTGGTCAGGTAACCCGTCCCGCACTCAGGAACCCGTTTGTCCGGAAGGCCGGAACTTGCCGGATATTCAATGCCTCCAACGAGGTTCGTGGCCGTTGACGCCCGGGGCACGCAGCGGGAGACTCCTTGGTGAGGGGCAATGGGAGGACCGATGTCCTGGAATCTGGCTGGAAGCTATGTCGAGACGTGTTCGTGCGAGCTCATGTGCCCGTGCAACCTGTCTCTCGATCACGGAGCCACCTACGACTTCTGTCGCGTGACGCTCGTGTTCAACATCCGCGAGGGAGCCGTCGATGGCACCGACATCTCGGGATGCAAGGTCGCGCTGATCGCCGACACCCCCAAGGTGATGACCGAGGGCAACTGGCGCGTGGGCGTCTTCGTCGACGACAGCGCGACCGACGCGCAGTTCGACCAGCTCGTGCAGGTCTTCGGTGGCCAGCTGGGTGGGCCCATGGCGGGTCTCGCGCCGCTGATCGGCGAGATGTTGGGCGTCGAACGCGCCACGATCGTCGTCGAGGACGATGGTCTGCGACACAGCGTCCGCATCGGCGACGCCATCGACTTCGAGATCGAGGACATCGTGCCGTTCGGGGTGGAGTCGGGGGAGCCGATCAAGTTCTCCGGCATGTTCCACCCGGTCGGCTCGGACCTCACCATGGCCGAGGCCAAGCGGTCGCGGATCAGCGCCTTCGGCATCGAGTACGAAGGGAAGACCGGGCTGTCGAAGTCGGACTTCGCGTGGACCGCCTGAGACGATGACCGACATCACGTCGGCGGCTCCACCAGCCCGCGGCGGTCCACGTCCTGCGCTCGTGGCCAGCCGCGCGCACTGGGGGCTGGTGGTGCTGCTCTTCGCCCTCGCCGGCGTCGCGTGGTGGTGGACGGTCGAGCTCATGCGCGGCATGGACAACGGACCGTGGACGGCCCTCGGCACGTTCGGCTGGTTCCTCAGCGTGTGGGTCGTGATGATGGCCGCGATGATGTTCCCGTCGGTCGCGCCGACGATCGCCCTCTACGCCAAGATGAGCGGAAGGTCGCGCCTGAGGCCATTGGTCTTCACTGGCGGTTACCTCGTGACCTGGGCTGGCGCCGGCGTCGTCGCCTTCCTGGTCGGGGGAGCGGTGAGCCGGCTGGCGGGAGGGGGGCTGTCGTGGGACCGCGCCGGGCGCCCCATCGCCGGAGCCGTGTTGGTCTTGGCTGCCGGCTACGAGCTGACCCCGCTCAAGAACGTCTGTCTCGGCAAGTGCCGGAGCCCGCTCGGCACCCTGCTCGGGTCATGGCGCGGCGGCTGGTCGGGCGCCCTCTGCATGGGCGCCACCAACGGCGCATGGTGCGTCGGGTGCTGCTGGGCCCTGATGGCGTCCCTGTTCGCGCTGGGAGTCACGAGCGTGGTCTGGATGGCAGTCGTCGCAGGCTTCATCGCGGTGGAGAAGCTGCTGCCGTGGGGGCGAACAGCCACGTACGGCACGGCCCTCATCCTGTTGGTGCTGGGAGTGCTGGTCCTCGTGGCGCCGGACGCGGTCCCCGGTCTGATGGTCCCCGGAAACGACTCCATGTCGATGACCTGAGGGCGGAGCCGACGCTTGTCCACGACGGTGACCGTGAGGAGGGCCGCGATGAACACGGTGGCAGGTCAATGCTCGAGACGCGTCTGGGTCGGTTCGGCCCTCTGCTTGGTCCTCCTCGGCACCGGTTGCGCTGGTGAGGAGAGTCCGACGAACCCAACCAGCAGGGCCGCCACAGCCACGAAGCCCGCGTCTCCGTACACGGGTTACCCGGACTCCGTCGCGGTGATCGGCCACTCGGCAGTGACGGGCGAAGGCACCCAGCCGGGCGGCCAGGAGGTCAAGGCCAACTCGTGGGCCACCGGCAGCAATCCTGAGGTGAACAGCATCTACCGTCGCCTCCTGCACGCACACCCTGCGATTGCGGGCCACGCCGTCAACTTCGGCACGGGGGGCGCCGACGTCGAGTCGCTTGCCGGGCAGGCTGAGGGGCTGATCGCGCAGGACCCACAGCCTGAGCTGGTCCTCATCGCGACCCTTGACGCGGACATCGCGTGTCCGGCCACCCAGGGCGACTTCGCTGCGTACGGCGAGGCCATCGGGAAGGTCCTCGAAGACCTGTCCACGAAGATGCCCGGCAGCCGATTCTTCATCACCACCCAGATCAGCACACCCAGTCGCGATGCCGCGGTGTACTCACGATCGGAGCGGGCACGCGTCGGGGGCACGGGTCCGTGCGCCTTCCTCGACCCGGAAGGCAACGTCGTCCCCACGGAGCTCAGACGGCTCGAAGCCGCGATCGCAGGATTCAAGACCCAGCTGACGAAGGCCTGTTCGCGCACCGACCGCTGCAGCACCGACCAGACCGGCCGGGGCTGGAGCATCCGTCGATCCGACTACAGCGACGACCTCAACCATCTCGACCTGAGTGGCCAGGCCAGATGGGCCGAGTACGTGTGGAGCCTGCTCCAGGAGGCCACCCTCGTCCCCGCCCACTAGCCGAGGTCGGGTCGTCGCTCACCGCGTCCGAGGGTTCTGGCCCGTTGCGGAGTCATCCGTTCGGCTTCGATCGACCCGGGATTGACGCAGGTGCAACCCGGTTGGGGCCTACGCTCCCTCCGTGACGCATCCACCCGGCAGCCGTGCAGCCCTGGCGCCCGCCACGGGCCGGCGAGCCGTGGTGGTGGCGGCGCTCCTCGCCTTGGTCGCCAAGCTCGCGCTCGCGGCCAGCACGGGCGGGACCCAGGACATGGGTGCCTGGAAGGCGTTCGCCGACGGGGTGCGTGAGCAGGGGCCGGTGGGGGTGTACGCCATCGACTTCTCCACCCGCGACGTCACGCAGTACAACCATCCGCCGCTGGTCGGGTACCTGCTCGAGGCCCTCGCCGCCTTGGAGCGCATCGGCGTGCCCCTGCAGTTCTCCCTGCGGGCGACGACCGCGATCAGCGATGTCGTGGGTGCGCTGGTCCTGTTCGAGATCATCCGGCGACGCAAGTCGGTGGCAGCGGCGACGGTCGCAGGGATCGCCCTCGCGGCCAGTCCCATCCTCCTCCTGGTGTCCGGTTACCACGGCAACACCGACCCCCTGATGATGACGTTGCTCTGGCTGGGCGCCTTCGTCCTGGTCGACCGGCGGATGGCGGTGCTCGGGGGCATCGCCCTGGCGCTCGCCATCAGCGTGAAGCTCGCCCCGATCGTGGCGCTGCCGACTCTGGCGGCGTGGCTCCTGGGACGTCGGGAGCTTCGCCTCCTGCTTGGCGCGGCTGCCGGCTTCGTCGCCACCATCGCACTCCTCTGGGGGCCAGCCCTCGTGTCCGAGTGGGACGGCGTGCGGACCAACGTGCTCGGATACGCGGGGGTTGGTGACCGCCCATGGGGGCTGGTGAAGATGCTGGATGCGGTCAGTCTCCCCACGATGTCGGCCTGGTTGATCGGGCCGGGGCGTTACGCGATCCTGCTCGGCTGTGCGCTCGTGCCGGCCGTGCTGGTCTGGACCAGGCCGCGGGCCGCCATGGAGTGCGTTGCCCTCAGCCTCATCGCGTTCCTCGTCCTCTCACCGGCCTTCGGCGTGCAGTACCTTGCCTGGGCCGCCGCGGCCACGCTGGTCCTCCGGGCCAGGATCGCGCTCGTCTACAACATCCTCGGCGGGCTGTTCCTCTTCGCCGTGTATGCCGACTGGAACCACGGCCTCGACTGGAGCGGCGTTGCCAACGGCCAGCCGTTCAGGCCGATCGAGGTCATCGCCGGCGGAGTGTTGTGGGCGATCCTCGTCGTGGTGGTGTTCATCGGGCTGCGCCGCGTCCTCGCCGCCGGGGCGGGCGAGGTCGGGGATCAGTCGCAGTTGCGGCCGTTGGTGGGCAACGCCTTCGCGGCCGGGCCGAACGCGGGGAGCAGCAGCGGCTCGGGTGCGTAGGCGTGGGGGACCAGGACCTCGATCGCCGGCTCTCGTCCGTAGGTCGTGAACCGCACCCCGTCACTGAGCGGCTCGACGACCCAGTAGATGCCGTCGACGTCGAGGCACTCCTGGTCGGTGGGGCCGAGCGCGGGCCAGCCGCAGGTGGCGATGATGGCCGGGTCGCCCCAGGCAGCCGCGTCACCCTTCACGCCGCCGTTGGCGTCGACGCCCCGTCCCTCCCGACCCCCGACCTCGGCCGGCCACTGTGCGGTGGCGGGCTCGCACTCCGCCGTGTGCTGCGGGGGAAAGACCTCGACGAGGCCGGAGCACGCAGACAGCAGACCACCGGCCACCCCGAGGACGAGGAGGCCGGTGGTCGTGGTGCGGACTGGGCGCGCAGCCCTCAGGCGGGCAGCGCGACGCACGTCGGTCGAACGCTCAGACGTGGACGACGGTGCAAGTCAGGGTGCGGGTGATCCCCGGCACGTCCTGGATCTTGGCGATGACGAGCTTGCCCAGCTCGTCGACGGTGTTGGCCTCGACGCGGGCGATCACGTCGTAGGGACCAGTGACGTCCTCGGCCAGGACCACACCGGCAATACCGGCAATGGCCTCGGCAACGGACGCCGCCTTGCCGACTTCGGTCTGGATCAGGATGTAGGCCTGGACCACCACGTGGCACCTCACAGTTCTGTTAAAGGGTTCCGCTGTTGAAAGGCTCAGCTGTTCAAAGGTTCAGCTGTTGAGCAGAACGGATGTTCTTGACGGACGAGTGCGGTCCTGCCGAGACCATGAGTCCCGGAGAACCACGCGGCCGGGGCGCACCTCGGCCACGCCAGACGCTACCGTGCCCGTGTCCCGCCCGTCTCCCCCGACCCGTCACGAGGAGGTCAAGTCATGGTCACGTCCGCCCGCACCCTGGCTGACGTCTCCGAGTCCGAGCTCCTGCGCGAGATCTTTCCGTTCTTCCCTCCGTCGGCAGCACTGTCGGTCGGGCCCGGCGACGATGCAGCAGTCCTGCGCACCGGCCCCGCGACCGTGGCCACGACCGACTCGATGGTGCGGGGCCGTGACTGGCTCGACGAGTGGTCGACGCCGGGCGACGTGGCGACCAAGGTCCTCACGCAGAACCTCGCCGACGTCGCCGCCATGGGCGCGACGTCGACCGCGATCCTCGTGTCGCTGGTGGCGGAGCCTGCCACGCCGCTCGGCTGGGCGGTGGAGTTCGCCCGGGTGCTGGGGGAGCGGGCCTCCGCGGCCGGAGTCGTCGTCGCCGGCGGCGACCTGTCCTCGGCCCCGACCGGTGTCCTGATGGTGTCGGTGACCGCACTGGGCGACCTCGGCGACCGCCAGCCGGTGCTGCGCAGCGGCGCTCGCCCCGGGCACGTCGTGGCCGTCAACGGCACCCTCGGCCGCTCAGCGGCCGGTCTGGCGTTGCTCCAGGGTGGCGCCGACCCGCTGACCGTCGCGGACGGCATACCTCGCTCGTGCCTGGCTCACCACCTGCGTCCGGTTGCGCCGCTGGCGGCCGGACCAGAGGCTGCCCGCGCCGGCGCCACCGCGATGATCGACCTGTCTGACGGGCTGCTGCGCGACGGTCACCGCGTCGCCGAGGCGAGCGGCGTGCGCCTCGCGCTGTCCCCGACGGGCCTCCTCGACGACTACGCGGCCCTCGAGCCCGTCGTCGGCGACGCCGCGTGGGAGTGCGTGCTCGCCGGGGGTGAGGAGCACAGCCTGCTCGCGACCTTCCCGGGGTCTGTCCCCGACGGCTGGCGCACCATCGGCGTCGTGGAGGCCGGCGACGGCGTCACCTTCGACGGAGCCGTCCAGCAGCCGCGCGGCTGGGATCACTTCCGGGCGTAGCAGGAAAATCGATACTTCCGGGCGTAGCAGGAAAATCGATACTTCCGGGCGTAGCAGGAAATCGATACTTCAGGGGCTAGGGGGCATGAAAGAAGCCGACCTCCCGGTCGGAGATCGGCTTGTTTCGGTATGCCGCAGGGGCAGGGTCAGCGCTTGACCTTGCCGGCCTTGAGGCACGAGGTGCAGACGTTGAGACGCTTCGGGGTCACGCCCGCGTCGCCCACCAGCGCCTTGACGCGCTGGATGTTGGGGTTCCAGCGACGCTTGGTGCGGCGGTGCGAGTGCGAAATGTTGTGACCGAAGCCCGGTCCCTTGCCGCAGACATCGCAGTTGGCAGCCACGGGTGTTCTCCTGAAATCGATTGGTACAAGAATGGGGTGGTCCGTGGAGTCTCCTCGCGCGGGCACAGGCCAGCGACGCAGAGGTCCACGGGAACCGGTCAAGCGTAGCCGAGGTGTGGCGCAACGGCCAAAACGGGGCCGCTGACGGAGTCTGCGGCTAGCCTGCCACCGTGCTCGAAGCCCTCACCGCCGTGGACGCGAGGCGATGGGCCGTGCTCACTCGCGCCGCCTTCGCCGCCCGGCGGGCCGAGATCGACGCGCTCAACGTCTACCCCGTCCCGGACGGCGACACCGGCACCAACCTCTACCTCAGTCTCGACGCCGCCCTCGACTCGGTCCGCACCGAGCACGAGAAGGCCGGCATCCTCGGGGCGGCCACCCTGGAGCAGGAGTGCTCGGCGCTGGCCCGCTCGCTGCTGCTGACCGCGCGGGGGAACTCCGGGGTCATCCTCAGCCAGCTCGTGCGCGGGTTCGCCGAGGCGATCGCCGAGTCGGGGCAGGACCGGGCCGGCGCCGACACCATCGCCGACGGCCTCGAACGCGCCAGCCAGCGGGCCTACGCGAGCGTCACCCACCCCGCCGAGGGCACGATCCTGACCGTGGCTCGGGCGGCTGCCGCTGCTGGCGCGGCCGCAGTCGACCGCGGGCTCGTGGCGGTGGCCGAGGATGCCCTCGACGCCGCGACCGAGGCACTGCGGGCCACCACCGCCCAGCTCCCGGCGCTGGAGCGAGCCGGCGTGGTCGACGCGGGCGCGGCGGGCTACCTCCTGCTGCTCGAGGCGCTCGCACGGGTGGTGCACCAGGACGGCACGCACGTGGGTGAGCGCATGGAGGTGTTCGCGGACGACTCGATGCGCCGCCGCGAGGACTGGAGCCAGGTCGGCGGGGTGGTCGAGCCGATCGGCGCCACCGGGGGAGCGCCCACCGGGGAGGGCGACTTCGTCCTTGGCGGGCCGGCATACGAGGTGATGTACCTGCTGCGCGACACCGACGAGGAGCGGGTGGCCACCCTCACGTCGACCCTCGACGGGCTCGGCGACTCGCTGCTGGTGGTCGGGGGGCCCGACCTGTGGAACGTCCACGTCCACGTCGACGACGTGGGTGCGGCCGTGGAGGCGGGGATCGACGCCGGTCGCCCCTACCGCGTGCGGGTCACCCATTTTGATGTTGGGGGTGGTCGTGCCGTTCACGGTGGTGGCCAGGGTCAGATCGGTCGGGCGACGCCGGCGGCCACGGTGGCCGTCGTGGCGTGTGCGGCAGGTCCGGGGCTGGCCGCGGTGTTCGAGGAGGCGGGTGCAGTCGTCGTGTCCAGCGGACCCGGACATCGTGCTTCGGCGGGCCAGCTCCTCGACGCCGCCCGCGCGGCGCATGCCCGCGAGGTCGTCGTCCTCCCCAACGACGGCGACACGGTGATGGCGGCCGAGGCGGCAGCCAGCGCCGCCGAGCAGGAGGGCCTCACCCTCCACGTGGTCCGCTCACGGACCGCAGTGCAGGGACTGGCGGCGCTCGCCGTCTTCGACGCGACGGCCTCCGGCTCCCGCAACGCCGCGCAGATGTCGCACGCCGCCGCGGCCACCCGTCACGGGGCTGTGGCCGTCGCCAGCAAGCAGGCCCTCACGAGCGCCGGCCCCTGCGAGGCCGGCGACGTGCTGGGTGCCGTGGCCGGTGACGTCGTCATCGTGGGGTCCGACCTCGAGGACGTCGCCGTCGAGGTGGTGGTGCGGCTGCTGAGCAGCGGCGGCGAGCTCGTCACCGTGATCGCCGGTGCCGACGCGCCCGAGGGCCTTGCCGAGGCCCTGGGGGCGCGGATCGAGCGGGGACACCGCGACGTCGAGGTCAGCGTCATCGACGGGGGCCAGCCGCACTACCCACTGCTGCTCGGGGTCGAGTAGGCGTGGTCGACGAGCGCACCAAGCTGGACAAGCTGCTCGGCGTGCGGACCGCAGGCAACCTCGCCAAGCACCGTGACCTCGTGACGGTCGGCGACCTCCTCGAGTTCTGGCCGCGTCGCTACCTCGAGCACACCTCCGACCTGTCCGACCTGCACGTCGGGAAGTACGTCGTGGCCGTTGCCGAGGTCAAGACCGCCGTGACGCGGCGCATGCAGAAGCGACGCGGCGAGATGCTCAACGTGACCATCACCGACGGCCGCAACGAGGTCGACATCGCGTTCTTCAAGGCGTGGGGGCACAAGGACGCCCTCGTCCCGGGTGTCCGCGCGGTCTTCGCGGGTGAGGTCGGCATGTACGGCCGGAGGTGGCAGCTCACCCACCCCGCCTACCAGCTGGTCGAGGGCGACCTCGGCGTCGCTGCCACCGACCGGGGTCCGATCCCCGTCTACCTCCAGGTCAAGGGACTGCAGAACTGGACCGTCGCCGAGTGCGTGCGGATCGTCTTCGACCACCTCGAGGACGTGCCCGAGCCGCTGCCTGCCGCCCTCCGCAGGCGGCACGGGCTGCCCGGGCGGCTCGAGGCACTGCGCGGCATCCACGTCCCCAGGGCCTTCCCCGAGGTGCAGCGGGCCAGGCAGCGGCTGCGCTACGAGGAGGCGCTGGTCTTCCAGACCCTCCTCGCCCAACGGCGGGCACGGCAGGCTGCTGACCGCACGGTCGCGCGCACTCCGCGGGAGGGAGGGCTGCTCGCGGCGTTCGACGCCCGACTGCCGTTCGAGCTGACCGACGGGCAGAAGGCGGTCGGTGCCACCCTGGCCGAGGAGCTCGCCAAGGACGTGCCGATGAACCGCCTGCTCCAGGGCGAGGTCGGGTCGGGCAAGACGATCATCGCACTGCGGGCCATGCTCGCGGCGGTCGACTCCGGTGGCCAGGCGGCCCTCCTGGCACCCACCGAGGTCCTGGCGGCGCAACACCACCGGTCGATCACGCAGATGCTGGGCGACCTCGCCGAGGGAGGCCTGCTCGGGGGCAGCGCCATCGGCACGCGGGTCGCACTGCTGACCGGCAGCCAGGCCACGGCGGCACGCCGCGACAACCTCCTGCAGGCAGCCAGCGGCGATGCCGGCATCGTCATCGGGACGCACGCGCTGATCCAGGAGAAGGTGCAGTTCCAGGACCTCGCGCTGGTCGTCGTCGACGAGCAGCACCGGTTCGGTGTTGAGCAGCGAGATGCCTTGCGGGAGAAGGGATCCCAGCCCCCTCATGTGCTTGTCATGACGGCGACACCCATCCCGCGCACCGTCACCATGACGGTCTTCGGCGACATGGAGACCTCGACCCTGGCCGAGCTCCCGCGGGGTCGCTCACCCATCGCGACGCACGTCGTGCCGGCCGACCGGGGCGCGTGGGTGCAGCGCACCTGGGAGCGAGTCGCGGAAGAGGTGCGCTCGGGCCGACAGGCGTACGTCGTCTGCCCGCGGATCGGCGACGGCGACTCCCAGGCCGCCGGCTCCGCGGCGGGGACGGCTGACGAGGAGGAGATCTCCGACGTCGTCGCCCCCGGGGACGACGACGGCGACGAGCGCGAGGTCGCCGCACCGCCGCGCGAGATGGCGAGCGTGTATGCCGTGGAGGCGACCTTGCGTGCCAACCCCGCGCTCGAGGGGCTCTCGATCGCGGTCCTGCACGGCCGGATGGCCCCCGAGGACAAGGACGCCGTGATGAGCGCATTCACCGCGGGTCGCATCGACGTCCTGGTCTCGACGACCGTCATCGAGGTCGGGGTCGATGTCCCCAACGCCACGGTCATGGTCGTGGTGGACGCCGACCGGTTCGGCGTCTCTCAGCTCCACCAGCTGCGCGGGCGCGTCGGGCGTGGTGTCCACCCCGGGCTCTGCCTGCTCATGACGTCGTCCGAGGCGGAGGCGTCGGTCGAGCGCCTCGAGGCCGTGGCGGCCACCAACGACGGCTTCGAGCTGGCCCGCCTCGACCTCGAGCTGCGTGGCACCGGTGACGTCCTCAGCGGCCGGCAGAGCGGGGGCGGCCGGTCCGGACGGGCGATGGGTCGGGGAAGCTTCCGGTTCCTCTCGCTGGTGCGCGACGAGGAGGTCATCCTCCAGGCGCGGGAGGACGCCGCCGAGCTGGTCGCGGCCGACCCAGAGCTCACGGATCACCCCGAGCTGGCGAAGGCCGTCGCGGAGCGGGTCGACGCCGAGCAGGCAGCCTTCCTCGACCGTGGCTAGTGCTACGACACTGCTCGCCCAGAGCGAGCAGTGTCGTAGCACCGCGCCGACGCCGCCTTAAAGAGGGGCGCGGGTGGCCCGCGGCGCAATACGCTCGACGGATGCTGCTCTCGCATGACGATCAAGGTTCTGGTCCCGCGGTCGTGCTGCTGCACGCGGGGGTGGCCGACCGCAGGATGTGGGACGCCGTCACGCCGGCCCTGACCCACGCGTTCCGGGTGATCAGGCCCGACCTGCGGGGCTTCGGCCAGACCCCGCAGCCGCCCGGGCCGTACGCGGACGCCGACGACGTGGACGCCTTGCTCGACTCGCTCGGGGTCGTCGATGCCGCAGTCGTGGGGTCGTCGTTCGGCGGGCGTGTGGCGATGGAGCTGACCACGCTGCACCCGGCCAGGGTGTCCTCCCTGGTCCTCATGTGCACCGCCTATCGGGGGCTGGAGCCGACCGAGCTGGTGAAGGCGTTCGGCGCCGAGGAGGGCCGGCTGCTCGAGGCCGGGGACGTCGACGGAGCGGTGGCGCTCAACGTCGACACGTTCCTCGGCCCCGAGGGCGATGCAGCGGCGCGGGCCCTCCTGACGCTGATGCAGAAGCGGGCCTTCGACGTGCAGCTCGCTGCCGACGAGGCCGACCCCGGCCCCGAACCGCGCCGGGTCGACGTGGATCCCACGACCATCGCCGTGCCCACGGTCGTGGTGTCGGGAGCCCACGACCTCGACCACTTCGTTGAGGTGGCCGCGCTGTTGGGCGAGCAGATCCCGGGCGCGGAGACGGTCGAGCTCGACTGGGCCGGACACCTGCCTGCCCTCGAGCGCCCGGACGCCGTGATCGCGCTGCTGCTCGACGTGCTCCGCGACGACCCGACGGTGCACGCACCCTGACCCACGCCACTGCTACCTTGCCGCCGTGACGCGCATCATCAGCGGCCGCGCCGGAGGCATGCGGCTCGCCACCCCGGCCGGCTCCGGCACCCGGCCCACGAGCGACCGCGTCCGGGAGGCGCTGTTCTCGCGCCTCGAGCACCTCGAGGTGCTCCTCGGCGCGAGAGTCGTTGACCTGTATGCCGGTTCAGGGGCTCTCGGTCTCGAGGCGGCCAGCCGAGGAGCCGCGACCGTGCTGCTCGTGGAGTCGGACAAGGCCGCCGCCAAGGTGACCCGACAGAACGCCGACACCCTCGGCATACCGGGAGCCACGGTGCGGCACGCCACCGTGCAGCGCGTGCTGGCGACGCCGCCCTCAGCGCCGCAGACCCTGGTCTTCCTCGACCCGCCGTACGAGCTCAGCGAGGAGGCGCTCACCGCCGACCTCACGGCGCTGACGACGGGTGGTTGGCTCGCTCCCGACGCGCTCGTGGTCGTCGAGCGTTCGGCCCGCTCACCGGAGCCGGCCTGGCCCGAGGCCCTGGAGCGCGAGGGCGAGCGCCGTTACGGCGAGACGAAGATCTGGTTCGCTGGGCCACGCACCCCTGATGTCGTCGCCTGACGCCTGACGACGGACGACGGACGACGGACGACGGACGACGCAACGACGCACGACGCAACGACGCACGACGCAACGACGCACGACGCAACGACGCACGACGCGACAGAGCCCGACCGCACCGCGGTCGGGCTCTGTCAGTGTTCCGGGTCGGTCAGACCGCGGGGGAGGTGGGCAGGAGGCTGAACTGCACCCCGCCCGTCTCGTCCACCGCGGCGTCGAGCACCTGGTCGCCCAGGGCGACGGCGGCGGTCTCGTCGAGGTAGACCTTCGCGCCGTCCTGCTCGACGACGGCGTCACCGGGCAGCGCCTGCTCGGCGGTGGTGACGGTCAGGCCGCCGGAGTCGACGCCCTCCTGGCTGAACCGCAGACCAGCGTCCTCGGTGCTGAGGTTCTGGTCGACGAGGGTCTTCACGATCGTGCTGGCGTTCTCGGTCAGGGTGAGCATGGGGGCTCTCCTTCTGTGCCAATGAGTCAGGCGTCGAGGTCAGGACCCCTCCACCGTGTCGCACCCAGCGCAGGGACACCAAAACGGGCGTCCGATGGGTGGGACCAGCCGTCTCACCGAGCCCCGAGATGTGACATCAGCGCAGGTGGGAGAGGGTATGGGCATGACGACCTACGAGATCCCCCGCCCCATCGACGGCGACGTCGTCGAGCTGATCCTCGACGACCACCGCCTGTTCGAGGCCCTCCTGCGAGACCTGCGCGATGCCACGGCCGACCGCGAGACCGCGCGCGAGACGCTGTCCAGCGTGCTCATCGCCCACGGCGAGGCCGAGGAGGAGAAGGTCTACAGCCAGCTGAAGAGCAAGCGCGCCATCACCGCCCACGAGGCCGAGCACGGCGAGGAGGAGCACGCCGAGGGCAACGAGGCCCTGCTCGCGCTCCTGGAGTGCAAGGGCACCGACACCCAGAAGTTCGACCACGCGGTCGAGGCGCTCGCCAAGGCCCTCAACCACCACATCGGTGAGGAGGAGCAGACGATCCTCAACCCGGCCCGTGAGGACGTGTCGGAGCAGGTCCGCCAGGACCTCGGCGTCGCGTGGGCCGCCCGCCGCAACGAGCTGCTCGACGAGGGTGCCGGGTCGATCACCAACGTCCGCAAGATCGTCGCCCGGGCGCACCAGGAGGGCCTCCTCCCCGCCGACGAGGAGGAGGACGAGTAGCCGGCAACGGAGTTCGACGGGGACAGCCGCGCTGCTAGCGTTCCCGTGTGAGCAGCGCTGAGACCACGCAGGCCGGGCCCGTGCAGGTAGGGGCCCGGCGGTGTGTGTGCCCCGGCTCCTACGACCCGGTGACGCTCGGTCACACCGACGTCATCCGGCGGGCGGCGGCCCTCTACGACGAGGTCGTCGTCGCCGTCCTGCACAACCCGGCCAAGCGCGGCACCTTCACCCCCGAGGAGCGGCGCGACCTCATCCTCGACTCGTGCGTCGACCTCCCGAACGTGCGCGTCGAGCTGTTCGCCGGCCGGCTGCTGGTGGACGTCGCGCGTGAGGTCGGGGCGAGCGCGATCGTCAAGGGACTGCGGGGTGGCACCGACTTCGCCTACGAGCTGCCGATGGCCCTGATGAACCGTCACCTCACAGGGATCGAGACCGTCTTCCTGCCCGGCGACCCAAGCCTCGAACACATCTCGAGCTCGCTGGTCAAGGAGGTCGCGACCCACGGTGGCGACATCTCCGGGCTGGTCAGCGATCGCGTCCGGGACGCGCTGCTGGCGCGCCTGCTGGAGCGGTGACCTGACCTCGACGGACCCCCGGACGCCCCGCTTCCGGCCCGACATCGAAGGGCTGCGCGCCGTCGCCGTCCTGCTGGTGGTGCTCTACCACGCAGGCCTGCCGCTCCCGAACGGCTTCCTCGGGGTCGACGTCTTCTTCGTCATCTCCGGTTTCCTCATCACGGGCATCCTGGTGCGGGAGCTCGTCACCACCGGCACGATCAGCTGGGCCCGGTTCGTCGGCCGGCGGATCCGGCGGCTGCTCCCCGCCGCGATCCTCGTCCTCGTCGTGACCGCGCTGGTCGCGTGGTTCGTCGTGCCCGGGCTGCGGCGCCGCGACATCGGCACCGACGTCGCCGGGGCCGCGCTCTACGTCGTGAACTGGGTGTTCGCCCACCGCGCCGTCGACTACCTCGCCTCCGACAGCATCCCCTCACCGGTACAGCACTTCTGGTCGCTCGCCGTCGAGGAGCAGTTCTACGTCGTGTGGCCGCTCGCCCTGATCGCACTCGCCGTGGTCATGAAGCGGCTGGGCCGCCGAGCCGGGGTGGGGGTCGTGGGTGGGCTCCTCGCCGCCATCGCGCTGCCCTCCTTCGGGTATGCCGTGTGGCTGGGTCACGTCGACCCAGACCGCGCGTACTTCGTCACCACCACCCGCGCGTGGGAGCTCGGGGTGGGTGCGGCGCTCGCGGTCTGGTGCGCCGGCAGGGAGCCGGCCACGCGGCATACCGAAGGGCTTGTGGGCGCGGGAACAGGGACCCGCACTGTCGCGTGGGCCGTGCTCGGCTGGGCGGGGCTCGCCGCTGTCGTCGGGTCGGCGGTCTGGCTGCCGGCCGGTGCGACCACGCCCGGACCGTGGACGCTGGTCCCGACGGTGGGAGCCGCGGCGGTGCTGCTCGCCGGCTGGTCAGGTGCCCCGGGCGGACCGGTCCGGGTGCTCGGCAGTGCCCCGATGGTCTGGGTCGGGGGGCTCTCGTACTCGATCTACCTCTGGCACTGGCCCTCGCTGGTGCTGACCGAGTGGGCCCTCGACGGCATCACGACGACCCAGCGGGTGCTGGTCCTGGTGGTGTCGTTGCTGCCCGCCTGGGCGAGCCACCGGTTCCTCGAGAGCCCGATCCACCACAGCCGGGCGCTGGCCGCGCGCACCCGGCCGGTGCTCGCCCTCGGCGTCGCCCTGTCGGCCGTGGGCGCGCTGGCGGCCATCCCGCTCGTCACCGCTGAGTCGCCCTTCCGCACGACGCCGATGGCCGGCGCCAGACCGTCGGTCGACACCTTGGGCGCCACGACCCTCTCGTCACCGCCGAGCACTGACCCCGCGAGGTATGCCGTCGACGACTGGGACTGGCTCACTCCCGACCCGCAGCTCGCCGGCACCGACCGCCCCGCCGCCGACGTCGACCGCTGCCAGGTGGACCGGTTGGTCGAGGAGCCGGTGGCGTGCGAGTTCGGCGTCGCCGACGGCCCGACCACGGTGGCCCTGGTGGGTGACTCCAAGGCCATGCAGTGGCTGCCCGCGCTGGAGCGGCTGGCTCCTGCCCGTGGCTGGCGGATCGTGACCTACGGCAAGTCCTCCTGCGCGCTGGCCGCCGGCCACGCCCAGAACGAGGGCCGGCCCTACCCGGCCTGCGACGAGTGGAACCGGCGGGTCGCCGACCGGTTGCGCACGGACCCGCCCGACCTCCTCCTCACCTCCGGGTATGCCGCGTCGGCCTGGGACGGCGCCCACGCCACCCGGGCGGCCCTGGTCTCCGGGCTGGCAGCCCGCTGGTCGCAGCTGCGCGAGGCCGGGGTGTCCGTCGTGGTGCTGGGGGACAGCCCGCTGTCGCCCGACGACCTCGACGTGTGCACCGCCCGCCACCCCCACCAGCTGAGCCGGTGCGCCTTCGACCGGGCTGCAGCGGTGGCCGGGAGCGGGCTCCCCACCCAACGCGAGGCGGCGGCCTCGTCAGGCACCCCGCTGGTCGACCTCACCCCGTGGATCTGCCCGGTGGAGGAGTGCCCCGTGGCGATCGGGAACGTGTCGATCCACCGCGCGGGTGACCACCTCACGGCCACCTACGTGCGGACCCTGGCCCCCGTGCTGGGGGAGGCGCTGGTGCGCGCCGTCCCGTCAGCTGTGCCACGCTGAAGCCCGCCGGCTGGGACGGACCGGGCCGGGCGGCATACCCGCGCATTTGGGGGAGTGGCCCGTGCTCCGGTAATCTCGTGCGTCGGTCTTGTCCTCGCCCGAGGTGAAGTCCGAGTCACTCGACGTCTGCTGGAGCCATGGAACACCTGAACCCCCGATCGCCGCTGGTCTTCGACACCACGGACCTCGGTCGGCGACCCGGTTCCATGGAACGCCTCCAGCGCACCGTCGAGGCACCTGCCGACTTCGGCACGGACGTCATCGCGGTCCCGGAAGGGGCCCCGATCGAGCTGGAACTCCGGCTCGAGTCCGTCGTCGAGGGCGTGCTGGTCACCGGCTCGGCCCGAGCCACGGCAACCGGCGCCTGCGTGCGGTGCCTGGATCCCGTCAGCCACGAGGTTGTCGGACACTTCCAGGAGCTGTTCGCCTACGCCGATCGCGCGGCCCACCACCGTGAGGTGGGCGCGGACGACGACGAGACCGAGGAGCACGTGCTGGAGGGCGACCTGTTCGACCTCGAGCCCGTGCTCGTGGACACGGTGGTGCCTGCACTGCCGTTCCAGCCCGTGTGCCGGGAAGACTGTCCGGGTCTGTGCTCCGAGTGTGGAGCGCACCTGGCGGACGACCCCGACCACCACCACGAAGTGCTTGACCCCCGGTGGGCCGCGCTCAGCGCGCTGTCCCCCGACACCACCCAGAGCAACACCGAAGAGAAGAGGAACTGACGTGGCTGTCCCGAAGCGGAAGACGTCGCGCTCCAACACCCGTTCGCGTCGTGCGAACTGGAAGGCGACGGCGACCACGCTCACCACGTGCCCGCAGTGCAAGGCTGCCATGCAGCCCCACATCGCCTGCCCGTCCTGTGGCACCTACAAGGGCCGTCACTACACGCCGGCCGAGCGCACCGAGCACCAGGGCTGAGCCGGTCTGAACCTCGCGTGAGTACCCCTCAGTCCCCCATCGGGGACAGCGCGATGCAGCGGCCCGTCGACGGCTTCGTCCAGCACCTCACCGAGGTGGTGGACGGAACGATCGACGAGTCGCTGCTTCTGCGTGCCCTCACGCACCGGTCGTACGCGTACGAGAACGGCGGACTGCCCAACAACGAGCGCCTCGAGTTCCTCGGCGACTCGGTGCTGGGGCTGGTCGTCACCGACACCCTCTACGCCACCCACCCCGACCTGCCCGAGGGCCAGCTGGCCAAGCTGCGCGCCGCGGTGGTCAACATGCGTGCCCTCGCCGATGTCGCCCGCACCCTGGGCCTCGGCGACCACGTGATGCTGGGGCGTGGTGAGGAGAGCACCGGGGGCCGCGACAAGGCCTCGATCCTCGCCGACACGATGGAAGCCGTCATCGGGACGGTCTACCTGTCGTGCGGCATGCCCGCGGCGGCCCGGCTGGTGCACCACCTGCTCGACCCGCTGATGGCCGCCAGCGCCACCCTCGGCGCCGGGCTCGACTGGAAGACCAGCCTCCAGGAGCTGTCCGCCGCCACGGCCAAGGGCGTGCCCGAGTACCGCGTGGACGAAGAGGGCCCCGACCACGAGAAGACCTTCCACGCCCGCGCCGTCGTCGGCGAGGAGGTGCTGGGGGCCGGCAGCGGCCGCTCCAAGAAGGAAGCTGAGCAGCGCGCCGCCGAGCTGGCCTGGCGGGCCCTGACGGCCCGCGCGGGCGACCTCACCGGTGCCGGCGACCCCATCGCCTCGGCCGACGAGGATGCCGTGGCGGGCTCGCCCTCCTAGGCGAGCACCCGGCATACCCGACGTCAGTCGGAGCCGGCCCGCAAGGGTGTCGGGCCCGCATGCTTGAGTTGCCCCATGCCTGAGCTGCCCGAGGTCGAGGTGGTCCGTCGTGGTCTGGACGACCACGTGGTCGGGCGCACGATCGCGGACGCCGAGTTCCGCGGCGAGCGCGTGGCCCGCCGGCACCTGCCCGGCCCGCTCGACCTCGCCGCCCAGCTCGCGGGCAACCACGTCGAGCAGGCCCGGCGACGGGGGAAGTACCTCTGGCTGGTGCTGCGCGCGCCCGACGGCCACCGGCACGGGCTGATCGCCCACCTGGGCATGAGCGGGCAGCTGCTCGTCGAGGCGGCCGACGCGCCGGAGGAGAAGCACCTGCACGCGCGGTTCACCTTCGCCGACCGCGGGCCGGAGCTGCGCTTCGTCGACCAGCGGACGTTCGGGGGGATGGCGTTGGCCGAGCTGACCGACGACCTGGTCCCCGAGACGATCGCCCACATCGCGCCCGACCCGTTCGAGGCGGGCTACGACCGGGCCGCCGTCGTCCGTCGGATGAAGTCCCGCGACTCCGCGGTGAAGCGGGCGCTGCTCGACCAGACGCTCGTCGCTGGGATCGGCAACATCTATGCCGACGAGGCCCTCTGGCGGGCGCAGGTGCACGGCGAGCGGCTCTGCTCCTCGCTCACCAAGCCGACCCTGTCACGCGTGCTCGACCATGCCCACGACGTGATGCTGGCGGCCCTCGGCGAGGGCGGGACGAGCTTCGACGCCTTGTACGTCAACGTCAACGGGGCGTCGGGCTACTTCGACCGGTCGCTGCACGCGTACGGGCAGGAGGGTCGTCCGTGCGACCGCTGCGGCACCCTGATCCGGCGCGAGGCCTTCATGAACCGCTCGTCGTTCTCGTGCCCGCGGTGCCAGCCGCGCCCCCGGCCACGGCGCGGCTGACAGCAGGGGCCCTGCGGTTGTACAACTGAACCGAGAGGGTGGTGCAGATGGATCACAACGGTCCGGCCAGGGCAGTCGTCTGGGTGCACGGTCGGGTGCAGGGTGTCGGGTTCCGCTGGTGGACCCGCGCGCGGGCGCTCGAGCTCGGCCTCGTCGGCCATGCCCGCAACGCCGGGGACGGCCGCGTCGAGGTGGTCGCGCAGGGCGACGAGGAGCGGATCCGTGAGCTGGTCGCGCTGATCGAGGAGCGACCCTCCCAGCACCTGCGGCCGGGCGAGGTCCAGCAGTGCGTGACCACGTGGGGTTCTCCCAAGGACGGGCTGGTCGGGTTCGTGGAGAAGTGACCGCGTCGAGAACTGATCGCGTCGGGAAGTGACCTGACCGGGAAGTGACCTGACCGGGAAGTGACCGGGTCGCGAGTGAGCGTGGTTGCGGCAGTTTGCCCACTGCGGCATTGACCGGCTGTGGTCCGGATGTCACCCTGAGAGATGCCCGGACGTGAAGCCGGATGAGATGCCGGAACGGGCACCCGCAGGACGCGACCCCCACGTCTGCGGAGAAGGAGTCGACATGGCCAAGGCCCTGGTGGGCTATCGCGTGGCGTCTGACCCGCGACTGATGCTCGAGACCATCGAACTGCGTCGCCGGGTGCGGGACCTCGAGTTCCTCGTCGACAGACTGCAGCGCGACAACGACAAGCTGCGTGAAGATCTGAGACACCCCGACGCCGTCGCAGCCGGCGTGCCTACGATTGCCGGGTGAGCTCGACCGCATCGACGCCCGGTTCGTCCCGTTCAACTGGTTCGACCCCTGACGATCTGCTGCGCCTTCGGGCGAGCATCGACAACATCGACGCGGCCCTGATCCACCTGCTCGCCGAGCGCTTCAAGTGCACCCAGCAGGTGGGTGAGCTCAAGGCCCGCGAGGGTATGCCGCCCGCTGACCCCACGCGCGAAGAGGCCCAGATCGCGCGGCTGCGCGACCTCGCCGACCAGGCCGGGCTCGACCCGACGTTCGCCGAGAAGTTCCTCAACTTCGTGATCGCCGAGGTCATCCACCACCACGAGGCCATCGCCGGCTCCTGACCCTGCGCACTTCTGGCCACTGGTGTCGCACGTGGTGCTCATTCCGGGGGTCTGCTGCCGCACAGCTGGCCAGAAGTGGGGAAAGGGAGTGGCGCGGCATACCTCTGGAGCCACTTGTGTCACACGAGGCACAGGCAACGCAGGGCGGCGGAAGGTGCCGGGACCACGCGCGGACCGCGGGTAGGGTGGCCCACGCACAACCGCCCAGGCAGACAGCAAGTCAGGCCACCCCGCATCTCACCAGGAGCCGACCCGCTCGTGTACGTCAAGAGCCTCACCCTGAAGGGCTTCAAGTCCTTCGCCTCGGCGACCACGATGCGTCTCGAGCCGGGCATCACCTGCATCGTCGGCCCGAACGGCTCGGGCAAGTCCAACGTCGTCGACGCGCTCGCCTGGGTGATGGGTGAGCAGGGCGCCAAGAGCCTGCGCGGCGGCAAGATGGAGGACGTCATCTTCGCCGGTACGTCCGGCCGCGCGCCGCTGGGTCGCGCCGAGGTCGCGCTGACCATCGACAACTCCGACGGTGCCCTGCCGATCGACTACACCGAGGTCACGATCGCGCGGACGATGTTCCGCAACGGCGGCTCCGAGTACGCCATCAACGGCACGTCCTGCCGACTGCTCGACGTCCAGGAGCTGCTGTCCGACTCCGGCATCGGCCGCGAGATGCACGTCATCGTCGGCCAGGGCCAGCTCGACGCCGTGCTGCGCGCCACCCCCGAGGAGCGCCGCGGCTTCATCGAGGAGGCGGCTGGCGTCCTCAAGCACCGCAAGCGCAAGGAGAAGGCGCTCCGCAAGCTCGAGTCGATGGAGGCCAACCTCACCCGGGTCAACGACCTCACCGGTGAGATCCGCCGCCAGCTCGGCCCCCTGGGACGCCAGGCCGAGGCCGCTCGCAAGGCCGCCGTCATCCAGGCCGACGCCCGTGACGCCCGCCTGCGCCTGCTCGCCGACGACCTCGTCCAGCTGACCTCGACCCTCGAGCAGGAGGTCGCCGACGAGACCGCCTTGGTCGCCAAGCGCACCGAGGTCGAGGAGGGCCTGGCCACGCTGCGCAGCCGGCTCGCCACCCTCGAGCAGCAGGCCCAGGACGCCGCGCCGGAACTGGCGAAGGCGCAGGAGCGCTGGTTCAGCCTGCAGCAGCTCCGCGACAAGCTCACCTCCACGGAGTCCCTGGCCGCCGAGCGCGTGCGCCTCCTCAGCCAGGACACCCACGACGAGCAGACCTCGGGCCGTGACCCCGAGGAGCTGCGCGCGCAGGCCGCCGAGGCGCGCAAGCAGGAAGAGGCCCTGCTCGCCGAGGTGCGCGAGGCCAAGGCCGAGCTCGAGGTCGCCGTCGCGGCCCGCGAGGCCGCCGAGCAGGCGTATGCCGCGGAGCAGCAGCGACTCCAGCGCCTCGCCCGCGCGGCCGCTGACCGGCGCGAGGGGTTGGCCAAGCTCGCCGGCCAGGTGGGTGCCCGCAGGAGCCGGCTCGAGGCCGGGGAGGCCGAGATCGGCCGCCTGCGCGGCGTCATCGAGCAGTCACTCCAGCGCGCCGCAGCGGCGGAGCAGGAGTTCCGGACCCTCGAGGCGTCGGTCGCCGTCGACGAGGAGGGCGAGGAGGGACTCGACTCCGCCTACGAGAAGGCCGCCGCCGTCCTCGAGCAGGTCGAGGCCGAGGTCGAGCAGCACCGTGAGGCCGAGCGCCTCGCCGAGCGCGACCGCACCAGTGGCACCGCGCGGCTCGAGGCCCTCGAGCTGAGCCTGTCCCGCAAGGACGGCGCCGCCACCCTGCTGGCCGCCGCCGACTCCCAGCACGGGATCGTCGGCTCGGTCGCGTCCCTGCTCCAGGTCAAGGGTGGCCACGAGGCAGCCATCGCCGCGGCGCTCGGCTGGGCCGGTGACGCGCTCGCCGTCGAGTCCGTCGACCACGCGGCTCGCGCGCTCACCACGCTGCGCGCCGAGGACGCGGGCCGGGCCTCCTTCCTCGTCGGGCAGACCGCCAGCTCCAGCGACCCGTCCACGTGGCCGGCCCTCGAGGGCTCGGCCGTCTGGGCCCGCGAGGTCGTCGAGGCTCCCGCCACGGTGCGACCGGCGGTGGAGCAGCTGCTCGACCGCGTGGCCCTCGTGTCAGACCCCGCCCTCGCAGCCGCCCTGGTCTCGCGCGGTGAGGGCATCACCGCGGTCACCACCGACGGTGACGTCTTCGCCCCCGGCTTCGTCCGTGGCGGCAGCAGCCACGCGCCCAGCCTCATCGAGATCCAGTCGGCCGTCGACGAGACCCGCGACCGCGTCGCCGACGCGACCCGGCGGGGTGAGCAGGCCCGCTTCGCGTTGACCGCCGCGCTGGAGCGCCACCGTGCGGCGAACGACGACGTCGAGGCCGCCCTCGAGCGGCTGCACGACTCCGACGCCAAGATGGCAGCCGTGGCCGAGCGCCTCGGTCACCTCGGGGCCACCGTGCGGTCCGCCAAGGCCGAGGCCGAGCGCACCGAGCGCACCATCGCCGATGCCACCGCTGCCCTCGAGAGTGACCGGGTCGAGCTGGCCGGACTCACCGAGCGCCTCGACGAGGCCAGCGCGGAACCGACCGAGTCGCAGGACCCGAACACCGACGAGCGAGACCGGCTGGAGCTCGAGGCGAGCCGTGGTCGCACGGCGGAGACCGAGCTGCGACTCACGTTGCGCACCAAGGAGGAGCGTGGGCGTGCCCTCAAGGGCCGGGCCGACTCGCTCGAGGGTGCGGCCCGCAACGAGCTCGCCGCGCGTCAGCGGCTCGCCGCCCGCCAGGAGCGGCGCAAGCGCGAGGCGACCGTGGCCGAAGCCGTGCGCCGGGGAGCGGCCTACGCCTCCACGCTGATCGCCGATGCCCTCGACACCGCGTCCCGCCAGCGCGCCAGCGCCGAGGCGGAGCGCTCGGAGCGCGACCAGGCCCTGACCCAGGTGCGCCGCGAGGTCTCGGTGCTGCAGGACGACCTGCGCGAGCTCACCGACACCGTCCACCGTGACGAGGTCGCGCGCACCCAGCAGCGGTTGCGCATCGAAGCCATGCAGGCCAAGGCCGTCGAGGAGCTGGGCATCGACCCCGATGCCCTGATGGAGGAGTTCGGCCCCCACCAGCTCGTCCCCTTCGTCGCCGGCCCTGACGACGACCCCGACACCCTGCCGGAGCCGGCGCCCTTCGTGCGCGAGGTCCAGGAGAAGCGGATGCGCAAGGCCGAGCGTGCCCTCGGCGCCCTCGGTCGCGTCAACCCGCTGGCCCTGGAGGAGTTCGCCGCGCTGGAGGAGCGCCACAAGTTCCTCACCGAGCAGCTCGAGGACCTCAAGAAGTCCAAGCGTGACCTGCTCGACATCGTCCGCGAGGTCGACGAGCGGGTCGAGCGCGTCTTCACCGAGGCGTTCCACGACACGGCCGCCCAGTTCGAGGGTGTCTTCAGCCGGCTCTTCCCCGGCGGCGAGGGCAAGCTCACCCTGACCGACCCCGCCAACATGCTCACCACGGGGATCGAGGTCGAGGCGCGCCCGCCCGGCAAGAAGATCAAGCGCCTCTCGCTGCTCTCCGGTGGCGAGCGGTCGCTCGTGGCGGTGGCCCTCCTGGTGTCGATCTTCAAGGCGCGGCCCAGCCCCTTCTACATCATGGACGAGGTCGAGGCGGCGCTCGACGACGCCAACCTGGGTCGACTGATCACCCTCTTCGAGGAGCTGCGCGACTCCAGCCAGCTGATCGTGATCACCCACCAGAAGCGCACCATGGAGGTGGCCGACGCCCTCTACGGCGTGTCGATGCGTGGTGACGGTGTGACCACTGTGGTTTCGCAGCGCATTCGGGACGTGGCTGCCCAGAGCGCGTAGCAGACCGGCGGTCGCGCGTCGATTTGAGCAAACGCGTCCGGGCAGGGCACCCTTGGAGGCATGGTCCCCCTCATCATCGGCATGCTCATCTGCGTCGCACTGGCCGTTGCGGTCGTCGCCGTGGTCGCGATCCCGGCGCGCCGTGAGGGTCGCGAGCTGCTCACGCCGCAGGGCGAGGAGATCATCGCCGTCGTCAAGGAGAAGACCGCGTCGACCCTCGAGACGACCGGTGAGGCGATCGTCACGGCGAAGGACAAGGTCGCTGACACCATCACCCCCGGAGACTCCGCCGACGACATGAGCGGTCGCCACCGCGCCAGCTGACGCGAAGCCCTGACGCTGCGCGTCGGGTAGTCCTCGGAGCCGCTTCCCAGTCCATGGGGGCGGCTCTCGTCGTCGGTGTCTGCGCAGGTCAGGCGTGGTACGTCCGATCCCACCCATGACATTTGTCATGGGTCAGTGACCCCGCTGGCGAGGATGCTGGGCGACGGCCCTGACCCGGGGCCCTTTTCAGAGGGAGTACCGCGGATGGCAACACCACTCACGTCCCGCACGCGTCGCATCATCGCGGCCGGCTGCGGCCTGGCCCTGGTCGTCGGCGGTTCCGCCGGCTTCCTGGGTCGGCACGAGCTGAACGAGGCCTGGCTGAAGTACCAATGGCGTGACCGGCACTACAACGCTGCCGTCATGGAGAAGGCCTTGATGATCGCCGGGGGCAACCCGACCGAGGCCCAGAACGAGTCCAAGGAGGCGGTGACGATCGCCGAGCAGTTCGCGCAGGCGCGCACCGCTCCCGGCATCGTCGCGCCCGGCGCGTATGGCAACGCCTTCACCCAGATCCAGGGCCTGACCCACTCGGCCGGCACCTGGAAGGAGGTCACCGGCGTCCCCTACAACGCCGATGACCCGCGCTACCGCGACTACTACTCCAACTCCTCCGGTGGCGCCGGCCACGTGACCGGACGGGTCACCGGACTGGCGGCCGACAGTGCCAACCACGTGTATGCCGCGGGCGCCGACGGCGGTGTCTGGCGCTCCTCCCAGGGCGGCGGCGCGTGGACGTCGATCGCCGACACCCTGCCCTCCCTGAGCGGCGGTGACCTCCAGCTCGCCGGTGACGGCTCGCTGTGGTTCGCGACCGGCGAGTCCAACACCGGTGCCACCTCGTTCGTGGGGGCCGGCGTCTACCGGCTCGGCAGCCCCACGTCGAGCGCGTTCGCCCCGACCGACCGGGTCGGTGGCAAGGAGCTCGAGTCCACCACCATCGGCCGGATCAGGTTCGGCGGCGGGGCGACCGTCTTCGCCGCGACCAACCGCGGCATCTGGTACCACGCGGCAGGCAGCAAGGCCGGGGCCTGGACCTTCGGCTTCGCGCCCAACCCCACGTGGATGCCCGAGATCAAGGACGACGCGGGCAACGTCCTCGTGCCGGCCGGGTCCAACTGGGGAGGCAACACCTCCTCGGGACCCACCGACGCGGCATACAAGAACATCGTCAACGACATCGCGGTCGACCCGAAGAACCCCAAGCACGTCGTGGCAGCCATCGGCTGGCGGTCGGGTGACACCTACAACGGGTTCTACGAGACCAACGACTTCACCGCCGGCCCGTCGAGCTGGCACAAGCTCTCGGTGACCCTCGGCAGCATCACCAACACCTCCGACGTGGGGTACACGACCTTCGCGTTCAGCAAGACCGGTGACCGGCTGTACGCCCTGGTTCAGCAGCCCAGCAAGATCAGCGGCTCGTCGTCGCTGGCGGGGATCTTCGAGTCGAAGACCGGCTCGCCCAAGGGCCCGTGGAACAAGATCGCCGACGCCGCGCAGCTGCACAACAGCGGATCGGCCTTGGACCGCAAGGGTTACGGCGTCGGCGTCCAGGCCTGGTACAACCAGTTCCTCACCGTCGACCCGGCCAACAGCAACCACGTGTGGGCCGGCCTGGAAGAGGTCTTCGAGACGAAGGACGCCGGGAGCCACTGGTCGGCGGTGTCGCCGTACTGGAACTTCTACTTCCCCTGCTGGAACATCGCCGACTCCAAGAACACCTGCCCGATGGCCGGCCACCCCGACCAGCACTCCGTGGCCGTCGGCAGCCGCAACGACACCCCCGTCGTGTTCTTCGGCAACGACGGCGGCGTCTACCGCCGCCCGGTGAACGGCACGGTCAACGCCAACGGGAACGCCACCGACCTCGAGTCCACCTCGACCGACGGCACCCTCGACGCGCTGCAGTACTACTCGGTCTCCGTCGGCAAGGAGACTGCCGGCAGCGGGGTGGTCGTCTCCGGTGGCCTGCAGGACAACGGAACGTCCAACCTGCGCAAGGTCGCCACGAACGGCACCAACGGCGACACCGAGATGGGTTCTGGCTTCGGCGGTGATGGTGGTGACAGTGCCGCCGACCCGCGCCAGGGCTGCAACCAGCTGCAGGAGTACGTCTACCTGGCGGTCAAGGTCACGAACAACTGCGCCACGAACCCCGGCGCCCTGAGCGAGGCCGCGGCGACCAGCTGGTCGCTCGACCCCGGTGACCCCAACCCCCGGTTCATCGCGCCGGTCGGGCTCGATGGCGCCGACCCGGACACCGCCATCTTCGGCGGCCAGTTCGTCTACACCGTCCCGAAGGTGTGGGCCGCTCGCGACGCCTCGGCCGTGAAGAAGGTCTTCGACCTCGGCGCCGGCCACCAGGCCACGGCGGTCTCGATGCAGGGTGGCACCGCATACGTGTCGTGGTGCGGGCCGTGCAACAACAACGGTTTCGCTCGTGGCATCGCGACCAACGCGGGCGGGACGTGGCACCAGCTGACGCTGTCCTCGACCTTCCCGAACCGGTTCGTGCAGGGCCTGACCGTCGACCCGACCAACACCCAGCACGCGTATGCCGCCATCAACGGCTTCTCGCGCCGGTTCACCGAGGGTCCGGGCGCCGGGGTCGGCCACCTCTACGAGACCACGGATGGCGGAGCCAGCTGGACCGACACGAGCGGCAACCTGCCGGACGTGCCGGCGAGCTCCGTCAAGCAGCTGGGCAACGGGGGAGTGGTCCTCGGCACCGACCTGACCACCTTCTACCGGGCCAAGGGCGCGACGACGTGGCAGGTGCTCGGCACCGGCCTCCCGCTGACGGTGGTCATGGACCTTGAGTCCGCGCCGGACGGCAACCTCTACGCCGCCACCCACGGCCGGGGTATCTGGAGCATCCCGGCTCCGCGGTAGCGGGGCCACGAGAGTCGAGGTGGGCGTACCCGGATCGCGGGTGCGCCCACCTCGAATCGTGTCGCGGGGCGGTGATGGGGGAGGATGGCGCGCGTGATCGATCAGCTGTGGGAATGGATTGCCGTCATCGTCGGGCTCCTCGTCATCCTCGGCGGGGTGCTGCTCGGACTCGTGCGTGGCCGCGCAGGCCGCACCAAGTCAGCGCCCTCACCGACCCCGACTCGCGACCGCGACGTGCTGCCCGGCGTGGGCGACGACGCCGAACCGCCGCGCGACGCCCCCAAGCGGTCGATCGAGGACGCCGGCTCGGTCGACACCCTCCCCACCCCGGTCGACGAGACCCTCCCGTCCCCGACTCCGGCGACCACGCTCGACCGCCCTGACGCTCCCGCCGGTCGCCTCCAGCGGCTGCGGGCCCGGCTGGCGCGGTCGAACACCGCCCTCGGCCAGGGGCTGCTCGCCCTGCTGTCCCGCGGTCACCTCGACGAGGAGGCCTGGGAAGAGGTCGAGGACACCCTCATCGCCTCCGACCTCGGCGTCGAGGCCAGCACCGAGCTCGTCGAGTCGCTGCGCGCCCGCGTGAAGATCGAGGGCACGACCGACGAGTCGACCGTGCGCGGCTGGCTCCGTGAGGACCTGCTGCGGCTCGTCGACCCCACCCTCGACCGCACCGTCGTCAGCTCCCGCGTCGACGGGCGCCCGGCTGTCGTCATGGTCGTCGGCGTCAACGGCACCGGCAAGACCACGACGGTCGGCAAGCTGGCGCGGGTGCTCGTCGCCGAGGACAAGGACGTCGTGCTCGGCGCCGCCGACACCTTCCGTGCGGCGGCCGCCGACCAGCTCGAGACCTGGGGGGCTCGCGTCGGCGTGCCGACCGTGCGCTCCGACCGTGACGGCGCGGACCCCGCAGCCGTGGCGTTCGACGCCGTGAAGGCGGGTGCCGAGCTCGAGGCCGACGTGGTGCTCATCGACACCGCCGGACGGCTGCACAACAAGGTCGGCCTCATGGACGAGCTGCGCAAGGTCAAGCGCGTGATCGAGAAGCAGAGCCCGATCGACGAGGTGCTCCTCGTGCTCGACGCCACCACCGGTCAGAACGGCCTGCGGCAGGCCGAGGTCTTCGCCGAGGTCGTCGACGTCACCGGGATCGTGCTCACCAAGCTCGACGGCACGGCCAAGGGCGGCATCGTGGTCTCCGTGCAGCGCAAGCTCGGGGTGCCGGTCAAGCTCGTGGGCCTGGGCGAGGGGCCGGACGACCTCGCGCCGTTCGACCCCGAGGCCTTCGTCGACGCGCTCCTTGCCTGACCTTCGCGGGCTCCTCACCGCGGCGCTCGCCATGGCTGCGGTGGGTATGCCGTGTGCCGCCGCCCCGGCGGCCGCCGCCGGTGCAGGACGGGTGGACTTCCGGTTCGAGGACGCCCGGATCAGCGAGTCGTCGGGGCTGGCCCTCAGTGTCCGCCACCCGCACACGGTCTGGACGGTCAACGACTCCGGCGACACCGCACGGGTCTTCGCCGTCGACACCCGCACCGGCGCGACGGTCGGGGTGCACACCTTCGCCGCCGCGGTGCGTGACGTCGAAGCCCTGGCGGTCACGCAGCAGGGGCGGATGCTGGTGGCCGACATCGGTGACAACGGCGCCTCCCGCGACCTGGTGAGGGTCTTCTGGTTCGACGAGCCGAAGCTGGGCACGACCTCCGGCGCGCGTGGTGGACCGGCATCGTGGGAGCTCCGCTACCCCGACGGACCGCACGACGCGGAGGCGATCGCAGTCGACCCGCGGACGGGTCGCGTGGTGGTCGTCACCAAGGGTCGGCCGGGCAGCGTCTACGCCCTCCCGACCTCGCCCAGCCGTCAGGGGGTCAACCGGCTTACTCGCGTCGGCTCGGCGCCCTCGACCGTGACCGACGCCGTCTACCTCCCCGACGGCTCCGCGCTCGCCGTCCGGACCTACACCTCGCTCCACCTGCTCGACCCGCGCACGTGGACCGAGCAGCTCACCACGCTGCTCCCGCTCCAGCCGCAGGGGGAGACCCTGGCCGTCGCGCCGGGCGGGACCGGTGTGCTGGTGGGCAGCGAGGGCCGGGGCTCCCGCGTCCAGGAGATAGCCCTGCCGCAGCTGCCGAGCACCTCGACCGGCACCGCCACGGCTACTCCCACGACCTCGTCGCCCGACTCGTCGGCCACTCATTCGACCGTCCCCACCACGCCCGCGCCGACCCCTGGCCACGGCGCGGGTGGCGACGACGGCGCACCGCTGGTCGTCAACCGCGGTGAGCTGGTCGCCGGGCTCGGTGCCAGTGCGGGGCTCGTGCTGCTGGCGCTCCTCGTCGTCCGGCTCTCGCGCAGGCACCGACGGTGAGCGATCGCCAGGCGCCACGCGCCGACGTCGAGGAACCACTGGTCGAGGAGGCGTTGAGCGGGGGCAACACCGGCGTGGTGGTGCGGGTCGGCGACACGGTCCGCCGGCAGGCCGGGCACTGGACCCCGGCGGTGCACGCGCTGCTCGACCACCTCGAGTCCGTCGGCTTCGATGCCGCGCCCCGCGCCCTCGGCACCGATGCTCAGGGGCGCGAGGTCGCGGCATACCTGCCCGGGCAGGTGGGGACGCTGGGGCCGGACGTGCTGGCCCCGGAGTTCCGGACCGTCGAGGCGTGCCGCGCCATCGGTGCCTGGCTGCGCGCCTTCCACGATGCACAGGCGGGGTTCGAGCCCGACCCGGCCCTGCCGTGGCGCGTCGTGCCCGGTCGCGCCCTGGCCGCCGGGGAGGTGGTGGTGCACCACGACGTGGGCACCTACAACACGGTGCTGCGACCTGACGGCTCGTTCGCCGTCATCGACTTCGACTTCGCCTCGCCCGGACAACCCGTGGAGGACATCGCGTACGTGCTCTGGTCCTGGACGCCGCTGTGGCACGACGAGGCAGCGGTGCGCCGCGAGATGGGCGGGGTGTCGCTGTCGGAGCGGCTGCACAAGTGCGCGGCGGTGCTCGACGGGTATGCCGCGGACTCGGCCCTGCGCGCGCAGGTGCCCGACGCGGTGCTGCGCCGCATGACGCAGCAGTCGCGCACCCTGGAAGACCTTGCGGCGCAAGGGGATCCGGCGTTCGTGCGGATGGTCGCCGAAGGGCACGCCGAGCGGCCCCGGCTCGACGCCGAGTGGTTCGGGCAGCGGCGCGACCTGTTCGAGGCCGCGATCACCTGACCCTGTGGGTCCTCGTCGGCTCGGTCCACCGGGCGAGGGGCGAGAACCTCATCACGCTTGCCGACCGGGTCCACCGTCTACGACGCGCCACCATGGGGCCCCCAGCGGCGCTGGGTGACTGTCGGGGGTCGTGGCTAGCGTGACTCCATGGCTCCGACACACCACACCATCGACTACATCGAGCTCGCGGCGCCCGACCTCGGCGCCGCGCGCGACTTCTACTCCGCCGCCTTCGGCTGGGAGTTCAACGACTACGGCGGCGAGTACGCCGGCATCGTCGCCCCGGGAGGGGAGGGCGAGGTCGGGGGGCTGAACCCCGAGGGACGCCCTGGCCCCGGCGGTGCCCTGGTCCTGCTCTATTCCGACGACCTCGACTCGACCGTCACCCGGGTCCGTGAGGCCGGGGGCACGATCGCGCGCGAGCCCTATGAGTTCCCCGGCGGACGGAGGTTCTTCTTCCGTGACCCCGCCGGCAATGAGCTCGGGGTGTGGGCGACCGCCTGAGCCTGGTCCGGTCGCCGCCTCGGCCGTCGGGTCGGCCGGACGGCCACCCCGATGGCCTAGCCTGAGCGGGTGGAAACGGGGGTGGACCGACTCGGTCGGGCAGCGAAGACGTGGCGAGCGGCTGTCGTCCTCGGCCTCACCGTCGTGTTCTGCGCGGGGTCCCTCGTCGGTGACGACCACTGGTGGCCGTTCAGCCCGTGGCGGATGTTCTCGACCTCGCAGGCGGCCACCGGCTCGGTCTGGTCGACCGGCATCGAGGTGCAGACCGCTGACGCACCGGGGCAGTGGGTGCGTGCCCCGCTGACCCCGGAAAACGTCGGGCTGAACCGGGCCGAGGTCGAGGGACGCATCCCACAGATCGAGGCCGACCCGTCCCGGCTCGGCACGCTCGCACGCAGCCATGCCCAGCTGCGCCCCACCTCCGCGGAGTGGACCGCCCTGCGGGTCGTGCGCCGACTCATCGTCGTGGTCGACCGCAAGCCCACCGGCGAGGTGCGCACCGAGGTGCTCGCCCAGTGGCAGGCGCCGTGAGCACCGGGGGGTCGGTCGGGACGCCCGCGAACGACGTGACCGGGCTGGGGCGACGCCTCGGTCGACGGTGCTCGGGCTGGCTGTTCGCCCCCATGCCGTTGTCGCGGGTCGCGGCCCTGCGCGTGCTCGTCTTCGCCTTCGTCATCGTCGACGTCGTCCTCCTGCACACCTCCGGCTGGTACCACGGCTACGCCGACCCGGTCTGGTACGAGCCACTGGTCCTGGGCAGGGTGCTGCACGTGCCCGCGGCGTCGGTGCTGCTCGTGCAGCTCCTCAAGTGGGGCTGCGTCGTCGCTGCCCTGGCGGCGATGACCGGTCGTGCCCCACGGGTGCTCGGGTGGGCGGTGGCCGTCGGCTGGGTCTGGTACCAGTACGTCGCGTTCTCCTACGGCAAGGTCGACCACGACCGGGCCGACTTCGTCGTGGCCCTCGCCCTGCTGCCGACGGTCGGGCTGGCGCACCTGTCCGACCAGCGGCGCAGTGAGGCGGCCGGCTTCGCCCTGCGTGCGGTCCAGCTCGCCGCGGTGGCGACCTACTTCCTCTCCGCGTGGGCCAAGGTCCGCTTCGGTGGCTGGGACTGGGTCAACTCCGCGACCATGGTCCGGGCCGTCGTCCGGCGCGGGACGCCGATGGCCCAGTGGCTGCTCGACGTGCCGTGGACCCTGCACTGGTTCCAGTGGGTGCTGATGGGGGCCGAGCTCACCTCGCCGGTGATCTTCCTGCTGTCCGAGAAGTGGCGACGCCGTGCCGTGGGTGGCTGGTTCATCTTCCACGCCATGACCTACGGCGCCATCACCATCGCCTTCTGGCCCCACCTCGTGATGATGCTCGCCTTCCTCCCCCTCGAGCGGTATGCCGCGTGGCTGCGCGAGCGGTTCGCTCGCCTCCGTGGCGGCACACCGCCCACGGCACCCGAGGGGTCGCCTCCCGCACCCCCTCCCGAACCGCTGGATGCGGACCGCTCGAGCCGTGACCCCGTCGGTGCCGCCGGTTAGGGTCGTCCCGTGAGCCGAGCCGAGCACGTCGCCGCCTTCCTCTCCGCCGTCGACCTGAGCGTCGACCTGGCCGCGCGGCCCGAGGTGCGCGAGGCCTGGGGTCGCGAGAGCGCGTGTGCGGGCATGACCGTGGGAGGGCTTGCCCACCACCTGCTCAAGCAGGCCGGCAACACCGTGACAGGGCTGCGCGCTGCGCCGGTCGCGGCTGGTGACGACGCCCCGCTGATCGGGCTGCAGGAGCACTACGCCCGGGCCGCGTGGGTGGAGGCCGCCCCGGACGACGACGTCAACGTGTCGATTCGTGAGGGCGACAACGAGGCGGCGGGCGTCGGTCCCGACGTCGTGCTCGAGCTCGGTCGCGAGTGGGCCGCGGAGCTGCCCTGGCTGCTCGGTGCGCCGCGCCGGCCCGACACGATCTTCATCGGGTGGCAGGGCTGGTCGCTGTCCACCGAGGACTTCCTCACGACGCGGATGATGGAGATGGTGGTGCACGGCGACGACCTGGCCGCGAGCGTCGGGGTGGACACCCCGACCTACCCCGACGACGTGGTCGGGCCGGTGCTGGGCCTGCTCACCGGGGTCGCCGTGCGGCGACACGGGCAGACCGCCGTGGTCCGCGGCCTGAGCCGCCCGCAGCGGGCGCCCGGCTCGATCTCGGCCTTCTGACGCGAGGGCACCACGCGGCATACCTCGTCGGTCGTCGCGCTATCGTCGGCGCCGTGCAGCCAGACCAAGAGCACCTGCCCGCGGCCGTGGTGGCGGAGGCCGCGGCGCCCCTTCCGGACGACGTCGCGGGCTACCGCGACGCCCTCCTCGCGGCGGCCGACGCGCACGACCCGATCCGGATGGACCACCTCGTGCACGGCTGGGCGCAGGCCCGCGCCGAGCTGCTGCCGGTCACCGACCCGGCCGAGCTGACCATGCAGGCCGTGCTCGACCGGCGCCTCGGGCAGATCCTGTTCGGGGCCGGTCATCCCGCGGCGGCGCAGGTCCTGAGCGACGCCCTGGGTGCTGCGGTACTCGCCGACGACGAGGTCGAGACCCTGCGCTGCCACGTCGCGCTGGTGCCGGTGGAGGTGCTGCTGGGCGACACCGACGCGCTCGCGGCCGGGCGCGGCTACGTCGAGCAGCTGCAGGCCCTGGGGGAGCCGGCTCACGCCGCCGGCGGACTGATGGGGCTGGCGCAGGTCGCACCCCCGGAGGAAGGGCCGGTGCTCGTGTTGCGGGCCTCGCACCTCTACGAGCAGGCGGGTGATGGCGGCTGGGCTGCCGAGGCGGCCGTGCTGGCGGCGCGGGCCCTGGCTGCGGCGGGCGACCCGCGGGCCGACGACGCCCTCGACCGGGCTCGTCGACTCGTCCATGCCCTGGCGACCGTCGAGCTGCGCGTGGCGCTGGCCGAGGTCGAGGCGATCGTGCTGTGGCAGCGCGGCGACTCGAAGACCGCGGCGACCCTGCTCGGGGAGGCCATCGGGGCGTCCGAGCGCACCGGCCGGCCGGTCGCGCCCGACCTGCAGATCCTGCTCTGCGACATCCTCGTGGAGAGCCGGCAGTGGGAGGCGCTTCGCGCCCCGGCCGGTGCGCTGGTCCGGTTCGGGGAGCTCGTGGAGGACGACGAGCTGACCTCCCTGGGCCAGCGGTACCTCGCGCGGGCAGCAACTCCCACCATGTGAGACCGGCTGCGGTCCGAAACCTGATCCTTACCGAGGTGAGGATCCGCTAACACGGCTGTAACAAATCCCGGCACGCCCTGAAACGCCCGCCGGTCAGAGTTCTGGCCATGACTCCAGCTCTTCTGCCAGCGGCAGACCCCACGATCAACGAGGCCGCGACCGCCTTCATGCTCGTCGCCGCCTCGATGGTCCTGCTCATGACCCCCGGTCTCGCGCTCTTCTACGGCGGAATGACGCGAGCCAAGTCCGTCCTCAACATGATCATGATGTCGTTCGGCGCCCTCGGCGTCGTCGGTGTCATCTACGTGTTGTGGGGCTACTCCATGTCCTTCGGCAACCTGCAGGACGGCACCGGCGACGTCGGTGGCCTGTTCACCAACCCCTTCCACCTGTTCGGCCTCAAGAACGTCATCGGTGAGGATGGCTCGCGCCTGATCGACGTCTTCGGCGTCGACGTGTTCATCCCCGAGACCGTGTTCGTCGGGTTCCAGCTCACCTTCGCCGTCATCACGGTCGCGCTGATCAGCGGTGCCGTCGCCGACCGCGTGAAGTTCTCCACCTGGCTCGTCTTCTCCGGAGTCTGGGCGACCATCGTCTACTTCCCGATCTCCCACATGGTGTGGGGCGGTGGCGTCCTCTCCGGCGCCGAGGGCGGCCTGTCCGCGAAGATCTTCGGCGCGACCGACGGGGTCGCCAACGTGCTCCCGATCGACTTCGCCGGTGGCACTGTGGTCCACATCAACGCCGGTATCGCCGGCCTGGTGCTGGCGCTGATCGTCGGCAAGCGGCTCGGCTTCGGCTCGCAGGCGATGCGTCCGCACAACGTGCCGGTCGTCATGCTCGGCGCCGGCCTGCTGTGGTTCGGCTGGTTCGGGTTCAACGCGGGCTCCGAGCTCGCCGCGGACGGGCTGGCCTCGACGGTCTGGCTCAACACCACCGCCGCCACCTGTGCGGCCATGCTCGGCTGGCTGCTCGTGGAGAAGATCCGTGACGGCCACGCCACGTCGGTCGGTGGCGCCTCGGGCGTCGTCGCCGGACTGGTCGCCATCACCCCCGCCTGTGGCGCGCTGTCGCCCGTCGGCTCCCTGATCCTCGGTGTGGTCGCCGGTGGCCTGTCCGCCCTGGCCGTCGGCCTGAAGTACCGCTTCGGCTACGACGACAGCCTCGACGTGGTCGGTGTCCACCTGGTCGCTGGTCTCTGGGGCACCATCGGTGCGGGTCTGCTCGCCACCGGGTCCGGCCTGTTCTACGGCGGTGGTGCCAAGCAGCTCGTGGTCCAGATCCTCATTGCCTTCGCCTCCCTGCTCATCAGTGGCATCCTGACCGCGGTGATCGCACTGGCCCTGAAGTACACGATGGGTTGGAGGGTCACCGAGGACGTCGAGTCCGACGGCATCGACCAGAGCGAGCACGGTGAGTCCGCCTACGAGCTCACCGGGCTCACCTCCGGCCGGTTCAGCACCGCGTCAGCTGTCACGACGTCGTCCGCCAAGCCTGCCAAGACCCATGAGGGAGCGTCCGCATGAAGCTCGTGACCGCGATCATCAAGCCCCACCAGCTCGACGAGGTGAAGGAGGCCCTCGAGGCCTACGGAATCTCCGGCATGACCGTCAGCGAGGCGTCCGGCTACGGTCGGCAGCGTGGCCACAGCGAGGTCTACCGCGGCGCCGAGTACACCGTCGACTTCGTGCCGAAGGTGCGGGTCGAGGTCCTCGTGGACGACATCGACGCCACCTCCGTGGCCGACGTCATCCTCAAGGCCGCCCAGACCGGCCGGATCGGCGACGGCAAGATCTGGACCGTCCCGGTCGAGGACGTCGTCCGGGTCCGCACCGGAGAGCGTGGCGTCGACGCCCTCTGACCGACCAGCCGCACCGACGGTGCCCGGGACCGCGCGCGCGGTCCCGGGCACTGTCGCGTCCCCACGGCATACCTACCACCACGACTTCTGGCCACGGGTGTGGCACCGAGGGCCGGAAACCGGGGTGCGATGGAGCGCCAGTGGCCAGGAGTGCGAGTCGCCTCGACCGCTCGTGGTCACACGCGAACCGCCCCGACCCGGCACAAACACCCGTAGACGTCTAACACGCGCGTAACACGGGGGCTCACATTCGGAAACGTCGAGAGGGCACGGTGGTGGAGTGACGATCGAGGAGACCGACCTGGCGGCCCGCCGCCTGGACCTGGCGGGGGCGAGGGGCTTCGACGCCCCCGGAGCAGGGCCGACCCGCCGCGACGCCATCGCCAGCCTGACCCGCGACTGGCTCTCCCAGGTGTGGACGCAGGCCCTGGACGGCAAGCCCACCGACGGCATCGCGTTGGCCTCCGTCGGCAGCCTGGCCCGCGGTGACGCCGGCCCCCTCAGCGACGTGGACCTGGTGCTCCTGCACTACGGTCGCTCGCTCAGCGGCGACGACCTGAGGGGCCTGGCCGACCGCGTCTGGTACCCCGTCTGGGACGCCGGCGTGAAGCTCGACCACGCCGTCCGCACGGTGAACCAGTGCCGCACCGTGGCCTCGGGCGACCTGGCGGCAGCCGTGGGGCTGCTCGACCTGCAGTGCGTCGCGGGCGACCCCGAGGTGGTGGCCGCCGCACGCTCGACCGTCTCGCACGACTGGCGCGCGAACGCCCGTCGCCGGCTGCCGCAGCTGGTGGACAGCCTCAAGGCGAGGCACTCCCGGCACGGCGAGCTGGCCCAGAGCCTCGAACCCGACCTCAAGGACGCCCACGGCGGGCTCCGGGACATGACGGTGCTGAACGCCCTCGTGGCGGCGTGGCTGACCGACCGCCCGCACGTCGGGGTCGACGAGGCGCACCAGACGCTGCTCGACGTGCGCGACGCCGTGCACGTGGTCACCGGCCGGGGTCGCGACCGGCTGACCCGCGAGGACCACGACGCCGTCTCCGCGCTCCTGGGCCACACCGACTCCGACGAGCTGATGACGTCAGTGGCCGATGCCGGTCGCACGATCGCCTACGCGCTCGACGGCACGGTCCGCCGCGCCGGGCAGTCGCAGCGGGCCCGCACCCTGAGGGTCGGTCCGCGCCGCCCGCAGCTGAACCCCCTGGGCTTCGGCATGTTCGAGCACGACGGCGAGGTCGTCCTCGGCCCGCGCAGCACCCTGTCCACCGACGCACTGCTGCCCCTGCGCGCCGCCGTGGTCGCCGCACGGGCCAACCTGCCGATCGCCCCGACCACGCTGGCCAACCTGGCCGGACAGGCCCCCACCCTGAGTGAGCCGTGGCCGGAGATCGCGCGCGACCTCTTCGCCGACCTGCTGGCCACCGGCCCCGGGCTCATCGGGGTCTGGGAAGGCCTCGACCAGGCCGGCATCATCGACCGGTGGCTGCCGGAGTGGGCAGCGGTGCGTTCCCGGCCGCAGCGCAGCGCGGTGCACCGCCACACCGTCGACCGCCACCTCATCGAGACCGTCGTCCTGGCCGGGGGACTGGTGCGCAGCGTCACCCGCGCCGACCTGCTGCTGCTCGCCGCGCTGCTCCACGACATCGGCAAGATCCGGGGGGCGCACGACCACTCATCGACGGGCGCGCCGTTGGCCAAGGCGATCGCCACCCGCCTGGGCTACCCCGCCGCTGACGTCGAGGTCGTCACGACCCTGGTGCGCGAGCACCTCACCCTCATCGACCTCGCCACCCGCCGCGACCACCAGGACGCCGGCACGGTCACGGCCGCGCGCGCCGCCGTGGGCGGGTCGCGCGAGGTGTTCGACCTGCTCGTCGCGCTCACCGAGGCCGACGCGAGCGCCGCCGGGCCGGCGGCCTGGACCGACTGGCGAGCGACCTTGTTGAGCCAGCTCGCAGAGGCCGCCCGCAAGGGCTGGGAGGAAGGCGCCGTGCCACCGCCGGCCGAGACCGCGACCGTCGACGAGGACGACCTGCGCTCCGTGGCCGCAGGCGACCCTCGGGTCATCGTCCGGCCGCAGGGTGGGTGCTACCGCATCGACGTCTTCGACCGCGACCGGCTGGGACTGTTCGCCGACACCGCAGGGCTGCTCGCTGCATACGGGCTGGTGGTCCGCACCGCGATCCTGCGCACGATCGACGGGGTGGCCGCCAACGAGTGGCACGTCGAGAGCCCGAGCGGTGAGCCGCCGCACGAGGAGCGCATCGTCCGCGGCCTCGAGCGGCTGGCCCAGGGTGACCGGGCCCCGCTAGGCCTGCTCGAACGCCGCCGCCAGTTCGCCGCCCGCCCGAGTGCCGAGTCCGGCACCGGGTCGCCCGGCCAGGCCCGTGCGCTCGTGGTGCCCCACGCATCCGAGGAGGCCACCGTCATCGAGGTGCGCGCCCAGGACCGTCCCGGCCTGCTGCACGAGCTCGGCATGGGGTTCGCCAAGGCCGGCCTCTCGGTGCGCTCCGCGCACATCGCCACGTATGCCGGCCAGACGCTGGACACGTTCTACGTCACCGAGTTCGGTGGTCGCCTCCTGTCGCCGGCCAAGGTCGCGCAGACGGTGGCCATGGTGATCGACACCTGCGACGGAGCCACGCCCTCCTAGACGCCCCAGGTCGTGCGTCTGACGCGGCCCCCTGACACGTGTCAGGCGCGCGACCTGGGGTCGATTAACCTTGGGCGCGTGTTCACCTCACTCTCCGACCGCCTGACAGCCACCTTCAAGAACCTTCGGGGCAAGGGGCGGCTGTCCGAGTCCGACGTCAACGCGACGGTTCGCGACATCCGGCTCGCGCTGCTCGACGCCGACGTCTCGCTGCCGGTCGTGAAGAAGTTCACCTCCGCGGTGCGCGAGCGCGCCCTCGGGGCCGAGGTGTCCGGTGCGCTCAACCCGGCGCAGCAGGTCGTGAAGATCGTCAACGAGGAGCTCGTCGGCATCCTCGGCGGCGCGACTCGGACGATCCAGTTCGCCAAGAACCCACCCACGGTGATCATGCTGGCCGGTTTGCAGGGTGCCGGTAAGACCACGCTTGCGGGCAAGCTCGCCCGGTGGCTCAAGGAGCAGGGCCACACCCCGATCCTCGTGGCCGCCGACCTCCAGCGCCCCAACGCCGTGACCCAGCTCGAGGTCGTCGGTGAGCGGGCCGGCGTGCCCGTGTTCGCCCCCGAGCGCGGCAACGTCGGCGGTCACGACGCCGTCGGCCCGACGGGGGAGGGGACGCGGTCCTTCGGCGACCCGGTCTCGGTCTCGCGAGCCGGAATCGAGCAGGCCCGCCGCGCCCAGCACGACGTCGTCATCGTCGACACCGCCGGCCGCCTCGCCGTCGACGCGAACCTCATGCAGCAGGCCGCCGACATCCGCGCCGCCATCTCGCCCGACGAGGTGCTGTTCGTCATCGACGCGATGATCGGCCAGGCCGCGGTCGACACCGCCCTGGCGTTCCAGGAAGGCGTCGACTTCACCGGTGTCGTCCTGTCCAAGCTCGACGGCGACGCCCGCGGTGGCGCGGCGCTCTCGGTCGCCTCCGTCACCGGGCGCCCGATCATGTTCGCCAGCACCGGCGAGGGTGTGAAGGACTTCGAGGTCTTCCACCCCGACCGGATGGCCTCGCGCATCCTCGACATGGGCGACGTGCTCACCCTCATCGAGCAGGCCGAGAAGGCCTTCGACGCCAGCCACGCGCAGGAGATGCAGCGCAAGTTCCTCGCCGAGGAGGACTTCACCTTCGACGACTTCCTGCAGCAGATGTCGGCGCTCAAGAAGATGGGCGGCATGAAGGCGATGCTCGGCATGATGCCGGGCATGGGCCAGATGAAGGCCCAGCTCGACAACCTCGACCCGCGCGAGTTCGACCGCATCGAGGCCATGGTGCGGTCGATGACGCCGTTCGAGCGCACCCACTCCAAGCAGATCAACGGCTCGCGCCGACTGCGCATCGCCAAGGGCTCGGGCGTCGAGGTGTCCGAGGTCAACGCGCTGCTCGAGCGCTTCACCGAGGCCCAGAAGATGATGAAGCAGCTCGCCCGTGGTGGCGGCATCCCGGGGATGCCCGGCCTGCCGGGCATGGGCGGCGGCAAGAAGGGCCGCCAGCAGCAGCCCCAGCGCAAGAAGTCCAAGTCCGGCAACCCCGCCAAGCGGGCCGCCGAGGAGCGGGCGGCTGCCGAGAAGGCGTCGTCGGCCAAGACCGGTGGCGGTGGCTCCGCTTTCGGCGCGCAGGCCGGGGACGGCGGCATACCGGCTGACCTCGACCCCAACCAGCTGCCCGCGGGCTTCGAGAAGTTCCTCGGCAGGTGAGCCCGGCAGCACGGCTGCACACCCTGTCGGTCGGCACGGCCGGTCCGCGAATCGCCTTCCTGCACGGGCTTTTCGGGCAGGGCCGCAACTGGTCACAGATCGCCAAGGCGCTCGCGGGCCCCGACGGCACCGGTGCGCGCAGCACCTTGGTCGACCTCCCGGACCACGGCCGGTCACCGTGGTCGCAGGAGTTCTCCTTCGAGGGGTATGCCGCGGCCGTCGCCGACACCCTGCGCGGCATCGACGCCGAGACGCCCTGGGTCGTCGTGGGTCACTCGCTGGGCGGCAAGACCGCCATGCTGCTCGCCCTCCAGCACCCGGAGCTGGTGTCGCGGCTGGTCGTCGTCGACATCGCACCGAAGAGCTACGGCAGCCTGGAGCGGTTCAGCGGCTACATCGAGGAGATGCAGCGGCTCCCGCTCGCCGAGCTGACCAACCGGGTCGACGCCGAGGCGCGGTTCGAGGAGCCGAACGCCGGGGTCAAGGCGTTCCTCCTCCAGAACCTGCGCCGGGACCGCGACTCGTGGCGGTGGCAGGCCAACCTCGAGCTGTTCGCTGCCGACGCGGCGAAGGGGACCGACTCGGTGATCGCCGCGTGGCCCGACGTCGCCGCTCGGCTCCAGCCCTACCCGGGTCCGGTCCTGTGGGTCGCCGGGTCGGACTCGACCTACATCACGGACGAGGACCTGCCCGCAATGCGTGCGCTGTTCCCGAAGGTGCGGCAGCTGACGGTGAAGGGCGCCACGCACTGGGTGCACACAGACGCCCCGGAGATCGTCGTCGAGGCGCTGCGCCGGTTCGCCCACACCGGTCAGCGCTAGAGCACGAACCCGGCTCGCGCGGCATACCCAGCCAAGCCACACTCGGGTCATGACCGGACTCGAAGAGGCGATCGCGCCGAGCCCCGTGGCGGCGTTGTTCGACGCCGTCGCCGTCGCCGACGACTACGACCAGACGGGCGTCGACTTCTTCGCCCCGATCGCCGATGGGTTGGTCGCCGAGCTCGACCCGCAGCCCGGTGAGTCGTGTGTCGACCTCGGGTGCGGGCGCGGCGCCGTGACACTCGGCCTGGCCGAGCGGGTGCTGCCCGAGGGCTCCGTCGTGGGCCTGGACGTCAGCAGGGGCATGCTCGCGCACGCCCGCGAGCTGGTGGCGTCCCGGGGCTTCGACGTCGACCTCCGGGTCGGGGACGCGGCCGACCCGTCGCTGCCGCGCGGTGCCTTCGACGTGGTGGCGTCGTCGCTCGTGCTGTTCTTCCTGCCCGACCCTCCCGCTGCGCTGGCCCGCTGGGTCGAGCTGCTCGCTCCGGGGGGTCGGATCGGGATCGCCACCTTCGGCGACCCGGACCCGGTCTGGGACGCCGTCGACAAGGAGTTCGGGCCGTGGGTGCCGCCGATGATGAAGGACCCGCGGGTCGTCGGCCCGGACAGCCCGTTCACCTCCGACGCGGGCATGGAGGAGATGCTGAGGAACGCGGGTGCTGTCGACGTGCGGACCGGTGGGTTCCGGCTGGAGGTCCGGTTCGGCGACGTCGGCGGGTGGGAGCGGTTCTCGAGGTCGACGGGCCAGCGCGCCGTGTGGGCCCGGATGTCCGAGGACGAGGTTGCCGGAGTCGTGGCGAGGGCTGGAGAGCACCTCGAGAACGCGTGCGACGAGAACGGGAGCGTCGTGGTGTGGCAGGACATCCGCTACACCCTCGGGGTCGCTCCCTAGCGTCGGTCCCTCTAGGGTCGGCGCATGGCATCGGTGCTGCACCTGCAGGGTGAGGTCCTGGTCGGGCCCGAGGACGTGCGACCCGAGGCATGGGTGGTCGGTGGCCGGCTCACCTTCGAGCGCCCCACCGCGCCGGACGGCGACGTGGAGACGCTGCGCGGTTTCGTCCTCCCCGGTCTGGTCGACGCGCACTGCCACGTCGGCCTGGACGCCCACGGGGCAGTCGACGACGCGACCGCCGAGGCGCAGGCGCTCGCCGACCGAGAGGCAGGCACGCTGCTGATCCGTGACGCGGGGTCGCCCGCTGACACCCGGTGGATCGACCAGCGTGACGACCTGCCGAAGGTGATCCGGGCCGGTCGGCACATCGCCCGCACCCGCCGGTACATCCGCAACTTCGCCCACGAGATCGAGCCCGACCAGCTGGTGGAGCGGGTGCGGCTCGAGGCCCGCGCCGGCGACGGCTGGGTCAAGCTGGTGGGGGACTGGATCGACCGGGACGCCGGCGACCTCACGCCGTGCTGGCCGGTCGACGTCCTGACCGACGCCATCGAGGCGGCCCACGAGGAGGGGGCCCGGGTCACCGCGCACTGCTTCGGTGAGGCGTCGCTCTACGACTTCGCCGCGGCCGGCACCGACTGCATCGAGCACGCGACCGGGCTCGAGGCGGAGACGATCGCCCAGTTCGCGGAGCAGCAGATCGCGATCGTGCCGACCCTGGTCAACATCGCGACCTTCCCCGCGCTCGTGGAGCCGGCCAGGGAGAAGTTCCCCGACTACCACCGACGGATGAACGCCCTGCACGACCGCCGTTACGCGACGATCGGCGCGGCCCGTGACGCCGGCATACCGATCTATCTCGGCACCGACGCGGGTGGCTCGCTGCGGCACGGTCTGGTCGCCGACGAGGCCCTCGAGCTCACCAAGGCCGGCCTGTCCGCCGACGAGGCGTTGTATGCCGCGACGTGGGGTGCGCGCGAATGGCTGGGCCGCCCCGGGCTGGACGAGGGGGCCGACGCCGACCTCGTGGTCTATGGCGCAGACCCCCGGCGCGAGATCCGCGCTCTCGCCGCGCCCGAGCACATCGTGCTGCGCGGCGTCACCCTCTGATCTAGTCCCCCCCTTTATCGGGTCTAGGGAGAAAGGTGTCCTTCACCCCGGAACGGTTCCCGGGTGAAGGCCACCTTTGTCCCATGACCCGATAAAGGTGAGGCGCGGGGGAGGGCGGACGCGGCCTACCTCTCGGGCCTTCCACGATCTGAGACATAAGGTCGTGTTATTTGACCGATAACCAAATGCTATCCAAACTCCTAGTTGTCACATAGGAGATGCGCACCCGCGCCACCACGCCGTCCCGGCGAAGAAGGAGCCCTCGATGAGCCGTCACACCCGCCTTGCTCTGGCCGCAGCCGCGACCGTCGGAGCACTGGTGATGACCGCCTGTGGTGGCGGCGGAGCCAGTGACACGGTCGGCGGCGACGCCGTGAACGCCGGCGCCAGGACCGGCACCATCAACCTCTTCGCGTATGCCGTGCCCAAGGTCGGCTACGACAAGGTCATCCCCGCGTTCAACCAGACCGAGGCCGGCAAGGGCGTGCAGTTCCAGCAGTCCTACGGGGCCTCCGGAGACCAGTCGCGCAAGGTCGAGGCCGGCGCCACCGCGGACTTCGTGAACTTCTCGGTCGAGCCGGACATCACTCGCCTGGTCGACGCCGGCCTGGTCGCCAAGGACTGGAACGCCAACCAGTACAAGGGGATCCCGTTCGGCTCGGTCGTCACCATCGTGGTCCGCAAGGGCAACCCCAAGGGCATCAAGGACTGGGACGACCTGCTCAAGCCCGGGGTCGAGATCGTCACCCCGAACCCGTTCAGCTCGGGCAGCGCGAAGTGGAACCTCCTCGCCCCGTACGCCGCCAAGAGCGACGGCGGGAAGAACCCCCAGGCGGGCCTCGACTACATCGAGAAGCTGGTGACCGGTCACGTCAAGGTGCAGCCGAAGTCGGGCCGCGAGGCGACCGAGACCTTCCTGCAGGGCACCGGTGACGTGCTGCTGAGCTACGAGAACGAGGCGTTGTTCGCCGAGCGCAGTGGCGACCCGGTCGAGCACGTCACTCCGCCGACCACCTTCAAGATCGAGAACCCCACCGCGGTCCTGACCAAGAGCAAGAACTTCGCCAAGGCCAAGGCGTTCAACGACTACCTCTTCACGCCGGAGGCCCAGAAGCTGTGGGCGCAGGCCGGGTTCCGCCCGGTGGACCCGACCGTGGCCAAGGAGTTCGCGGCCGACTTCCCGCAGCCGACCAAGCTCTGGACGATCGACGACCTGGGCGGTTGGAAGACGGTCGACGGGACGCTCTTCAAGAAGGAGACCGGCGCGATCGCGCTCATCTACGACAAGGCTACGTCGTAGGACGGCGATGACCACGACAACCAACCACGCGCGCAGGGGCGACACCTCCACGGAGGGGTCGTCCCTGCCACCGCGCCCGCACCTGCCCCTCGGCGACGACGTGGACTCCCCGCCGCCGGCCCCAGCGTCTCGTCGCCGCACCGGCGTGGCCCGCCCGCTCGGCGTCGGACTGGTGGGCCTCTGGCTCAGCGTGCTGGTGCTCCTCCCGCTGGCGGCGCTGACCGTCACCTCGCTCGGCGAAGGAGTCGGCGGCTTCTGGCACGCCGTCTCCGCCCCTGTCGCACTCGCCTCCCTGCGGGTCACCGTGCTCGTGGCCGCCGTCGTCGCGGTCGTCAACGCCGTGATGGGCACCCTCATCGCCTGGGTGCTCGTGCGCGACGACTTCCCCGGCAAGCGCATCGTCAACGCCCTCATCGACCTGCCGTTCGCGCTGCCCACGATCGTGGCGAGCATCGTGCTGCTGTCCCTCTACGGCCCCAACAGCCCGATCCACGTGCACCTCAACGCCACCCAGCCGGGTCTGCTCGTTGCGCTCGCCTTCGTCACGCTGCCGTTCGTCGTGCGCTCGGTGCAGCCGGTCCTGATCGAGGCCGACCGCGAGGTGGAGGAGGCAGCGGCGTCGCTGGGCGCCTCCAACTGGACCACCTTCCGCCGCGTCGTGCTGCCGACCCTGGCCCCGGCCGTCATCAGCGGCACCGGCCTCGCCTTCGCCCGCGCGATCGGCGAGTACGGCTCCGTCGTCCTCATCGGCGGCAACATCCCGCGCAAGACCCAGGTGGCCTCGCAGTACATCCAGCAGCAGATCGAGATCGACCGGCCGCTCAACGCCGCCGCCGTCTCGGTGGTGCTGCTCGCGATCGCCTTCGTCACGCTGTTCGTCCTGCGGCTCTTCGCCGGGCGCAGCCTGCGCCGCGAGGAGGACGCCCAGTGAAGACCTCCACCACCGCCAGGATCGGTCTGCGGACCATCGCGCTCGGCTACCTCGTGCTGCTGATCGCGGTGCCGATCGTGCTCATCCTCTGGCGCACCTTCGGGGAAGGGGTCGGCGCCTTCGTCGACTCCATCCGCACCCCGGCCGCGATCTCCGCGCTCAACCTGTCGCTGCTCATCGTCGCGATCGTCGTGCCCCTCAACGTGGTGTTCGGGGTGGGCACCGCGCTGGCCCTGGTCCGCGGCCGGTTCCGCGGCCGCGGACTGGTGCAGGCGGTGGTCGACCTGCCGTTCGCGGTGTCGCCCATCGTGGTCGGTGTCTCACTGATCCTGCTCTGGGGCGTCGACGGGTGGTTCGGAGGTCTCGAGCGACTCGGCATCAAGGTCATCTTCGGCCTGCCCGGCATGGTGATCGCCACGCTCTTCGTGACGCTCCCGTTCGTCGTGCGGGAGGTCGAGCCGGTCCTCCACGAGATCGGCACGGAGCAGGAGCAGGCCGCGTCGACCCTCGGGGCGAGCACCTGGCAGACGTTCTGGCGGATCACCCTCCCCGCCATCCGCTGGGGCCTGACCTACGGCATCGTGCTGACGATCGCCCGGGCGCTCGGTGAGTTCGGCGCCGTGATCATGGTCAGCTCCGGCTTCCCCGGGGTGTCCCAGACCCTGACCCTGTTGGTCCACTCGCGCTACATCGACGACCACAACACCTACGGCGCGTATGCCGCGGCCACCCTGCTCATGGGCCTGGCCGTGCTGACGCTGCTCGGCATGACAGCACTCGACCGCAAGAGGAGCAGGACATGATCCGCGTCATCGGAGCCCGCAGGAGCTACGGCGACTTCGCCGCGCTCGACGACGTCACCCTGGACATCCCGGCGGGCTCGCTCACCGCCCTGCTGGGGCCGAGCGGCTCGGGCAAGTCGACCCTGTTGCGCTCCATCGCCGGGCTCGAGCAGCTCGACGGGGGACGCATCGTCATCGCCGGCCGCGACGTGACCGGGGTGGCGCCCCAGAAGCGGGGGATCGGCTTCGTCTTCCAGCACTATGCGGCGTTCAAGCACATGACGGTGCGCGACAACGTGGCGTTCGGGCTCACCATCCGCAAGCGGTCCAAGGCCGAGATCGCGCGCAAGGTCGACGACCTGCTCGAGATCGTGGGCCTCGACGGGTTCCAGCACCGCTACCCGGCCCAGCTGTCGGGTGGCCAGCGGCAGCGGATGGCGCTGGCCCGGGCGCTCGCGGTCGACCCCGAGGTGCTGCTCCTCGACGAGCCGTTCGGCGCGCTCGATGCCAAGGTCCGGGCCGACCTGCGGCAGTGGCTGAGGCGGCTGCACGACGAGGTCCACGTGACCACCGTCCTGGTCACCCACGACCAGGAGGAGGCCCTCGACGTGGCCGACCGCATCGCCGTGCTCAACAAGGGCCGGATCGAGCAGGTCGGCGACCCGGTGACGCTCTACGACCGCCCGGCCAACGACTTCGTGATGTCGTTCCTCGGCTCGGTGGCCCGGCTCGGTGGCGCGCTGGTGCGCCCGCACGACATCGCCCTCGACCGCGACGTCGAGCGAGCCCGAGCCGCCGACGCGCGGGTCGGCAGCTCGCCGGGTGTCGTCGAGGCCGTGGTCGAGCGGGTCGTCCGCCTGGGCTTCGAGGTCCGGATCGACCTGCGCGCCGACTCGGGCACCCGCTTCGCCGCCCAGGTCACCCGCGCGGAGGCCGACGCCCTTGGCCTCGTCGAGGGCGAGACGGTGTACGCCAGGGCCACGACCGGGCCGGACGCCGCCGAGATCCACCCTGCGCTGGCCATCTGAGTCGCGGCCGACCGGCAGCTGGTGGCGGGCGACCGCCCACCGCGATGGGTATGCCGCGTGCTCACGTGCCGCGGCGGTGCGACAGAATGCGTTCGTGGACATCTCGGCACGCACGGAGTACGCGGTCCGGGCCATGCTCATCCTCGCGGAGGCGGCGACGACCTCGGCGGGCCCGGTGAGCGTCGAGACGCTCTCCTACCGCCAGACCCTCCCGCGCAAGTTCCTCGAGGCGATCGTGGCCGACCTGCGCACGGCCGAGCTGGTCAAGAGCACCCGCGGCGCCCGCGGTGGCTACTCGCTGGCCCGGGAGCCCCGCGACATCTCGCTCGGTGAGGTGTTCCGCGCCGTGGACGGGCCGCTCGCGGAGGTGCGGGGCCTGCGGCCGCACGAGACGGCATACGAGGGCGTCGCCACGCACCTGCCCACCGTGTGGGTGGCGCTGCGCGCGAGCCTGCGCTCGGTGCTCGACGAGACCAGCCTGGCGGACGTGCTGTCGGGAGACCTGCCCGACCGGGTGTCGACGCTGGCGGCGGACCCCGACGCGTGGCGCAGTCGATGACGGAGGCCAACCCGACCGACCAGTCCGTGGGCGAGCTCGGCCCGGGCATCGACCCCGACGACCTCGCGACTGCGTTGCGGGTGCTCGAGCAGCTCGCCGAGATCGATGGCGACCACCCCGACATCCAGACCGTCAAGCGGGCCACGGGCCGGATGTACAAGCGGGTGCGCAAGGCTCGTCGTCGCGAGGCCAAGCAGCCCGAGATCGACCACGACGAGGCGATCATCGCCAAGACCGCCACGGGCTCCCCGATGCGGATCGACGACGAGACCAAGGGCATCTCGCTCGTCTCGACCGTCCGTGGCGCCCACGCCGGCGAGCTGATCAACCCGCGCAACTGCTACATCTGCAAGGCCGAGTACACGCTCGTCGACGCCTTCTACCACTGGCTGTGCCCCGACTGCGCCGCGCTGAGCCACACCAAGCGTGAGCAGCGCACCGACCTGACCGGCAAGCGGGCGCTCCTCACGGGTGGTCGCGCGAAGATCGGCATGTATATCGCGCTGTTGCTCCTGCGCGACGGTGCACACCTCACGATCACCACGCGCTTCCCGCACGACGCAGCGAGACGCTTTGCGGCACAGGAGGATTCGTCAGACTGGATCCACCGCCTCAAGGTCGTCGGCATCGACCTGCGCGACCCCACCCAGGTCGTCGCGCTGGCCGACGAGGTCGCCGCCGCAGGTCCGCTGGACATCCTCGTCAACAACGCGGCCCAGACCGTGCGCCGCTCGCCGGGCGCCTACTCCCACCTCGTCGAGGGTGAGTCGGTGCCCCTGGAGGGCGACGTCGCCTACCCGGAGCTGGTCACGTTCGACCGGATCAGCGAGGCCCACCCGGCCAACCTGCTCGGCACCCTGCAGGCCCAGAAGGTCGCCCACCACGAGGGGGAGTCGGAGCAGGAGGCAGCCCGTGCCCTCGCCCAGCGGTCGGCCGCGTCGATGACGTCGATGGCCCTGTCGGCCGGCCACGCCAGCCTCGAGGCGCACCTCGCCGGCACGGCGGTCGACGCAGGCGGCCTGCTGCCCGACACCCAGGTCAACAACTCCTGGACGCAGAAGGTCGAGGAGGTCGACCCGCTCGAGCTGCTCGAGGTGCAGCTGTGCAACTCGACTGCCCCCTTCATCCTCGTGTCGCGGCTGCGACCGTCGATGCGGGCCGCCGTCGCTGCCGGGGCCCGTCGCGCGTACGTCGTCAACGTCTCGGCCATGGAGGGGCAGTTCTCCAGGCGCTACAAGGGATCCGGCCACCCGCACACCAACATGGCGAAGGCGGCACTCAACATGCTGACCCGCACCAGCGCCGGCGAGATGTTCGAGACGGACAAGATCCTCATGACCGCAGTCGACACCGGCTGGATCACCGACGAGCGACCGCACCACGAGAAGCTGCGGATCGCCGCCGAGGGCTGGCACGCGCCCCTCGACCTCGTGGACGGCGCGGCCCGCGTCTACGACCCCATCGTGCGCGGCGAGGCCGGCGAGGACGTCTACGGCTGTTTCGTCAAGGACTTCGAACCCAGCCCCTGGTGAGGCGCGCCATGGACGAGCTGACCGCGTACCTGCTCGACGTCTTCGGCCTCGACGGCGGCGACGGATCGGCGCGGCTGACCTTCGTGGCCCGTGGCGCGGAAGGGCAGGTGAGCCGGCTCGAGTGCCACGGGCTCAGGTATGCCGTGAAGCAACCCTTCGCGGCATACGCGGGCTTCCCGGACCTGGCGTCGGGGGAGGAGGCGGTCCGTCGCGAGGCCGGTCACCTCGAGCACTTCGCCCGGGCCGGCATACCGGTGCCCGTCCCGGTCGCCGACCGGGTCGGGCGGTTCCTCGTGCCGGTGCCTGCGGAGCTGGGCGGGGGACTGGTGCGGCTCAGCACCTGGGTGGACGGGGCGGCTCCGCGGGCCGGCTTCGTTCCCGGCCTGCACGCGTCGGAGCTGGGCACGCTGCTCGGTCGGCTGCACGCCGTGGCGCCTGCGACCGACGACCCGATCGGCTGGTGGTACCGGACCGTCCCGGAGACTCAGGTCTGGGCCGACCTGGTGGAGCGGGCCGCCGACCAGCCGTGGCACGACGCCCTGGTGGCGCGGGTGGCGGACCTCGACGGGCTCTGCGACCTCGTGCGGAGGGTGCCCGCTCCGACCGGGCCGTTCGTGGTCGGCCACCGCGACCTGCACCCCGACAACATCCTGGTGACCGCCGACGGGCAGCTCGTCCCCGTGGACTGGGAGGACGTGGGCCCGGTGCTCCCCGACCAAGAGCTGGCCAAGGTGCTGGTCCAGTGGCACGTCGACGGCGAGGAGGTCGACGCGTCGGCCGTGCGCCGGACGGTCGCGTCCTACCGTGCGGCCCAAGGAACCGGGGCCGTGCGCGGGCTGGACGCGTTCACCATGCTGCTCAGCGGCGAGCTGAACTTCCTCGCCCGGCAGGCCGGGGCGGCCCTGGATCCGGCCACGGAGGACGCGCACCGCCGGCACGCGGTGGCCGAGGTGCAGGAGTGCCTCCTGTGGCTGCCCTCCCCGAGCACACTCCAGCACGTGCTCGACGTCGTGCTCGACCTCATGGCCGCGGGCTGACCCTGCCTGGTCGGGGCATCCCCACAGATCTGGCAGAATGGTCGGCTGTACCCGTCCAGGCACGGGCCCGGTCACGCACCGAGGCCTCCTGGCTGGAACGCCTACACCGAGTTCCGGTACCCCGCGTGAATCCTGCGCGGTCTTGCCGTGCTCACAACCAGAAACAGGAGACACCACCACCGTGGCCGTCAAGATTCGTCTGAAGCGCATGGGCAAGATCCGTGCACCGTTCTACCGCGTCGTCGTCATGGACTCGCGCGCCAAGCGCGATGGCCGGGCCATCGAGGAGATCGGCAAGTACCACCCCACCGAGGAGCCCTCGGTCATCGACATCAACTCGGACCGCGCGCAGTACTGGCTGGGCCAGGGCGCGCAGCCGACCGAGGCCGTCGCGGCACTGCTCAAGGTGACCGGCGACTGGCAGAAGTACAAGGGCGAGCCCGGCACCGAGGGCACGCTCAAGGTCAAGGCAGCCAAGCCGTCCAAGAAGGAGCTGTACGACGCGGCCATCGCCGCGGCGGGCAAGTCCGAGGCCGGCACCGACGGGGCGACCACCCCGAAGAAGCGCGCTGCCAAGAAGGCCGACGAGGCCCCCAAGGCCGACGAGGCCAAGGCCGAGGAGCCCAAGGCTGACGAGGCCCCCAAGGCCGAGGCGCCCGAGGCTGTCGCGGAAGCCCCCGTGGCCGACGAGGCCAAGGCTGAGACCGAGGAGGCCCCCGCGGCCGCCGCGGCCGACGCCGCGGACCAGGCCTGACCGTGCTGGAAGAGGCGCTCGAGCACCTCGTCAAGGGCATCGTCGACCACAAGGACGAGGTTGCCGTGCGACGCAAGGAGCTCCGCCGTGGTGAGGTGCTCGAGGTCCGGGTGCACCCCGAGGACCTCGGTCGCGTGATCGGTCGCTCCGGTCGCACCGCGAGCGCCCTGCGCACCGTCATGGGTGCGCTGGCCGGCGGCCAGAACGTGCGGGTCGACATTGTCGACACCGACAAGGTCCGCTGAGCGCTCACTCGCGCTGACACCTCACGAAGGGCCACCGGGTTTCCGGTGGCCCTTCGTCGTGTCCGGTCGTGCCTTCCCGTCGTAGCCCCGGACGTGCGGTCGTTCGGCTGCGGTGGACCCGCGCCCGGGAGTACGTTCCGCGGGTGGATCGCATCCCGTTCGCCGTGCCGGCAGCCCCGGGGCACCTCGACGGGTGGCGCGCCGGAGCCGGTCCGCCGGTCCTGCTGCTCCATGGCGGACCCGGGCTGTCCTACGGCCACCTCGACTCGCTGGCCGAGGAGCTCGCGGCGGCGTACGACGTGGCGTTCTTCCAGCAGCGAGGCCTGCCGCCCTCGACGGAGGAAGGACCGTTCACCGTCGAACAGGCGGTCGCCGACATCTGCGCGGTCCTCGACGGGATCGGCGTGGAGCGGGTTTGGCTGGTGGGCCACAGCTGGGGCGGTCACCTGGCGTTCCACGCAGCCGCGTCCATCCCCGAGCGTCTGCTCGGCGTCCTGAGCATCGACCCGCTCGGCGCGGTCGGCGACGGTGGGGCGGAGGCGTTCGGCGCGGAGATGATGCGCCGGGTGCCGGAACACCTGCGGGCCCGGGCCCAGGAGCTGGACGACAAGGACACCGACGGCACCGCCACTGACGCCGACGAGCAGGAGATGCTCGACATCGTCTGGCCGTCCTACTTCAGCGAGCCGGCCGCCGCCACGCCGCGTCCACCCCTGGCGGTCTCGAACGCCGCCCACCTCGGGCTGTGGGAGGACCTCGTGGAGCAGCTCCCCGCGCTGGAGGCGGCACTGCCGTCCATCGACGTCCCCGTCGGGGTGCTGTCGGGTGCCGACAGCCCGATGCCGGCCGAGGAGTCGGCGCGGGCCACGGCCGAGCGGATCCCCGACGCCTGGGTCCACGTCGAGCCGGGCACCGGGCACTTCCTCTGGCTCGACCACCCCGGGTGCGCGCTCGCCGCCCTCGACCGCCTGGTGCAAGGGACTTCCGAGACCTGAGAGGATCGGCACATGCCTGCCGACTCCAGACTGCTCGTCGCCCGCATCGGCAAGCCGCACGGCCTGCGCGGTGAGGTGACCGTGCAGACCCACACCGACGACCCGGAGGCGCGCTTCGCCCCCGGCGTCAACTACGCGACCGAGGCCGCCCCCGGGTCCGGCGTGCCGCGCTCGCTCACCCTGCGCACCGCTCGGCTGCACCAGAAGGTCTGGCTGCTCGGCTTCGAGGAGATCCCCGACCGCACCGGCGCCGAGTCGCTGCGCGGCACCCGCCTGTTCATCGACGCCGAGGCCGCGGCCGAGGCTGCGTCCGACGAGGACGACGCGTGGTACGAGGACGAGCTCGTCGGACTCACCGCCGTGGACCCCTCCGGGACCGCCCTCGGCGAGGTCACCGGTCTGCGCACGGGTGCGGTCCAGGACCAGCTGGTGCTGCGGCTGACCGGCGGCGCCGAGGCGCTCGTGCCGTTCGTCGAGGCCATCGTCCCTGAGGTCGACGTCGAGGGTGGCCGGGTCGTCGTCGACCCGCCCCCCGGGCTCCTCGAGCTCAACGCCGAATGACGGCGGACCACCGGTGATCCTCGACGTCGTCTCGATCTTCCCCGAGTACCTCGCACCCCTGGACCTCTCGCTGATCGGGAAGGCCCGGCGCGACGGGCTGCTCGACCTGCGGGTGCACGACCTGCGCGACTTCACCCACGACCGGCACCACTCGGTCGACGACACCCCCTACGGCGGCGGTGCCGGCATGGTGATGAAGCCGCAGCCGTGGGCCGAGGCCCTCGCCCACGTGGCCGCCTCGGGCGCCGACGGCGCCCGCCCGCGTCTCATCGTCCCCGGCCCGGGAGGTATGCCGTTCACGCAGGCCCTGGCGCGCGAGCTCGCCGAGGAGCCGTGGCTGGCCTTCGCCTGCGGACGCTACGAGGGGATCGACGAGCGCGTCTACGAGTACGCCGCTGACGAGCTCGGGCTCGAGGTGTCGGTGGTCTCGCTCGGCGACTACGTGCTGAACGGGGGAGAGGTGGCCGTGCTCGCGATGGTCGAGGCGGTGGCCCGCCTGCTGCCCGGCGTCATCGGCAACGCGGAGTCCCTCGTCGAGGAGTCCCACGAGGACGGGCTGCTCGAGTACCCCGTGTACACCAAGCCCGCCGCCTGGGAGTCGAGTGCGGGCGTGACCCGGGCGGTGCCACCGGTGCTGCTGTCCGGGGACCACGGGGCGATCGCCGCGTGGCGCCACCAGCAACGGCTCGAGCGCACGGCGGCGCGCAGACCCGACCTCCTGCACTCCGCTGCGGCCCTGACGACGCAGGACCTCGCGATCACCGTCGCCCAGCCCTCAGATGCCGCCGAGCTGACGACTCTGCAACGGGCCTGCTGGGTGAGCGAGGCCAAGGCCAACGACACCCACGACATCCCACCACTCGTCGAGTCCCTCGACGACGTGGCGCACGGCCTGCTGGAGTGGCAGACCTGGGTGGTGCGCGAGGGCGGCCGGCTGGTCGCCTCGGTGCGGGCGCGGTCGCACCCGGACGACCCCGCCACCTGGCAGATCGGCCGGCTGATGGTCGCCCCCGACCTCCAGGGCCGTGGCCTCGGGCGCGCGCTGCTCGCCCATGCGGAGGCGCAGGCGCCGTCGGGCACGGCGGCATACTGGCTCAACACAGGGACCCGCAGCGACCGCAACCTGCGGACCTACCGCAAGGCCGGCTACCGCGTGCAGCCCGGAGAGGGCGCCTTCCCCGGCACTGTCGACCTGCTCAAGCGGCGTCGTTGACGCGCTCGCTGGCGTAGAGCCGGTAGAGGGCGTAGGCCGCCACGGCGCACAGCAGGTGCCAGGCGGCGTGGCCCTGCAGGAGCGACTCGGGGTGGCAGAGGGACGACCCGTCCTTGGCGAGGTTCCAGATCGCGAACGCCAGCGCGAGGGCCCCGGCCGAGGCCAGCCCCCAGCCGACCTGGCGCCGCCCCGTGCCACGCCGCCACAGCACGGCCTCACCGGCCAGGGCCACGAGCAGGAAGAGCCCGAACGCGAGGTTGGCGGCGATGTCGACCATCGGCACGTGCCCCGGGATGCGTTCGACCAGCTCGCAGACCAGCACGACGCCGACGAACGAGGCCGCGAAGAAGCCGGTGCCGCGGCCCAGCACCCGCGTGACCGCATACGACGAGGCGAAGGCGGCGATGAGGTACATGCTGAGCAGGTCGAGGTGGCCGCCGAGGGCGCTCTGGGTCGCGTGCATCGCGGCGCTCGCTGGCCCGAGGAGCACCACGACCACCCCGAGGGCCGCCGCGAGCCGGGGGTTGGCCGCAATGGTCGTGCCGGGCGATCCCGCCCTCCAGGCAATGGCCAGGCCGGCGACGACGAACCCGGCGTTGCTGAAGGTGTTGGCGGGCTGGCGGACGAGGGCGTCGCGCGCCGCCTCGCAGAACCGGTCGCCGCGACCGACGTTCGGGCCGAGCCAGCCGTGCAGCACCGCGAGCCACAGCAGGCCCACCGAGACGACCGTGACGGCGCAGGCCAGCGCGAACGGTCGCAGGTCGCGCTGCGTGCGGGTCGGCATGGAGGCGAGTATGCCGCCGCGGGTCACCGCGGGTCGGTGGTGACCTAGTCGACGAGGCTCGCGGCCAGGTCGTCGGGGAGCAGGAGGCGTCCGGCCAGGAGGTGTTCCGCCACGAGCACGGTGACGGTCTGGGCAGCCATGATCCCGAAGAGCACCAGCACCTGGGCCGTGGCCGCCTGCGCCGGGGTGCCGCCGCCGAGCATGACCCCGATGAAGGCCCCTGGCAGGGTGACCACCCCGGTGGTCTTCACCTGGTCGAGCCCCGGGAGGAGCGCCTCGGGTGCGCGGCGGTGGACGATCTCGCGGATGGCCTGGCGGGGGAGCAGGCCGACCGAGAGGCTGGCTTCGTACTGGCTGTGCTCCTCGCGCAGGGCGGCGAAGGCGCGGCGCCCGACGAGGGTGTGTGCCGTCATCGCGTTGCCGACGATGATGCCCGCCACCGGGATGACGGCGATCCCGGTCGGGGGGATCGTGCCCGTGGCCAGCACGATCGCCAACACCGGGAGCACGCCGGCGGCCATCGCCAGCGCGGCCCACGACCACGCCCGCGGCGCCTCCACCCGGCGCGACGTCGTGAGGACCCCCATCGCGAACATCACGCAGACCAGCGCCACCGACCACGGCAGGCTGTCGACCACGGCGGCGATGAGCACGGCCGCGAGCCCCAGCTGGACGATGGCCCGCACCGCGGCGACGAGGACGGGGCGCTCCAGGCCGTAGCCGGCGAAGCGGTGCGCGGCCATCGCGAGTGCCAGCAGCAGGGCCAGCGCGAGGCCGACGGGCCAGCCGGGGTCGATGCTCACAGGCGTCACCGTATGCCGCGGGGCTGCGACGGGGGCGCAGCGGGCCCGCCGCGAAAAAAGTTCGCGGTTCTCGGGAATGTTTCCTGTATCGTTCTACTTGAACGATTTAGTACAACGATCCAGAACGCCGTCCAGCGCACCCAGAAGGAGGCCGGAAGCCATGGGTAACGTCACGCTCAGGTCCGTCGCCGAGGCCGCCGGGGTCTCCGTCTCCACGGTCTCGAACGCCTACAACAAGCCCGACCAGCTCTCCACCGAGGTGCGCCAGCGCGTGCTCGAGACCGCCAAGGCGCTCGGGTATGCCGGGCCCAACCCGGCCGCGCGCAGCCTGCGGTCCCAGCGGGCGCGGGCCATCGGGCTGGTCTTCACCGAGCGGCTCAGCTACGCGTTCTCCGACCCCTACTCGGTGGGCATGCTGGCCGGCCTCGCCGAGGTGGCCGAGCAGTTCCAGACCGGGCTGCTGCTCATCCCGCTGCGACCGTTCGACCCCGAGCGGCCCGAGGAGGTCGAGGCGAGCGCCGAGGCCATGCGGGCCGCCGTCGTCGACGGGCTCCTGGCCTACTGCCTCGACATCGACCACCCGGCCCGGGAGATCGCGGTCGACCGGGGGCTCCGGATGGTCGCCACGGACGACAAGGACCCCCGGATGGACGGGCTCGTCCTCATCGACGAGCGCGGCGCCGCGCGGCAGGTGGGCGAGCACATCCGCCGGCTCGGCCACCGCAGCGTCGGCATCGTCGTCGACAGCAAGGTCGACTCACCCGCCGTGGTCGAGGTCGACGACGTGGAGCACCGGTCGATGTCGTTCTCGTGGGATCGCTACGACGGCTTCCGCGAGGGCGTCGGTCCGGACGTCACCGTGCAGACGGTCGCGCCACCCGGCCACAACTCGGTCGAGGCGGGCCGGGCCGCGGGGGCCCACCTGCTCGACCGGCAGGACCGCCCCACCGCGATCATCACCGTCAGCGACGTGCTGGCCCTCGGGGTCCTCGACGCCATGAGCCAGCGCGGCCTGACCCCCGGCCGCGACGTCTCGCTCTCCGGCTTCGACGACGTGCCGGCAGCGGCCGGCGCCGGACTCACCACCGTGCGCCAACCGATCGCCGAGCGCGGGCGCATCGCCGGCCGGATGCTCCTCGACCCCGATTACACCGAGCGCCGCATCGTGCTCCCCACCGAGCTCGTCGTGAGGTCCAGCACCGGACCAGCCGCGAGGTCACAGACGCGCTGACGGATCCGTCAGCGTCCACAGCACCACCGCACCCTGAAGGGAGAAGGACATGAGCGACTACATCGCCCTCACCATCAACAGCAACGCAGGCGCCGCCCTGGCCCGGTCGGCCCGACCGGACGCCCCCGTCGTCGACGACGGACTCGGCACCAGTCCGGCTCGCCGGCCCGTGCGTCGTTCGTTGGCGACCACCCTGCGCGGCGCCGCCGCCGTCGAGCGTCGCCTGGCTGACCGGCTCGACCCGGTCGGCCGTCCGGCGCCCGCCCGCGCCTGACGCCTGCCGCGGGTATGCCGCCGGTAAGCCGCGGGTATGCCGCGTGGCCCGGCCACGCGGCATACCCGGTCGTCAGGGGCGGCGGCGATTTCTGTCGCGGCCCCTGTGCGTGGCAGAATGGCTCCTTGCGCCCGCGTGACCAGCGACCCCTGCCACAGGGGGAGTGTCCGGGCAGGATCCCGGCCACGTGGTCGGTCACGCACACGGCGCACACCATCATCAGCAGCACCACCCAACACCCTGGGCGACCTGTGGCGCCGAGAAGAAAGCGAATCTGCCATGCAGCGTTTCGACGAGCTCGACAAGGCGTCCCTCCGCGACGACATCCCGGCCTTCCGCGCCGGTGACACCGTCAACGTGCACGTGAAGGTCATCGAGGGCACGCGCTCGCGCGTCCAGGTCTTCAAGGGCGTCGTGATCCGTCGCCACGGTGGTGGCCTGGGCGAGACGTTCACCGTCCGCAAGGTCTCGTTCGGCGTCGGCGTCGAGCGCACCTTCCCCCTGCACACCCCGGTCATCGACCACATCGAGGTCGTCACCCGCGGTGACGTCCGTCGCGCGAAGCTGTACTACCTGCGCGACCTGCGCGGCAAGGCCGCCAAGATCAAGGAGAAGCGCGAGACGACCCCCGCCAAGTAAGGCGGAATCATCTCCCCCTCAGCGCGTCCCGGCGCTCGTCGCCACAGCCCTGAGGGTTAGGCTCCGGAGCGATGAACCCCGGACCGGAAGCACCCCAGCAGGACCCGGCCGCCGCACCAGTCGAGACTGACGCGGCGGCCGAGTCCGAACGCCCCCGAGGCGGCCCTTCGTGGCTGCTGCTCGGCGGCGTCGCACTGCTGGTGATGCTGCTGGTCCGGGGTTTCCTCGTCCAGTCCTTCTACGTGCCGTCAGGCTCCATGGAGCCGACCATCGAGCCGGGCGACCGGATCCTGGTCAACAAGCTGGCCGACGGCGGCTCGGTGCGACGGGGCGACGTGGTCGTCTTCGACGGCACCACGACGTTTGCCGCCGCCGACCTCACCCCGCACCAGGACGACGGCGCCATCGGCAAGGTCCTGGGTGACGCGGCCTCGTTGGTGGGGGTCGACCTCGGCGAGCAGGACTTCGTGAAGCGGGTCATCGGCCTGCCGGGCGACCGCGTGGTCTGCTGCGACCGGGGCAGCCTGACCGTCAACGGCACGGTGCTCGACGAGACCTACGTCATGCCCGGCGACAAGCCGAGCGAGCTGGAGTTCGACGTCACCGTCCCCGTCGGACGGCTCTGGGTGATGGGCGACCACCGCAGCGACAGCGCCGACTCGCGCTCCCACCTGGGCGACCCGGGCGGCGGCACGGTGCGGCTGTCCGACGTCATCGGTCGCGCGAGTGCGACGTACTGGCCGCTGTCGCGCCTCGGCCGCTTCGAGCGCCCCGACGCACTGGCCGACCTGCCCCGCGTGGGTGAGCCGTGAGCGGCACGCCGCGCGACGGCGACAACGGCTGGCTGAGGTTCGAGGCCGACCAGCCGGACCCCACCCGGGTCGAGACCGACGCCGCCCACGACTCCCACGACCCGGCCTGGCTGCGCCACGACCTGCCCGACCCCAGCCCGACCGTCGCCACAGACGCGGGCGCGGCTGCGCCCACCCACCCACCGGACTCCCCGTGGTTGCCGTCCGACGTGGAGGTGGCCCGGCCGACGCCCACGCCCGAGGACGCGCACGACACCGGGGTCCCGCCCACGATCGTCGGCCAGGCCGAGGAGTCGACCCCGGCGCGGGTGACCACCGAGACCAGACCCCTGCCCGAGGAGATCCCGGTGGCCGCTGCGCGTGACGAGTCGGCGCCCCAGGACGACGAAGCAGGAGCCGACGGCGAGGGCGCGACGGGACGGCGCGACGACGGTGAGGGCGCGAAGCGACGGCGCGACGACGAGGGCGCGAAGGGGCGGCGCGACGACGACGAGTCGGTCAGCGGGCTGGCCGTGCTCGGCGCGGCCATCAAGGAGTTCGCCATCGTCGTGGGGATGGCCCTCGTGCTGTCCTTCATCGTCAAGACCTGGCTGCTCCAGGCCTTCTACATCCCGTCCGGGTCGATGGAAGACACCCTCGTCCTCAACGACCGCGTGATCGTCAGCAAGCTGACCCCCGGCCCGATCGACCTCAAGCGCGGCGACATCGTCGTGTTCGCCGACCCCGGACAGTGGCTCGACGAGGCCCCGAAGGCCCAGCAGGGCCCGGTCGCGACCGTCGTCACCGAGACACTCACGTTCGTCGGACTGCTGCCCGACAACGCCGAGAACCACCTCATCAAGCGGGTCATCGGGCTGCCGGGCGACCACGTGGTGTGCTGCGACGAGGGCGGCCGGATCACGATCAACGGCACCGCGATCAAGGAGCCCTACCTCAAGCCCGGCGACGCCGCGAGCGAGCAGGACTTCGACATCACCGTGCCGAGCGGGCGGGTGTGGGTCATGGGTGACCACCGCTCCAACTCGGCCGACTCGCGCGTCCACGACGGCCCCGAGAACAATGGCAGCCAGGGGTCCGTCGACGAGCGTCTCGTCGTCGGCCGCGCCGTGGCCCTCGTCTGGCCGCTCGACCACCTGACCTGGCTGTCCAACCCGACCTCGACCTTCGCCCAGGTCCCGGCCCCCTCGCCTGCCACGGCCACCACCGACTCCCAGGGCGCTGGCGTCACCGGCGACGGTCCCGGTGGCGGCGAGGTGGGCGGCACGGACACACCGACCGGGTCGGGCTGAGCAATGGCCCAGCCCGTGCGCAGTCGCAAGCCCACCCTTCGGGTCGAGCGCCAGCTCCAGCGTGACGGCCACCGCGTCCTGGCCGGCATGGACGAGGTGGGCCGTGGTGCCCTGGCCGGACCGGTGACGGTCGGCGTGGTGCTCATCGACGAGACCTGTCGCAGCGCGCCCACCGGGGTCAAGGACTCCAAGCTGCTGACCCCGGCCGCGCGGGTGGCCATGGTCCCGCGGATCCGGCGCTGGGCCCTGGCCTACGCCGTGGGTCATGCGTCCCCCCAGGAGATCGACGAGATCGGCATCATCGCGGCCCTGCGGCTGGCCGGGTGCCGGGCCCTGGCTGCGGTCGACCTGGTCCCCGACCTGGTCATCCTCGACGGCAACCACGACTGGCTCACCGCGCCCGACGAGGTGGGGCTGTTCGCCTTCACCTCCCACGACGCCCCCGTCACCCCGCCGGTCACGACCATGATCAAGGCCGACCTCAAGTGCTCGTCCGTCGCCGCCGCGTCGGTGCTCGCCAAGGTGGAGCGGGACGGGATGATGGTCGACGTCGCGCCAGAGCACCCGGCCTACGGGTGGGACGAGAACAAGGGGTATGCCGCGCCCGAGCACCTTGCGGCGCTCGAGGCGTTCGGGGCGACGGACCTGCACCGACGGTCGTGGCGGCTGCCGGGAGTGACGATGGATGATGAGAGTGTTCGGCATGGTGAGCAACCGGAGATGAGCACGCGATGAGTTCTGAGGACCTCGAGAAGTACGAGTCGGAGATGGAGCTCCAGCTCTACCGCGAGTACCGCGACGTGGTGGGCCTGTTCTCGCACGTGGTCGAGACCGAGCGCCGGTTCTACCTGTGCAACTCCGTCGACGTGAAGGTGCGCTCCGACGGGGGTGAGGTCTACTTCGACGTCACCATGCAGGACGCCTGGGTGTGGGACATCTACCGACCCGCGCGGTTCGCCAAGCAGGTCCGCGTCGTGACGTTCAAGGACGTCAACGTCGAGGAGCTCGCCAAGGCTGACCTCGAGCTGCCCAAGGACCAGGGCTTCTAGCTGCGGCAGCCAGGGCGGCTCGGCCTGCCAGCTGCCGTATCGGCAGCCGTATCCGCAGCCGTATCTGCGGCGGTTGTCCCCGGTCGGGTGCCCGTCCTGGGCCCGTCCACAGGCCGCATTGCTGGGTGTGCCGCTGGTCGCCCCTGCGGACTTGGGTTGGGCGCATGGCAGACAGGGCGGATCCGCGCAGGGCGCTGGGGGAGTATGGCGAGCGGCTGGCTGAGCGCTACCTGACCGACCGGGGGATGGCGGTCGTGGACCGCAACTGGCGCTGCGCCCGGGGCGAGCTGGACCTGGTGGCCAGGGACGGCGACTGTCTCGTCTTCTGCGAGGTCAAGACCCGCCGGACCGAGCGCTTCGGTTCTCCCGTGGAGGCGGTCACCGCGCGCAAGGCGGCGCGGCTGCGCCGGCTCGCGTCGGCCTGGCTGCAGGAGCACGGGGAACACCCCGCACGCATCAGGATCGACGTGATCGGCATCCTGCGACCGACAGCGGGGCGCGCCGTGGTCCGCCACCTGCAGGGGGTCGAGGCATGACGTTCGGCCGCACCCGGTCGGTCACCCTGGAGGGGCTGGCCGGCTCGGTCGTGGAGGTCGAGGCGCACCTGTCGGGGGGCCTGCCCGCCTTCATGCTGGGCGGACTGCCCGACACCGCGTGTGCGCAGTCGCCCAACCGGGTCAAGGCCGCGGCGGCCAGCATCGGGCACTCCCTGGCGCAGAGCAGGATCACGGTCAACCTGTCGCCGGCCTCGATCCCGAAGAACGGCAGTGGTTTCGACCTGCCGATCGCCATCGCCGTCGCGACCGCCCTCGGACTGATCCCGCCCGAGCGGGTGGGCGACGTGGTGCACCTGGGGGAGCTCGGGCTCGACGGGTCCATCCGATCGGTGCGTGGTGTCCTCCCCGCAGTCCTGTGCGCCGCGCGGGCAGGGTGCCGGGACGTGGCTGTTCCGGTCGACAACGCCGCCGAGGCGCGCCTGGTGCCCGACATCCGGGTGCACCCCGTGGCCCACTTGGCCGACCTCATCGTGGCCCACGCGGCCGGGGTCGAGTCCTTCGGGGTCAGCACCCCGGACCGCGCGCCGCGACTGTCGGCGGCGAAGGCCACGCCGGACCTCGCCGACGTGGTCGGCCAGGACGAGGCCAGGGCGGCCGTCGAGCTGGCGGCTGCGGGCGGACACCACCTCTTCCTGCTCGGCCCTCCGGGCTCCGGCAAGACGATGCTGGCCGAGCGGTTGGTGTCCATCCTGCCGCGGCTCAGCCGAGAGCAGTCGATCGACGTCCTCGCGGTGCGGTCCCTCCTCGGCGTGACGGCTCCCGAGCTGTCCCTCGAAGGGCTGCCGCCGTTCGTGTCGCCGCACCACAGTGCGACGCAGGCGGCGATCATCGGGGGTGGGAGCGCGGCGGTGCGGCCCGGCGCGATCACCTTGGCCCACCACGGGGTGCTCTTCCTGGACGAGGCCCCCGAGTTCAAGGCGGCGGCCCTGCAGTCCCTGCGCCAACCCCTGGAGTCGGGGCAGGTGGTGGTCTCGCGGGCCCGCGCCAGCGTGCGCTTCCCGGCCCGCTTCCAGCTGGTGATGGCCGCGAACCCCTGTCCGTGCGGCCTCGGCTACGGCAAGGGGGTGGGCTGTTCCTGCAGCCCGCTGGCCAAGCGTGGCTACCTGGGTCGCTTGTCCGGCCCGCTGCTCGACCGCGTCGACCTGCAGGTGCAGGTGCCGGCCGTGACGCGGTCGTCGCTGGCCGGACCCGCCGGAGAGAGCAGCGCGACCGTGGCCGCTCGGGTGATCGACGCGAGGAAAGCGCAGGCCGAACGCTGGGACCAGACCCCGTGGGCCCTGAACAGCGAGGTGCCGGGGCCGGTCCTGCGCCGGGGGAGGTGGCGGCTGCCGTCCGGGGTCACCGCGGACATCGACCGAGCCCTCGAGCGCGCCCAGCTCACCCTCCGTGGGTACGACCGGGTGATGCGGGTGGCGTGGACCGTCGCCGACCTGGCCGGCCGTGCGACGCCGACCCGTGACGACCTCGGCCAGGCCCTCACGCTGCGCAACCAGGGCCCGGTGGCGGCATGAGCGGGATCGCGACGGTGCGTGGTGACCGGGCGGCGAGGGTGGCGTGGGCGAGGTTGGCCGAGCCCGGCGACACCGACGTCGCCGCACGGATCGCCGCGGTGGGGGCGGAGGAGGCCCTCCAGGGAGTCGGGGCCGAGACCACCCTCGGCGCGCGGATGGCCGAGCGACTCGCGGAGCTCGATGTCGACCGTGACCTGGCCATCGCCCGGCGGCTGGGCGCCCGACTCCTCGTGCCGGGCGACGAGGAGTGGCCGCTGGGCCTGCACGACCTGGCAGCTCCACCGCTGTGCCTCTGGGTGCTCGGCCGCGCGAGCCTGGGTGACGTGGCTGCTCGGAGCGTCGCGGTCGTGGGTGCTCGGGCTGCCACCGGTTATGGCGTCCACGTGGCGAAGGAGCTCGGCGCCGGGCTGGCTGAGCGAGGGTTCGCCGTGGTGTCTGGCGCGGCCTACGGCATCGACGGTGCGGCGCACGAGGGCGCGATGGCGCTCGAGGGAGTCACCATCGCCGTGCTCGCGTGTGGTGTCGACCGGCCCTACCCAGCGGGGCATGCGGGGCTGCTGCAGCGGGTGCAGGAGGACGGCCTGGTGGTCAGCGAGGTGCCGCCCGGCTCGGCGCCGACCAGGTGGCGTTTCCTCAGCCGCAACCGGGTGATCGCGACGTTGACCCAGGGCACCGTGGTGGTCGAGGCGGGCCTGCGCAGTGGTTCGCGCAACACGGCCCGCCTCGCGGAGGAACACCTGAGGGTCGTCTGTGCCGTGCCGGGACCGGTGTCGTCGGCGGTGTCGGCCGGCTGCCACGAGCTCGTCCGTGCCGGGGCGACGCTCGTCACCGACGCCGGCGAGGTCGCGGAGGCAGTCGGACCCATCGGTGAGCTGGCTCCGCGCAAGGAGGGTGCGGCCCTGCCCGGCGACGACCTCGAGCCGACCCACCGGATCGTGCTCGCCGCGCTGCCGGCTCGCAAGCCTGCGACGGCCGAGGAGCTGGCCCGTCTCAGCGGCCTCAGCAGCGCCGAGGTCCGGGGTGCGCTCGGAGCGCTGGACCTCGACGGCCTCGCCCAGCGGCAGGGGGAGGGCTGGCGCAGGTCGCCGCGTCGCTGAAACCTCCGGAGCGTCGGCGCGCCCCGGCGTCCAGGACCCCTGCGCGGGAGCGGACGGCTGGCACAATGACGCCGTGCTCGCAGCCGAGGTCGCCGCCTCCCAACAGGCCCAGTGGGACCTGGTCCGCGACTACCTCGCCTCCTATGCCGAGCGGCGCCCGGTCCGGAAGGTGACGGTCGTGGGAAACGCACCGCTCGGCCCGAACCCGGACCGAGTGGCGCAGATCGACAGCAGTGACCTGGTCTTCCGGATGAACTCGATGGCCCTGGACGACCCCGGCACCCCGCCGTGCGTCGGCACCAAGTGCCACGTCCTGGTCGTGTCGCGGTACGCACCGGTCACGCCGTGGATGTTCCAGGACTACCGGCAGCGCGCCTACCTGATTCCGCAGGCCGGTTACGGGCTGCGCTACATCCTCCATCCGCAGCCGTACTTCTGGCCCTCGGACCTCGGCACCATGCCTGTCCCGAACGCCCCGGTCATCACCCGGCTGCTCGACCAGCTCGACCCCGACCACGTGCCCAACGAGCTGATCCCCACCTCCGGGACCATCTCGTGCTTCCTGGCCCACGAGATGTTTCCCGAGGCCGAGATGTTCGCGACCGGCTTCTCGTTCCTCGACGGGGTGCAGCAGGACTCGTGGCGCTACCAGAGCGGCGGAGGCAGCCCGGTCATCCCGGCGCACCAGCTGGACCTGGAGGCACGACTGCTCCGCTCATGGATCGACGACGGCACCATGCGGATGCTGCACTGAAAGAGGAGAACATGTCCGGAACAGAAGCGCGGCCCGAGGGCACCGGTACCCCCTCGCCCGGCCCCTACCGACGAGCCCGCCGTGCCTTCGGGCGGTGGCGCCGCAGTGTCGCGGACCCCAACAACCTGGCCGCGAAGGTGGACAAGCAGCGGGCCCAGCTCGAGCGTCAGTCGACCCAGATCGCCGAGCTCAAGGCGTCGGTCGCGGCCCTGGGCAAGCGCTTGCACCCCGTCGAGCACGCGTCGAGCCACCGCGAGGTCGAGCACGGTGGGTTGGCCATCCAGATCGGCATCGTCGAGGAGCGACTCGGCAAGATCGAGGAGGGCCTGCGGGGTGCCGAGTTCGTGGCCGACGACGCCGAGCGAGCTGAGGCACGAAGCCTGGTCGAGGCGGTCCGCCGCGAGCACGAGCAGGTCCGCGTGCGCATGCAGGTGATCGCCCAGTACGAGGAGCGGCTCCGCCGTCTGGAGGACGCTGTCGTCAAGACGTACGACGGGGACGTTCGCCACCCGTTCTGATGCGGCTCCGTGGCGCGCGGGGTGGCGGCTTGTGTGCCGCTCCTGCGTTTGCGACGGTGACGGCGTGAGTGAGTCCCTGGCGCAGACGTTGGCGGCTTTCGAGCGCCACCTGCGCAGTGAGCGCGGCCGCTCGGAGCACACGACTCGGGCCTACCTCGGTGACCTGCGGGGACTCCTGCGCTTCCTCCAGGACGAGTGCGGCATGTCCGACCTCGCCGACGTGGGCCTGCGCGAGCTGCGGGCCTGGCTCGCGGCCCAGGCGGAGTCGGGGGCGGCTCGGTCGACCATCGCTCGCCGATCCGCTGCCGCGCGCACCTTCCTCGGGTGGGCGACCCGCACCGGTCGGATCGCCCAGGACCCGTCGCTGCGGCTGGCCGCCCCCAAGCGCGCGGGTCACCTCCCGGAGGTGCTCCGCCAGGGCGACGCGACGGCGCTGATGGACCTCGCAGCAGTGGCCAGCGACGACCAGGACCCGATGCACCTGCGCGACCGCGCCGCCGTCGAGGTGTTGTACGCCAGTGGGATCCGGGTCGGTGAGCTGACCGCGCTCGACATCGACGACCTCGACCTCGGCGGAGGGGTCCTGCGGGTGATGGGCAAGGGCGGCAAGGAGCGCACCGTGCCCTTCGGCGCGCCGGCCCGCGAGGCCGTCGACGCCTGGCTGACCCTGGGCCGTCCCCAGGTCGCCGTGGCGGGCAGCGGTCCGGCCCTTCTCCTGGGGCGACGCGGCCGACGGGCCGACCCCCGGCAGATCCGGGCCGCCGTCCACGAGCTGCTCTCACACCTGCCCGGCGCCCCGGATCTGGGACCCCACGGCCTGCGGCACAGCGCCGCCACCCACCTCCTCGAGGGCGGGGCGGACCTCCGCCTCGTGCAGGAGCTCCTGGGCCACGCCTCCCTCGCGACGACCCAGATCTACACCCACGTCTCCGTGGACCGCCTCAAGGCCTCCTACCGACAGGCCCACCCCCGTGCCTGAGCGCCGCGGAGGTGCCGCCGGGTTCGGGGTCGTCGGGCGTGCCGTGCCCGCACCGACCGCCCGAAGGAGGAAGATGGACGCCGACGACGTTCGTCCGACCCCTGGGGGTCCTGGGCCCGAGAGGAGCTGTGCAGCGCGTGCGTGAGGATCTGCCGGCGACCCGCCGGGCTCGCCGACACCGACGCCGGCCCAGCCGTCAGGTGCGCCTGCGTCGCACCATCACGGGCGCCGTGATCCTGGTCCTCGTGGCCGTCGTCACCGTGCGGCTCACGACCGGTGACGACACGACCCTGCTCGACGCCGCGGGCTCCGCCGCGAAGGCGACGACCTCGGCACCGTCCCTGCGCACGTCCCAGACCCCCAACAACGAGGACGGCTCGTCCACCACCGAGACCGCGAAGGCCGGAGCCACCACGGTCCCGCAGAACGGCACCGGCAAGATCACCGTGGTGTCCGTGCCGCCTGCCGCAGTCGCGACCACCGGCCGCACGGTCAAGTACACCGTCGAGATCGAGGGCGGCCTCGGGGTCGACCCTGCCGAGGTCGGCGCCACCGTCGAGTCCGTCCTGCTGGACCCCAAGGGCTGGCAGAAGGTCGACGGCGTCCGCTTCGTCAACGTCACCCCGGCGCAGGCCGCCAGGGGCGCCCACGTCGACGTGCGGGTCACGCTCGCCAGCCCCGGCCTGACCGACAAGCTCTGCGCGCCGATGCGCACGCTGTCCCAGGTCTCCTGCTGGAACGGCGAACGCTCGGTGCTCAACTTCCGCCGCTGGGCCCTCGGCGACGACAGTTACGGCTCCGACGTCGCCCGCTACCGCATCTACCAGGTCAACCACGAGGTCGGTCACGGCCTCGGCCACCAGCACCGCCTCTGCCCGGGCAAGGGCAAGCGGGCGCCCGTGATGGTGCAGCAGACCCTCGACCTCGGTGGCTGCAAGCCCTGGCCCTACCCATCCGGCACCTGAGCGAGCGGGAGCAGTCGCACCGGTCGCCCACCCGTGAGGAACACCAGGGGGTCGAGGTAGGTGTGCTCGCGGACCGCGCCGAGGTGCAGACAGGCCGGCCTGCAGTGGGAGCCGGTGGCGGCCAGCTCGCCCAGCCGTGACCCTCGCGCGACCACCTCACCCACGCTGACCGCAGGCTCGACCGGCTCGTAGGTCGACCGCACCCCCGAGGGATGCAGCACGGTCACAGTGCCGCGACCGGCGATCCGGCCCACGTGGGCGACGGTGCCTGCCTCGACTGCCAGCACGCCCTGACCTGTCGACCCGGCGAGGTCGAGGCCCCGGTGCCCTGAGCCGTATGCGGTCGCGGGCCGCAGGAACGGCCGCACGATGCTCGGTCTCGGCATCAGCGGCCAGGCCCATCGTCCCCGCAGCGATGGGGGAGAGCGGGGCACGGCCACCGCAGGGGCCCCCACGGCGAGCTGGGCTGCGCCGACCCGCGTGGCTGTCCCCGACTGAGGCGCTCGGGCTGTACTGCCGGTGTCCGGCGGCCCGGGCTGCGACCTCGGCGCTGCCGGTGTGGGGATCGACAGACCGATCGAGGCCACCACGAGGGCCGAGACCGGCAGGAGGAGTGCGCTTCGCATCCTGCCACCCTGCTGGTCCTGACGTCGTCACGCGACGGAGGGCTCGCCGTCCTGTGGATGACCATGACCTCCGCCGTCGCCTGTGGACGTGCAACGGGGTGTCGCGGGCGGACCTGACTCACGCAGGTCGGAGTCGGCCCAGTCGGCTCACTGCCTCGTGCAGCACCTCGTCGCGCTTGCAGAACGCGAACCGCACCAAGGTCCGGGCCGCATCCGCGTCGTCGTGGAAGACCGACACCGGCACGCCGACGACTCCGGCCCGCGCGGGCAGCTCCCGGCAGAAGGCGAGGGCATCGACCGCCCCGAGCGGCGCGGCGTCGGCGACGACGAAGTACGTGCCGGCCGGAACCGACACCTCGAGCCCGGCCGACTGCAGCCCCGCCACGAGCAGGTCGCGCTTGGCCTCCAACGAGCTGGACAGCCCGGCATACACGGCGTCGTCGAGGCCGAGGGCGAGGGCGACGGCGGGCTGGAACGGACCGGAGCCGACGAAGGTGAGGAACTGCTTGACGGCGCGCACCGCCGCCACTGCGGCCGCCGGGCCGCTCACCCAGCCGACCTTCCACCCGGTGGCGGAGAAGGTCTTGCCCGCCGACGAGATGGTCAGGGTCCGCTCCCACATCCCCGGCAGGGTGGCCACGGGCACATGCACCGCGCCACCGAAGACGAGGTGCTCGTAGACCTCGTCGGTCACGACCCAGGCGTCGAACTCCTTGGCGAGAGAACAGATCAGGTCGATCTCCGACCGGCTGAACACCTTGCCCGTGGGGTTGTGTGGGGTGTTGAGCAGCACCATCCGGGTGTTCGTCGAGAAGGCGGCGCGCAGCGACTCCTCGTCGACCGCGAAGTCCGGGAAGCGGAGCACCGACGTCCGCCGCACCGCGCCCGCGAGGGCGATCGACGCGGCATACGAGTCGTAGTAGGGCTCGAAGGTGACCACCTCGTCACCGGGTTCGCACAGCGCCAGGATGGTGGCGGCGATGGCCTCGGTGGCGCCGACCGTGACCAGCACCTCGGAGCGCGGGTCGACGTCCAGCCCGTAGAACCGGGACTGGTGGGCGGCGACCGCGGAGAGCAGCTCCGGCACCCCCGGGCCGGGCGGGTACTGGTTGCGTCCGCTGTCGATCGCGGCCTTGGCGGCCTCGAGCATCTCCCGCGGGCCGTCGGTGTCGGGGAAGCCCTGACCCAGGTTCACGGCGTCGTGCTCGGTGGCCAGCGCCGTCATCTCGGCGAAGATCGTGGTGCCAAACGGAGCGAGGGCGGGTTTGCCGGGTGGTCGAGCCATGCGCCCGAGCGTATGCCGCGGGGCCGGGTCCGCGGCGGACCTACCCGTGCTCCTCGGCCTGCGCCTCGTCGACGTGCGCGATGTGCCCGAGCTGGCGCCAGACCACGACCAGGGTGACGCCGGAACCCACGAACGCGAACCAGAACGGCGCGGCGGCCCCGAAGTGCGTCGCGATGAGCCCACCGAGGAGCTGGCCGACGAGCAACCCGACGATGAGCCCCACCCAGTAGACGCTTCCGACGCGGCCCTGCAGCTCAGTCGGGGTGGCGCGCTGGCGCACGGCGGACGACAACGAGCCCCAGACGAACGCGTAGCCGCCGAAGACGACCATGATCGCCATCGCCACGGCGGGAGTCGTCGTCAACGCCAGGGACAGGTGCGTCACGACCTCGAGAGACAAGCAGACCTTCATCAGCCGGGCCAAGGGGACCTTGGCCTCGAGGCGGTCGTAGACCAAGACCGCCGTCACGCCACCGACGGCGGAGCAGGTGGTGAGCAGTCCGAAGCCGACGGATCCGACGCCGAGCCGCTCCTGGGCCCAGTAGACGAGGACACCCCACGGGGCGCCCCAGGTGACGTTGAAGATGAAGATGACGAGGGTCAGGGTGCGGATCGGGGCGTTGCCGGCGATCCACCGCAGCCCGTCGAGGATGTCGTGGCCGATGTGCTGCTCAGGGCGGGCCTCGCCGAGGTCGCGGGGGAGGCGCACCCGGCTGAACAGCACGGCCGCCAACAGCAGGGCGCTCGCCTGGACGCCGAACGGCACGGCCGTGCCCACGGCGAAGAGGCTCGCCCCGACCGCCGGCCCGACGAACTGGTTGGCCACGAGGAAGGCGGACATCTGCCGGGCGTTGCCGATGCCGAGGTCAGCGGGCCGCACGAGCATCGGGAGCACCGCTCGCCATCCGGTGTCGGCGAAGAGCTCGGCCACCCCCACCGCGAAGAGCACCCCGAGGAGCAGCGCGATCGTCACCTTCCCGCTCGCGATGGTCACCACGAGCAGGGCCAGGACGACCACGCGGATGAGGTTGGCGGTGAGGACGAGGGTGCGTCGGTCGACCCGGTCGGCGACGGCGCCCGCGTAGAGGCCGAACAGCAGGGTAGGCAGGTGCTGGACCATCGCCGCGGCAGCGATCAGCGTGGGGTTGCGGGTCAGGGAGGCGACGAGCAGGGGCCCCGCAGCGAGGGCGATGCCGTCGCCGAGCTGGGCCACCCACGACGAGGAGAGGTTCCACCGGAAGGGGGTGCCCATGCGAGGCGGTGCGATGACGTCGACGACCCGGCTCAGTGCACTCACGAGCCACCAACCTAGCCAGCCTGCCGACCGCCTCGCGACCGCGTTGTTCGCGTCCTCACGGCACGTCCGTGAAGCCGGCCTTGGCGATGACGGCGGCGATCTTCCGGTGCCCCGCGGTGTCGGGGTGCAGGCCGCCCAGACCGGGAGCCCTCGACCCGGACGGACCGTTGAGCGCCGGCAGGAGGTCGACACAGAGGGCCCGGTGTTCCCTGGCGACCTCGCAGGTGGAGGAGTTCAACGCCTTGAGGGCCCGGGTGAACATCGCGTGGAAGGCGGCGGTCTGGGTGGCCGCGTCGAAGCCCCACTGGCCTGCGAGGTCGTCGGTCTCCCGGGTCGTGTCGGCGTAGGTCACGACCCGCACGCCGGCCATCGACCCGCTGCGGAGGGTGGCGATCTCGTCGAGGGACCTGCCGATCGTGGCGACGACCTCCGACCGGTTCCGCTCGAGGCAGGTGGCTGCGCCCGGCCAGCTGCAGGGACCCTGCCAGTCGTTGTTGCCGACCTGGATGGTGATGATGGCCGCCTTGGCGATGGCCGCACGCATCGCGACGTCGGTCCTGACGCTGAGCAGCATCGAGGCCGACGTCACGTCGTTGTTGTAGGCCATGTTGACCGCCGTGACAGGTCGGCCGAGCGCCGTGGTGGCCAGGTCTGCGAGCACGAGCACGTAGCTCCGGCAGGATCCAGCCGAGTCGTGGCATTCGCCTCCCCCTCCGGGCACCGAGTCTCCCAGCCCGAGCAGGATCGTCCCCGAGGGCAGCCCGGTCGCGCTCGGCGACAGGCTCGGGGACGCAGGTGTGGAGGTCGAGCTCGAGGTGCTCGATCGGGCGGACAAGGGAGCGACCCCGCCAGCGCACGCACTGGTCAGGAGTGCGGCGAAGAAGGCGGCGCCGATGGCCGCCACGAGGCGACGGGTCATACCCGCGATCATCCGGTCCGGCCCGGCCCCGGGGATCGGGGTTTGCCCGTAGTACCGATTTCGCCGGCAGGCCCCTCAGCACGTACGATGGTCGGCGGTCCACGTGTGCTCGCACACGCAGACCTATTTCGCGCGTCTTCCGCCCGCTGACTCGGCTCGCCGACGAAACGGGGGCGCACCACAGCAGTCCGGTGAGTATGCCGGTGGGGTGCGTTGCAGGCGCCAGGCAGGTGGCCGCACCCACGCGGCCCACCGACGCAACTGACAACGACACAAGGAGACACGGCATGGCCGTCGTTACCATGCGCCAGCTCCTCGAGAGCGGCGTCCACTTCGGGCACCAGACCCGTCGCTGGAACCCCAAGATGAAGCGCTTCATCATGACCGAGCGCAATGGCATCTACATCATCGACCTGCAGCAGTCGCTGACCTACATCAACAACGCCTTCGAGTTCGTCAAGGAGACGGTCGCCCACGGTGGGTCGATCCTCTTCGTCGGCACGAAGAAGCAGGCCCAGGAGCCCATCGCCGAGCAGGCGACGCGCGTCGGGATGCCCTATGTCAACCACCGCTGGCTCGGTGGCATGCTCACCAACTTCAACACGATCTCCAAGCGGCTCACGCGCCTCAAGGAGCTCGAGGAGCTCGACTACGACAACGTCGCGGGCTCGGGCTACACCAAGAAGGAACTCCTGATCTTCAAGCGGGAGAAGGACAAGCTCGAGAAGACCCTCGGCGGCATCCGCAACATGGCCAAGGTCCCCTCGGCCGTGTGGATCGTCGACACCAAGAAGGAGCACCTCGCCGTTGACGAGGCGCGCAAGCTCGGCCTGCCGGTCATCGCGATCCTCGACACCAACTGCGACCCCGACGAGGTCGACTACAAGATCCCGGGCAACGACGACGCGATCCGCTCCGTCACCCTGCTCACCCGCGTGATCGCCGACGCCGTCGCCGAGGGCCTCATCGCCCGCAGCTCCGGCAAGTCCGGCGAGCCGGCCGAGGGTGTCGTCGCCGGCGACGAGCCGCTGGCCGAGTGGGAGCGCGAGCTGCTCGGTGGCGACGCCGCCCAGGCCGCGGAGTCCGCAGCACCGGAGGCCGGCGCGACCGCCGCTGCCGACGCGACCGAGGCCGCTCCGACCGAGGCCGCTCCGGCCGAGGCCGCTGCGGTCGAGGCCCCCGCCGAGGCTGCTCCGGTCGAGGCTGCTCCGGTCGAGGTTGCAGAGGCCCCCGCCGCGGAGGCCACCCCGGCCCCCGCCGCCGAGGAGACCGCTGCTCCCGAGGCTGCTGCCGAGACGCCGGCCGACGCCGACGCCAAGGCCTGAGCCGCACCTGCCCTTTAGTCCGACGGCCCCTGCCAGACGCGACCACGTCTGGCAGGGCCCGTCAGGCCCAACCGTGAGAGAAGAGCTGAGAATCACCCATGGCGAACTACACCGCCGCTGACATCAAGGCCCTGCGTGAGTCCACCGGCGCGGGCATGCTCGACGTCAAGAAGGCGCTCGACGAGGCCGATGGCGACCGTGCCAAGGCCACCGAGATCCTTCGTGTGAAGGGCCTCAAGGGCGTCACCAAGCGCGAGGGCCGCACCACGTCCAACGGACTGGTCACCGCCCAGGCCGGTGACGGCGTGGGCACCCTCGTCGAGGTCCTGTGCGAGACCGACTTCGTCGCCAAGGGCGAGAAGTTCATCGCCCTCGCCGCCCAGGTGCTGGCCCAGGCCGTCGCCTCGGGTGCGGCCGACGCCGACGCGCTGCTCAAGAGCTCGCTCGAGGACGGCTCGACCGTCCAGGAGCTGCTCGACGGCGCCAACGCGACCATCGGCGAGAAGATCGAGGTCAAGCGCGTTGCCCGCGTCGAGGCCCCCATCGTCGTGTCCTACCTGCACAAGACCAGCCCCGACCTGCCTGCGCAGATCGGCGTGCTCGTCGGCGCAGAGGGCAGCGACGAGCAGGTCGCGAAGGACGTGGCGATGCACATCGCCGCGTTCAGCCCCACCGTGCTGACCCGTGACGAGGTCGACGCCGTGACGGTCGAGAACGAGCGTCGCGTCGCCGAGGCCACCGCGAAGGAGGAGGGCAAGCCCGAGGCCGCCCTCCCCAAGATCGTCGAGGGTCGCGTCAACGGGTTCTTCAAGGAGAACGTCCTGCTCGAGCAGGCGTTCGCCAAGGACGCCAAGAAGACGGTCGAGAAGGTCCTGGCCGAGGCCGGCACGAAGGTCAGCTCCTTCGTCCGCTTCCGCGTCGGCGGCTGACCACACACCACACGACGAGGCCCCTCACCGGTTGGTGAGGGGCCTCGTCGTCGGTATGCCGCGTGGCCGGCCTCGCGCCTAGCCGGCCGCCTTCTTGACCAAGGCGGCGATCTGCTTCTCGAGGGCCGGTGTCAGCCTCGTGAGCGCGTAGCCGATGGGCCACATGTCACCATCGTCCAGCTGCGCGCTGTCGTTGAACTCGAACGTGGCGTACCGCGCCTTGAACTTGCTGGCGGGCTTGAAGAACGCCACCGCCTTGCCGTCGCGCTTGTAGGCGGGCATGCCGTACCAGGTCGAGGGCTCGAGATCCGGAGCGGCCTGGGTGACGATCTCGTGCAGGCGCTCGGCCAGCTGGCGGTCCTCCGGGGGCATCTCGGCGATCTTGTCGAGCAGGTCCTGCTCGCCGACGGCGCCCTTGGCCTCCTTGGCCCGCTCCTTCATCGCGGCGCGTTCGTCGGCGGTGAACCCGCTCTTACTGCCGGCGATCTTGGGCGCCGCCTTCGTGGTGGCCTTCTTCGCCGTGGTCTTCTTGGCCGTGGTCGGCATGATGTCTCCCCGAGGTCGTGGTGGGCTGTCGAGACCATTCTCCGAGCCAAGGCCCCTTGAGCGCTTCTCGAAAACTGATCACTTCTGTCGCATACTCACCTCATGGGGAGACGAACGAAGCACACGCCACCCGCACCCGCGCGGGCGCGGGTGCAGCCGGACTTCACCCACCTCCCGGAGCGGATCGCGCCCGAGGACATGACCACGACGCATGACGTCGACCCGGGTCCCGGCCCCCGCGGGGGCCGGGACACCGACACCGAGTTCATGCTGCGCAACGCGGGGTTCTGAGCCCCGAGTCAGAAGATGCGCACGCGCTCCTGGGGGTCGAGCCACATGCCGTCACCCTCGGTGACAGCGAACGCGTCGTGGAACTCGTCGCAGTTGCGCACGGCGTTGGCCCGCACCTCGGTGGGCGCGTGCGGGTCGATCGCCAGCAGCCGCTTGGCCTCCTCGGTCCTGGCCTTGCCCGACCAGACCTGCGCCCAGCCGAGGAAGAACCGCTGGGGACCGGTGTAGCCGTCGAGCTCGGGCACGTCCTGGCCCTCGGTGGCAATCCGGTAGGCGGAGTAGCCGATCGCCAGGCCGCCGAGGTCGCCGATGTTCTCGCCGACGGTGAGCGCGCCGTTGACCTTCTCGTCCGGCGCCGCGATCGGGGACAGCGTGCTGAACTGGGCGATGAGGGCCTGGGTGCGCTCGTCGAACCGGGCCCGGTCCTCCTCCGTCCACCAGTCGCGCAGGGCTCCCGTGGAGTCGTAGCGCGAACCCTGGTCGTCGAAGCCGTGGCCGATCTCGTGGCCGATGACCGCACCGATGCCGCCGTAGTTCACCGCGTCGTCGGCGTCCATGTCGAAGAAGGGCGGCTGCAGGATGCCTGCGGGGAAGACGATCTCGTTCATCAGCGGGTGGTAGTAGGCGTTGACCGTCTGCGGCAGCATCAGCCACTCGTCGCGGTCGATCGGGCCGCCCAGCTTGGCGAGCTGACGGCGTAGCTCGAACTCGTTGGCGCGACGGACGTTGCCCACGAGGTCGTCGTCGATGGTCAGCGAGGAGTAGTCCCGCCAGCGGTCCGGGTACCCGACCTTGGGGGTGAACGAGGCCAGCTTGGCCAGGGCCTGCTCCCGCGTCTGCGGGCCCATCCAGTCGAGACCCTCGAAGGAGCGCCGGAACGCCTCGACGAGGTTGGCGACCAGGTCGAGCATCCGCTGCTTGGCCTCCGGCGGGAAGTACTCGGCGGCGTAGAGCTGGCCGACTGCCTCCCCGATCGAGCCCTCGACGAGCGAGACCCCGCGCTTCCAGCGCTCGCGGTTCTCCGGGAGGCCCGAGATGACCCGGCCGGTGAAGTCGAACTCGGCGTCGACCAGCTCCGTGGACAACAGCGGAGCCGCGGACCGGACGACGTGGAAGGCGAGCCAGTGCTTGAGGTCGTCGAGGCTGGTGTCCTCGAGCAGCGCCGACAGTCCCTCGAGGTACGAGGGCTGCCCCACGACGACCTGCGCGAAGGCGTCACGCGCGCCCAGGGAGTCGACGAACGCGTTCCACCCGAGCGTGGGAGCCAGACCCTGCAGCGCGGCATACCCAAAGGGGTTGTAGCTCTTGACCGCGTCGCGGGTCGCGACGTTGTCCCAGTGGTGCCCGGCCAGCCGCGTCTCGAGGGCGACCACCCGCGCTGCAGGTGAGCCCTCGTCCGTGGACCCGTCGCCGATGCCCGCGAAGTCGAGCATGCGGGCCACGTGCGGGAGGTATGCCGCGAGGATGGCGGCGTGCCGCTCCTCGCGGTAGTAGGACTCGTCGGGCAGGCCGAGCCCGCCCTGGCCGAGGTAGAGGACGTACTCCTCGGGGTTCTTCGCGTCCGGCGCCACCCCGAAGTCGAAGAGGCCCGGCCCGCCCTCACGCTGGAGCCGCCCGAGCACCCGGGACAGGTCGTCGAGGCTGCCGATCTGCTCGACGGCGGCGAGGTCGCCGGCGATCGGCGCGAGGCCCAGCTCGTCGGCCCTGGCCTCGTCCATGAACGACCGGTAGAGGTCGCCCACCTTGCGGGTCGGCGAGCCGGCGGGTGCGTCGGTGTCGGCGGCGGCCCGCTCGATGATGGTGCGGACCCGCTCGTCGGACTGCTCCCGCAGCATGTCGAAGGTGCCGTAGCGGCCCCGGTCGGAGGGGATCTCGGTGTCGCGGACCCAGGTGCCGTTGGCGTGGCCGAACAGGTCGTCCTGGGGGCGGACCGAGTCGTCACGGTGACCGGGGAGGATGCCTGACCTCATGCGCGTGTCTTCCTTCAGTGCGTCGATGGACCTTGCGATGACACCCTGCCACGCACGACGGACAGGCGTGCAACCGGCGGCGTGCGTCCCGCGGGAGTGTGGAAGGATTCGGTGACCGCCCCACACCTCCAGGAGGATCTGTCGTGACTTCTGCCCCCGAGCAGACCGCCCCAGCCGGATCCACCACCCCCCGGCGACGGGTCCTGCTCAAGCTCTCCGGCGAGGTCTTCGGCGGTGGCCGGGTCGGACTGGCTCCCGAGGTCGTCCGCGGGATCGCCCAGCAGATCGCGCAGTCGGTCAACGAGGGCATCCAGGTGGCCGTCGTGATCGGTGGCGGCAACTTCTTCCGGGGCGCCGAGCTGCAGCAGCAGGGCATGGACCGGACCCGCGCCGACTACATGGGCATGCTGGGCACGGTGATGAACTGCCTCGCGCTCCAGGACTTCCTCGAGAAGGAGGGCATCGAGACGCGGGTCCAGACCGCGATCACGATGGGTCAGGTCGCCGAGCCCTACATCCCGCGCCGGGCGATCCGCCACCTCGAGAAGGGCCGCGTGGTCATCTTCGGCGCCGGAGCCGGGATGCCGTTCTTCTCCACCGACACGGTGTCGGCGCAGCGTGCACTGGAGATCAAGTGCGACGCCGTGCTGATGAGCAAGAACGGCGTCGACGGGGTCTACGACTCCGACCCGCGCACCAACCCCGACGCCAAGAAGCTCGACGAGATCAGCTACGCCGAGGCCCTCCAGCAGGGTCTGCGCGTGGTCGACGCCGCGGCCTTCAGCCTCTGCATGGAGAACAAGCTGCCCATGGTCGTCTTCGGCATGGAGGGCGAGGGCAACGTCGTCCGGGCGCTGCGCGGTGAGAGGATCGGCACGCTGGTCACCCCCGGCTGAGTCGGCGGCACGCCGACCCACCCACCAGACTGACCACACCACGACCGGCGCAGCCCCTCCGGGGGAGCGCCCGAGAAGGAGCAGGACATGATTGAAGAGACTCTCCTCGAGGCCGAAGAGAAGATGGAGAAGGCCGTCGAGGTCGCCAAGGAGGACTTCGCGGGCATCCGCACGGGTCGCGCGACGCCGGGCATGTTCAACAAGCTCATGGTCGACTACTACGGCGCCCCGACGCCGCTGCAGCAGCTGGCGTCGTTCCAGACCCCTGAGGCCCGCACCATCCTGATCACGCCGTTCGACAAGTCGGCGATGGCGGAGATCGAGAAGACCCTCCGCGACTCCGACCTGGGCGTGAACCCCAGCAACGACGGCAACATGATCCGCTGCGTCCTGCCCCAGCTCACCGAGGAGCGGCGCAAGGACTACATCAAGCTCGCGCGGCACAAGGGCGAGGACGCCAAGGTGTCGATCCGCAACATCCGCCGCAAGGCCAAGGACGAGCTCGACAAGCTCGTCAAGGACGGCGAGGTCGGCGAGGACGACGGCACCCGCGGCGAGAAGGAGCTGGACGCGACGACGAAGAAGTACGTGGACAGTGTCGACGAGCTGTTGAAGGGCAAGGAGGCCGAGCTGCTCGAGGTCTGAGCCGCTCGCCCCACCACGAAGGAATGAACACGCCATACTCCCGTAGCTCGCGGCGCGAGGCCGCCCACCCGGATCCCGGTGCCGGGGGTTCCGGCACGCCTGCGGGGCCGCCCACCCGTCGTGCCGCCAGCGCTCCGGCCCAGCAGCCGTCGAAGGCAGGCCGTAACCTGCCGGCGGCCATCGGTGTCGGCGTGGGCCTGGGGATCCTCATCATCGGCTCGCTGATCCTGCGCAAGGAGCTGATGCTCGGGATCGTCATCGCGGCCATCGTCGTCGGTGTCTGGGAGCTGCGGCGTGCGCTGGCCCAGGTCTCGATCCACGTGCCGCTGGTGCCCAGCCTGGTCGGCAGCGTGAGCATGCTGGTGTCCGCCTACGTGGGTGGGGGAGAGGCCCTCATCATCACGGTCGGGCTGACCTGCGTCGGCATCCTGCTGTGGCGGATCGCCGATGGCGTGCTCGACGCGGTGCGCGACATCGCCGGTGGCTTCTTCGTGGCGGTCTACCCCTCGTTCCTGGCCGGCTTCGCCGCCCTGATGCTGGCTGCCGACGACGGTGCCCGGCGGATCGTGGTGTTCATCCTCGTCACGGTGCTCAGCGACGTGGGTGGCTACGCGTTCGGCGTGCTGCTGGGCCGGCACCCGATGGCTCCCTCGGTGAGCCCCAAGAAGTCCTGGGAGGGTTTCGCCGGGTCGGTGCTCACCTGCGTCGTGGGCGGCGCCATCGTCGTCGTGCTCCTGCTCGACGGCCCCTGGTGGGGCGGTGCCCTGCTCGGTGCCTGCACGGCGATCGCTGCCACGGTGGGAGACCTGACCGAGTCGACGGTCAAGCGCGACCTCGGCATCAAGGACATGAGCACGATCCTCCCCGGGCACGGCGGGGTGATGGATCGCCTCGACTCCCTGGTGGTCGTCGCGCCGGTCGCGTGGGCCCTGCTGGCCTGGGTCGTCCCCCCGGGCTGAGGCCGCCGCGGGTCCTGCGAGTGTGAGGTCAGGGCGCACACCTGAGAGACTGGGCGCACCATGACCACCGACCTCCCCGCGCCCACCAGCGAGCGTCCCCAGCCGGGACAGCTGACCTTCTCCGCCCCGCGTCGGGGCAAGCCGCCGCGCCACCTGGCCGACCTCTCTCCGGCAGAGCGCAAGGAAGCGGTCGAGGCGTTGGGGCACAAGGGGTTCCGCGCCAAGCAGCTGTCGACTCACTACTTCGAGCGGCTCGTCGAGTCGCCCGAGGAGATGACCGACCTGCCCAAGGCGATCCGCGACGACCTCGTCGCCGACCTGCTCCCGAACCTGCTCACCCCGCTCGTGCAGCGCACCGCGGACGACGGCATGACCATCAAGTCCGCGTGGAAGCTGCACGACGGAGCCATCGTCGAGTCGGTCCTGATGCGCTACCCCAAGCGGGTCACGATCTGCATCTCCAGCCAGGCAGGCTGCGGCATGAACTGCCCGTTCTGCGCCACCGGCCAGGCGGGGCTGACCCGCAACATGAGTGCCGCCGAGATCGTCGAGCAGGTCGTCAGGGGGGCCAGGCTCCTGCGCAGCGGTGAGCTCGCGGCGGTCGGGGTGCCTCGCGGCGCGTTCGCCGACGCTGCCCCTGACGGACACGTCGCCGAGCTGGGCGAGGAGGACGACTCCGAGGACCCGCAGGGCGGCACCGGGCCGACCGGTCCCACCCGCATCTCGAACGTCGTCTTCATGGGCATGGGCGAGGCGCTGGCCAACTACAAGGCGGCGATCGGCGCCATCCGCAGGCTGACCGACCCCGCACCCGACGGGCTCGGCATGTCCGCCCGTGGCATCACCATGTCGACCGTGGGCCTCGTCCCGGCGATCGACAAGCTGGCCGCCGAGGGCATCCCGGTGACGCTGGCGCTGTCGCTGCACGCGCCCGACGACGAGCTGCGCAACGAGCTCGTGCCGATCAACACCCGCTGGAGCGTCGACGAAGCCCTCGACGCCGCCCACCGCTACTACGAGGTCACCGGTCGTCGGGTGAGCATCGAGTACGCGCTCATCAGGGACATCAACGACCACGCCTGGCGTGCCGACCTGCTCGGGAAGAAGCTCAATGCCCGCGGCCGTGGCTGGGTGCACGTCAACCCGATCCCGCTCAACCCCACACCGGGGTCGAAGTGGACCGCCTCCCGGGCGGGCGTGGAGCAGCAGTTCGTCGAGCGGCTGCGCGCCCACGGCATCCCCACGACGATCCGCGACACCCGAGGTCAGGACATCGACGGCGCCTGCGGCCAACTCGCTGCCTCCACGGCGTGATCCTGCCTAGACTCGACAGGTGAGCTCACGCCGACTGGCGCTGGTGGTGTCTGCCACGGCTGTCACGGCCGTCGCGGCGACCTTCGCCGTCGTGCTCACGGGGGCGTTCGCGGGTCGAGAGGGCCAGGCTGCCCCCGCCCCGCTGGTCACCTCGCCCCACGGCCACAGCGTCCCGGTGAAGGCGCCGCCCGAGGCCCCGCTGCGCGCGGGGGAGCGCTTCGTCACGCTCCGGATGCCCACGGCATACACCCCGAAGGCGCCGGCGCCGCCGGGCACCGACGACTATCGCTGCTTCCTGCTCGACCCCGGCCTCACCGCCAAGTCGGTCGTGACAGGCATCAACGTCCTGCCGGGCAACCCCGACGTCGTCCACCACGTCATCCTGTTCCGGGTGCCGGCCGACAAGGTGGCCCGGGCCGAGGAGATGGACCGCCTCCAGGTGGGCCAGGGCTGGACCTGTTTCGGTGGCACCGGCGTCGAGAGCCAGGGTGCCGGGCTGAACGGCGCCCCGTGGCTGGGTGCGTGGGCACCCGGCGGTGGCGAGCGGGTGCTCGCCCCCGACCTCGGTATGCCGGTCGAGGCCGGTTCGCGGATCATCATGCAGGTCCACTACAACCTCCTCGCCGGCCAGACGCCCGACCAGAGCGCCGCCAAGCTGCGGGTGGCGGCCGACGACGGGCAGCGCAAGACGCTCCAGACGGTGCTGCTGCCGGCGCCGGTGGAGGTCCCGTGCCGACCCGCGCACCCCGGTCCGCTGTGCGACCGGACGGCTGCGATGGCCGACGTGCAGCAACGCTTCGGGGTCGCCGCGGGCCGCACCGGCGATGCGCTGCACCTGCTCTGCCCCGGCAACAAGGCCGGCCCCACCCAGACCTGCACGCGACCGGTGACCCAGGCCTCGACGATCCGCGCGGTGGCCGGGCACATGCACCTGCTGGGCACGAAGATCTCGGTCACGGTCAACCAGGGCAAGGCCGACGAGCGCACGATCCTCGACATCCCGATCTGGGACTTCGACGACCAGGGCAGCCGGCCGGTGCAGCCCGCGATGAAGGTGGGTCCGGGCGACACGCTCACCGTCTCCTGCACCCACGACCAGCGACTGCGCGACCTGCTGCCGTCGTTCGAGGGGCTGCCGGAGCGCTACGTCGTCTGGGGCGAAGGCACGACCGACGAGATGTGCCTCGGCATCGTCATGGTCACCCGGCCCTAGCGCCATCGCTGCGCACCTAGGCTGACCCGCGTGAGAGCCCACCCCGTCGGAGCCGTCGAGCCGGGACGCGAGTTCGTCCTGACCGTCTCGTGCGCCGATCGCCGGGGCATCGTGCACGCGGTGTCGGGGATCATGCTCGAGCAGTCGATGACGATCCTCGACAGCCAGCAGTTCGCCGACACGACGGCGGGGGAGTTCCACCTGCGGATGCACCTGGCCCGGGAGGGTTCAGCGCTCGCGGTCGAGGAGCTCGACGCGGCGATGCGTGACGTCGCCACGGACTTCGCGATGACGTATGCCGTGCACGACCTGTCCCAGCGGCGGCGGGTGCTCGTGCTGGTGAGCCAGCAGGGTCACTGCCTCAACGACCTGCTGTTCCGGGTCGAGAGCGGGTCGCTGCCCCTCGACGTGCCCGCGATCGTCTCGAACCACGAGGACTTCCGCGGCCTCGCCGAGTGGCACGGGATCCCGTTCCACCACGTGCCGGTCACGCCGGACACCAAGCCGACGGCCGAGTCGGAGCTGCGCCACCTGGTCGAGCTCTACGCCGCCGACACCATCGCGTTGGCGCGCTACATGCAGATCCTGTCGAGCGGGCTGTGCGCCGACTTCCCGGGGCGGATCATCAACATCCACCACTCGCTCCTGCCGAGCTTCAAGGGCGCGAAGCCCTACAGCCAGGCCCACGACCGCGGGGTCAAGGTGATCGGGGCGACCGCCCACTACGTCACGGCCGACCTCGACGAGGGGCCGATCATCGAGCAGGACTTCCGCCGCGTCGACCACCGGATGAGCCCGACCGAGCTCGCCTCGGTGGGGCAGGAGCTCGAGGCGATGGCCTTCGCGAGGGCATTGCGCTGGCACGCCGAGCACCGGGTGGTGCTGCGCGGTCGCCGCACGATCGTCTTCGACTGAGCAGGCGGCCTGAGCCCGGCGGGCTGGTCACGCCGACGATCGAGTCGTCGCGGACGTGCAGGGTCACGAGGCTCAGGCGCTGGGGCCTTCAGCCATCCTGGCGCACGGCCCGCTGGAGGGCGCGCAGGTACCCGTGGGCAGCGCCCCGCTGGAGCTGCCACGTCAGTGGCCCGCCGAGCCGGGTGAGCCAGCGGTCGGCGCGCGCGTAGGCGCGCACCACGGCATACACGTGGTCGCCGCGCCGCTCGACCAGGAAGCCCTCCTCGCCACGCTCGACGTGCCCCTCGAGGGTGCCGTAGCCGAACCCGGTGCGGTCCTGCTCCTCGACCGTCCACACGATCCGGCAGGGGACCCCGAGCCCCACGAGCCGGCTGAGGACGTCGACCCCGACGGCGGCCCGACGGGCCGTGGCCCGAGGCCGGAGTCCGAGCCCGCGTTGCGGCGCATAGGTCATCAGCGCCTCACTGGCCGATCGGTATGCCGCGTCGCCGGCTCCCAGCCGGCGCTCGACCTCGAGGTGGTGAAACCCGGGCGGGAGAGGTCCGTCGAGGGTCAGGCCGCGCGGCTGGTAGGTGAGCTCCAGGTGGGCCAGGTCCGCCAGCCTCACGAAGACCCGCCCCGGCCGGCCGGGTCGGGCGCGTGGTCAGCCGCTCGGTCGGGCGCCTGGTCAGCCGCTCCGCCAGGAGCTCGGTCGAGGATGATGGCGGCCGCCTCCTCGGGGCTGTCGACCAGGTGCACCACGGCGTCCATGCCCCGCTCCTGGCCCAGGGCTCGCACCGCGGCCCACACCGGCACGGTCTCCGACCAGTACTCCTGGCCGACCAGCACAAGGGGCGCGAGGGTCGACTCGGCGGGCGCGTAGAACAACGGCGTGACGGCCTGGAAGATCTCCTGCACCGTCCCGGCTGCCCCCTCCAGCACGACGAGCCCGGCGGCGGCGCGGGCCAGCAGGCCGTCCTCGCGGATCGCGTTGGAGAAGTACTTGCCGATGCCGTCGCAGAAGACGTTGGGCGGCTCGTGGCCGTAGAACCAGGTCGGGATGCCGAGGCTGCGGCGGTCGTCGGAGACGGGCAGCTCGGTGCGCACCTCGAACGCGAGGGAGACCCAGTCGGCGACCGACGGGCGGAAGGTCGGCACGGCGGCCAGTCGGTCGAGGGCCGTGCCGAGCGACTGCTCGTCGGCGGCCAGCGCGCCCAGGTTGGCGGCCTCCATGGCGCCGGGCCCACCACCGGTGGCGACGACCAGACCCGCCGCAGCGAGCGACCGACCGAGCCGTGCCGCCGCGGCATACGCAGTCGTGCCCCGCGCCAGCGCGTGCCCTCCCATGACGCCCGTGACCGGTCGGCCTGCCGTGAACTCGTCGAGGGCATCGCTGATCGAGTCGTCGTGGATGGCGCGCAGGAGCGTGACGAACGCGTCGTGGTGCAGCGCGCCGTCGCGCATCCACTGGTAGGCAAGGAAGTCCGGCGTGGACTCGTACCCGCCGTCGTCGAGGCCGGCGTAGAGCTCGGCGGCGGTGTAGAGCGTGGCGCGGTAGGGGTCGACGGGCGCATGCGGGTCAGTCGGGAACACCAGCGCGCGGTGCGCGCCGAAGTGCGCGCTGAGGGTGGTGGACAGACGACCTCCCAGCACCACGAGCCCTTCCAGGTCCGTGCGGGCGAGCAAGCGGTCCTCGTGTGCCGTGAGGTCGAGGTCCTGGAAGCGAAGCCCGGTCAGGGGTCGGCCGGAGTCGAGCACGGCATCGAGGTCGGCGAGGTCCTCGACCTCGGGATGGAGGTCTGCGGTGCCGCCGCGGTCGCCCTGCATGGTGTGACTCTAGACAGGTCGTCGAGCCCCTGGTCCGTGGTCGGCCTTCTAGAGTCGGGGCCATGGCAGACCTGTTCTCGCAGACCGTGGCGACGGAAGCCTGGCGTGCCGAGGCGACGCAGTGGATCAGCGACGAGCTCTCCGGTGTCGGCCGCCGCGTGACCGGCGACGTCGTCCAACGGCGGATCAGGCCGTGGTCGACCCAGCTGGTCGTGCCGAGCGACCAGGGCACCGTGTGGTTCAAGGCGAACTGTCCGTCGTCGGCCTATGAACCCGCCGTGCACCGAGCGCTCGCCGAGCTCGAGCCCGGCGAGGTGGAGGCTCCGCTGGCGATCGAGGCCGACCGCGGCTGGATGATGACCGCCGACCGTGGGACCACGCTCGGCGACAGCCACGACGCGAGCCTGGCGGAGTGGCAGGCCGTCGTGGCGCTGTCCGCTCGGGTGCAGCGCCAGGTGGCCGACCACGGCGACCTGCTGGTCGGCGCCGGGCTGCCGGACTGCTCCCCGGCCACCGTCCCGGCGCGGTACGCCTGGCTCGTCGACCAGCTCGCCGCGCTCCCGGCCGACCACCCGTCGCACCTGCCGGCCGATGAGACCGACTCGCTCAGGGAGCGGGCCGGGGTCGTCGCCGAGGCCGTGGCGACGCTGCTCGCCGCGCCGCTCCCGGCGAGCCTGCAGCACGGCGACCTCCACCCGGGCAACGTCTTCGTCGTCGACGGGAGCATGCGCTTCTTCGACTTCGGCGATGCCCAGTGGGCCCACGTGCTGGAGGTGCTGGCGGTGCCCTACGGCTACTCCACCCGCGTCACCCACCACCCGTGGCCCGAGCTGCTGGACGCCTACGCGCAGGTGTGGGCGGACCTGCTCGACCGCGCCGCTCTCGAGGCGCTGATGGCGCCAGCCATGGTCACCCATGCGGTGAACCGCTCGTTCACCTGGCTGGGCGCCATCGAGGGCGCGCAGCCGGAGGAGCTCGCCGAGTGGGGGGACTCGGCGCTCTACTACCTGCGGCTCGCCCACGAGCCGTTCCCACCCCTGGACCCCGAGCACGGTCCCTGAGCGGACTGCCGCCGGCTCAGACGTTGCCGAGCACCCGGTCGACGGCGATCTCGACGACCACCCGCTGGGGGTTCTCGCGCGGTACGCGGTAGCGGGCGGCATACCGGCGCACGGCATCGGCCACGGCGTCCGGGTCGGTCAGCACCCTGGCCGTGCCCTCGAAGGACAGCCAGTGGCGGCCGTCGACCTGGCACACGACCGCGCGCCCGCCCGACGCGGCGTTGCGCGCCTTGCGGCTGGGACCGCTGGTGATGACCCGGACCACGAGCCCTTCGGGGTCCCAGGTGAACCCGACGGGCACCACGTGGGGCGACCCGTCCGGGCGCAGCGTGGTCAGCGTGGCCAGGTGCCGGGCCGTCACGAAGTCGAGGGCGGCGGGGGACAGGTCTGCGGGGGCGGTCGACACGGACCGAGTCTCCCCTAGTGAACGGTCCTAGTGGCCGGTGAGCGCGCCGAGGAGTGCGGCGATCCGCGCCGGGCGACCGGTGCGCGCCTCCTCGCGGTCGGCGGCGTGCGCGAGCCGCAGTCCGGCGTTGATCCCCGCCCACCGGGCGGGCTCGGGCTCCCACCGCCGGCTGCGGTGGCCCACCCACGGCAGCTGGGTGAGTGCCGTCGAGCGGCCGGTGACCAGGTCGGCCAAGGTCCGTCCCGCGAGGTTGGTGGCCGCGACACCGTCACCGACGTAGCCGCCGGCCCACCCGAGCCCGGTGCTGGGGTCGTGGCCGACCGAGGGGTGCCAGTCGCGGGCGATGCCGAGGGGGCCGCCCCACGCATGGGTGAACTCCACGTCGCCGAGCTGGGGGAGGAGGTCGGTGAGGGTCGCGCGGAGATCAGCGAAAACCGTTGCCTCGTGGTCGAACTCGGGCCTGATCCGGGAGCCGAAGTGGTAGGGCGCACCTCGTCCACCGAAGGCGAGCCGGTCGTCGACGGTCCGCTGACCGTAGATGATGACGTGCCGGTGGTCGCTGAAGACCTCCCGCTCCGCGAGCCCGATCCTCGACCACTGCTCAGCGCTCAACGGCTCCGTGGCCACCATCAGCGAGTAGACCGGGGCGACGGTGCGGCGCTGGCCGGGCAGCGTGGGGGTCCACGCCTCGGTGGCCCGGACGACGTGGGGAGCCGTGACCTGTCCGCCGCCCTCGAGCACGACGCGGCCGGGCTCGATCGCCTGCACCCGCACACCCTCGTGGACCTGGGCACCCTGCGACCTGACGGTGGCTGCGAGGCCGTCGACCAGCCGCCGCGGGTGGATCCTGGCGCAGTGCGGGCTGAACGTCGCGCCCTCGACCCGGCTCGCGGCCAGCCGTTCGGAGGCCTCGGCCGCGTCGAGCCAGCGGGTGCCCGTGCCCCACTCCCTGGCGTCGTCGACCTCGGCGCGCGCCCTGGCTGCCTGTGCTCGTGAGCGGGCCAGCGCGATCGCCCCACCCTTGCGGAATCCGCAGTCGATCGCCGCGGATTCCGTTGCCCTGCCTACCTCGTCGACGGTGTTCTGCAGCTCGGCGACCATCGCCCGGGCCGCCTCGGCGCCGCTGCGCCGGGCCAGGGTCTGCGGGCCGACCGGCCAGAGGGCCGACACCCAACCACCGTTGCGTCCGCTCGCGCCGAAGCCGACGTGCTCCGCCTCGAGCACCACGACATCGAGGGCCGGGTCAGCCAGGAGCAGGTAGTGAGCGGTCCACAGCCCGGTGAAGCCGCCACCGACGATGACGACGTCGGCCTTGCTGGGCACGACGGGGTGCGACCGAACGGACGGTGCAGGTGCGGAGAGCCCGTCTGCCGGCGACGCGGCATACGGGCTCTCCCACCAGAGCGGGTGGCTCACGGGGTGACGGTCTGGCTCAGAGGTGCTTCTCGGCGCCGGTGAGGACCGACCGCAGCCGCGACTCGATGTCGTCGAACTCGGGCTGGCCGATGATCAGCGGCGGCGCGAGCTGGATCACCGGGTCGCCCCGGTCGTCGGCGCGGCAGTAGAGGCCGGCATCGAAGAGCGCCTTGGACAGGTAGCCCCGCAGCAGCCGTTCGCACTCCGCGTCGTTGAACGTCTCGCGGGTCTCCTTGTCCTTGACCAGCTCGATGCCGTAGAAGTACCCGGCGCCACGGACGTCGCCGACGATCGGCAGGTCGAGCAGCTTCTCCAGGGTGGCCCGGAAGTTCGGGGCGTTGTCCTTGACGTGCTGGTTGAGGCCCTCGCGCTCGAAGATGTCCAGGTTGGCCATCGCCACCGCCGCGCTGACCGGGTGGCCACCGAAGGTGTAGCCGTGCGGGAAGTAGGTCGTCCCCTTCTTGAACGGCTCGAACAGCCGGTCGCTGGCGATCATCGCGCCGATGGGGGAGTAGCCGGAGGTCATGCCCTTGGCGCAGGTGATGATGTCTGGCACGTAGCCGAAGTCGTCGCAGGCGAACATCGAGCCGATCCGGCCGAACGAGCAGATCACCTCGTCGGACACGAGCAGCACGTCGTACTCGTCGCAGATCTCACGAACCCGCTCGAAGTACCCGGGCGGTGGGGGGAAGCAGCCGCCGGAGTTCTGCACCGGCTCGAGGAAGACCGCAGCCACGGTGTCGGGGCCTTCGAACTCGATGGCCTCGGCGATCCGGTCTGCGGCCCAACGACCGAAGGCCTTGTCGTCGTCGCGCAGGTGCTCGGGGGCGCGGTAGGAGTTGGTGTTCGGGACCTTGAAGGCGCCCGGGACCAGCGGCTCGAACATCTCCTTGGCGGCCGGGATGCCGGTGATCGACAGGGCTCCCTGCGGGGTGCCGTGGTAGGCCACTGCACGGCTGATCACCTTGTGCTTGGTGGGCTTGCCGGTGAGCTTGAAGTACTGCTTGGCGAGCTTCCAGGCGCTCTCGACCGCCTCGCCGCCACCGGTCGTGAAGAACACGCGGTTGAGGTCGCCGGGGGCGCCGGCGGCCAGACGCTCGGCGAGCTCGATGGCGCGCGGGTGGGCGTAGGACCACAGCGGGAAGAACGCGAGCTCCTTCGCCTGCTTCGCGGCCGCCTCCGCGAGCTCCTCGCGCCCGTGGCCGACCTGGACGACGAACAGCCCGGAGAGGCCGTCGATGTACTCGTTGCCGCGGTCGTCCCAGATCTTGTGGCCCTGGCCGCGGGTGATGATCGGAACGCTGTGGCCCAGGCCGCCCTCGCTGCGGTCCTCGAAGACCGAGTGGCGCGTGAAGTGCATCCACAGGTGGTCTCTGGCGGCCTCGCTGTGCAGCGTGCCCAGCGGTGTGTGGGTGTCGCTGGACGGTTCGAAGATGGACAGGTCAGTGGTCATCGAGTACCCCAGTTGTAGTGCTGCTTGTTGAGTTTCAGGTAGACGAACGTCTCGGTGGTCTGCACCCCGGGAAGGGTGCGGATGCGACGCGTGAGCAGGTCGAGCAGCTCGGCGTCGTCCTCGCAGACGACCTCGGCCAGCAGGTCGAAGGACCCCGCCGTCGTGACGACGTAGGACACCTCCGACATCGCCGTGAGGGCGTCACCCACCGGCAGGAGGTCTCCGTCGACGCGGATGCCGATCATGGCCTGCCGGCGGAACCCCACCTGCAACGGGTCGGTGACGGCGACGATCTGCATGACCTCCTGGTCGAGGAGCCGCTGCACCCGCTGGCGCACCGCCGCCTCGGACAGCCCCACACGCTTGGCGATGGTGGCGTAGGACTGCCGACCGTCCTCCTGCAGCTGCTCGATGATGGCCTTCGACACGTCGTCGAGGCGCACATCGGCGCTGGTGCTGGGGAGTCGGGTCACGCTGGTCATGGTGGTCCCCAGATGCCGATAAAGCAAGTCCCCACACGACGGAATCAGTCGCACTCGGCGGCATTCGACAACGTTTTCCGTATCTTGACAGCCGCAACCTATTGAAATCCATCGTCGGGCGGCTACAGTGCGAAGGCACCGGAATCAGTACCCGATCCGCATTGGAGCACATCAGTGACTGCCACGTCCGCGGCCCCCCGCGTCCTGCGCAACTTCATCAACGGCGAGTACGTCGAGGCGCAGACCGATGCGACCACCGACCTCGTCAGCCCCGTCACCGCCCAGGTCGTCGCCAAGGCCCCGGTCTCCACCGCGGCCGACGTCGACGCCGCCTACTCCTCGGCCAGCAAGGCGTTCGCCGAGTGGGGACAGACCACCCCGAGCGAGCGCCAGCAGGCCCTGCTGAAGTTCGCGGACGCGATCGAGAAGCGGGCCGACGACTTCGTCAAGCTCGAGGCCGAGAACACCGGCAAGCCGTGGGCCCTCACGGCGTCCGAAGAGGTCCCGCCGATGGTGGACCAGATCCGGTTCTTCGCCGGCGCAGCCCGCGTGCTCGAGGGTCGGGCGGCGGGGGAGTACATGAAGGGACACACGAGCTGGGTCCGGCGTGAGCCGATCGGCGTCGTGGGTCAGGTGACCCCCTGGAACTACCCGATGATGATGGCGGTGTGGAAGATCGGCCCCGCCCTGGCCGCGGGCAACACGATCGTCCTCAAGCCGTCGGACACCACGCCCGAGACGACCCTGCTGCTGGCCGAGATCGCCTCGGAGTTCATGCCGCCGGGCACGTTCAACGTCGTCACCGGCGACCGCGACACCGGTCGCGCGGTCGTCGAGCACAAGACGCCGGCACTGGTCGCCATCACCGGCTCCGTCCGGGCCGGCATGCAGGTGGCCGAGAGTGCCAGCCGGGACCTCAAGCGGGTCCACCTCGAGCTCGGTGGCAAGGCGCCGGTCATCGTGTTCGACGACGCCGACATCGAGGCCGCCGTCGAGGGCATCGCGGTCGCCGGCTACTTCAACGCCGGCCAGGACTGCACCGCCGCGACGCGGGTGCTGGCAGCCCCCCACATCCACGACGACTTCGTCGCCGCCCTCGGCGAGTACGCCAAGAACTCGGCGAAGGTCGGCCTGCCCGACGACGAGGACGCACTCCTCGGCCCGGTCAACAACCGCAACCAGCTCGAGCGGGTCCAGGGCTTCCTGTCCCGCCTCCCCGACCACGCCTCGATCGCCGCCGGCGGCCACCGGCTCGACGCCCTGGGCGACGGGTTCTTCCTCGAGCCCACCGTGCTGTCCGGCCTGAAGCAGGACGACGAGGCGATCCAGGACGAGATCTTCGGGCCCGTCATCACCGTGCAGCGGTTCACCGACGAGGCCGAGGCGATCGCCTGGGCGAACGGTGTCGACTACGGCCTCGCCTCCAGTGTCTGGACCAAGGACTTCGGCCGCGCGATGAGGGTCTCCAAGGCCCTCGACTTCGGCTGCGTCTGGATCAACACGCACATCCCGATCGTCGCCGAGATGCCCCACGGCGGGTTCAAGAAGTCCGGCTACGGCAAGGACCTGTCCATGTACGGCTTCGAGGACTACACCCGCATCAAGCACGTCATGGCCAACATCGACAGCTAGACCGACCACCTGAGGCCGCTGACAGCGCCGCCGGCGGCCCACCCCCCAGAACCCGGGAAACCCTGACCCGGACTTCTCCGAGAATTCCACTCTCACCCGCAGGAGCCCCCATGAACGACAAGACCCCGACCCCCATGCAGGCCGCCTTCATCCGCGGCGCGCTCAGCCGCCGCACCCTGATGACCGGCGTTGCCGGGCTGGGTGTGACGGCACTGGCTGCCTGCGGATCGAAGGGACGCAGTCCCTCGGCGAGCACGACTGGCTCGGTCACGCCGACGGCCAAGGCCGCCCAGGACATGTCCGACACCGAGAAGCTCGTCAACTGGTCGAACTGGCAGCAGTACATCGACGTCTCCGACGACGAGAAGAGCCGCCCGACCCTCGATGCGTTCACGAAGGCGACCGGGATCAAGGTCAACTACACCGAGGACTACAACGACAACGACGAGTTCTACGCGAAGGTGCGTCCACTGCTCGCCGGTGGACAGGACACCGGTCGCGATGTCTGGTGCTCCACCGACTGGATGGTGGCCCGGCTCATCCGCCAGGGCTACGTGCAGCCTCTGGACAAGGCCAACATCCCCAACGCCCAGAACCTCGAGGCGGCGTTCCAGGACGTGTCGTTCGATCCGGGTCGCAAGTACTCGCTGCCCTGGCAGGCTGGGTTTGCCTGCATCGGCTACAACACCAAGGCGACTGGTGGCAAGAAGGTCACCACGATCACCCAGCTGCTGACCGACCCGGCGTTGAAGGGAAAGGTGACGCTGCTGTCCGAGATGCGCGACACGGTGGGCCTGGTGCTGCTCGACCAGGGCAAGGACCCGTCGAACTTCACCGACGCTGACTTCAAGGCTGCCATCGCCATGATCCAGAAGGCCAAGGACGCCGGCCAGATCCAGAAGTTCACCGGCAACGACTACACCGACGGGCTGAGCGCCGGCGACATCGCCGCGTGCGTCGCCTGGTCGGGTGACGTGGCGTCGCTCAGCCTCGACGCACCGGAGCTGGAGCTCACCCTGCCCGAGGCCGGGTACACGCTGTGGTCCGACAACTTCGTCATCCCCGCCATGGCCAAGCACAAGAAGAACGCCGAGAAGCTCATCAACTACTACTACGACCCGAAGGTGATGGCGGAGGTCGAGGCCTGGGTCAACTACATCGCCCCTGTCGCGGGCACCAAGGACGCGGTGGCAGCCATCGACAAGGACCTGGCCGCGAACCAACTCATCTTCCCCTCCACCGAGACCCTCGCAAAGGCGAAGAAGTTCCGCGACCTCACCTCCAAGGAGGAGTCCGAGTTCACCCGCCTGTTCACCAACCTGGCGACGGGCTGATGGCGGCGACGCAGACCTCGGGAGACCTGAAGCTCTCAGGTCTGACCAAGGAGTTCGACACCTTCACCGCGGTGCACCCGATGGACCTCGTCATCCCGCAGGGCTCGTTCTTCGCCCTGCTCGGACCGTCCGGGTGCGGCAAGACGACCACGCTGCGGATGGTGGCCGGCCTCGAGCAGCCCACGGCGGGTCGGATCCACATCGGGGACACCGAGATCACGGACACCAAGGCCCACCAGCGCAACGTCAACACGGTGTTCCAGTCCTACGCCCTCTTCCCGCACATGAACGTGCTCCAGAACGTCGAGTTCGGGCTCCGTCGTCGGGGCGACCGGAACGCCGCGGCCAAGGCCAAGGAGGCGCTGGAGCTGGTTCAGCTGAGCGAGGTCGCGAACAAGAGGCCGGCGCAGCTGTCCGGCGGGATGCAGCAGCGTGTGGCCCTGGCCCGGGCCGTCGTGAACCGGCCCGACGTGCTCCTGCTCGACGAGCCGCTCGGGGCCCTCGACCTCAAGCTGCGACGCCAGATGCAGATCGAGCTCAAACGCATCCAGCAGGAGGTCGGGCTGACCTTCATCCACGTCACCCACGACCAGGAGGAGGCCATGACCATGGCCGACACCATCGCGGTGATGAACGCCGGGCGGATCGAGCAGCTGGGCGACCCGGCCACCCTGTACGAACGCCCCGCGTCCACCTTCGTGGCCAACTTCCTCGGGCAGTCGAACCTGCTCAAGGCGACGGTGTCCGGTCCGGCCCAGAACGGCGAGGTGCCGGTCACGGCATACGACACTGCGCTGACGGTCGCGGCCGACCACCTGCCTGGCAACGCCAAGGAGGTCTGGCTCGGTGTGCGCCCCGAGAAGCTGCGGCTGGGCGAGCACGGTGGTCCGAACCGGCTCCGCGGCACCGTGACCGACGTGTCCTTCACGGGCGTGGCCACGCAGTACCTGGTCCGCATGCCGTGGGGCCGCGAGCTCACGGTGGTCCAGCAGAACGACGGCTCCGACCGCGCCCGCCCCGGCGAGGACGTCACCCTGTCGTGGGCCGCCGAGCACGGCTTCGCCCTCGACGCCGCCCAAGCGGCGGACGCCGGCGTCGAGGAGGAGAGCTAGTGGCCGAGGGCGCTGCCGTCGTCGGCACGGGTGCGCCGGTCCGCAAGCCGGTCCGCCGCGGGCGATGGGTCCCCTACGCACTGCTCGCTCCCGGGCTGCTGTGGCTCGTCGTGTTCTTCGTCGTGCCGATGGTCACGCTGGGCTCGCAGTCGCTGCAGGAAGGCAACATCGACGACGGCTACGTCTTCACGGGGAACGTGTCGATCTACGCCGACGCGGTCCAGCGGTACTGGCCGCACCTCCTGCGCTCGGTCGGCTACGCCGGGACCGCCACGGTGCTGGCGCTGCTCCTCGGTTACCCGCTCGCGTACTTCATGGCGCAGAAGGCCGGACGCTGGAAGAACATCCTCCTCATCCTCGTCATCGCGCCGTTCTTCACCAGCTTCCTCATCCGCACGCTCGCCTGGCGCAACATCCTCTCCGACGACGGGCCGGTGGTGGCATTCGCTCAGTCGATCGGGTTCACGGGCCTGCTCCAGGCGGTCGGCCTGACCTCCAACGACACCTTGCTCGCGTCGAAGTTCGCGGTGATCTGCGGCCTGACCTACAACTTCCTGCCGTTCATGATCCTGCCGCTCTACGCCTCCCTGGAGCGCCTCGACCCGCGCCTGGTCGAAGCGGCCGGCGACCTCTACGCCTCACCGCGCGAGGCGTTCCGGCGGGTCACGTGGCCGCTGTCCCTGCCGGGGGTGGTCGCCGGCACGCTGCTCACCTTCATCCCTGCCTCGGGCGACTTCATCAACTCGAGGCTGCTCGGGAACACCGAGACCGTGATGATCGGACAGGTCATCGACAGCCAGTTCCTGCGAGTGCTCGACTACCCGCTCGCGGCGGCGCTGTCGTTCATCCTGTTGACCATGATCGTCGTCCTCGTGACGTTCTACGTGCGCAAGGCCGGCACCGAGGAGCTGGTCTGAGTGGCCGTGCTGTCCTGGATCCGCCGACACCTGCTGGCCTTCGCGGCCCTGGCCGTCCTGGCGCTGCTGCTCGTGCCCAACGTCGTGGTGGCCGTGTTCTCGTTCAACGACCCGGTCGGCAAGTTCAACTACAACTGGGCCCGGTTCTCGACCGACGCCTGGGCGCACCCGTGCGGGTCGCCGGGGATCTGCGAGTCGCTGGGGCTGAGCCTGCGGATCGGCGTGACCGCCTCGCTGGTCGCCACCGTGCTCGGCACGATGGTGGCCCTCGCGCTCGGCCGCTACCAGTTCCGCGGGCGTGCGGCGACGAACCTGCTGATCTTCGTACCCATGGCCACCCCCGAGGTGGTGATGGGGTCCAGCCTGCTCACGCTCTTCCTCATGCTGGGCATCCCGTCCGGCGGGCTCGCGATCCTCATCGCCCACATCATGTTCTGCGTCTCGTTCGTCGTGGTGGCGGTCAAGGCGCGGGTGGCGACGCTGGACCCGCGCCTGGAGGAGGCGGCGGCCGACCTGGGTGCGACCCCGGCCCAGACGTTCCTCAGGGTGACGTTGCCGCTGGCGGCTCCCGGCATCGCGGCCGGGGCGCTGTTGGCCTTCTCGCTGAGCTTCGACGACTACATCATCACCAACTTCAACGCCTCACCCAGCTCGATCACCTTCCCCATGTTCGTCTGGGGGGCCGCCCAGCGCGGTGTCCCGGTGCAGGTCAACGTGATCGGCACGGTCGTGTTCCTCGCGGCCCTCCTCTTCGTGATCGCCGGCCAGGTCCTCAGCAACCGACGACAGAAAGCGGTCTGATACCCGTGCGCATCCTCATGATCGGCGCCGGTGGCGTCGGCGACGCTGCCGCGCGCATTGCCGTCGAGCGCGACTTCTTCGAGCAGTGGGTCGTCGCCGACTACGACCTCGGCCGCGCACAGGCGACGGTCGCTGCGGCGACTGCCCGCCGGGACGGCGAGCAGCGGTTCGTGGCGGCGCAGGTCGACGCGTCCGACGAGGAGGCGGTCGCGGCACTGGCGCGGGAGCACCGGTCGACCCACGTGTTCAACGCCGTGGACCCACGGTTCGTCATGCCGATCTTCCGTGGCGCCCTGGCCGCGGGCGCGGGCTACCTCGACATGGCGATGAGCCTCTCGCGGCGCCACCCCGACGAGCCCTACGCCAAGGTCGGGGTGAAGCTCGGCGACGAGCAGTTCGCGATGGCCTCGGAGTGGGAGGAGTCCGGCCAGCTGGCCCTGCTCGGCATGGGTGTCGAGCCCGGGCTCTCCGACGTGTTCGCCCGCTACGCCTCGGACCACCTGTTCTCGAGCATCGACGAGCTCGGCACCCGGGACGGCGCCAACCTCGCCGTCTTCGACGAGGAGGGCAACGAGACCTTCGCACCGGGGTTCTCGATGTGGACCATCATCGAGGAGTGCCTCAACCCGCCCGTGGTGTGGGAGAAGTCCCGGGCCACCGCCGGGGGAGGGCTCGAGTCGGGCTTCTTCACGCTGCCCGCCTTCAGCGAGCCCGAGGTGTTCGAGTTCCCGGAGGGCATCGGCCCGGTGGAGTGCGTGCACGTCGAGCACGAGGAGGTGCTGCTCATGCCGCGGTGGCTGGACGCCGAGCGGGTCACCTTCAAGTACGGCCTCGGCGACGAGCTGATCACCATCCTGCGCACCCTCCACACGCTCGGCCTCGACGGCACGGACCCGGTGCGGGTCAAGGGCGTCGAGGTGTCACCTCGTGATGTCGTCGCGGCCGTCCTGCCCGACCCGGCCACCATCGGGCCGCGGATGAAGGGCAAGACCTGTGCCGGCGTCTTCGTCACGGGCACCGGCAAGGACGGGAAGCCGCGTCAGACCTATCTCTTCCACGTCTCCGACAACGAGGAGACCATGGCGGAGTACGGCGCGCAGTGCGTCGTGTGGCAGACCGCGGTCAACCCCGTCGTCGCCCTCGAGCTCGTGGCGACGGGTGCCTGGAGTGGTCGTGGCGTGCTGGGTCCGGAGGCGTTCGACGCGCAGCCTTTCCTCGACCTGCTCGCGGCCCCGAAGCCGCAGGGCTACGGCTCGCCCTGGGGCCTGGAAGACCGCTGATTCCTATGGCCCGCAACGGGACTAGGTTGGTTCCATGACGAGATACGGCCAGCAGTACGGCCCGGACTTCACCTTCCTCGGCGTGGACCGCTGCGACCTCGACGACGAGGCCACGTATACCGGTGCCGACGTCGTCATCCTCGGCGCGCCGTTCGACGGGGGCACCTCCCACCGGCCGGGCACGCGCTTCGGTCCCCAGGCGATCCGGATGACCGACTACCTGCCGCACGACGGCTCGCGACCGTCGCTGGCGCTGCGCACCGATGGCCTCGTCGACCTCAGGGTGGTCGACGCGGGCGACGTCGAGATGTACTCCGGCGACATCGAGCGGTCCCTGCCGAAGCTCGAGGCCGCCGTCGAGCGCGTGACGCGCGCGGGCGCCATACCGGTGGTGCTCGGAGGTGACCACTCGATCGCCTTCCCGGACGCCAAGGGAGTCGCCAACGTGCTCGGCCACGGACGGGTGTCGATGATCCACTTCGACGCCCACGCCGACACCGGGGACATCGAGTTCGGGTCACTGTGGGGGCACGGCCAGCCCATGCGTCGGCTGATCGAGTCGGGGGCCCTGCGCGGCGACCGGTTCCTCCAGATCGGGCTGCGCGGCTATTGGCCACCGCCCGAGACCCTCGACTGGATGGCCGGCCAGCAGATGCGGTCGTTCGAGATGACCGAGATCGTGCACCGTGGGCTGGACGAGGTGCTGACCGAGGCCTTCACGATCGCCACCGACGAGTGCGAGGGTGTCTTCCTCTCGGTGGACATCGACGTGTGCGACCCCGGGCACGCACCCGGCACGGGCACCCCGGAGCCGGGTGGCCTGTCGGCCCGACAGCTCCTCGACGCCGTCCGGCGGATCTGCCTGGAGCTGCCGGTGGTGGGTGTGGACGTCGTCGAGGTCAGCCCGCCCTACGACCACGCCGACATCACCGCCGCCCTCGCGAACCGCGTGGTCCTGGAGGCGCTCTCGGCGATCGCCCGCAAGCGCCAGGACGAGCGTGACGGCACCCGTTGGGACCCGTCCCAGCCACTGCTGTCGGGGCGCAACGGCGCCATCCCGCAGGGCCACATCCCGCACCAGCACACCCACCAGACCCATGACCAGGCACCCGATCAGTCGCACGACCACACACCGGAGGAACAGGGCTGATGGCCACCACGCAGAAGTCCCTCATCGACTCGGTCCCCAAGGGCCTGCTCATCGGCGGCGCGTGGCGTGACGCCACCGGCGGTGCCACGCTCGCGGTCGAGGACCCCTCGAACGGGAGCACCCTGGCCCACGTGGCCGACGCGAGCGTCGCGGACGGCAAGGCCGCCCTCGACTCGGCAGCCGGTGCGCAAGCGGCGTGGGCGGCGACGGCGCCGCGCGACCGCGGCGAGATCCTCCGGGCGGCCTTCGAGCTGATCACCGAGCGGGCCGAGGACTTCGCCACGTTGATGACCCTGGAGATGGGCAAGACCCTGGCCGAGTCGCGCGGCGAGGTGACCTACGGCGCGGAGTTCTTCCGCTGGTTCTCCGAGGAGGCCGTGCGCATCCACGGCCGGTGGTCCACCGCACCCAACGGCGCGACCCGGCTGATGACGATGAAGAAGCCGGTTGGCCCGACGCTGATGATCACCCCGTGGAACTTCCCCCTGGCCATGGGCACCCGCAAGATCGGCCCGGCCATCGCCGCCGGCTGCACCATGGTCGTCAAGCCCGCCAGCCAGACCCCTCTGACGATGCTCGCCCTCGCCGAGCTGCTGCGCGAGTGCGGCCTGCCCGCCGGTGTGCTGAACGTCATCACCACGTCCCACACCGGAGACGTGATGGAGCCGCTCATCCGCGACCCGCGGTTGCGCAAGCTCACCTTCACCGGGTCCACGGGGATCGGTCGCAAGCTCGTGGAGCAGTCGGCCGAGCAGCTGCTGCGGGTCTCGATGGAGCTCGGCGGCAACGCGCCCTTCATCGTGTTCGAGGACGCCGACCTCGACCGCGCCGTCGACGGGGCGATGCTGGCCAAGATGCGCAACATCGGTGAGGCCTGCACGGCGGCCAACCGGTTCTTCGTGCACGAGAGCATCGCCGAGCAGTTCGCGAAGAAGTTCGCCGCCCGGATGTCTGGTCTCACCATCGGCAAGGGCACCAAGAAGGGGGTCGACGTCGGCCCGCTCATCGACGCCAAGGCGCGCGACGGGGTGACCGAGCTCGTGGAGGACGCCAAGGCCAAGGGCGGCACCGTCGTCACCGGCGGTGGACAGGTCAAGGGGCGCGGCTACTTCTTCGAGCCCACCGTGATCACCGGGGTCCCGATGAGTGCCCGCATGATGAGCGAGGAGATCTTCGGGCCGGTGGCACCGATCACGACCTTCCGCACCGAGGCCGAGGCGATCACCAAGGCCAACAGCACCGAGTTCGGCCTGGCTTCCTACGTCTTCACCAACGACCTGGGCCGGGTGATCCGGGTCAGCGAGGCACTCGAGTACGGGATGATCGGCATCAACCAGGGGATCATCTCCAACCCGGCCGCTCCGTTCGGTGGGGTGAAGGCCTCTGGCTTCGGCCGGGAGGGCGGCTTCGAGGGGATTGACGAGTACCTCGAGACGACCTATGTCGGAATTGCCCCGTAACGGCGAGACAAATGTCATCCGTTCGGATGCCAACCACGTCAAACTCCCCCAACGGGGGCCGTGGGGTTGTTGAATCGGTCACATGACCACGGACCCGGCCCCCGTCCTGTCGGTCGCGGGCAGCTTGTCGCCTGACCCCGCGTCCGAATCCGAGGACTTCGCTTCGCACTCGCGCAACGTCGGGCGGCTGCGCTCCCTCAGCGACGTGCTCGTCGAGACCGACGAGAAGCTCCGCCTGGGTGAGACGGCCGGGGCACGGGTCTGGCCGACCGGCTTCGAGGCCCTCGACCTCGCGCTGACCGGTGGCTTCCGCTCGGGTGAGCTCGTGCTGATCGGCGGACCGCAGGGTCTCGGCAAGACCGCGATGGCCCTGCAGATGCTGCGCAACACGGTGGCCGCCAACCGCAGTGCGGTGTTGTTCACCTACGAGCACGACGCCCACAGCATCCTCGAGCGGCTCATCGCCATCGAGGCCGGCGCCATCAAGGGCATCGAGGGCGTCGGGCTCACCAAGATTCGCGCGGGCTTCGAGGCCCGGCACAGCCGCGCGCGGTCGATGCGCGAACGCTTCGCCGACACCGTCGGGGGCGCCGAGGCCGTCGAGGCGCTCGAGGGCTACGCGCAGCGGCTGCACGTGCACACCTCCAGCGGCATGCACACCACGATCGACGCGATCCGCGCGGCGGTCGCCGAGGTGGTCGAGTCCGACGGTCGCCCACCGCTCGTGCTGGTGGACTACCTCCAGAAGGTCCCCGTGCCGGGCGTGACCAACGAGGAGGACCGCATCTCGGTCGTCGTCGAACGGCTCAAGGACATGTCGCTCGAGCTCGGCGTGCCGGTGGTCGCCATCGTCGCCGCCGACAAGTCCAGCCTGGTCGCCGGTCGCCGCATGCGGGTCAACGACCTGCGCGGTTCCTCCGCGCTGGCCTACGAGGCCGACGTCGTGCTGATCCTCAACGACAAGTACGACATCGTCGCGAAGCACCACCTCGTCTACCACCTCGGCAACGCCGAGCGGTTCCGCCACTGGGTCGTCATGTCGATCGAGAAGAACCGCAACGGCGCCGACCACCTCGAGCTGGAGTTCCAGAAGCGGTTCGAGCAAGGCCGCTTCGAGCCCGAGGGCCGCGTCGTCGAGGAGCAGCTCATCGAGGAGCGCGTCTTCCAGCAGTAACCCCACGGCCGTAGGACCTCTGCCGGGTGCGGGGCCGCGAACGCCCCCCTAGGGTCGACCCCATGCCCGCTGACCAGCGCAGGACCGCCAGGCTCGCGGTGGCCCTGCTCGCCGTCGCGGTCGTGCTGGTGGTGTGGTGGTGGGCCGGCCACGGCTCCGACGGCCAGCTCGAGGAGCGCGCCGCAGGAGGCTCCTCCGCCAGGTCCGCGCCCTCCGCGGCAGGCTCCGCCCCGAAGGACGACAGCGGCCTGCCCACGGTGCAGCTGGCCGAGCTCCCGCAGGAGGCGCAGCGGACCCTCGACCTGATCGCGGACGGCGGCCCGTACCCCTACGCCAGGGACGGAGTCGTCTTCCAGAACCGTGAGCGCCTCTTGCCGCGCAAGGCGGGCGGGTACTACCACGAGTACACCGTGCCCACGCCCGGCGAGGACGACCGTGGCGCCAGGCGGATCATCACCGGCGACGGCGGCGAGCTCTACTGGACCCCTGACCACTATGCGTCGTTTCGCGTCATCGTGATGGAGGGAGGTGGCCCGTGATCCGTGTCCTGGGGCCCGAGGTGGCCATCGCCGAGGTGGTGCGTGAGGCCCAGCGCGAGGGGGGAGAGGTGTCGGTGGTGCCCGCCGGGTCGACCAAGGCGGAGAGCATCGACCTGTTCGCCGAGGTGTTGGACTTCCCCGACTGGTTCGGTCGCAACCTCGATGCGCTCGCCGACTGCCTGCACGACTACGCCGAGGAGCCGCACGAGGACGGCCGCACGCGCCACCTCGTCTGGGACGGCGTGGCGCAGCTGCGACGCGACCATCCCGAGGGCTACGCGGACATCACGAGCGTCCTGGACGAAGTGAGCAACGACCACGACACGTTCGTCGTGACAGTCCTCGACCGCTGACTCCCCCCCACCGCGAGCGCGTGAAGGCCGCCCGGTGGGTCGTGCACCCGGCGACCCTCGCGGGGGTCGCCGTCCTCTTCGGGATCTTCGGTCTTGCCTTGGTTGCGGCCGACAAGGGACCGGCTCGGCGGTCACCACGCTCCGCATGAGCGACAATGGGGCAGTGACTTCCCCGCGCACCGTTGCCGTCCTCGGCTCCACCGGCTCCATCGGCACCCAGGCCCTGGACGTCATCGCGCGCAACCCCGACCGCTTCCGCGTGGTCGCCCTCTCGGCCGGCTCGAACCTCGAGCTCGTCGCCGAGCAGGCCGTCACCTTCGACGTCGACCTGGTCGCGGTCGCGCGGGGCACCCACGAGCAGGTGGCCGAGGCGATCGCCGCGTATGCCGCGCGAGCCGGCCGCGCGGCATACCGGCCGCAGGTGGTGGTCGGCGACGACGCAGCTGTCGCGGCCGCCGGGTGCGGTGCGGACGTCGTCCTCAACGGGATCACCGGCGCGATCGGGCTCCGGCCGACCCTCGCGGCCCTCGCGGCGGGCTCGACGCTCGCGCTGGCCAACAAGGAGTCGCTCATCGTCGGGGGCCCGCTGGTCAAGGCGGCGGCCCGCCCCGACCAGATCGTGCCGGTCGACTCGGAGCACTCCGCCATCGCGCAGTCGCTCCGGGGCGGGCGCGCCCAGGAGGTGCGCAGGCTCGTGGTGACGGCGAGCGGTGGCCCGTTCCGCGGGCGCAGCCGCGAGTCGCTGCGCGACGTGACGCCGGCCGACGCGCTGGCGCACCCGAACTTCTCGATGGGGCGGGTCATCACGACCAACTCGGCGACCCTGGTCAACAAGGGGCTCGAGGTGATCGAGGCCCACCTCCTCTTCGACATCCCGTTCGACCGGATCGACGTGGTCGTGCACCCCCAGCAGATGATCCACTCGATGGTCGAGTTCGTGGACGGCTCGACCATCGCGCAAGCCGGTCCGCCGCGGATGCTGGTGCCGATCGCACTCGGGCTGTCGTGGCCGGAGCGGCTGGCGGACGTCGACGTGCCCGTCGACTGGACGCAGGCGCAGTCCTGGGACTTCGAGCCGCTCGACGACGAGGCGTTCCCGGCGGTGCGGCTCGCCCGCCAGGTGGGGGAGGCCGGAGGCACGTACCCGGCGGTCTACAACGCGGCCAACGAGGTCGCGGTGGACGCGTTCCACGACGGTCACCTCGGCTTCGTCGAGATCGTGGACACGGTCGCCCGAGTGGTCGAGGAACACGCATCCGGCAGCGCAGCGGGGATCGAATCAGGGACACTGTCCGTTGAGGACGTGATGCGCGCTGATCGCTGGGCGCGCGACGAGGCACGGAAGGTGCTGGCTTTGCAGACTGGACGGATGACCGCGACACCGCTGGCGGACACCGAGGGGGCGATGCACCGATGACCGTCCTCCTCTACGTGGTCGGCGTGCTCCTCGTGGTCCTCGGGGTCGGGCTGTCGATCGGCCTGCACGAGATCGGCCACCTCGTGCCCGCCAAGAAGTTCGGCGTCAAGGTGACCCAGTACATGGTCGGCTTCGGTCCGACCGTGTGGTCCACCCGTCGTGGCGAGACCGAGTACGGCATCAAGGCGATCCCGCTCGGCGGCTACATCCGGATGATCGGCATGTTCCCGCCGCGGCCGGGTGACGCCGAGGGGACGATCCGGGTGTCGAGCACCGGGCGGTTCACCCAGCTCGCCGACGAGGCCCGCCAGCTGAGCCTCGAGGAGATCAAGCCCGGCGACGAGGACCGGGTCTTCTACAAGCTCTCGGTCCCCAAGAAGGTCATCGTGATGATGGGTGGCCCGGTGATGAACCTGCTCATCGCCGTGGTGGTCCTCAGCGGGATCGTCACCATCTACGGCCAGGAGGTGGAGAAGGACGGCGCCGTCGTCGCCACCGTCGCCGAATGTGTGGTGCCGGCCAGCGCCGCCGCCACCAAGGCCACCTGCGCTCCCACGGACCCCAAGACCCCCGCCTTCCTCGCCGGCGTCAAGGCGGGCGACAAGCTGCTGTCAGTCGCCGGGCAGCCCATCAAGCGCACCTCCGACGTCGGCAAGCTGATCCGTCCGCGGATCGGGGAGTCGACCCCCGTCGTCGTGCTCCGGGACGGCGCGCAGCAGACCTTGCAGGTCACGCCGATCCGCAACACGATCCAGCAGGTCGGTCAGGACGGCACGCCGCTCGTCGACGACGCCGGGGACCCCGTCGTGGTGAGCGCAGGCTTCCTCGGCGTCACGTCCGCGCCCGTCATGGCTCGCGAGCGCCAGTCCCTCACCGTCGTCCCCGGGATCATCGGCAGCTACGTAGGGCACGTCGGTGAGCTCTTCCTGCACCTGCCGCAGCGGTTGACCGATGTCGCGCAAGCCGCCTTCGGCTCCGAGGCGCGTGACCCCAACGGACCGCAGTCGGTCGTGGGAGTCGGCCGCGCTGCTGGTGAGGTCGCTTCCGGTCAGGTGGAGGGGCTCGACAACAGCGTCGTCGGCCGGTTCGTCACCATCCTGTCCCTGATGGTCGGCTTGAACCTCGCCCTCTTCGTCTTCAACCTCATCCCGCTCCTGCCGCTCGACGGCGGCCACGTTGCGGGCGCGCTGTGGGAAGGGCTGAAGCGCAACACCGCCCGCCTGCTCAAGCGCCCCGACCCCGGCCACGTCGACGTCGCCAAGGCCCTGCCGGTGGCGTATGCCGTGTCCATGGTGCTCATCGGGATGTCGGCCCTGCTGATCTACGCCGACTTCGTCAAGCCCGTCAAGCTCGGCTGACCGGCCCCGGCCGGCGCCCGACCCACCATCCCCTTGGGAGATACTGCAACCATGACTGTTGGACTCGGTATGCCGGCCCTGCCCCCGCCCGTCCTCGCGCCCCGGCGCAAGACGCGCAAGATCAAGGTCGGCAAGGTCGAGGTCGGCGGTGACGCGCCCATCTCGGTGCAGTCGATGTGCACGACCCCGACCACCGACATCAACTCCACGCTGCAGCAGATCGCCGAGCTGACCGCCTCGGGATGTGACATCGTGCGCGTCGCGTGCCCGAGCCAGGACGACGCCGACGCGCTGCCCGCGATCGCCCGGAAGTCGCAGATCCCCGTCATCGCCGACATCCACTTCCAGCCGAAGTACGTGTTCGCCGCGATCGACGCCGGCTGCGCCGCGGTGCGGGTCAACCCCGGCAACATCCGCAAGTTCGACGACCAGGTCAAGCAGATCGCCGCCGCTGCGAAGGACGCAGGCGTCTCGATCCGAATCGGCGTCAACGCGGGTTCTCTCGACCCCCGTCTGCTCGAGAAGTACGGCAAGGCCACTGCCGAGGCGCTGGTCGAGTCCGCGGTCTGGGAGGCCTCGCTCTTCGAGGAGCACGACTTCCACGACTTCAAGATCTCGGTCAAGCACAACGACCCCGTCGTCATGGTCAAGGCCTACGAGATGCTCTCCGAACGCGGTGACTGGCCCCTGCACCTCGGCGTCACCGAGGCCGGACCGGCCTTCCAGGGCACGATCAAGTCGGCGACGGCCTTCGGTGCCCTGCTGTCCAAGGGCATCGGCGACACGATCCGGGTGTCCCTGTCCGCCCCGCCGGTGGAGGAGGTCAAGGTCGGCAACCAGATCCTCCAGTCGTTGAACCTCAAGCCGCGCAAGCTCGAGATCGTCTCGTGCCCCTCCTGCGGGCGCGCCCAGGTCGACGTCTACAAGCTCGCCGACGCGGTCACCGCTGGGCTCGAGGGCATGACCGTGCCGCTCCGGGTGGCCGTCATGGGCTGCGTCGTCAACGGACCGGGGGAGGCCCGCGAGGCTGACCTCGGTGTGGCCTCTGGCAACGGCAAGGGCCAGATCTTCGTCAAGGGTGAGGTCATCAAGACCGTCCCCGAGAGCCAGATCGTCGAGACCCTGATCGAGGAGGCGATGCGGATCGCCGAGGAGATGGGCGAGCCGATGACCGAGGAGAGCGCGGGCGCCCCCTCGGTCACCGTCGGCTGACCGTCAGCGCTATCGGAGCAGCCGCGGGTCGACACCCAGCGGTTGGTCCAGGGCGACTTCGATGTACTCGTTCGGGTCGGGCAGGACGGCCGACCGGCCACCGGTGTTGGGGAAGTTGTTGTCGTTCATGACGGCGATCGTGTGGTCGTCGATGACAGCCAGGTCCTCGATGGTCTCGAAGGAGAACGGGAAGAATGCCCCGAGCTTGCCGACGTTGGCAGGATCCGGGACGGCCAGGAGGTTCACGAGGAGCTGCTTGTCGGCATACCCGTCGTGGTCCCGGTCCTTGAGGTCCACGGTGAAGACTGCCTTGAAGTGCGCGTTCGGGCCTGCCCCGGCATCGCGTTCGACCACCAGGAGCTGGTGGTCGTCGATGGCGATCGCGTCACCGATCGAGTCACCGGGGCTCTCGAGGCGGTAGCGCCAGTAGGTGCCGGTGAACTGTGCCTCGAGGTCCTGGTTCACCTTGACCTCGAAGATGCGAAGGTCGGAGGCGAGCCCGGCAGCCTTGTCCTCGGCGAGGGACCCCTCGAGCATCGGATACAGCCGCTGGCCGTTGGGCGAGATCGCCATCCCCTCGAACCCTCGGGACGACGCGAGGTTGGGCTCCCCGCCTGCCGCGAGGCTCGGGTTCTGCGGCGCCTTCACGCCAGGCGTCGGGATGGGGGACTCCAGCAGCCGACCTCGGGCGTCCGCGTGGAGCAGGAACGGCCCGAACTCGTCACCGAACCAGAAGGTCCCGTCCGGCGCGACCTGCATCGACTCCGGGTCGAGGTCCCAGCCGGTCAGCACCCGGTCCCGGGGAGGGCACGTGTAGCCAGCCGGTAGGACGGTGGCCGCTGCGCAGCCCCCGTCCCGCCAGATCGTCCAGTCGACGTGGTGATCGGGATCGCTGAGGACGAACTGCAGGCCGAGGTAGGCCGTCGTTCCCGACGCGGTGTCGGGTCGGATGCGGTTCACGACGAGCTCGAAGTCCTGGCTGTTGCCCTTCTGCCCGTACCCGTTGTCTGTCATGACGAGGTAGCTGCCATCGGCGTTGCGGTGCGTCGCCGAGAACCCCTGCACTGGTTGGGCAGGGTAGGGCCGAGGAACGGCAGTCGTCCCGGTCTGGAAGTAGCCAGACTGCGCGGAACCCGGTCGATATGTCTCCGCCGGGAGGGACGAACGTCCGATGAGCCGCGACTGTGCGGCCGTGGTGGATGCGTCGGGGGCGGCATCCGGGGCATCGGTGCCCGGGGTGGCGCTGCTGGGCGATGAGGCGAGCGCGGTGGCGAAGAGCGCCGCCGCTGCTGCACGACCCGTGGTGCGCGTCCAGCCGGCTCGCGTCCACACGGCACGGGTCCGTGCATCGCGGCGGATGGGGGGAAAGGCTGCCAGGGCCCGTTCGGTAGTGGTCATGATGGTCTCCTGTGTGGGCGTCGTGGTTCTCGCGCGAGCGGTGGTGGCTCGTTGGTCCGCACTGGGCTGCGGCTCCTCGACGGTCTCGTTCTTGACCCAGGTACGTCGTCCGCCCGTGGGTCCGACAGTGTGGCTCTCCCGGCTACAGCCTGTGGACCGCAGGACGACCTCTGGGGATGGGCGGCGGAAGAGCCACCTCACCGCCTAGGCTGACGGGGTGCTGCGCACCCGTAACCCGGTCCACGCGCTGTCGCCCTCGGACCGCGACGCCGCGTTGGAGGTGTGCGCGCAAAACCTCCCCGCGAACGTCTTCGTCGCCGCGCGCCTCCTGGAGGGCGTCCTCAGCACCCAGCCCGGCACGGTGCTCGGTCACAAGGTCGGCGGCACGCTGCAGTCCCTGTGCTGGTCGAGCGCCAACCTCGTGCCGGTCGAGGCCGACGACGAGACCATCAGCTTCTTCGCCGACCGGGTGCGGCGGTGGCGTCGCCACTGCGCGTCCGTGCTCGGGCCCTCCGACCAGGTGAGCGAGCTGTGGCGACACCTCGAGCCGGCCTGGGGTCCCGCCCGGGCCGTGCGCGCGCGACAGCCGCTCATGAGCACCATGGACCGGCCGTCAGCCCTCGGGCTCGAGCTCGACCCCCGGGTCCGCCCCGCCACCGAGGCCGAGGTCGACCTCGTCATGCCGGCCGCCGCGCACATGTTCGAGGGCGAGATCGGCTACCCGCCCTACACCGGTTCGGGCGCGGCATACCGCTCCGCCCTCCTGGCGCTCATCGACCGCGGCCACACGTTCGTGGCGATCGAGGACGGCGCCGTGATCTTCAAGGCCGACGTGGGGTCGGTCGCCCTGGGCTGTGCCCAGCTGCAAGGGGTGTGGCTCGCGCCGCACCTGCGCGGCCGCGGGCTTGCCGTGCCGTTGATGGCGTCGGTGGTGGAGCAGGTCATGGAGACCCGGGCGCGCTGGGTCACGTTGTACGTCAACGACTTCAACGAGAGCGCCCGGGCGACGTACGCCAGGGTCGGGTTCGAGGACGTCGGCACGTTCTCGACCGTGCTGCTCTGACTGCCCGTGAACAGCGTCAGCTGATGGATCCGACACTGGAGTCCGAGCCGAGGCCAGACACCCCGGCCGCAGGTAACGCCCTCGTCTGGATGACGTTGTCCCTGTTCGCGTTCGGGGTCTTCGTCGTCGCGGTCCCGGGCCGTGACCCGGCCGGCCGCACGTGGTTGTGGGTCGGCGTCGTGCTGCTCGTCGTGGGCGGGATCGCGTCCGCCTTCGCGGTGCGGGCCAGGTGGGCGTACCTCCGCGAGCACCGCGCCGACTGACCGCCCACTGCGCCGACTGACCGCCACCGTGCCGCCCGATCGCCACAGCGCCGGCTGACCGGCCCATCGGGCCGGCTGACAGGATGGCGACATGCCCCGCACCGTCGCGCCCCTGACCAAGGACATCATCGGCCTCGCCGGGCTGTTCATCACCTCCGGGACGACCCACCTGGTCAAGCCCGAGGTCTTCGAGCCGCTGGTGCCGCACTCCCTCCCGCGTCGCCGTGAGCTGATCTACGCGTCCGGAGTCGCCGAGCTCGCCTGCGCGGCGGGGCTGCTGCACCCCCGCACCCGTCGGTATGCCGGGTGGGCCAGTGCCGCCCTCCTCGTCGCCATCCTGCCGGGCAACGTCCAGATGAGCGCCAACTACGGCAAGCGGGCACAGCGCAGGGGCACGCCGTCGGCGCAGGCCGCCTTCGCCGGGACGCTGGCCAGGCTCCCGCTCCAGCTGCCATTGATCCGCACGGCGCTCAAGGCCGCCGGGCGCAGCTAGCGGTGCAGCGAGGAGTGCCGTCGGGATTGCGGCCAGCAGTGCCCTTGGCAGGGCACCTGGCAGCGCGTCAGTACAGCCCCGTCGAGTACTGCTCACCGTAGTAGCGCTCGAGCTCCTCGATGGAGTCCTCCGGTCGATCGAGGGCCTTCGCGATCTCTGGTCGCGATCCCACCGCCATCGGGTCCCACGTCTCGGGGTGCCACAGCTTGCTGCGCATGAACGCCTTGGCGCAGTGCCCGAACACCTCGTCGATCTCGACGACCAGCGCCAGCACCGGACGGTGGCCCTTGACCACCATCTCGTCGAACCACGGCGCGTCGGACACCAGGTGGGCGCGGCCGTTGATCCGCAGGGTGTCGCCGCGCCCGGGGATGACGAACAGCAGTCCGACGTGCGGGTTGGCGAGGATGTTCTGGTAGCCGTCGGCCCGTTTGTTGCCCAGCCGCTCGGGGAGCGCGATGGTCGTGTCGTCCAGCACCCGCACGAAGCCGGCCGGGTCGCCCTTCGGCGAGACGTCGCACCGGCCCTGCGCGTCCGAGGTCGCGACCAGGCAGAACGGCGAAGCCGCCAGCCAGTCGCGGTCGAGCTCGTGCAGCGCCGGCCGGGCCTTGTCGCGGACGCGGGGGAGCGGCTCCCCGAGCAGGTCGACCAGCTGGTCGACGGTCTCGATGCGGGTCATGGCCACATTCTCGCAGTCGTGGTCGCCAGTCCGCGGTCCGGCGCGGGCTCGTGCACCCGACGCGACGGGGCGCGCACACGCCGCGACGGGGCGGGCGGGAGCAGGCGCGCGGGGAAACCGTGGTGAGCCCTCGGCATACCGGCGGATATCCTCTGGGGGTTGTCCGCCAACCGAGGAGTGCCACGTGGCCCTGCGCATGTCGACCCTGTTCCTGCGAACCCTTCGCGAGGACCCGGCCGATGCCGAGGTGCCGAGCCACCGGTTGCTCGTCCGCGCCGGCTACATCCGGCGGGTCAGCCCCGGCATCTACACCTGGCTGCCGCTCGGTCTGCGGGTGCTGCGCAAGGTCGAGACGATCGTGCGCGAGGAGATGGACGAGATCGGCGCCCAGGAGCTGCTCTTCCCGGCGCTGCTGCCCAAGGAGCCCTTCGAGGCCAGCGGTCGCTGGACCGAGTACGGCAACAACATCTTCCGCCTGAAGGACCGCAAGGGCGCCGACTACCTGCTCGGGCCGACCCACGAGGAGATGTTCACCCTCGCGGTGAAGGACATGTTCTCGTCCTACAAGGACCTGCCCCTCGCGATCTACCAGATCCAGACCAAGTACCGCGACGAGGCGCGTCCGCGGGCCGGGGTGCTGCGTGGTCGTGAGTTCGTCATGAAGGACTCCTACTCCTTCGACATCGACCCCGCCGGGCTCGACAAGGCCTACCAGCTGCACCGCGACGCCTACATCCGCATCTTCGACCGGCTCGGCTTCCACTACGTCATCGTCCAGGCCATGGCCGGCGCGATGGGCGGCAGCAAGTCCGAGGAGTTCCTCGCCACCGCCGAGAACGGCGAGGACACCTACGTCCACTGCCCCAACTGCGGCTACGCGGCGAACGTCGAGGCCGTGCGCGTCCCGGTCCCCGACGCCCTCCCGTATGCCGACGTGCCGGCTGCCCACGCGGAGTCCACTCCGGACACCCCCACCATCGACACCCTGGTGGCCCACCTCAACGCGCACTTCCCGCGGGAGGACCGGCCCTGGGCGGCGGGGGACACGCTCAAGAACGTGCTCGTCGTCCTGGTGCACCCGGACGGCACGCGCGAGCCGCTGGCGATCGGCGTGCCCGGCGACCGGGAGATCGACGAGAAGCGCCTCGGCGCGCAGGTCGAGCCCGCCGCCGTGGAGGCCTTCGAGGAGAAGGACTTCGCGGCGAACCCCGCGCTGGTCAAGGGCTACATCGGTCCGAAGGCCCTCGGTTCCGAGTCCCCGTCGAAGGTCCGCTACCTCCTCGACCCCCGGGTCGTCGAGGGCACCCGCTGGGTCACCGGCGCGAACGAGGCCGGCAAGCACGTGGTCGACCTCGTCGCGGGTCGTGACTTCACCGCCGACGGCACCATCGAGGCCGCGGACGTGCGCCCCGGCGACGCCTGCCCCAGCTGCGGCCACGGGCTCGAGTCGGCCCGCGGGATCGAGATGGGACACATCTTCCAGCTCGGCACCAAGTACGCGGAGGCGCTCGACCTCAAGGTGCTCGACCAGTTCGGCAAGCTCCAGACCGTGATCATGGGCTCCTACGGTGTCGGGGTCTCCCGTGCGGTCGCCTGCGTCGCCGAGGGCAACCACGACGAGCTCGGCCTGCGCTGGCCGCGCGAGATCAGCCCGGTCGACGTGCACGTGGTTGCCACCGGCAAGGACGTCACCCGCGACCCCGAGGTCTTCACGAAGTCGGAGGAGATCACCCGCGGCCTCGAGGCGGCCGGGCTCTCCGTCCTCTACGACGACCGCCAGAAGGTCAGCCCCGGCGTGAAGTTCAAGGACTCCGAGCTGATCGGGGTGCCCACCATCGTGGTGGTCGGCAAGTCGCTCGAGCAGGGGATCGTCGAGATCAAGGACCGCGCCACCGGCGAACGCCGCGAGGTCTCGGCTGACGACGTCGTCACCGAGGTCATCCGCGAGGTCCGCGGCAGCGCGTCCTGATGGGGGCCGCACCCTCGACGGCCCCACTCCGGGCGGTCATCTTCGACTGGGGCGGCACGCTCACCCCGTGGCACGACGTCGACCTCCCGCAGCAGTGGCGGGTCTTCGCCCGTGAGGTGCACGGTCTTCCGGTCGAGGACCCGGCCATGTCACCCGAGGACCTGGCCGAGGCCGACTCGCTGGCGGTGCGGATCCACGCCGCCGAGGAGCGGGCCTGGTCGCGCGGTCGCCAGACCCACGAGAGCGCCTCGATCGAGGCGATCCTCGCGGACGCCGGGGTCGACGCGGACCACGACCGGCACCTGCTGGCGCTCGCGGCATACCGGAGGTTCTGGGAGCCGCACACCCACACCGACCCGCAGGTGCGCCCGCTCTGGGAAGGACTGCACGACCGCGGGCTCAAGATCGGCGTGCTGTCCAACACCATCTGGAGCCGTGAATACCACCGCGAGGTGTTCCAGCGCGATGGCGTGCTCGACCTCGTCGACGGCGACGTCTACTCCTCCGAGATCCACGTCGTGAAGCCCCACCCGGAAGCGTTCCTCGCAGCGTGCACGGCGGTCGGGGTCCAGCCGGCCGAGGCGGCCTACGTCGGCGACCGGCTGTACGAGGACGTCCACGGCCCCCAGCAGGTCGGCATGCGGGCGATCTGGGTGCCCCACAGTGACCTTCCCGCGTCGCAGGTGGTGCCGGTCGAGGTCACCCCCGACGCACAGGCCCACGAGCTGCTCGACATCCTCGGGATCGTCGACGGCTGGTTGGGCAGGTAGGTGCCCGACCTCGACCTGACCACGCTCCTCCTCATGGCCCTCGCGGGCTTCGGGGCGGGGTGGGTCGACGCCGTCGTCGGTGGCGGGGGACTGGTGCAGCTCCCGGCTCTGCTGCTCGGCTTCCCGGGGGCGAGCCCCGCCCAGCTGCTCGCCACCAACAAGATCGCCTCCATCTTCGGCACCACGACCAGCTCGATCACCTACTGGCGCAGGGTCCGTCCCGACCTGCGCACTGCGCTTCCAATGGCCGCCGTGGCCTATGTCGGGGCGGTTGGTGGCGCACTGATCGGCCTGCACATCCCCAAGTCGGCGTTCAACCCGATCATCCTCGGCATGCTCGTCGTCGTGGGTGCCTACACGGTGGCCAAGCCCTCGTTGGGCGTCGAGACGGCGCTGCGGTTCGACGGCCACCGACACACCGTGGTGGCGATGCTGACCGGTTTCGTCATCGGTGTCTACGACGGAGCGCTCGGTCCCGGCACCGGGTCGTTCCTCGTCTTCGCGCTGGTCGGGCTGATGGGCTACGCCTTCCTCGAGGCCAGCGCCAAGGCGAAGATCGCCAACTTCGCCACCAACCTCGGGGCCCTCACCGTGTTCGTGCCGGGTGGCCACGTGATGTGGCAGATCGGGCTCGTCATGGCGGTGGCCAACATCGCGGGCGGCTATGCCGGCGCCCGCACGGCGGTGGCCCGGGGAAGCAGGTTCGTGCGCGTGGTCTTCGTGCTCGTCCTGGTGGCCTTCATCGTCAGGATCGGCGGCTCGGTGCTCGGCATCTGGCGCTGAGCAGACCCGCGGACGGCGGGTTGCCGAGGTTCAGCGGCCAGTCATGGCTGGTCCACAGCAAACACCCAGACTGCGACCGCACAGTCTTCCTGTGACCACGATCGACCTGCCTCCAGCCGCGGTGACCGCGGCCTCCCAGCCCGCGTCGCACCCCCGTCGGGGCAGCACCCCACGACTCGTCCCGCGCTGGTGGCGCGACGCGTCGGTCGCGGCGTTCTGGCTGGTGCTCCTGTGGGTCACCGCCCTGTGGGTCGCCCACGGCGGGGTCCAGGACCTCGGCTCGCTCTCGGGAGCGCTCACGTCCGTCGGCCGCCTCACGGGGCTCATCGCGTCGGCGCTGCTGCTCGTCCAGGTGTTCCTCATGGCGCGCATCCCGTGGTTCGAGCAGGCCTGGGGCCAGGACGAGCTCGCCCGCACCCACCGCCTCGTCGGCTTCACCTCGTTCAACCTGCTCTGGGCGCACATCGTCCTGATCACCCTCGGGTATGCCGCGGCGTCCACGCTGGGCCTGTGGGGCACGATCGTCGACTTCGTCCTCAACTACCCCGGCATGCTGCTGGCGGTGGCGGGCACGGTGGCGCTCTGCCTCGTGGTGGTGACCTCGGTGCGCACGGCGCGTCGCCGGCTGCGCTACGAGTCGTGGCACCTCATCCACCTCTACGGCTACCTGGGCGCGGGGCTCGCGCTGCCGCACCAGCTGTGGACCGGTCAGGAGTTCCTCGCCTCCACCGCCTCGACCGTCTTCTGGTGGAGCCTGTATGCCGCGTGTGCCGCGTCCGTGCTCGGGTTCCGGATCGGGGTGCCGCTGGTGCGCTCGCTGCGCTCGCCGCTGCGGGTCGTCGCCGTCCACCAGGAGGCGCCCGGGGTCACCTCGGTGGTCGTCGGCGGGCCCGGTGTGGCTGCGCTCCGACCGGCTGCCGGCCAGTTCTTCCAGTGGCGGTTCGTCGACGGACCGGGCTGGACGCGGGCCAACCCCTACTCGCTCTCGGCCGCCCCTGACGGGAGGCACCTCAGGGTGACTGCGGCCCACGTCGGCGACGGGACCCGTCGGCTCACCGACCTGCGACCCGGCACCCGGGTGCTCGTCGAAGGCCCCTACGGGCGTCTCCACGCAGGGGTCCGGACCCGGCAGAAGGTGCTCCTGATGGGTGCGGGGATCGGGATCACGCCGATCCGCGCCCTCCTGGAGGACCTCGACCAGGACCCCGGTGACGTGGTGGTCGTCCACCGCGCCAGCACCCGTGACCAGCTCGTCCTCGGGCAGGAGCTGGTCGACCTCGCCAGCCGCCGCGGAGCGCGCTACGTCACCGTCGAGGGTCCCCGCGTCCCCGGTCGGGACACCTGGCTGCCGGCCTCTGCCGCCCACCTCAGCGACGCCGAGGCCCTCGCGCAGCTGGTGCCGGACGTCGCCGAGCGCGACGTCTACCTCTGCGGCGCCCCCGGCTGGATGGACGCCGCCCGGCAGGCCGCCCTCGCCTGCGGTGTCCCGCCCACCCATGTCCACCTCGAGCGGTTCGAGTACTAGGAGCCTCCATGCGACGCATCACCTTGTGGGCGCTGTCCACCCTGACCACCCTCGTGCTGTTGTTCAGCTACCACACGTCGACCGGCGGTGCCGGGACGGCGGTGGCCGCCGGCACCTCGGTGCAGGCCCCCGCCGCGGCCGGCACCGGCTCCGGGACGACCGACTCCGGGACCACGGGCTCCGGGACCACGGGCTCCGGGACCACGGACTCCGGGACGACCGGCTCCGGCACCTCCGGCTCGAGCAGCACTGACTCGGGGACGAGCGGCTCCGCCACGACCTCGGGGAGCACTGCGAGCAAGACCTATGACGGCGACACCGTGCAGACCCGTTGGGGGCCGGTGCAGGTGCGGATCACCGTCGTGGCCGGCAAGATCACCGCGTCGGAGGCGATCGTCTACCCCAACGGCAACCACGAGGACGAGCAGATCAACTCCGTCGCCCTCCCGGTGCTCAACCAGGAGGCGGTCTCTGCACAGAGCGCCTCCATCGACATGGTCTCGGGGGCGACCGTGACCTCCGAGGGATACCTCTCCTCGCTGCAGTCCGCGATCGACCAGGCCCACCTGTGAGTGCCGTGACCACTCGCGCAGGTACCGGCCCCGTGACGCGGTCGACCGTCCAGCCGGGCTCGTCCGACAGTGCACCCCGCCGGGCCTTCGTCGAACAGGTGATGGGCCTGCCGGTGTCGGTCCACGTCCGCGGCGAGGTCGACCGGCCCGAGGTGGGGACGGCGGTCGAGCAGGTCTGGGGTGTCCTGCACCGGGCCGACGCGGTGTTCAGCGCCTGGCGGCCGGACAGCGAGCTGATGCGGCTGCGCCGCGGCGACGTGTCCGCCGCGCAGGTCCACCCCTGGTTGGCCGAGGTCGAGCAGCTGTGTGTGGACGCCGAGCGCCGCACCGGTGGCCTCTTCAGCGCCTCCTTCGACGGCGCCCACCACGACCCCACGGGGCTGGTGAAGGGCTGGGCGGTCGAGCGCGCGGCCCTGCACCTGCGCCACGTCCCCGGCATCTCCTGGTGCGTCAACGCCGGAGGGGACCTGCTGGCCGGGGCGGGTCGAGACGCCGTCCCGAGCACCTGGCGCATCGGGGTCGAGGACCCGCGGGTGCCGGGGGCGGTGGCCGCGACCATCCCGCTCCGGGCCGGTGGGCTGGCCACGTCCGGAGCCGCGGCTCGTGGCGCGCACGTGGTCGACCCCCGCACGGGCACGCCCATCGGTCGTGCCGGTTCGGCCACGGTCTGGGGCCCGACCCTGCTGTGGGCCGACGTGTGGGCGACGGCCCTCTTCGTGGACCCGGCCGCAGGCGCCGCGACGCTGGAAGGTGCCGACCCGGCATACCGCTCGCTCGTGCTCTGACCCCCTGCGAGGTTCCTCAGGCGCGGCTGCTGACCTGACCCTGCTGGTGGTCTGGGACAGTGGTCCTGTGGCGCAGGTCTGGTACGCGAGCTACGGCAGCAACCTGTCGCGGGACCGCTTCCTGCACTACCTCGACGGAGGTCGGCCGGAAGGGGCGAGCCGCACCTACCCGGGGGCGCGCGACAGCACCCAGCCCGAGGACGACCGCGCGCTGACCCTGCCCGGAGAGATGTTCTTCGCGTGGACGTCACCGACCTGGGGCGGGGGCATCGCGTTCTACGACGCGGACTCGCCGGGCCCGACGCTGGCCCGGGCCTACCTCGTGAGCGAGCAGCAGTTCGCCGACGTGGCTGCCCAGGAGCGGCGCGAGCTGCCGGGGGAGGACCTCGACCTCACCCACGTCCTCACGCACTCGCGGCACCACCTGGGCCCCGGCCACTATGAGGCGCTGCACCTCGTGGGGGAGCTCGAAGGCCTGCCGGTCCTCACCTTTACCGCACCCGATCCGCCTGTCCTGCAACGGAACTCACCGACTTCCGCCTATCTCGCTACGTTGGTGACAGGTCTGCGCGAGACCCACGACCTCTCCGACCCGGAGATCGCCGACTACCTCCTCGGACGACCCGGCATCGGCCCGGAGTGGGACCGGCCCCGCATCGCCGACCTGGTCAGCGACTCAGCGCAGCGGTGAGCGCGACGACGTCCGTCACCGGTGCGTCGCAGACGAACCCACGACAAACGTATGCCGCCGCGTGGCCACCGACCAGGGGCCGCTGGGCCAGCAGCGGGATGCCAGCGGCGTCGGGCTCGCCGTGCACCAGGACCAGGCCGGGGGAGTCTGACCGTCGAACGGCCGCCACGAGGGCATCTGCCTCGGGACCGGTCCCGACCAATGCGACCTGGAGCGGTCCGGCCACTGCCGCCTCGGCCACCGCCAGCGCCCAGCCGCCGAACCGCGGGTCGCGGGCCGCGAGCTGACCTGACGCGGCGAGGGCGGACTCGGCCCGCTCGCGCATCGACGGGTCGCCGGTGAGGGCCGAGCAGGTGAGCAGCGCGCCCGCCAGGGCCGACTGGCCAGACGGCTCGGCGTTGTCGGCCGCACTGCGGGGACGGGTGAACAGCGCTTCGGCGTCGTCGCTGGTGTCGTGGAAGCCGCCGTCGTCCGCCCCGAACCGCTCGACGGCGGTGGCCAGCAGGTCGCCTGCGGCCGCGAGCCAGCGCTGGTCACCGGTGGCCTGGTGGAGCGCGAGGAGCCCTTCGGCGAGGTTGCCGTAGTCGTCGGCCACCGCGTTCGCGGTGCCCACGGACCCAGCGCGCGACGTGCGACGCAGGCGGCCGTCGACCACGTGCGTGCCGACGACGCACTCGGCGCAGCGCGTGGCGGCCTCGACCAGGTCGGGGCGGTCGAGCAGCGTCCCCGTGTCGGCCAGCGCCGCGATCGCCAAACCGTTCCAGGACGTGACGACCTTGTCGTCGCACCCGGGTTGGGGTCGCAGCAGCCGCGCCTCGAGCAGCCGGTCCCGCGTTGCGGCCCACCAGCCCTCGTCGTCAGGGTCGGTGAGCAGCTGGAGGGTGGACGACCCGTGCTCGAAGGTGCCCTGGTCGGTGACCGAGAGCAGTGCCGCAGCGCGGCGGCCGTCGTCCTCGCCGAGCACCTCGACCAGCTGCGCCGGGGTCCACGCGTAGGTCAGTCCCTCGACCCCGTCGGTGTCGGCGTCCAGCGCCGAGGCGAACCCACCCTCGGGGGTGCGGAGGTCGCGCAGGAGGAACTCGGCGGTCTCGAGCGCGACCCGCCGGGCCAGCGGGTCGCCCGTCGCGCGGTGCAGGTGGGTGAAGACCCGCAGCAGCTGGGCGTTGTCGTAGAGCATCTTCTCGAAGTGGGGCACCACCCAGCGGGCGTCCACCGAGTAGCGAGCGAAGCCGCCACCGAGCTGGTCGTAGATGCCGCCGCGTGCCATCGCCTTGCAGGTGCTGGCGGCCATCGCGAGGGCGTCCGCCGAGCCGGTCCGGGCATGGTGGCGGAGCAGGAACTCGAGCACCATCGACGGAGGGAACTTCGGCGCTCCGCCGAATCCCGCTGCGCCGTGGTCGAACTGGCCGCGCAGCTGGGTCGCGGCGGCATCGAGAGCGGCTGCGTCGAGGGGGTGGCCCGTGACGGGTGCGGAGAGCTCACGCAGCCGAGCGGCGATGTGCGCGCCGCTGTCGAGGACGCGGTCCCGCTGGGTGGTCCAGGCGTCCTTCGCCCCCGCGAGGAGCTGGAGGAACTGTCCCTTGGGGAAGTAGGTGCCCGCGAAGAACGGGTCGCCCTCCGGCGTCAGGAGGCAGGTCATCGGCCAGCCGCCGTGCCCGGTCAGCGCGGTCGTCGCCGCCATGTAGACCGCGTCGATGTCAGGTCGCTCCTCGCGGTCCACCTTGACCGCGACGAAGTCCGCGTTGAGCGCCCGCGCCACGTCCTCGTCCTCGAACGACTCGTGCGCCATCACGTGGCACCAGTGGCACGCGGCATACCCGACGCTCAACAGGACGGGCACGTCACGCTCGCGGGCCTCGGCGAACGCCTCCGGCCCCCACTCCTGCCAGTCGACGGGGTTGTCGCGGTGCTGGAGGAGGTAGGGCGAGGTGGACTCGGCCAGGCGGTTCGGCATGCGTCCCACTCTCGCTCACCGGTCCCCGAGACGGCGAATGCTGGACTCCTGCCCCCCCCGGCACGGTGGGCCAAGCTCTCGATGGGGAGCAGCAATGCCCCCGCTTCGGGTGAAGTGCGTGGGGGCATCGCTCGGTCGACGTCGTCGGGCCCCGCAAGACGGGACGTCGCCCGGATGGCTGGGAGTCTGAGCCGCGCTGTTGGACCCGGACTTCAGCCATCGACTGTGGCCTGCGGGTCTGGGCGGGCTGAACTCTCGGCCACTCGTGGGCGTGGTCATCCGGACCAGAAGCATGGGATCGCGCAAGGTGCCTAGGGCATTACGGTCACGACGACGGGTGTCGGCAGCGGGGCGCCGTCGTCCCCAGCGAACGCAGTCGCCGCGTACTCGCCGTAGGGAAGCGGCGGCAGGCCCCCGGCGTCTGGACAGGGGCGGGGCTGATTCGTGCTGCTCGAGCAGGTGTCGTATGCCGCGAGGACTCCCACCGGGTACGTGCTGTGGCCGACCGGGATCGTGAAGTACTGCAAGCAACCGTGAAGAATCGGGGGCCCCTGGTGGTCGCCACCGACGAGGGAGACCGCGTAGATCGATCCGCACCCCGCCACACGGATGGGTTGGCCGGTGTTGTTCTCGACGGTGATCTGCCCGGACAGTGACTCGCCCGCCCGCAAGGTCGTGGCGGACAGCGTCAGGCGAGCGGTCACCGATGGTGACGATGTGCTGGTCGTCGCCTCGTGACCGGACGGCGGTGTGGCCGTGTCCGTGGTGGAGCGCGCAGGGCCGTGGAGCGCTGCCGTCACGGCGACTCCTGCAACGGCCAGCAGCATCAGGTTTCCGGCGATGAGGTGGGTTCGGTGGTCCCGCCTGCGGCGGCTTCGCAGCAGGACGACCACCTGGCGCTGGCCCAGCGGAAGACTCGCCAGTGCGCGTTGGATGTCCAAGGCGTCACCGGTAGGTGCGGGTGCCGAGCTGGGTGGGCCCATGCGTAGGAGAGCCTTGACCCCGTTTCGGGCCTTGCGGTGTCGGTGCGACAGCAGTCGAAAGGCAACCTTCCGCGTCCAGGCCTCGGGGCTGTCGAACTGGGACACGGCTGGCCACTCGCGCAGCAGGCGGATGAACGCTTCTTGGACGCATTCCTCAGCCTCTGCGCGACCCCCGGCAGCAACGCTGACAACCCCGACGAGGCGTGAGTAGGACAGCTCATAGATGGCGCGCACAGCGTCACTGCCGGGACTCGGCGACTCGCTCACACCAGTAACACCCCCGAACGGACCGAAAGGTTCCACCCACGACCGGCTCCGCCCAAAGGCTAGAGACATGACGGCATGGTCACGACGGGACGGTCTCATGGAGGATCTGCGAACGGCACGCTCATCGGTGTGGGTTCAGGCGGTCAACGCAACACCTCGGCCAGTGCTCGTGGGTGGTGGTGTCTGGTATCCGAGGGTCTGTCGGGGGCGGTCGTTGAGCTCCTCGGCGACCTGGACGCTGGGCACATGGCAAGGGTAGGTGCCGCGCCCAGCGGCCGGCGCGCGATCGAGGAGATTCGGGGTAGCCCGTGGTCCTGGCGGCCGCCTGCGGGGAGCCCCGGGCGGTCTGGTGGCGGGGTCTGGAGGTGCGGCTGTTGTCCCGGCAGTGCTTGCCGACGTGGCTCGCAATCCCCTTTCGTCCCAACCGTTTTCCCCATGGGTGACCTTCGGCTGTCAGTGGTGGTCTCTACGATGGGAGACATGTTCGAGAGCGTGAAGGGCGTGCAGGTGACCGACCCGGCGGTCCTTGCCGGTGCGCTGTTCACCCTCACCGACGACGAGATCGCCGAGCTGCCCGTCGAGGCGGCCGAGGCGCTGGTGCTGGCGTCGCAGCGGGTGGTGAGCGCGGCGATGGCGCGGCAGCGTTCGGCGATGGAGACCGTGGCGAGGCGGTGCGACGAGCGCAGCGAGCTCGACGCGGCCGASGCGGTCGCGTCCGGTGGCCGGCGTCAGCGGCTGTCCGGTCATGCGGTCGCGGCGGGGTCGCTCGCGGCGCTGCTGCACGTGTCGCCGCGGACCATGTCGACCCGGATCGACCACGCCCGCCGGGTGGTGTGCGCGCTGCCGCAGGTCCAGGCCCTGGCGTGGTCGGGTGACCTGGAGCCCTACCGGGTCGACGCGGTCGTGGCGGAGTCCGGTGCGGCGCCGGTGGCGCGGTTGCACGAGTTCGAGGCCCGGGTCCTGGAGGGCGGCATCACCCACACCTCCTGCGCGGCGTTGCGGCGCCGGGCCCGGCGCGCGGCCGACCGGTGCGCCCCGGACGACGCCGCCCACCTGGCCGAGCTGGCCCGGGCGCGTGCTGACGTGCGGGTCCGGCCCGGGGAGTGCACCGGCATGACCCGGTTGGTGGCCGACCTGCCGACTCCGGTCGCGATGCGTGTCTGGCACGCGGTGGACGGGCTGGCGGCCGAGTACGCCCGCGCCCGACCCGGCCAGCGGATCGGGGCGCTGCGGGTCGACGCCCTGGCCGACCTGATCGCCGCCAACGCCACGATCAGCACCACCATCGAGCTCGTCGCCCCGATCGTCGCCCCGATCGACACCCAGGCCGGCACCCACGGCGGCACGCAGGCCGGCACGCGGGGTGGCACCGGAGGTGGCACCGGGCCCGGCGCTGGCGTGTCCATCGACTGCCTCACCCAGCCTGGCGATGAATGGGACCCCGAGCCGGACGCCGGGTACGTCGACCCGGGTGGGTGCGACGAGCTYGAYGACGGGGTCCTGCACGACCACGACGACRSCCTGTGGTTCGTGTCCTCGCACACCGAGGTGCCGCTGCTCGGCTCGCTGCTTCCCGCCGACGTCGTCGCCCTCCTGTCCGATCCCGACGTCACCGTCCGGCTCGCCCGCAGCGACTCGGTCACCGGCGCGACCCGCTGGCAGGACCCGCGCACCTACCGCCCCGGCGCCGCCACCGCGCGAGCCGTCCGATCCCGGGACGGCACCTGCCGGTTCCCCGGCTGCGCCACCGCCGCCAGACGCTGCCAGCTCGACCACGTGGTCCGACATCCCGACGGGCCGACCACCGTCACCAACCTGCAGACCCTGTGCGCCACCCACCACGGGTTCAAG